>NZ_JBHUBT010000013.1:0-158632 GCF_042788715.1 Arthrobacter sp. NPDC056886
CTGAACAACCTCAGCCACCAAACGACTCGAGAATTTCACCACGGCAATCGACACCCTTCAATGATCAGGTGTTGCGATCACCGCATGATCCCGCGGGCTGGGAACGGCCATATCTGATAGAGCATCGGGTCAGCTGGGCTCTTTGGCGCCGGCGGGCACCGGGACCGGCCGGGTGAGCAGCCAGGCAATCCAGATGCCCAGGATGTAGAGCGGGGCGCCCATGAGGAGCCGGGTGGTGGCAAGGGCGGCCAGGCCCTGCTCCCCCATGAAGTACAGCGGCACCTGCACCACAAGCCGCAGGACCAGCACGGCAACGATCACCCAGGTGCCGATGCTGTAGGCCCTGACCCGCTTCGGGTCCTTGCGCCATTCCAGGCCCTCGTTGCGGATGAAGCCGAAGAGCAGTCCGGCGATCGGCCAGCGCACGGCCACGGAGATGGACATGGCCAGGATGTAGCCGAGGTTGGTGAAGAACCCCAGCACGTAGAAGTTCTCTGCCTTGCCGGTCGAGGTGGCAAGCCAGGCGGAGAGTCCGACGCCGATGAAGCCGGCCAGCGCCTGCGTCAGCGGTTTGCGCTGCACCAGCCGTGCCACGGTGAAGACGGCGGCCACCGTCAGGGCGGCGATGACGGCCAGGGTCAGGTTTTCCCTGTCGATGGTGAAGGCAATCAGGAAGACGAGGCCCGGCAGGATGCTCTCGGCGATGCCCTGGATGCCGCCGGCGCTCTTGAGCACGTCGATGTTGCCATTGCTCGACCGGTGCAGACCGGCCTTGGCCGCATAGTCCTCGGCAAGCTGGGAGACGCCTGGCTGGGAGACAGTGGGCTGGGAGGGCTGCGGAGTAACAGGTGGGGACATGTCCCGGTTACCGCCCGCGGTTTCCCGCGGTTCCTGTTGGCCAATTTCCTGCTGGGTCCGGTCCTGTTGTGACCGGTCCTGTTGTGTCTGGTCCTGTTGTGCCCGCTCCGGGCGGGCCCGCTCGGGGTGTTCGGGCAAGGTCATTGCTCCTCCTGGCGGGAGAGTATTTCGTAGCGGGGATTGAAGATCGTGGGTAGCCCGTCGCGCATGGTGACCATGCCCTCGAGCCTGAGCTCCGTTCCGGCGTCGACGCCGGGGATCCGGCGCCGGCCCAGCCACACGACGCGCAGCCGCTCCTTGGGACCGGCGGGCCGCTGGCGCTGCGCGCTGGGACTCACCTTGTGCGTGGCCACGCCGTTGGCGGCCAGGCTGTTGGCCGTTCCGGCAGCTTTGCCGCCCTGGCTCTTGCCGCCCTGGGCACCAAAGGGCAGGAGGCGGGTGATGGGAGCGGGGGTATCGTGATCAATCAAGATCGCGATGAAGGACGCCACCTGGGTGGTGGGCACGTATGTGACGGACTCGATGAAGCCGTGGCACAGCACCCGCCCGCGGTCCGGCAGGTCCCGGACCGACATAGCGGCGGCGGCTTTCCTGCCGGCGGCATCAGCCAATCTGGGTTATCTCCGGTCCGCGTTCGGGCTGTTCGAATTCGGGGGCCGCCTGCGGCGACGGGGCGGGTGTGGTGTCCTTGGGCAGGCGCAGCTGCAGCAGATCACGCGGCGGCATCGGGTTCTCGCCGCGGACCACGACGATCTGCCGGAAAAGCCCTTCCAGCCGGGCCGCGGCGTCGCGGTCCAGTGCCGCTTCGCCGCCGAAGACGCCGCGGAGGAACCAGCGCGGGCCGTCGACGCCGATGAAGCGGGCCACGCGGTACCCCTGGCTGCCGTCCCCACCGCCGGCGGGGAGCTTTGCCACGAGCTCGGTGCCGAAGCTGCCCTCGACCTCCTCGACCTGGCCGCCCTGGCTGCCGACCGACTGGCCGATCTGCTCACGGATTTCATCCCACAGACCCTCGGAACGGGGTGCGGCGAAGGCCTGCAGCTGCAGGCTCGAGCCCTCCAGGTCCATGGTGACGGCGACGACGCGCTGGCTCGCCTCTTCAACTTCAAGGCGGAGCTGGAGTCCCTCGCGGGGTGCGATCAGCAGCGCGCCGAGGTCCACATACCCGTCCTGGTCGTCGATTTCCGAGACGTCGAAGGGGCCAGTCGCGGCCCGGCCGCTCTTGGCTGCGTTCCCGGCCGGCGTCGCGGCGGCGTCAATAGCAGCATCCGTGGCCTCGTCCGGCTCCATCGGCTGCTCCTGCTTGGCTTTCTTGCCGCGCCCAAAAACCATGGGGTGTCTCCTTCAGTTGTGATCCTGTGCCGCCGCCCGGCGCCATCCTGGCGCCTGTCCGCGTGGCCGCCCGCTACCCTGCGGCCGCCTGCTCATTGTTCCCTGCACCGCTGATGTTGCCTCAGCGCCTGTGTTGCTTCCGTGCCCGTATTGCTTCAATGTCTGCGTTGCTTCAGTGCCCGTGCGGCCCTGCAAAATCCCGAAATGCTCGCGTGGCCAGGCCGGGCCTGCGATCAGGCCGGTCCGCCGAAACCGCCGGTGGAGCCGAAGCCGCCACCGCCGCGAACCGAGCCGTCGAGCTCCTCGACCGGGAGGAACCTGGCATACTCCACACGCTGAATGACCATTTGTGCAATTCTATCGCCGCGACGGAGCTCGATCGCCTCGTCCCGGTCCGTATTGAGCAGTGTCACCGCGATTTCTCCGCGGTAGCCAGCGTCCACCGTGCCCGGAGCGTTCACAACCGTCAGTCCGTGCTTGGTGGCGAGGCCGGACCTGGGGTGGATCAGCGCAACGAAGCCATCCGGGAGCGCAATCGAGACGCCGGTGGGAACGAGGCGGCGCTCCCCCGGTGCGAGGACCACGTCCTCGCGGGCGCGAAGGTCGGCGCCGGCGTCGCCAGGGTGCGCGTACGACGGCGGTTCAAGCCCGTCGTCGAGCATTTTCAGCTGTACCGTCAAGGTGGGCGTTCCGTAGGCTGCGTCGCTGGCCGTCAATGCGGCACTGGCGACGGCGGTTTTTTCTTCAGTCACAGTCCCTCACTCTAACGCCCGCACGGAACTTCGTCCTAGCCGCCACCGGCCTGCCCGCGCCCGCCGCCCGCGGGATTGCAGCGGGATTGCGGCGGGCTTAGCGCGGCGCTGAAGCCGGACCGGAGCCGAGATGAAATAGCCAGGGAAAGATGAAAAGCTGTGCTTATGCCCGAATCCAGCGCAGCTGCGCCTGCCCCGAAGAGCGCCCCGAGCGACTCCACTGTCCTTTATGCCGAGAAGCTCTGGCCGAACTTCTGGATCTGGCTGGTGTCGGCGTTGTTCTCCAGCGCAGGGATCCTCATGTTGGCGCCCATCAGCATCTGGGCCGGCATTACCGCGGCGATCGTGATCTTCGCAGTCATCTCCGTGCTGCTGGTGCTGTCCACGCCGTCCATCACTGTCACCAGGACCACCCTGAAGGTGGGCAGGGCCACGATTGAACGCGGGTTCCTGGGCAAGGTCACGGCGTTTCGCGGCAAGGAGGCGACGGCGGAACGGGGCACGCGGCTCAACGGGCTGGCGTTCTTGTGTATCCGCGGCTGGGTGGACCCGGTGGTCCGGATCGAGATCGAGGACCCCTCGGATCGTACCCCGTACTGGCTCACGTCCACCCGACACCCGGAGCAACTGATCGCCGCGCTCAACTCGTAGTTCCTCGCCGTCGGGTTCCCGGTTCCGGCCTGTTTCCTCTCCGCCTCCAAACCGCCGGGTTTCATAGTCAGGGCCGCCGCCTGCCTAGCCCTCGCAATCCTTGCAGTACTTAAGACCGTCTCTTTCGCGGGCAATCTGCGAACGGTGGCGGACGAGGAAGCAGGAGGCACAGGTGAATTCGTCTGCCTGGGCGGGCAGGACCCGGACCAGCAGTTCCTCCCCGGACAGGTCAGCGCCGGGGAGTTCGTAGCCTTCGGCAAGGTCGGACTCATCTTCATCCACCACGGCGGAAGGCTTCTCCGTACGCCGCGTCTTCAGAGCCTCAATCGAATCCTCGCTGAGGTCCTCTTCAGTCTTGCGCGGCGCATCGTAATCAGTCGCCATTATTTGTTGCTCACACTCCGCATTCGTTCGGTTGATTCGCCGTTCCAGGATGGCCCGCCGGGATGGTAACCCTGGGCTCCGGGAGCGGTTCACCGTTGACAACGCCGGACATGCGGTTTTTGTGCCCGGTGTCGGGTCATTTTTGCTTAAGCGCCTCCCGAATGCCAGAGGCCGCCGGTCTCCTCTCCACGATCTCTTTCGCAGACCGGCCAAATTCGGCGGAATGTCGCGGAAATTCGCGGAAAATCACGGCGCGCCAGCCGTCCTAACCCGAATTGTGTCCCGCTGGTGGCAGAGTTTCGATTGTTAGTAATGCCAGGGTGGAGGATTTGTATGCAGGATCTACGGCTTGTAGGCGTCCACGACGACGGAGAGCATCTCCTGTTGAGTGGCACCGGCGGCGAGATGTTCCAGCTGCCGATCGATGAAGCACTGAGGGTGGCAGCCAGCCGGATGTCGGCGAAGACCGCGTCCAGCGCGGCCGCGCCCCCTATTGCCATGTCTCCGCGCGACATCCAGACCAGGATTCGCAACGGGGCCACCGCCGCCGAAGTGGCGGAGCTGTCCGGAATTCCGCTGGAGAAAGTCCAGCGCTATGAGGGCCCCGTCCTGGCCGAACGCGAGTACATCGCCCAGCAGGCACGCAAGGTGGAGGTAGCCTCCCCCGCCCCGGGCCAGGACGTCTACCGGTCCGTGTTCGGTGAAAACCCGGCGTCCCTCAGCGACATGGTGGAACACCGCCTCAGGGCTTACGGCGTCGAACCCTCAACACTGGAGTGGGATTCCTGGCGACGTCCCGACGGCAGCTGGAACGTGGTGGCCCGCTTCGAGCCCAAGCCCGGCGGCCCCGCCGGGATCGGCGAGGAGCCGCCGGCCATGTGGACGTTCCACCCCGCCCGGAAGTCCCTGCAGAACGCCAACCGCTGGGCCCAGCAGCTGAGCGAACTTGAGCCGCTGGAAGGCCCCGTGCCGACGCGGCGCCTTACGGCCGTCTCCGACCGGCCCTTCGACTTCGAAACCGACGCCGAGGCCGGGGCCCGCACGGCGACCGGCCAGCACAGCATTATCCACCAGATGCTGCTTCAGCAGGACCGGATCCACCAGGAACAGGACGCCGACGGGCTGCTGGACATGCTGCGGTCCCGCCGCGGACAGCGGATCGGCGTGGACGAGGACGCGGACGACGCCCTGGCCACGCTCCTGACCACCGGCGTTCCCGCGGCCCACCCCCGTCCGGCAGAGGTGCCCGAGGTTCCACAAGCGGCGGAACCGGAGTCCCTCGCCGAAGCCGCTGCGGATCCGGACACTGACGATCCCGACTCTGCCGAAGCCGACCCCGCCGAATCCGACTCCGGCACATCAGAGACAGGGCACCGGGAGGTTCCGGCCCTGGAGGCCGCAGCCCCGGAAACCGATGCCTTCACGCGACGCCGCGACGGCAGGCCGTCAATGCTTTCCCGGCTGACCCTCGCACCGCGCCTCCCGGAGGAGGACGATGCGCTGAAACTGCACGACGGCGTCAGTACCGAGACTCGGGAAGTCACCATCGCGGCCTCGCAACTGCGCCCGGCGGGCAAATCCCCCACCGCCAGCCCGGGCTTGGATGAATTGATCGGCGGCGGATCGTCCCGGCGGCAGCACCGCGAGTCACACGGTGCCAGCCGGAACGACGCAGGCTCCGAGCAGCCAGAGCGCCAGCCCACCAAACCGAAGCGGTCAAGCGTTCCAAGCTGGGACGAAATCGTCTTCGGAACCCGCAACGACCAGTAAGAGCAATCGCAGGAGCGCCAGTACGCACACCCGGGAACGGCGGAGAACAGCCGGGAAAACGGTCATCCAGCCGCGGAGCGTTCAGGCATACAGGAGCCAGTCTCGGCCCGAATTTACGCCCCAGGCGTCAGCCGCGAATCGTCTCAGGCACACAGGAGCAAGTCTCGGCCCGAATATACGCCCCAGGCGTCAGGCGCGGATCGTTCCAGGCATGCAGGCGCCAGTCTCGGCCGGAATTTGCGCCCCGGGCGTCAGGCGCGGATCGTCTCAGCGTTTGGCGCCAGGATCAGCCTCGAATGTACGCCCAGGCGTATGGCGCCAGGATCAGCCTTGAATGTACGCGCGTGGGCGTCAGCAGCGAGTCGGTCCAGGGCTTCAGCCTCGAATTTACGGCATGATTTCAGGCCCGGTACGTCAGCGGCGGGGCGCTCTCCTACCGTCAGCCTGGAAGTAGAGCAGCGGGACTTCCCGCTCGGCTTTCGTCAGGGACCCGTGTTGCCCCACCACCTCCAGGGCAGTAGGCCGGACTCTGCGCGTATCGTAGAGCGCCAGCGAGTCCCGGGCCGCGATCATGATGTCACCGATTCGCAAGGCGGCCTCGGGCCGCACATCACCGAACAGCCCGCCTACGATCGCTTCCTCACGAGTGAAAGCCCATATTCTGTCCCCGAAACGGGACCGCCAGTTTGCCAGCAGGCGGGCGCGGGCGGCGTCGTCCCTTCCATCCTCGAGGTACAGATGGACCATCCGCGGCTCACCGGCGGTGTGCCGGACACCCGCGAGGAGTGCCGGCTCCGCGGAGTAATCGATCCGCTGCGACTCGGGCACATCCACCATGCCGTGGTCCGCCGTCAGCAGCACAGTGGTCCCGGCGGGCAGCGTGGCGCCGAGCCGCCGAACCGTGGCATCGAGTTCTTCGAGCTGGTGCTCCCATTGGGGTGACTGGCAGCCGTGGCGGTGCCCGGCCTTGTCGAGCTCGTTGACGTAGAAGTACATCAGCGACGGCCCGGCGCTGGCCATGGCCTCGGCGGCCGCTTCGGTCCGGGCATGCGAGGTGGTTCCGGTGATGAAACGGCCCCCGCGGAGCGCTGCCTCGGTCATAGCCGAGGTGCTGAACTGCGGGAGGCTGACGGTGGTGACATCGACGTACTCCGCGGCTCTTTCGAACACTGTGGGGAACGGCTGCCACGTCCGCGGGTCCACGCCGGCGTCCCAGTTGCTCAGCATGTTCACCACCCGGTCCTGATCCGGGTCCAGGACGTCGTAGCCCACCATGCCGTGCTGGCCCGCCGACAGTCCGGTGCCAAAGCTGGCGAGAGAGGCCGCGGTGGTGGACGGGAACGCCGAGTCCAGCGAGACGGGCACCTGGCCCTGGCCGGCCTGCAGGATCGTCCGCAGGAACGGGGTGTGGGCGATCTTCTGCTTCAACAGGTTCCGGCCCAGTCCGTCGGCCAGCACCACGCACACGCGTTTGGCGGCCGGAAGATTCAGTTTGTTCTCGAATCCGGGGACGCCCAGGCTTGCCGCTGCGCTGGTCATTACCTCGGCGATGGACCGCTGTCCGAACGCCGGGGCAGCCGGGAGCGGGGATGGGCCGGCGCCGGAGGCCAGTGGGACGGGCAAGGCAACACCGGTGGCGGCCGGGGAGGGTCTTAGCACCGGATCTGGCAGCTGATCTTGGGCGGGTTCTGGCTGACGGACGCGAGCCATGTCAGCGTTGGTGGCCGCGGCTGAGGCGGTTTCCAAACACACCCATCCGCGGTCGGGGCGGCAGGCCGGGACCGTTGTGCGGGACCGGGGCCGCGGAGCCGGTGTTCACGGCACGCAAGGCCCGGGCGAACAGCTTGGCGTCCTGCACGGCCTGCAGGCCGTCCGCTTCGGCGCTGATCCGCAGGACGATGTCTTCCTGGGCGATGGTGCCGCTGTAGCCGTGATCGGCCTCGCACTGCGGATCCCCGCAGCTGGCCGGCCCCATGTCGAGGCGCTGGCCGCCGGACCACGCGATGGACAGCGTCAGCTCCCGGACAGGGTCAGAGGGCTTGTAGTCCTGCGGCTGGGCATAGACATAGCTCAGGACCACCGAGCGGATCTGGGTCACCGGGACGGACTCGGTGGACACCTGGGCGACGGTCTGCTCACCGGCGTCGTCGAGCTGCTGGTCATCGACATGGGTGATGACCAGCATGTCATCGGTCAACACCAGGACAGTGATGTGGCGGCGGACCTCGGCACGGTCAAAGTGGGTCTCGAGATGAACCAGGTGGGCCACGCAGTCGCGGCCGTCCAGGGCATCGGCGACGACGTCAGCCACGAGCCGGGGGTAGAATCCGGCCTGCTGGAGGGACCCTTCCAAGCTCTGGCCCTGCGCACTGTGGTCATGGAGGCCGTGGTGGTGCGCGGTCTGGCGTGCGGGGGCGGTCGCCAGGGGCTTGGGTGTCGGAGGCTGGGAGCTCATAGTCTCCATTTTCACAGATCGGCAGGGGACTTGCTAACTGCCGGCCACGGACGCCGACGTCGGCTGGGCCGGCCGGCGGGGCCGGCGCCCCCGGCGGGGCCGCACCGGCAAGCGGGGGCCTAGCTGCGCATCGCCCGGCGCGCACTGTCTGTCCGCTGGGCGGCGTTCGCGATCCTGACGTCGGCGGCAAGGATCGAGGCGCCGTCGGGCCCGGCGAGGACGGGATTGAAGTGCACCAGCGCGATCTCCGGATGGTTGTCCTTCAGCCTGGTGAGGCGGGCGGCGAGGTCTTCCAGGGTCGCGACGTCTACGGCGGGCAGGCCCTGATACCCGAAGAGTTTCCGCGACGCCCGGGGCGCCCGGATGAAGTCCTGGACGTCGGAGCCGGAGAGCGGCGGCACGCGGTGGGCCCAGTCATCGAGCAAGTTCACGGCGTCGCCGGCCAGGCCGAAGGAGATCACGGGCCCCAGCAGAGGATCTTCAATGGCACGGAATGTGCACGCCTGCCCCACGGGCACCATTGTCTGCACTTCGAGGGACGGGGAGCCGTACCGCTCCAGCGACTTGCGCATCTCCAGTACGTTGCGCCGCAGCGAATCAGCGTCCTGGATGTGCAGCCGCACACCTCCCAGGTCCAGCCGGTGCCGCAGCGCGGGATCGGTGGTCTTCAGAGCGACGGGCCAGCCGAGCTGCTCCGCCGCTGCCACGGCCTCTTCCGCCGTCTCGAACCCGACGGACGGAACCAGCCGGATGCCGTAGTGGCCCAGCAGCCGCGCGGCCGTGCCCTGGTCCAGTCGGACCAGCTGCTCGCCGCCCACATTGCCCAGCAGCAGCTCCAGGTCCGCCCGGGCAGCCTCCGGGTGGCAACCTTCGGGTTCCACGAACAGGCCCTGATCCCGGTCCAGCCACTGGGCGTAACGCACGACGGCGGCCAGGGCCGCCACCGCCGCCCCCGGGTTGGAGTAGCAGGGAACAGGTGGAGCAAGCCTGGGTTGATGTGGCTGTTCCGGTTCCGCACCGACCATGCCTTCCACGTAAATGGAGGGGTCAAGTATTCCGCTAAAGGCAGCAACCACCGGCTTGCCGGCCGCAGCGGAACATTCGGCCAGCACGCCGGCGATCTTTTCGACGGTGAGACCGCGCGCAGGAAGCAGCGCCACCACCGCCGCATGCACAGTGTCCGGGGTGAGGGTTTCCTGCAGGCTCCGCCGCAGGGCTGGCAGCGCCCGGGACATGCCGGATTCGAGGTCGACGTCGGCAACGATCCGCTCCACCCCGAGCCCCTGGCGGGCGGCACTGTCCGCGACCACCTTGCCGAGGGCGCGCGAGTTGCTGAAAACGGCGATCCCGGCGCCCTTGGGCAGCGGCTGGCTCGACACGATCTGGGCCACGTCCATGAGCTCTTCGATAGTCTCGACCCGGATCACGCCGGCCTGGCGCATCATGGCGTCCAGCGCCTCCGGGGGCGCCTGGGTGGTGCGGACGGCGTGCCCGGGCGGGAGGTTCAGGCCCATGGCATCGGACTTGGCCACGATCACGGGCTTGGTCCGGGCCAGGCGGCGGGCCAGCCGGGAGAACTTGCGCGGATTGCCGATCGATTCCAGGTACAGGCCCACCGCCGTGGTGTCGGCGTCGTCCTCCCAGTACTGCATCATGTCGTTGCCGGAGACGTCCGCCCGGTTGCCGGCGGAGAGGAAGGTCGAGATGCCCACGCGTCGGCGGCTGGAGGCGGCGTAGAGGGAGACGCCGATCGCGGCGGACTGGCTGAACAGCCCCAGGCCGCCGCGGCGGGCCAAGGCCGGCGCCATAGAGGCGTTGAGGGACACGGCCGGGTTGGTGTTCACGATGCCAAGCGACGCCGGGCCGATCACGCGCATCCCGTTGGCGCGGGCCTGCCGCACCAGCTCGCGCTGGCGCGCAAGGCCGCGTTCGCCGTCGTCCGCGTACCCGGCGGTGGCTACCACGATCCCCTTGACGCCGGCGGCGGCGCATTCCTCGACCACCTTAGGGACCTCGTCGTACGGGACCGAGATGATGGCGAGGGTGACCGGGCCGGGGACCTCGGCGAGCCGGGCGAAGGAGAGCATGCCGGCGAGTTCCAGGGCCTCGGGGTTGATTGCATAGACCGGACCGCTGAACCCGCCTTCGATGACGTGCTCGAGGAGTTGGTAGCCCACGGTGCCCCATTTGCGGCTGGCTCCGATCACGGCCACGGAGGACGGGGCGAGCAGTTCCTGGATACTGCGGGCCTCGGCGCGGTGCTCCCGGGATTCCATCACGGCGCGGGACTTGTCGGTGGGGTCGATGTTGAACTCAAGGCTGATCACGCCGTCGTCGAAGTGCCGTTTGACGTCATAGCCGGCATCGGAGAAGACCATGAGCATCTTGCGGTTCTCCGGGAGCACTTCGGCGCTGAATTTGCGGATCCCGTTTTCGCGGGCGGCGGCGGCGAGGTGTTCGAGTAGGATCGAGCCGATGCCGCGGCCCTGGTGGGCGTCGGCGATGTTGAAGGCGACTTCGGCCTCCGCAGGGTCATCGAGCCGGTCATAGCGGCCGATGCCCAGGATTTCGCCGCCGATTGTGATCACGAGGGCCACCCGGTCCTTGAAGTCCACCTCGGTGAAGCGTTTGAGTTCCTTGCTGGAAAGCTTGGATTTGAAGGCGAAGAAGCGCATGTAGATGGACTTCTGGGACTGGCCCACGTGGAAGGCCTGGACCGCATCTGCATCGGAGGGGTGGATGGGGCGCACATGCGCTGTGCCGCCGTCGCGCAGGACAACATCGGCTTCCCAATATTCCGGATATACGCCGTCCGCCGGCTGATCCACCATAGGCTTAGCCTAGTCATAAACTTACGTAGAACCCGTTCAGCACCCCTCAGAAGGATCCACCAGCCTTATGGCACGCCGCCAAACCACGCCCCCGGCAGGGGAAGCCAATCAGGATTTCACCGAGAACATCGTCGATATCGATGTCACGTCCGAGATGGAAGGCTCGTTCCTCGAGTACGCCTATTCGGTGATCTACTCGCGTGCCCTCCCGGATGCCCGCGACGGGTTGAAGCCCGTACAGCGGCGCATTCTCTACATGATGTCCGACATGGGGCTGCGCCCGGACCGCGGCCACGTCAAGAGCGCCCGCGTGGTGGGTGAGGTCATGGGCAAGCTGCACCCGCACGGGGACGCCGCAATCTACGACGCCATGGTGCGCATGGCCCAGGACTTCTCCCTGCGGCTGCCGCTGATCGACGGGCACGGTAACTTCGGCTCGCTCGACGACGGCCCCGCCGCCCCCCGCTATACGGAAGCCCGGCTGGCCGCCGCGGCCCTGACCCTCACGGACCACCTCGACGAGGACGTCGTCGACTTCGTTCCCAACTACGACAACCAGCTGACCCAGCCGGAGGTGCTGCCGGCCGCGTTCCCGAACCTGCTGGTCAACGGCGCCACGGGTATCGCCGTCGGCATGGCCACCAACATGGCCCCGCACAACCTCGTGGAAGTCATCGCCGCCGCCCGGCACCTGATCGATAACCCGGACGCCACGCTTGACGACATTATGCGCTTCGTCCCCGGCCCGGACCTGCCTACCGGCGGCCGGATCGTGGGCCTGGACGGCATCCGCGACGCCTATGCCACCGGCCGCGGCTCCTTCAAGACCCGGGCGAAGGTGGACATCGAGCAGCTATCGGCCCGCCGCACCGGCCTTGTGGTCACGGAACTGCCATACATGGTGGGGCCGGAGAAGGTGATCGAGAAAATCAAGGACGCCGTCAACGGCAAGAAGCTCACCGGCATCAGCGACGTCGTGGACCTCACGGACCGCAAGCACGGCCTGCGTCTGGTCATCGAGCTCAAGAACGGCTTCAATCCCACTGCCGTGCTCCAGCAGCTTTACCGCTTCACCCCGATGGAAGACTCCTTCGGCATCAACAACGTCACCCTCGTCGACGGCCAGCCGCAGACACTCGGGCTGCTCCAGCTGCTCACGGTCTACGTGGACCACCGGATCAATGTCGTCCGGCGCCGCACGGCCTTCCGGCTGGGCAAGAAGAAGGACCGCCTGCACCTGGTCGAGGGCCTGCTGGTCGCGATCGTGGACATCGACGAGGTCATCCAGATCATCCGGTCCTCCGACGAGGTTGCCGCGGCCCGGACCCGGCTGATGTCGATCTACGATCTCACCGAGATCCAGGCCAACTACATCCTGGAGCTGCGTCTCCGGCAGCTGACCAAATATTCCCGGGTCGAGCTGGAGAAGGAGCAGGAGGAGCTCCGGCGGGAGATCGCGGAACTCGAGGCCATCCTGGGCTCCCCCGTGCTGCTCCGCGCCCTCGTGTCGGACGAACTCGGCGAGATCGCGGAGAAGTACGGCACACCGCGCCGGACCGTGCTGCTGGAATCGGAGGCCGTCTCCCCCACGGTGGCAGCCGCAATGGGCGCAGCCAACGGCGCCAAGGGCAAAGCCGCACCGCTTGCCCTCGAGATCGCGGACGATCCTTGCTGGGCCATCCTCACCGTGTCCGGGCAGATCGCCCGCACCGCCAACCAGGACAGCCTGGCCGAGGCTGGACCGCGAACCCGGCATGATGTCTTCTCCTCGGTGGTCAAGACCACCGCCCGCGGCGAGATCGCAGCCGTGACCTCGCAGGGCCGCATGCTGCGCCTGCAGGTCATGGACATGCCTGTGCTGCCGCCGACCTCGGGCACGCCGAATATGGCCGGCGGCGTTGCGGCCAAGGATTTCATCACGCTGCTGAAGGGCGAGTCGCTGGTGGCCTTCGCGCCGCTGGACCAGGTCCTCGCAATAGGAACCGCGCAGGGCGTGGTCAAGCGGGTGCAGCCGGACTATCCGCTGAACCGCGAGGACTGGGAAGTGATCGCGCTCAAGGACAAGGACACCGTGGTTGGCGTTGCACCGGCCGCGTCCGACGACGACGACCTCGTCTTCATCACGCGCCAGGCCCAGCTGCTGCGGTTCAGTGCCTCCGCCGTCCGCCCGCAGGGCCGGACCGCAGGCGGCATGGCCGGGATCAAGCTGGCCGCCGGGGACCGGGTGATGTTCTTCGGGACCGCCAGCCCCGCTGACACCGCCGCCGTCGTCGTGACCATCGCAGGGACGGACGGCGCCCTGCCGGGCACGGCCCCCGGGGCTGCGAAGGTCACCGCGCTGGCCGAATACCCGATCAAGGGCCGGGCCACTGCCGGGGTGCGGGCCCACCGCTTCCTCAAGGGCGAGGACACACTGCTCCTCGGCTGGGCCGGCCACGGTCCGGCCAAGGCTTCCTCCCTGGCCGGCGTGGCGCGCTCACTCCCCGGCGAGCATGGCCGCCGCGACGGCTCCGGAATCCCGCTGTCCCAGGCGATCGACGCGATCGGCCCCAGCATGGCGTGGTCAGAGGAACCGGAAGCCGGCACCGACCCGTAGGCCCGGGACGCACAAAGCCCGGGTTGAAGCCCCGGGTTGAAGCCCCGGGACGCACAAAGCCCGGCCGGAAGGGCTTTCGCGATCCGGCCGGGCTTTGTGTTCGGGCTCTAGGTGCTGGTGTGGCGACTGGGAATCACTTTGGGACTGGGCCTCTAGGTCCGTTTCCGGTCGTGGCGTGCCGGAACCGTTTCCGCAGCTTAAGTCCCCGCGAGCTCCTGCCCGAGCCCGGTGGGCAACACCTAGCCCATTCTGTTAATGCTCAGGATGTTGCCTTCGGTGTCCAAGAACCACGCCGCCGAGCTCCCATCCGGAAAAGCGGCAATGCCGTCCTCGGTTTTTAGTCCTGGGAAGTCGTATTCCTCGAAGACGATTCCCTTGGCGCGGAGCTCCGCAACGGCGGCCGGCAGGTCGTCGACTTCCCAGCCGATCTGCGTGTTCTTGGCCGTGCCGGCATTTGGCGTTTTGTATAGCAAGAACCCTGTTCCGCTGCCGCACTTGTACTGCAGGTTGTCATCGGCATCCGCGTTCTCGGGTTCGAGCCCGAGCTTGTCGCGGTAGAAATCCCGTGCCCGGGTGATGTCCACTGCCGGAAGCACTGCTGCGACTCGATTGTCCTTGAGCATGGCTATTACCTTTCCAGGCCCGCCCCCCGCAAGGAATGTTACTCCTCCACATGCCCCACGTACCTGAGAAACTGAAGCAGCGTTTCCCAACCGCCGCCGGCGATGCGGGCCGTTTGTCCGGGGTGCGACGGGCACTGACTAGGCCGCAGTCGTGTGGCCGTTGTGAAGCCAGGTTGGGGTGCGGCGAGGCCGCAGTCGTCGCCGCCCGAGCTGCACTCACGCGGCTGTCATGAGGCCGTCAGGTCGGAAGGTGGTTGCGGCGGTTCCATAGCCGGACGGTCCCGGGCCCGTTCAGCCGTCGCCGTCACCGTCACCGCGTGATTCGCCGTGCCTTGTCCCGCAGCACCCTGTCACGTTGACCCCATGCTCTGCGCCACGTTGTCTTACGGCAGCCTGCCCGCTGTACCCTGTCACGCTGCCCCCCCCCCATTTCCTTCGCCCTTCTTCCGACGCCTTTTCTTGAGGAAATCTGTCCGGCGGCACCTGTCCCGCTGCCGTCATCTCCTACTTACAGCCCCTTGTCTCGCGGCACCCTGTCACGCTGCCGTCTTGTCTCGCGGCGGCCTGTCTCGCGGCGGCCACCGGATCTGTGGGGCGGAAGTAGTGGTTGCGTCTGGGGTGTTGGCGGGGGTCGAGGTGGGGTGGCGGGATGAACCAGGGGATCCCGGATTTGAGCCGGATTCTCCAGTGTTCCTTGTGGATCACGTGGTGGTGATGGGAGCAGAGCAGGGTTCCGTTCTCCGTTCCGGTGGTGCCGCCGCGGGACCAGTAGTCGATGTGGTGGGCCTCGCACCAGGGCGCGGGGATGGTGCAGCCGGGGAAGGCGCAGCCCCGGTCACGGGCGGTGAGGGCCTTGCGGATGTGCGGCGGAAAGACCCGGGAGGCCCGGCCGATGTCCAGGACCCGTCCCTCGCCGCCGAGGAGGACCGGGATGATGTCCGCGTCGCAGGCGATCTTCCGGATGGTGGAGGCGGTGACGGGCCCGGTGAACAGCAACGACCCGGTGGCCGCCGGGCCCGGCGACTGCCGGAGGCCTGCGGGGCCGCTCTCCGGCGCGGCGCCGGCGCTGTCCTGGAGCCGGGTGAGCAGGTCGCGGTAGTCGATGGTGGCCATGACCTGCGGGCGCAGCCCGCCGGCGGCCGGCAGGGTTCCGGCGGCGAGGGCGGCCTTGCACGCGCCCACGAGGCCGTCGAGCAGCTTCTGCGGCCGGGAGCGGAGATCCAGCACCGGCAGCGCCGGGTCCTCCGCCGTGGCGGGCCCACCGCCGGGGCCGGGCTGGTCCTCCGGGGCGGGGACCGTGGCCGGCGCGCCCGCGCCCGCCGGATCGATGTCCGCGGCCGGCGAGGCCGCGCGCACCGGGCCGCCGCCGGCAGCACCGGACACGCAGGCCGAGACCCGGGCGGCGGCTTCACTGACCGAACCCTCAGTGTGGGCCGCGGCAGTGACCGAACCATCACCCTCTGCTGTGTCTGCGGTCCACCCGACCCCGAACGCCGTGTCGGCGGCCCAGCCGTCGCCGGGGGCAGTGGCTCCGGCGGCAGCCCCCTCCCCGGAGGCCGCGTCTGCGGTCCACCCAACCCCGAAAGCTGTGTCTGCGGCCCAGCCGACACCGGCGGCACTGGCTCCGGCAGCAGGCCCCCCGCCGGCATCCATCGCAGCGGACCCGTGGCCGCTCCCCACCGGCGAGGTTCCGCTGCTGCCCGTGCGGGGGTTGGCGGCGGTGTTCATGACGGTGAGGAGGTGTTCGAACTGTTCGGTGGTCGCGTAGATCTCGAGGTGGTGCAGGCCGTGCCGGCGGCGGCGGATGAAGGCGCCCTGGAGCTGGCGGAGCAGCTCCTCGGACGGCTCGGCGCCGTCCTGGTCCAGCGCGTCTACCAAGCTGCGGGTGACGCGGACGAGGAAGTCGGCGTCGTTCTCCGCGGCCGTGCGGGTCAGGGCGTGCTCCATCCGGGCCGCGGCATCCGGGACGCACAGCGGCCGGACCCGCTCGAGGGCGACGGCGATGACCGTCGCGGCCCGGGAGGCGACCTCGCCGGCCGCGACCGCGGCGGCGAGCTCCGGGTGCACGGGCGGCACCGGCCGGCCGGCGAGTCCCTGCCGGGGCAGCAGGGACTCGGCGAGGGAGAGCCGGCGCCGTGCCTCCGCCGCGCTGATCCGCAGCCGCGCCCGCAGGAACGCCGCGGTGTTCCGGTACCCGTCATCCAGGACCGACGCCGGCCCGGAGGACGCGTCAGCCGCGGCCGCCGTCGACCCGGACGCACCGTCCCCCGTCCCGGGCCCGTTCACACAAGTCAGCCCGGACGCGCCTGCCGCGCTGGTGCCGGCAGGCTCGGCGGCTCCGGATCCACCGGTCTGCCAGCCGTCGGGGCTCTCACGCCAGCCCGTGGTCCACGAGGTGACCGCCCCCGCGGCAGCCGCGCCCGTGCTAGCGGACTGTTTCCGGGTCCGGTCCACGGCCGCGGCGCCGACCAGCTGCAGATACTCCACGGTGCGCGAGAATTCCTCCATCCGTCCGGCGAAGTCCGACGCGGCCTGGAGTCCCCACGATCCCGCGTCCTCCACCGCCGCCGCGCTCACCGCCTGCAGCACAGCCAGCGCAGCGTCCACGCCGGCAACGCCGGCAACGCCTTCAACCCCGTCCACGCCGGATTGCTGGACCGGGGCGGGTCCCCGGTCCGTGTCCTCGCAAGCAATGAAATCCCTGACGGCTTCCATGACTTGAATCTACTGAATGGGTCCGACATTAATAGTGAGCACCTGGCAACGACAGCAATATCGCCCCGACCTCAGGTTTGTCGCCAGGAAGGTCCGCCGCAACACAGCTGCAGTGAACGCCGCCACGTGGACTCGACCTCATCGGAGCCTGTTCGAGGAGTCCAGCCGGTGCGCGCTTCGTGCCACCGCCGGCCCAGAAGCCTGCAGCTGCGCCCCACCCCGACTGCCGCAACGAGTCGGGATGCCCGGCAGAACAAATGCCCTTACACTGCTGGAATGCCTATCATTCCGGATACCAAGGACTGGACCTGGGTCCTGTCACGGCCCTGCCCCGAGTGCGGTTTCGATGCCTCCGCTGCGACCCCAGCCACGGCGCCGGGGATGGTCACCAGCATGCTCCCGCGATGGCGGGCAGCCCTGCGGCGTCCGGACGCGACGGAACGCCCCGATGAGGTCACCTGGTCCGTCCTCGAGTACGGCTGTCACGTCCGGGACGTCTTCACGCTGTTCGATCACCGCCTGTCGCTCATGCTGACCGAAGACGATGCCCGCTTCGATGACTGGGACCAGGACAAAACGGCAATCGAGAAGGACTATGCCAATGCCGACCCGGCCGAGGTCGCCGTCGAGCTAACCGCAGAGGGCGAGCAGATCGCCGCGTCCTTCGCCCGGGTCCCGGAGGAGGATTGGGGTCGCAAAGGGACCCGGAGCAACGGCTCCGTGTTCACCGTCCTGACGTTCGCCCAGTACTTCCTGCACGACGTCGTCCATCACCTCCACGATGTGGACGGCTAGCACCTAGACAGCTGGCACCCAGACGGCTGGCACGCCGACGGATAGCGCCTAGATGGCTTCCGCCCAGACGGCTAGCACCCGGATGGCTGGCGCCGAGACGGTTCGCACCAGACGGCTGGCACGCCGACGGTTGGCATGCCAGCACCCAGACGGCAAGTCTGCGGGTCCGCTGAGTAAGGCTGTCGAAGCCGTCTACTGCGCTGCCGGTTGGAGATCCTTGTCCCACGCCATGCTCCGGTTGACCGCCGCGTAGCCCATCTTGATGTAGAGCGCGAGGGCTCCGGTCGGGTTCTCCGAATCGACGTCCAGGGAGGCCACGTCCATGCCCGCGGCGGCGAAACGGCGCATGGCATCGGCCAGGAGCACTTGCGCGATGCCCCGGCCCCGGAATTCCCTCCTGACTCCGAGGAGCTCCGTGTATCCCTCGCGGAACCCCCGGCTCAGGGCGGCGTTGGCGTCGTGGGTGGCCAGCTGATAGCCGGCCACCGTCCCGGTGGAACGGTCCAGTACGACGCCGCTCAAGTCCGGCCGGGCCTGCGGGTCGTTCACCACGAAGCCCCACGCCTCCTCGTCGCGGGGTTCGCTGCCCCAGTGGTCCCGAAATGCCGCATTGTGCGCCAGCCGCACCGGCTCATGCAGCGCCGGTCCAAACGTCACGAGCTCCAGTCCGGGGTCCAGGCCGGCCTCGGGCGCAGCCTGGTTCAGCGGCCGGTGCATCTCGTTGTAATAGCGGACAATGCGAAAGCCCGAATCAGCGAACAAGGCGGCCTGGTGTTGATGCTGCTGCTCCGTGTAGAGCCGCAGCCGCGGGCGCGGGACCGCGGTCCGTGCGTCGCCGGCCTCGTCGGTATTCCCCGCCGCCAGTGCGTCCTCTGCGAAGCGGTTCCTGGTCCGCTGTTCCATCCAGCCCAGCAGCCCGGTACCGACCCCGCTCCCCTGCCACTCAGGGTCAACGCAGCCGGAGCCGTTGGCCTTGTCACCATCGCGGTTCTTGGTGATCCGGCCGTACGCCCGGGCAACGCCCTCGGCGTCGAAGCCGATTATGGTGTTTGCCCCCACCGGGTTGTTCTTCGACTCCATGATCTGTTCCAGATCCGCCCGGCGCTCAAACCAGACGGGCTGCTCCACGGCGGCGGTCCGGGCGATCAGACCGGCCCACGCATCGAGGACTCTGTGCTCCGCCGCCCGCCAGGACAGCCGGGGATCGAGTGCAGGCCTGGGCAGCAGTTCGCCGTTTTGGTTCATGGCAACAGGCTAATAGGCGGGCTACCCCCGCGCCAGCACGGCCGCCGGCGCCGGGCCCTCGCCCGCGGCAGCAACGGCAGCCGCGGCGTCCAGGTCAAGTCTGGTGTCAGCGGCGTCAATATCGTTCGGGTTGTGGGTGACAAGGACAACCGTCCGGTCGCGCAGACCGTCCCGCAGTTCGGCGAGCATAAGCCTGCCTGATTCCGCATCGAGGTGCGCCGTCGGTTCATCGAGCAAGATGACATCGGCCCCGGTCATGAGCGTGCGCGCAACGGCCAGGCGCGTACGCTCCCCACCGCTGAGGAACGCCCCGCCCGGTCCGATCCGCGTGTCCAGCCCGTCCTCAAGCCGGGCCAGCAGCGCACCGAGTCCGACGGCGTTGAGTGCGGCGCGCATCTGCTCGTCGCCTCCGGCCACACCAGGCTGTCCGCCCGAGGCGGCATCCCCGGTCCGCGCTGCATCCCCGGACCCAGTCGCGGCGGCGTCCGTGCTGGCGGGTTCCGGCACGGGTTCCGGCTCCGGCCGGGCCAGGAGAAGGTTGCCGCGGATGGTCGAGTCGAACAGGTGTGCCTCCTGCGGGCACCAGGCGGCGCGGCCGCTCAGATACAGGTGGCCGCTGGCCGCCGGCAGGAACCCCAGGATCGCGGCCAGCAGGGTCGACTTGCCGGAGCCGGAGACACCAGTGACGGCCAGCCAGCGCCCCGGCCCGGCCTCGGCCGTGAGTCCGGTAAAGACATTGCCGCCGCCCGGCCAGGCAACAGCGAGGTCCACCAGTTCGATCCCGGGCCCACCGCCGGGCCGCGAGGCCACGGGCACCAGGCCGCCGGCAGCGGCGCCGTCGCCCTGCGATTCACCATCGGCCCGCGGCTCCAGGACGCCTGCCTCGCCGATCCGCCGCATGACGGCGCGCAGCGCCGGGTACTGCCGCACGGCCGTGGTGATCGCCGCGTACGGGTCCACCAGGGCAAGCTGGACAAGGACAACGACGGCGACCGTCGCCGGTTCGACCGCGCCGCTAAGAGCGAGCGGGGCGGCCAACAATGCGCTGGCCAGGGCGGCTCCGGCGCAGGCCAGGACGGTCAAGGCCTGGCCAAGCCCTTCCGCCCACGCCGAGCGCCGTGAGGCTGCAGTCGCGGCCCGGTCTGCCCGGCCTATCGCGCCCAGCACGGGGGCACTCACGCCGTTGGCGTGCAGTTCTGCGCGGGCGTCCAGGGCGGCGGCCACGTGACGGAGCACGCCGGAGCGGAGTCTTTGTTCCGTGCCGGCTGACATGCGGTCCGCGGCCAACGCCAGCGCGGGGGCAACCACGATGCTCAGCAGCGCTGCCACGGCCACGGCGGGCAGCGCCGCGGGGAGCAGCAGCCCGATCCCGCCCACTGCGGCCACGGCGACAGCTACGGCAGTGACGGGCGGCAGCACGACGCGGGGCAGGAGCTCGCGGAGGGTGTCGACGTCGTCCACCACCGTGCCCAGGACGTTGCCGCCCTGCAGGAGCCGGCGCAGGGACAGTGCCCGCCGGCTCAGCGACTCCCACAGCCGGCCCCGCAGCCGGGTCAGTGCGGCAAACACGGCATCATGCAGCAGCAGCCGTTCGGAGTACCGCAGGCACGCCCGGCCGACGCCGAAGAACCGCACGCCGACAATCGCGGTGAGCAGATACAGGATGGGCGGCTGCTCGCTGGCGCGGATGATCAGCCAGCCGGACAGCCCGGCGAGGGCGACGGCGAACAGCGCCGCCAAAGTGCCTACGGCTCCGGCGGCGGCAAACCGGCCCCTTACCGGGGCCAACAGGCGACGCAACTGGGAGGTGACTGAGCCGGCCGTGCCGGCTGAGCCCACTGAGCCGGCCGAGCCGAAGATCACGGCAGGCGCGGCGCCGGCCTCCGGGCGGCCCGGCGTCGGGATGGGGGTCACGCTCGGACTCGGCATCACGTCCGGACTCGGCGTTGCGGCACCCGCCACGGAAGGCTGCCGGATTGCCGCACCCTGGACGTCCGCATCAACGCGGGCAGATGCCGGCCAAGGCGTAGCGCGGGCGGGAAGTTCAATGCCGTGGTTCCCGCCGCCGTGCGGGGCCAACGCGACGAGCGTGTCGGCAAGCTCACGGGTCTGCCGGTCGTGCGCGACGAGCAGCACGGTGGCCTGTCCGCGGAGCCCGGCGAGGGCCCGATTGACGAGTGTGGCCGATGCCCGGTCCAGATGGGCGGTGGGTTCATCCAGGAGCAGTACGCTGGCACCGGCTTCGATCCGCGCCAACCCCCGGGCCAGCGCCACCCGCCGTAGCTCCCCCGGGCTCAGCTCGGCCGGGTGCTTGGCGGCCAGGTGCTCCGCGCCAACCGCCGCAAGGCAGCGTTGCGATGCCGCATCGATTTCAGCGCTTGCCGACATATAGGCCGGAGCGCCGGCCGCAGCGTCGGGCCCATAAGCCGGAGCACCGTCCGCACCGCCATCGGGCCGGTACGTGGGAAAGCCGAGATACAGGCGGATCTCGTCCAGCACCGTGGAGGCCACCATGACGGGGTGCTGTGGCACCCACGCGACTTCCGCCGTCGTGAATCCTCCAAGGCGTCCGGACACGACGGTTCCCGTGCCAGTCCCGATGGTCCCCGCGAGGACTCCGAGCACGGTGCTCTTGCCGGCACCGCTGGCCCCGTCGAGTGCCGTGATCCGGCCGGCAGCGGCGGTGAAGCTCAGTGGACCGACGGCGGCGTCTGCGCGACCGCCGAACCGAACGGTCAGCCCGTCCACGGTGACCTCAGGCGGGCCAGCAGCGGGTCCGGCGGCCGGCGTCGGGGTCAGCGGCGTGGCGCCCGGGTCCGCGAGGACCGCATTGGTTTCGGCGAGCGCTGCCCGGCCGTCGTCGCTGGCGTGGTGTGCGGTGCCAAGCTCCCGGAGCGGCAGGTAGCAGTCGGGAGCCAGGATGAGCGCAAGCAGCCCTGCCTCAAGCGCCATGTCTCCGTGAACCAGGCGGACGCCGATGAACACGGCAACCACCGCCACTGAAATGGTTGAGATGAGTTCCAGGGCCAGGGCGGAGAGGAAGGCTGTGCGCAAAGTCCCCATGGTCCGGGAACGGTATTCCTCAGACATGTCTTCCAGTGCCTGGCGCTGGGCGGCGGCCCGGCCCAGGCCGACGAGGACGGGCAGGCCCTTGGCGAGCTCGATCATGTGGCCGGAGAGCCGTGCCAATGCGGACTGGGCTTCCCTGACGCGATCCTCTGTGTACCGCCCGATCAGGACCATGAACAGCGGCACCAGCGGCACCGTCAGCACGATCACCACCGCGCTGATCCAGTCGGCGAAGAGGATGCGGGCCCCCAGCAGCAGCGGAATGGCCGCACAGTTCACCAGAGCGGGCAGGTACTGGGTGTAGTAGTTGTCCAGGGCATCCAGCCCCCGGGTCGCCAGGACGGCGAGGCCGCCATCGGCGGGACCGGACGCGCGCGTTCCGTTCCTCAGCGCCTGCTCCAGGAGCTGAGTACGCAGCTCCTCCTTCACCCCAAGCGCCGCCCGGCGCGAGGCCACTGTCTGGGCCCACACGGTCAGTGACCGCAGCACGGCCCCGGCGACGCCCAGAACCAGCTGGTCTGCCCACGCGGGGTCATGCGCCGCGAGTCCGGCGAGCATGGATGCCACAGCCTGAGCCATCAGCACCAGGGACAGCGCCTTCAGGGCGGCCAGCAGGCCCAGCAGGTAGAGCGCGGAACGGGTCGCAGGGCCAGAGGGGAACGGTCTCATCAGGAAAGTTAGTCCTTCGGTGCCAGGGCTTTGGCGGCGATTGCGGGAAGGAAGCTGTGCGCCTCCGGGATGTGCGCCGCGCTCACCCGGCGCCGGAACACCCAGTACGTCCATGCCTGGTACGCCAGGACCAGCGGCAGCCCGATGCAGGCCACAATGCTCATCAGGCCCAGGGTGTAGTCCGAGGACGAGGCGTTGGAGATTGTCAGGTTGAACGCGGGATCCAGGGTGGACGGCAGCACCACGGGGAAGGCGGCACCGAAGATGGAGGCGCTGCCGAGCAGGAGGAACACCCCCAGCGACATGAAGGCACGGCCCTCGGCACCCTTGCGGGCAAAATTCCATGACAGGACTGCCGCAATGACGGCCGCGACGACGGCGGCGATGGTCCAGGCCTCGCCGCTGAGCAGCTGGAGGCTCACCGCCCAGCCGGCCATGGGCAGCAGCAGCACGGGCAGTAACCGGACGAACCAGGCCCGCGCCCGGTGGCGGACTTCGCCGTCGGTCTTCAGCGCCAGGAACCCGAGCCCGTGCAGGAGGGAGAACCCGACGACGGCGAACCCGCCGAGCAGGGCGTAGCCGCTGAACCAGGCGAACGGGCCGCCCTCGCGGTCACCGTTGGCGTCCAGCGGCAGTCCCGTGGTGGTCAGGGCCAGTGCCGCGCCGACGCCGAAGGCCGCGACGAACGACCCTGCCGAGATGGCCCAGTCCCAGCGGGCGCGCCACCGGGGGTTGTCCACCTTGCCGCGGTATTCGAAGGCGACGGCTCGGAAGATGAGCGCCACGAGGACCAGCAGCAGCGGCAGGTACAGTGCGGAGAAGAGCGACGCGTACCACAGCGGGAAAGCAGCGAACGTGGCGCCGCCGGCGGTCAGGAGCCAGACCTCGTTGCCGTCCCAGACCGGGCCGATCGTGTTGATCAGGACGCGGCGCTCCGTGTTGTCCCGGGCGAATACCTTAAACAGCATCCCGACGCCAAGGTCGAAGCCCTCGAGAAAGAGATAGCCCGTCCACAGCACCGCGATGGCGACGAACCAGATGGTGGGTAGCAGTTCCATGCTGAGAATCCTCTGCGCTTTTCCGTGTGGGGTTGCTGGGTGGGTGGGTTGCGGGGCCGGCGCCTAGTAGGCGAAGGCCAGGACGTCGTCGTCGGGTTTGCCCGGACCGCCTCGCGGGGTTTTGTCTTCGTTCTCGTCGGCGGGGGCGTGCACTAGTTCCGGCATGGCCGAGGCCACGCCGCCGCGGATGTATTTGACTAGGAGCTTGACCTCCACCACCAGGAGCACGGCATAGATGCTGGTCAGGACCACGAGGGAGGTCAGGATCTCGCCGGCCGAGACCCCCGGTGAGACGGCGGCTGCGGTGAACATGAAGACCTGATCGACTCCGCTGGGGTCCGGGTTGGGGGCGACGACGAACGGCTGGCGGCCCATCTCCGTAAAGATCCAGCCCGCGGCGTTGGCACCGAACGGTGCGAGAATGCCGAACACCGCCAGACGCATGAGTCCGCGGGAGGCCGGCACGGTTCCCTTGCGCGTGGCCCACAGCGCCAGGAGGGCGGCGAGGGCGGCCACGCCGCCGAAGCCGATCATCATCCGGAAGCCCCAGTAGGTGACTTCCATGACGGGCACGTACTGGATTTGCTGGCCGGCGCGGTCCCCGTAGATGGGGTTGTCCGGCAATGTGGTGCCGTACTTGGCCTCGTACTCGCCCAGCAGGCTGTTGACGCCCTTGACCTCCGTGGTGAAGTCGCCCTTGGCCAGGAAGGACAGGATGCCGGGGACCTCGATCACGGCCACGATGTCGTCGCAGTTTTTGGAGCCGACGTTGCCGACGCTGAGAACCGAGAATCCGGTGCCGTCGTGGCAGGCTGCCTCGGCGGCGGCCATCTTCATGGGCTGCTGCTCGAACATGAGCTTGCCCTGCAGGTCCCCGGTGACGGCGGTACCCGCGAAGGAAATCATGGCGACGACGGCGCCGATCCGCAGGGAGCGGATCCAGACGGTGTGGTCGCTGCGGTCCCGGCCGAGGATGCCGGCGGCTTCGCCGGGAATTACCTTGCCGTCGTCCCCGATCGTGTCGATGCCGTCGTGGCGGCGGCGCCACAGGTGGTACCAAGCGATGCCGAGGAGGAAGCCCCCGGCGACGGCGAGGGCACCGAAGAGGGTGTGCGGGACGGCGACGAGGGCCGTGTTGTTGGTGAAGACGGCCCACGCGTCGGTCATGACGGGCCGGCCGTTGACCATTTCGACGCCGACAGGGTGCTGCATCCAGCTATTGGCCACGATGATGAAGTAGGCCGAGAACACGGAGCCGATCACGGCGACCCAGAGGCAGGCCAGGTGGACGCCGGGTTTGAGTTGTTTCCAGCCGAAGATCCACAGGCCCAGGAATGTTGACTCGACGAAGAAGGCAAGGAGCGCCTCCATGGCCAGTGGGGCACCGAACACGTCGCCCACGAAGCGGCTGTACTCGCTCCAGGCCATGCCGAACTGGAACTCCTGCACGATTCCGGTGGCGACGCCCATGATGAAGTTGATCAGGAAGAGCTTGCCCCAGAACTTGGTCATGCGCAGATATTCCGGCTTGCCGGTGCGGTACCAGAACGTCTGGATCACAGCCACCACCAGCCCGAGGCCGATCGTGAGCGGCACCATCATGAAGTGATAGACCGTGGTGATACCGAATTGCCAGCGTGCGATTTCCAAGGCGTCCAAGGCAGTTCCTACTTTTGGCTAGGTCCGAGCAACTTCTACGTGGCGTAGAAATGTGTCTTCTACAGAGTGTAGAACACATCGGCGCTTCCCTGTAACTCAGGCTCCCACGGCACGTCACGGCCTGCAATGGCCGAACGGCCCCCCGCCTTGGGGCCCCGCGGCGGCCGCCCGACACGCCGAAGGGCCGTGTTCTACTTCATGTAGAAAGAATGCGCAAAACGCGGTAAATTTGTAACTGAAGTGTTCACATACACCGCACCGGCAGGCACCAGCATTTTCCCAGCACCACGCCGGCGCGGCAGTCATAGAAGGATGTACGCAATGGCAAGTCTCGGTGAACTGGAACGGGCAGTGATGGATCTGCTCTGGGCAGGCCAAGAAGCTGCGACGGCCAACACGTTGCGGGACCTCCTCGCGCAGAGCACCAACCCCCAGGACGGCACCGCCGGGCATGTGGGCAAGGACCTCGCCGTCACCACGGTGCTGACCGTACTCTCGCGCCTTGAGCGCAAGGGCCTTGTGGAACGCGAACGCGGCACCCGTCCGCACCGCTACCAGGCCGTCTCGAGCCGCGCGGACCACACTGCTGAGCTCATGCACGAGGTCCTCGGCTCTGCTCCGGACCGCGAGGCCGTGCTGGCCCGGTTCATTGGTTCGGTCACAGACAACGAAGCAGAAACCCTGCGCAAGCTTTTGGGCCGCAGCTAGCGCCCGATGTTCTGGACCTCATATTTTCTGGCGGTCCTGGCGATAGCATTGGCGTGGCCGGTGCCTATCCTCCTCTCCCGTGCCCAGTGGCCGGCCCGCTCCCCCTTCACGGCAATGCTGCTGTGGCAGGCGATCGCCCTGGCCGGCGGACTGTCCATGATCGGCGCCATGCTGGTCTACGGGCTCGAGCCGGTCGGGGATAACCTGGTCTCCGGCCTGCGGGCCCTGGCGGGGATGGTCTTCAACAATGCCCCCACCACTGAGCTGGGCTTTTGGCACATCTTTGCGCTCTCGACCGCCGCCCTGCTGACGGCGCACCTCGTTTTCACCCTGCTGCTGACCTATTACAAGATCCAGCGCCAGCGCCGGCGCCACCGCGAACTGCTGGACCTCCTGGCCTCACCTTCCTCCGACGGCCCACGGACCATGGTCCTGAACGTGGACTCGCCCGTGGCGTACTGCCTGCCCGGCGGCGCACGGTCCGTCACGGTTCTCTCCGACGGGCTCATGGCCGCCCTGGAGCCCGACGAGCTGCGCGCCGTGCTGATTCACGAGAACGCGCACCTGAGCCAGCGCCACCACCTCCTGCTGTGGGCCTTCGCCGCGTGGCGCCAGGCCCTGCCGTGGCTCCCCACCACCCGGCTGGCGCAGGAGGCGGTCAACTCCTTGATCGAAATGCTGGCCGACGACGTCGCGCTCAAGACGGAGAGCAAGGCGACCCTGATCAAGGCGATTGCCATAGTGGCCAGCGGCTCCCCGGCCACCCCGGCGGCACGCCTGGCGTTCGTCGAGCCCGGCCTGTCCGACGTCGACCCCGGCCAGCCCGGCGCTACCGGGGGCGCGGGCTCGGCAGGGACGACGGCGTCCCGCGTCAGCCGCCTGCTCTCGCCCCGGCCGCCGCTATCCGAACCGCTGCGCGCCGCCGTCCTGGCTTGCTGTGCGCTGCTGCTGGCCGTGCCGACGGCCCTGTTACTGGTCCCCGGCCTGCTCGGCTAGGGCCGGCCCGCCGGCGGAGCGTCAGGCGTCGATGCGCTCCCGGTCCAGGTTTGCGGCGCCCGCGATGATGAAGTCCTTTCGCGGAGCCACGTCCGAGCCCATGAGGAGGTCGAAAGTCTCTTCGGCCTGCTTGGCGTTCTCGATCCCGACCTTGCGAAGGGTCCGGTGCCGCGGGTCCATGGTGGTTTCGGCCAGCTGCTCGGCATCCATCTCGCCCAGACCCTTGTACCGCTGGATCGGCTCCTTGTAGCGCTTGCCCTCTTTGGCGAGCCGCGCCAGCAGGACGTGGAGCTCGGCCTCGGAGTAGGTGTAGATCATCTCGTTGGCCTTCTGGCCGGCGTTGACCACCTCCACCCGGTGCAGCGGCGGGACGGCGGCGAAGACGCGACCCTCGTCGATCATCGGGCGCATGTAGCGGAAGAACAGCGTCAGGAGCAGGGTCCGGATGTGGGCGCCGTCGACGTCGGCGTCGGTCATCAGGATCACTTTGCCGTACCGGGCGGCGCTGATGTCGAACGTCCGGCCGGAGCCGGCCCCCACCACCTGGATCAGGGCCGCGCACTCGGCGTTGGAGAGCATGTCCCCCACCGAGGCCTTCTGGACGTTGAGGATTTTGCCGCGGATCGGCAGCAGCGCTTGGAAGTCGGAGGACCGCGCCAGCTTGGCGGTGCCGAGTGCGGAGTCACCTTCGACGATGAACAGCTCGGAGCGTCCGACGTCGTCCGTGCGGCAGTCGGCGAGCTTGGTGGGCATGGAGGAGGTTTCCAGCGCATTCTTCCGGCGCTGGGTTTCCTTGTGGACCCGTGCCGAGATACGGGACTTCATCTCGCTGACGATCTTTTCCAGCAGCAGCGCGGACTGCGCCTTGTCGTTGCGGTTTGCGGACGTCAGCTTGGCGCTGATCTCCTGCTCCACCACCTTGGCCACGATGGCCCGGACTGCCGACGTGCCCAGGATTTCCTTGGTCTGGCCCTCGAACTGCGGTTCGGCCAGCCGGACGGTCAGGACTGCGGTCAGGCCGGCGAAGATGTCGTCTTTTTCGATCTTGTCGTTGCCGGCCTTGAGCTTGCGGGCATTGGTCTCCACGGCCTTGCGGAACGTCTTGAGCAGGGCCTGCTCGAAGCCGGACTGGTGGGTGCCGCCCTTGGGCGTGGAAATGATGTTGACGAAGGTACGGACTGTGCTGTCGTAGCCGATGCCCCAGCGCAGCGCGACGTCGACCTCGCAGTCGCGCTCGACCTCCGCGAGCTGGCTGTGGCCCTTTTCGTCGAGGACGGGGACGGTTTCCTTGAATTTCCCGGCACCGTGGAGGCGCCAGATGTCGGTCACGGCAGGGTCGGCGGCGAGGAAGTCGACAAACTCGGAGATGCCGCCGTCGTGGTGGAAGATCTCCTCATGCGGGCCCGATTCCCCTGGCGTGCCCGCAACCCGGCGTTCATCCCGGACCGTGAGCTTCAGTCCGGGGACGAGGAAGGAGGTCTGGCGGGCACGTGCGGCGAGGTCATCGTAGGAGAATTTGGCATCGGGCGTGAAGATCTGCCGGTCCGCCCAGTAGCGGATCCGGGTTCCGGTCACGCCACGCTTGGCCTTCCCCACGACGTCCAGCACGGAGCCGTCGATGAAGGGTTCGAAGAGCGTCGCGGGGTCCGGCTTGGTGCCCGGATCCTTGAACCGGCCAGGCTCCCCCCGGCGGAAGGACATCTTGTAGGTCTTGCCGCCGCGGTCGACTTCGACGTCGAGGCGGGCCGAAAGCGCGTTGACCACGGAGGCGCCGACGCCGTGCAGGCCGCCGGAAGCGGTGTAGGAGCCGCCGCCAAATTTTCCGCCGGCGTGCAGTTTGGTGAAAACCACCTCGACGCCGGTCAGCCCGGTTTTCGGTTCGACGTCCACCGGGACGCCGCGGCCGTCATCGTGGATCTCCACCGAATTGTCCGCATGCAGGATGATCTTGATGTCGTGCCCAAAGCCGGCGAGGGCCTCGTCGACGGAGTTGTCGATGATTTCCCAGAGGCAGTGCATGAGTCCGCGGGAGTCCGTGGAGCCGATGTACATGCCCGGGCGCTTACGGACGGCCTCGAGGCCCTCCAGCACGGAGAGGTGCCGGGCGGTGTAATCAGAACTGGGTGCCACGGGTCGTGAACTCCTTACAGGATCGGGACCGCCCTGGTGCGGGAGCAGGCGGGTAGTCACAGAAATTGACGCTCTTCCTAGGTTAGTCGGACTCCGGGCCATCGACGGTTTGCCACTCCCCGCAGGGACTCCCCGGCCAGGCGCCGTTATTGAGACGTGATACGCGTACAGCGAAAGTTGGCCATCCGTTCCATGGTTTGGCCACGAATGCTGGTTATATGGGTATACCGATCTACTAAGGAGGCCGAACATGACAACAGCAGTTGCGGACCGCACACTGACCGCCGCAGACCGGTGCGATCGTTGCGGAGCACAGGCATATGTCCGAGTTGTTCTCGGTGCCTCCGGCGGTGAGCTTCTTTTCTGCGGCCACCACGCACGCGCCGTAGAGCCGACACTCAAGCCGCTCAGCTCAGACTGGCACGACGAGACTGACCGCCTTCACCAGAAGGCCCCGGTTCCGGTCGACTAGACCGCAACACCGGTTTCGCTTCGGCGCCCTACAGGGTACCGGGCGACTTGAGACCACTGAATCAGGGCCCCTCCATACCGGAGGGGCCCTGATTCGTTGAGGGATGAGCTTCCGTGGGCTACCCGCGCGAAGCAACGTGGTGGCACCAGGAGCAAATTGGCGGCAGTAACAGCAACGCGGGGCCACGTCCGGCCCGTTCCTCCGATGAGGACGGGCGGGAGGTGACCCCGCGTTGCTGCGAACTTCGCCTGGCCTGTGGCCAGTCGGCGCTTAGTCCAGGTAGTCGCGCAGGACCTGTGAGCGCGACGGGTGCCGCAGCTTGGACATGGTCTTGGATTCGATCTGCCGGATGCGCTCGCGCGTCACGCCGTAGACCTTGCCGATTTCGTCTAAAGTCTTCGGCTGACCGTCGGTGAGGCCGAAGCGCATTGCGACCACGCCGGCTTCACGCTCGGACAACGTGTCCAGCACCGAGTGCAGCTGTTCCTGCAACAGGGTGAAGCTCACGGCATCTGCGGGAACCACGGCTTCGGAGTCCTCGATGAGGTCGCCGAACTCGGAGTCGCCGTCCTCACCAAGCGGGGTGTGCAGCGAGATGGGCTCGCGGCCATACTTCTGGACCTCCACGACCTTTTCCGGGGTCATGTCCAGCTCGAGGGCCAGCTCCTCCGGCGTGGGTTCGCGGCCGAGGTCCTGCAGCATCTGGCGCTGGACGCGGGCCAGCTTGTTGATGACTTCCACCATGTGCACCGGGATGCGGATAGTACGGGCCTGGTCGGCCATGGCCCGGGTGATCGCCTGGCGGATCCACCAGGTGGCGTAGGTGGAGAACTTGAAGCCCTTGGTGTAGTCGAACTTCTCGACCGCACGGATCAGGCCCAGGTTGCCTTCCTGGATCAGGTCCAGGAACAGCATGCCGCGGCCGGTGTAGCGCTTGGCCAGCGAGACGACGAGGCGGAGGTTGGCCTCCAGCAGGTGGTTCTTGGCACGCTTGCCGTCGTGGATGACGAACTCGAGTTCACGCTTGAGCTTCGGATCCATGGTGCCGTCGTCGGCGGCGATCTTCTCCTCGGCGAAGAGTCCTGCCTCAATCCGGAGGGCCAGGTCCACTTCCTGCTCGGCGTTCAGCAGGGCGACCTTGCCGATCTGCTTCAGGTAGTCCTTGACCGGGTCCGCGGTAGCTCCGGCGGACATGACCTGCTGCACGGGGGCGTCGTCGTCGTCTGCGTCGGAATACACGAAGCCGGTGCCGGTGGTGGCTGCGGCCTTGCCGGCGACTTCTTCGCCTTCTACTTCGTCGCCGAGCTCGGCGGCGTCGGGCGCGATGTCGTCGAGATCCTCTTCGGCGTCGACGTCGTCGTCGGACGTACTGGCTGAGTTGCCGGCGGCTTCTGCCGCGGCTTTGGCGCCGGGCTTAGGCCCGCGCTTCTTGGGCTCAGGCTTGGCGACTCCGGTTGCGGTGTCGCCACCCTCTGCGGAAGCGGCGTCCTTGACAGCCTTGTTGGCTGCGCGCGTGGCGGCGCGCTTGGCGTTGGTCGCCGCCTTCTTCTCCTCAGGGGACAATTCGGCCTGGTCGGCGGGTTCCTTCTTCGCGGAAGACGGGGTCACTGAAAACCTTTCTAGCTGCGGTCTGCGGAATCACCATACGGGCAACACCACTATGACCCTGTCAAGTCCGTGTTCAACATCAGGTGCAACCACGACCAGCAGAGCCACTTAGTAGAACTGCTGGGATGGCCTTAATGTTCCCTGTTTCCAAGGAACATTTAGGGCACTTGATACACGGACCCAACCGGGTCTCGGCAATCATTGTCTCACGGTTTTTACCGTGAGTGCCTTCCGGGACGCCGGGACCACCATATTGCCGCGGCTTCCGCGCCGCGTCAGTTACTCATGCCGCGTCAGGCGAAAATTTCTGCCAAGCGGCCTCGCGTCTGGCAGCCCAGCCGCAAAGGGTGCCCCGCCGGCCAAGCTCTGCCAGCAGTTCCGCGAGCCTGTACCCCGGGTGCTCCTGCAGTGCCTGCCGGTACAGGGCGTCGGCGTAGGAGCCGCGGCCGCGGCACCATTCGATCCAGCCCCGTGCCGTCACGGCGGCCGCGGTTGGCTCGCCGTCACCCAGAGCGCCGAGCCGCTCCAGAACCCGCTCGAGCCCGACCAGCAGGGCCCAATCCGGGACCGATGGCGCCAGTCCGAGCAGGACTTCCCCGTAACCGGGGACCGCTTCGGCAACGGGAGCGGCGCCGGCAGCGGGCCCGCCGACGGCTGGCGCCTCCGACAGCGGCGTTCCCCTCACTGACGTGGAACGAGAAGCCGGATCGGACATGTGCGCGGGCAGGCGACCGGAAGAGCCATCCGCTGTACGGCCAGCTGTGCCGCCGGCTGTGCTCCCGGCGATTGGCCCTGACGGTGGACGAGGCGTCGGTCCGAGACCTGAGCCAGACATGGAGCCTGTCAAGGCGCCGGATCCCGCCTCCGTGTCGAACATGCCGAAGTCCTCAGCCCCGAATTCGGCCGCAGTCCGTCCGGCTGCCGCCATGACCAGCACAGCGTCCCGCCATGACGGGATGCACAGACTAGCCCGGAGGTAGCCTGCCAGTTCGGGTGAGAGGTGAAGTGGCAGGGCCGGGGACTTGGAAGCGGAGCTACTGAGGTCGGTTTTACTGGGACCCAGGCCCCCGGCGGCGTGGGTGCCGGCATCGGCCGCCCCGGCGTGGTGGGTCCCCGCGTCGGGGGCCGCCACGGGGTGGGTCCCGGCGTCGGGCACCCCGGCGGGGTGGATCCCGGCGTCGGGCGCGGTGGCCCGAGGAACCGGGCGGCCCGGGGCGAGGCCAGGCGGATGCTCCAAGCCAGTGGCGGCCTGCATGGCCATCGTCCAGACATCGAGGACCTGGTCAAATTGTGCCCGGTCCCGCCGTCGCGGGGAGAATTGCTCCGCCCAGCCGCGCTCGGCCGCGCGCACCGCGGGGTCCACCGTCTGCGGGGCCGGTCTGGCCCCTTGCGCACCGGGGACGGCGCCGACGCTGCTGCCGCGGTAAACCATCTCGGCGTTGAGCCTGCTGTTCCTGATCTGCTCGATCGGCCGACCGGGCGTCCCGCAGCACTCCGGATCATCGCAGTACGCGTTGCGCCAGAACTCAGCACCGATCATCCAGGCATCCCTCACGGGCAATCCGGCTGCCTCGAGGGCGAGCTCGAGTTCCTTGAGCAGGGCCGCCCAGGCATGGCCGCCGCCGGAACTGTCCGTACCGGCGTCGGTGAAAAAGGCCAGCAGTGAACCATCGGCCGCGTCGTCCGCCTGTAAGTAGGCCGCGACATTGCGTGCGAAGCCGGCCAGCGGATCCCTCCGGCCGGAGCCGCGCTTGGGGACTGTCCTTCCGTTCCCGCGGCCGCCGGCCCCGGAGCCACCGCCGCCGCTCGCTGCCCCACCGGCCCCGCGGCCCCCGCGTCCGGCGCCGGTGGGGCCGGAGGGGCCGGGCACGGGGAGGTCGACCCGCAGGGTGGCTCCGAGCCGTTTGCCTTGCAGGGTCATGGCAACGAGGCTGTTTTCCGGCCAGTAGCCGAGGGAGTGCGGAATGAAGCCCAGGATGTCTTCGGGGCCAGTAATTCTCAAGTGATCGGGAGCTGTCATGAGCCCAGCTTCGCGGCGGCCGCGTCCCCGCGGCAGCACCAGACTGCGCTATGTGGATAACCGCGTGCGGACAACGTGCGGACCGTCAGAGCGGCTCGGACCGCCGGAACCTGCCGGACACGAGATCAGGGCGTGCGGCGGCGCTCCGCGACCAGCCTGCGCTGCGCGGCGAGGGCCTTGAGCAGCGGCGGAACCATGACCCCTTGGGCCGCCATCTGGCGCCGGACTTTCCGCCGGGTCACCATGATGCCGCAGGCTCCCCCGGCAAGCAGCAGGAACTGCACGCTGAGGGCCACCCGGAACGAATCCAGGCCGTAGAGCTCCCCCTGGGAGAACCCGCTGGCGTGCAGGAGGTCAAGCACCAGCCCAATCAGGTAGATGGACACCAGGGCGGCAATGAAGCCGCCCACGTTGACAATTCCGGTGGCGGTGCCCAGCCGGTGCGCCGGGTTGAAGGTCCGGGCGAAGTCGAAGCCAATCATGGAGCCGGGGCCGCCGACGGCCAGGGTCACCACGAGGACAGCCAGGAGCCAGAGCGGCGAGCGTCCCGGCAGCAGCAGCACCGCTGCCCAGGCGGCGGCGGTGCACCCGGAAATCAGCAGCACCATGGTGGAGCGCCGCAGCGGATGCCGGGCAACAAATCTGCCCATCAGGGGTCCGGCGGCAATGGCGGCGGCCACGTACAGCGCCATGAGCGCCGAGACGGTGCCCCGGTCCAGCCCCTGGGCGGAGATCAGGAACGGGTAGCCCCACGTCATGGCAAAAACCGTGCCGCTGAACTGGACCGTGAAGTGGCTCCAGAGCCCAAGCCGGGTGCCGGGCTGCCGCCAGGCGTGCGCCAGCGAGATGCCGGTAGCGCGCAGCCCCTGGGATTGCGAGGGAGGCGGGTGCCCGGGCGGAAGGTCCTGAAGCAGGAGCAGGACCAGCACGACGGCGAGACCCGACATCGCGGCGAGTGTCAGGAATGCAGGGGTCCACCCCGCGGAGTGCAGGATCATCGCAAACGGCACCACGCTGAACAGCTGACCCAGCTGCCCAGACATGCCGGTCAGCTGGGTCAGCAGCGGCACACGCCCTGGCGCGAACCAGAGCGGGATAAGCCGGATCACGGAGATAAAGGTCATGGCGTCACCGGCGCCAACGAGGACACGCCCCAAGACTCCGCCGGGGATGTTGTCGGCAAACGCCAGCTGAAGCTGGCCGAGTCCCATCAGGACACCGCCGCCGGCCAGCATCGCGCGGGAGCCGAACCGGTCCACGAGGATGCCTACGGGAATCTGCAGCGCCGCATAGACCAGCAGCTGCAGCACAGTGAAAAACGAGATCTCGGCCGCGGTGGCGTGGAAGCGTTCCGTTGCCTCCAGGCCCACCACCCCGAAGGAGGTGCGCTGGCTGACCGCCACGAGATAGGCAAAGATCCCGATGATCCAGATCAGCCAGGCGCGGGGAGAGGTCACTCCCCCATTATGCCCGGTTCATGATAAATAGTATTTATTCGCCGGGTTCTTTACGGGCCAGATACGCCTCGACGGCAGCACCAAGGGCATCGGCGTTGGGGAGTTGGTCGTTCTCATCTGCCAGCAGCGACCTCCGGACCGTCCCCTCGGCCTTTTCGTCGTACCGGGTCTCCAGCCGCGAAACCACCTGTTGGACCTCCTCGGAGGCCTCGATCTGCTCGGCAATCTGCCGGCCCACCTCGCGTCCCGCCTCGCGCAGGCGGTCGGTGGGCAGCATGAGCGACGTTGCCGCGCCCAGGTACTCCAGCCCGGCCACGGCGGCCGTCGGGTACTCGGCTTCGGCCAGATAGTGCGGCACATGGATCACATAGCCGGCGATGTTCCGGCCGGCCTCCGTCAGCCGCAGCTCCAGGATGTGTCCCACCGCAGCCGGGACTTCCACTGTCGGCTTCCACACCGAGATACCCTCGATCAGCTCCGGCCGGTTGCCGTGCACGGTCACGCCGACCGGCCGGGTGTGGGGCACGGGCATCGGGATCGAATGGATCCAGGTGACCAGGTTGACGTCAAGCTCCTCGACGAGGCCGACGACGGCGCGCGCGAAGCGCTCCCATTGCAGGTCCGGCTCGAACCCGGCAAGGAGCAGGAACGGGCTGCCCAGCCCGTCGACCAGCCGATAGAGGGCCAGGCTCGGTGCCTGGTAATCCTGCAGGTGGTCCTCGACAAAGCTGATCTGCGGGCGGCGGGAGCGGTAGTCGATCAGCTGGTCGGCGTCGAACTCGGCGATCATCTGGGCATCGAGCGTGTCCAGCAGTTCAGCGGTGATCTGCCGGACCACGTGGCCGGCGTCGGCGAAGCCGGTGAACCCCATGACGAGGTTGAGTCCGCGCAGTTCGGGGCTGGAGAACAGCGCGTCATCACGGATGTAGAGCGACTGGGGATCCAGCAAAGAGCCGGAAATCCGTTCAATCACGGCGTGTTCCTTTCACGATGGCGGCGGTGGGAGGAGCGGGGTGCGGTCTGTCGTCGGGACGGTGCCAAGCGGAACCCGCGCAACAAGGCAGATCCTGCCGGCCAGTCCCATGAGGCACTCACCGCACGGCAGCGCCGCTATCAATACAACGCCTCGGCGCCCGGGCTAATTCCTGCCTGGGGTGTGCTCCAGCTCTCATTCGATTCAATTTCCGCACTGCCGAGAGACTACGATCGGACATGGCCCTAGGGCTTGTTTTGCAGACACCGGGTTGCGTCCCAGACCGACGGCGCCCCCGGGATCCGTGGCAGGGCGCCAAACATGCAGTTCCTGCCGAATATCACCGAGAACCATCACAGAGAATTGAGGACTGTCCTCGTGGTCAAGAATAGTGAAGTCAAACTTAGTGCAGTCGCAGGGGATTTGAGGAAGTCCCCCAGCGATGCCCTCGTCATCGGCGTCGGACAGGGCCCCGACGGCCCCGTCTTGCTCGACAATCCGCTGACGGCCAAGGCCGCGGAGGCCCTGGCGGAATCACTGAGCGTTCTTGGCATCACCGGCGCGGCAGACCAGGCCCACCGACTGCCCGGCCTGCCCGAGGTTGGGGCCACCGTCCTGCTGCTCGCCGGCGTCGGCAAGCTTTCCTCGAAGCAGCCGCTGTCCGAGGAGGCGCTGCGCCGCGCGGCCGGCTCGGCCGTCCGCCAGCTGGCCGGCGTCACCACAGTCACCTTGGCACTTCCGACGACGACCCTGGCCGAGGTCGCGGCGGTCGCCGAGGGCGCCGCGATGGGCGCCTATTCCTACACCGAGTTCCGGACGTCCAAGGACGGGCTCAAGGATCCGGTGAAGAACGTCGTCATCCGCACCGACTTCGCCACGGACAAGGCGCTCCAGCCGGTCCTGCAGCGGGCGTCCCTGCTCGGCACGGCCGTCAACGCGACCCGCACCCTGGTGAACCAGCCGCCGAGCCACCTCTACCCCGAGTCCTTCGCCGACGCCGCCAAGGAGCTGGCCAAGGGCCTGCCCGTCAAGGTGACCGTCTGGGACGAGAAGCGCCTCGAGAAGGAGGGCTTCGGCGGCATCCTCGGCGTCGGCAAGGGCTCCACCCGGCAGCCCCGCCTCGTGAAGGTCGAGTACGCCCCGGCCAAGGCCACGGCCAAGATCGCCCTCGTGGGCAAGGGCATCACCTTTGACACCGGCGGCATCTCCATCAAGCCGGCCCTGGGCATGGGCGACATGAAATCCGACATGGCGGGCGCCGCCGTCGTCCTCAACACCGTCCTGGCCCTGGCGGGCCTCGGGCTGCCTGTCAGGGCGACCGCGTGGCTCTGCATCGCCGAGAACATGCCCTCCGGCGCTGCCCAGCGCCCTGCCGACGTCCTGACGATGTTCGGCGGCAAGACCGTCGAGGTCCTCAACACCGACGCCGAGGGCCGCCTGGTCATGGCCGACGGTATCGTTGCCGCCAGCCAGGAATTCCCGGACGCCATCATCGACGTCGCAACACTGACCGGCGCCCAGCTGATCGCCCTGGGCGACCGCACCGCCGGGGTGATGGGCTCCGACTCACTCACCGGCGCCATCAAGACCGCGGCCGACCGCGCGGGCGAGCTCGTCTGGCCCATGCCGTTGCCGGAAGAGCTCCGGAGCAGCCTCGACTCGCAGGTCGCGGACATTGCCAACATCGGCGAACGCCACGGCGGCATGATGACCGCTGCCGTCTTCCTGCGCGAATTCGTGGGCAAGGGCAAGGACGGCGAACAGATCCCGTGGGCACACATCGACATCGCCGGCCCGTCGTTTAACAACGGCAGCCCATACGGCTACAACCACAAACAGGGCACGGGCTGCACCGTCCGGACCCTGGTGGCCTACGTCGAGGACATCCTCGCCAAGTCCGTCTAGCCAGCATTGCGGCTTTGTGGCCGGGGCGGCGATGCCTCCCCGGCCACAAAGCCGCGTGACACTGGACACAAGCGCTCCACAAACGCCATGGCAAGGTGGAGCATGTATTAGTGGTTCGCTAAGGTAAACCTTGTTTCCCAGAAGCAGACCCCAAATGTAGTAGTCACAAATGAAAGGGAACCGGCCGGCTGGCACAATCACAGCAGGCAGGTTCCAAGACCAGATGATGCGTACTCTCGTGTCATCGTTCACGCGAGGGAGCGTTTTAGTGGCCGATCAGGCAACTGCGCAAGAATTCGACATCCTGGTACTCGGCGGCGGCAGCGGCGGCTACGCCACCGCACTGCGTGCTGTCCAGCTTGGCCTCACCGTCGGCCTCATCGAAAAGGGCAAGCTCGGCGGCACGTGCCTCCACAACGGCTGTATCCCCACCAAGGCCCTGCTGCACTCGGCAGAGCTGGCCGACCACGCCCGGGACTCGGCCAAGTACGGCGTCAACGTGACTCTTGACAGCATCGACATCAACGCCGTCAACGCTTACAAGGACGGCATCATTGCCGGTAAGTTCAAGGGCCTGCAGGGTCTGATCAAGGGCAAGAAGGGCATCACCGTCATTGAGGGTGAAGGCAAGCTTCAGGGCACCGACACCGTCGTCGTGAACGGCACCGCGTACAAGGGCAAGAACATTGTCCTCGCGACCGGCTCCTACTCCCGCACGCTGCCGGGCCTGGAAATCGGCGGCAAGGTCATCACCTCCGACGAAGCCCTCACCATGGATTACATCCCCAAGAGCGCGATCATCCTGGGCGGCGGCGTGATCGGCGTCGAGTTCGCTTCGGTCTGGAAGTCCTTCGGCGTCGACGTCACGATCGTCGAGGGCCTGCCGTCGCTGGTTCCGAATGAGGACGCCACGATCGTCAAGGCTTTTGAGCGCGCCTTCAAGAAGCGCGGCATCAAGTTCTCCACCGGTGTCTTCTTCCAGGGCGTCGAGCAGAACGACGACGGGGTCAAGGTCACCCTCGTGGACGGCAAGACCTTCGAAGCCGACCTGCTGCTCGTAGCTGTCGGCCGCGGCCCCGTCACGGCAAACCTCGGCTACGAAGAGGCCGGAATCACCATCGACCGCGGCTTCGTCATCACCAACGAGCGCCTCCACACCGGCGTCGGCAACATCTTCGCCGTCGGTGACATCGTCCCCGGCGTACAGCTCGCGCACCGCGGCTACCAGCAGGGCATCTTCGTCGCCGAGGAGATCGCCGGCCTGAAGCCGGTCATCGTCGAGGACATCAACATCCCCAAGGTCACCTACTCCGATCCCGAAATCGCCACCGTCGGCTACAGCGAGAAGGCCGCCAAGGAGAAGTTCGGCGAGGACCAGATCCAGACCCAGGAATACAACCTGGCCGGCAACGGCAAGAGCTCCATCCTGGGCACGTCCGGCCTGGTCAAGCTGGTCCGCCAGAAGGACGGCCCCGTGGTGGGCGTTCACATGATCGGCGCCCGCATGGGCGAGCAGATCGGTGAAGCCGCGCTGATCGTGAACTGGGAAGCCTATCCGGAGGACGTGGCCCAGCTGGTCCACGCCCACCCCACCCAGAACGAATCCCTGGGCGAGGCGCACCTGGCCCTGGCGGGCAAGCCCCTCCACGGCTAGCAGCTCCGCCCGCACCACCGCAAGAACGCTGTGCTTGGTGCACCCGGCTGGAAATGCCGGGTGCACTAAGCTCGAACAAGGCAGCAATCATCCGCACTAAGATCAATAAGGAGAACGGGGACGACATGTCTGAATCCGTTAACTTGCCCGCCCTCGGTGAGAGCGTCACCGAAGGAACCGTCACCCGCTGGCTCAAGCAGGTCGGTGACCGGGTAGAGGTGGACGAGCCGCTGCTCGAAGTCTCCACCGACAAAGTAGACACCGAGATCCCCTCTCCAATCGCCGGCGTGATCGAGGAAATCCTCGTCGCCGAAGACGAGACCGCTGAAGTTGGCGCCCCGCTGGTCCGCATCGGCTCGGGCGATGCCGCCCCGGCCGCCGCAGAGGCCCCGGCCGCCGCCCCCGCCGAAGAGGCCCCGGCTGCCGAGGCCGAGGCTCCCGCCGAAGAGGCACCGGCGCCCGCAGCCGAGGCTCCCGCAGCCCCGGCTGAAGAGGCACCGGCTGCAGCTCCTGCTTCTGCTCCCGCCGGGGAAGGACACGACGTCACGTTGCCTGCCCTCGGCGAGAGCGTCACCGAAGGCACCGTCACCCGCTGGCTGAAGAGCATCGGCGACACCGTAGAGGTCGACGAGCCGCTGCTCGAGGTCTCCACCGACAAGGTTGACACCGAAATCCCGTCCCCCGTAGCCGGAACCCTCCTGGAGATCCGCGTCAACGAGGACGAGACCGCCGAGGTCGGCTCCGTCCTGGCCGTCATCGGTTCCGGCGCCGCAGCACCCGCCGCACCGGCACCCGCCGCGGCACCGGAAGCCCCGAAGCAGGAAGCTCCGGCAGCCCCCGCGCCGGCAGCAGCTCCCGCAGCCCCGGCCCCGGCCCCGGAAGCACCGAAGCAAGAAGCCCCCGCTGCCCCGGCTGCGCCTGCCGCCCCCGCCGCACCGGAGAAGACGGAAGCTGCCGCACCGGCAGAGTCCGGCTACGTCACTCCCCTGGTCCGCAAGCTGGCCAACCAGCAGGGTGTCGACATTGCTGCCCTGACAGGCACGGGCGTCGGCGGCCGCATCCGCAAGCAGGATGTGCTGGCAGCTGCCGAGGCAAAGGCCGCGCCGGCCGCTCCCGCCGCGGCACCGGCAACTGCGCCTGCAGCTGCGCCAGTATCAGGTGCGGCGTCCTCGCTGCGCGGCACCGTGCAGAAGGCTCCGCGCATCCGCCAGGTCATCGCTCGCCGCATGCGCGAGTCGCTGGACATCTCCACCCAGCTGACGCAGGTCCACGAGGTCGACATGACCAAGGTGGCCAAGCTGCGCGCCAAGGCCAAGAACTCCTTCCAGGCCCAGAACGGCTCCAAGCTGACCTTCCTGCCCTTCATCGCCAAGGCTGTTGCCGAGGCCCTGAAGCAGCACCCGAAGGTCAACGCCTCCTACGACGAGGACAAGCAGGAGATCACCTACCACAACGCCGAGCACCTGGCGATTGCGGTGGACACGGACAAGGGCCTGCTGGTTCCGGTCATCTCCGACGCCGGCAACCTGAACCTGGCCGGCCTGGCCGGTAAGATCGCCGACGTCGCCGACCGTACCCGCAACGGCAAGATCGGCCCGGACGAGCTCTCCGGCGGAACCTTCAGCATCACCAACATCGGTTCCGTGGGCGCCCTGTTCGACACCCCGATCATCAACCAGCCGCAGGTTGCCATCCTCGGCACCGGCGCGATCGTCAAGCGGGCTGTCGTGGTCGCCGACGAGAACGGCGATGACTCGCTGGCCATCCGTTCGATGATGTACCTCTCCCTGACGTACGACCACCGCCTGGTGGACGGCGCCGACGCGGGACGCTTCCTGCAGACGCTGAAGGCACGCCTTGAGGAAGGCGCCTTCGAAGCCGACCTCGGGCTCTAGGGTCTAAAAGCACACCGACGGCGACGGCGGTGCGGGCGCCGGTGGGAAACCACCGGAGGGCCCGTGCCGCCGTCGCCGTTTGCCGTTCCGTCCCTGGCCCGGCGGGTCCTACTACGGCGCGTAGAAGTCTCTCGCTACACTGATGCCATGAACATCGTCTATAACGTCATGGTCTTCCTGCACATCATCGGCGCCGCCATGATCGTCGGCATCTGGATCGGCCAGATGAAGAAGCCCACCGTCCACCCCCGCCAGTTCGACGGCGCGATGCTGCAGCTGATCACGGGCATCATCATGATGGGACTGATCCCCGCCCTGGACATGAATGCCAACTACGTCAAGCTCGGCATCAAGCTCGTCATCGCCCTGATCGTCGGCGTCCTGGCCTTCATTGGCCGCCGCAAGTACAAGAAGGGCGAGCCGATCAGCAAGGGCCTCGCGAACAGCGTCGGCGGCCTGGCACTGCTCAACGTGGCGATCGCGACCCTCTGGCAGTAGTTTCTGACGAACAGCACCTTCTGACGAGCGGCGGCGCCGTACCCCGGCCGGGGTACGGCGCCACTGTCGTTAAGAGAGCGCTGTCGTTAAGAGGGCGCTGTCGGCCTGTCAGTCGCCGGCGATGCAGAATTCGTTGCCCTCGGGATCCTGCATGACATCCCAATGGAAGTCGCCAATGTCATGGCCCTCCACGAACCGGGCACCGAGCGACTCGGCGTGGGCGCGCAGGGCCGCAGGGTCGGACCCGTGGATGTCCAGGTGCAGGCGCCGCCGGCCCTCCGTGGGCTCCGCGACCTGCTGGAAGGCCAACTGCGGGGCTCCGGGGCCGGCGGGCCGGAGCCATACGAACTGTTCGAAGCGGGACGAGACCGCCGTGCCCAGCAGTGCCGCCCAGAACTGCGCCAGGCGGTCGGCGTCGACGGCGTTGACCATAATCGTGGCGATGCGCGCCGACGGCGCCGCAGGCGCCTGCGCATCTTCGGTAATTTCCATGACGACACTGTACGAACGAACCTGCCAGGGGTCACAATCCTCTGACAGCGGAACCCCCGTGCGGAGGCTGCGCAGAATCCCTAGGATTGATCACGGCAGGCTCCGGCATATCGCCGGGTCCCTGATTCATAACGACGTCGAGGAGTGGACATGGCAACAACACGCACCGCACACACAGTATGGAATGGCGACCTGATGACAGGCGCCGGCAACACCACCCTGGACAGCTCCGGGCTGGGCAATTTCGACGTCACCTGGAAGGCGCGCGCCGAGGCCGCCGAAGGCAAGACCAGCCCCGAGGAGCTCATCGCGGCAGCGCACTCTGCCTGCTTCTCGATGGCATTCAGCAACGGCCTGGCCCAGGCCGGCTTCACGGCCGAGGAGATCAACACCAAGGCGGACGTGACGTTCCAGCCCGGCACCGGGATCACCGGCAGCCACCTCACCGTCACCGCGCGGGTCCCCGGCATTTCCGCAGACGACTTCAAGCGAGTGGCCGAGGAAGCCAAGACCGGGTGCCCCGTCTCCGCCGCCCTGACCGGCATCGAGATCACCCTGGACGCCACTCTGGCCTCCTAGCTCCGCCTGCGGTTCAAGACCCCGCAGTTAAGGGCACGCAGTACAGCAAAGGCCCCCGCCCTCCTGGAATCTCCAGGAAGGGCGGGGGCCTTCGTTTTGGTCCTTCGATCAGCGTCCTCGCGGTCGGGCGGAACCCTAGGCCTGGCCGGCCTGCTGGCGTGCAGGCAGTGCTGCGGGCCGGACCCTGCGGTAGCCCTCGCGCAGCGGCGGACGGTCTGTGGGCAGTTCCTGGATCATTTCCTTCAACGCCCCGATTCCGTACTCCAGCTGCGGGTCGGTGCCGGCGGCGTAGGCGTGCGGCGGGAAGGTCACCTCGATATCCGGGGTAACGCCGAAGTTCTCCACGCCCCAGCCGACGCCACCGGCGAACCAGGTGGCGTAGCGCGGCTGGGTGACGCCGGTGCCGTCGGCCAGCGCGAAGCGGTTGTCGATTCCGACGACGCCGCCCCAGGTGCGGGTGCCGATGACGGGCCCGATCCCCCGCAGCTTGGAGACCTGCGTGATGATGTCACCGTCGGAGCCGGCGAACTCGTCCGTGAGGATGATGACCGGTCCGCGGGGAGCGTGGTGCGGGTACGTCCGCGGCTTTTCCCCGCGCGGCATGCTCCAGCCGGTGACTTTGCGCCCGATGAGCTCGGCCACGAGCTGGGATGTGTGGCCGCCGCGGTTACGCCGGACATCCACAATTAGTCCGTCCAGGGCGGTTTCGGTGTCGAGGTCGCGGTGCAGCTGGGCCCAGCCGTTGGCCATCATGTCCGGGATATGCAGGTAGCCGAACGTCCCGTTCGAGGCTTCACGGACGGTCCGCCGGTTGCCGGCGACCCATTCCTGGTAGCGCAGGCGCTCCTCGTCCTTGACCGGGATCACCGCCACGCGGCGCTGTGCTCCTGCAGCCGCGCCGTGGCCGGCGCCGTTGCGCAAGGTGAGTTCCACCGCGCGGCCGGCCGCACCGACGAGCTGCACAGCCGGAGTCCGCGTTTGGGTCAGTTCGACGCCGTCGATCGCCAGCAGGACGTCGCCTGGCTTGGCGTCGGCGCCGGGCCGGGTCAGCGGCGAGGTGGCCAGCGGATCGGAGGACTCCCCCGCCAGGATGCGGGTGATTTCCCAGCCCTCGCCCGTGAACTCCAGATCCGCGCCGAGGCGACCCTGGGGGCTGCTGCCGTTCTCCGTGACGGCCACCGGGCGGACGTAGGCGTGGGAGGTGCCCAGCTCGCCGTGCAGCTCCCACAGCAGGTCGACAAGGTCATCGTGGGAGCCGAGGCGTTCCACCACCGGACGGTAGCGGGCGTGGATGGATTCCCAGTCCTGGCCGGCCATGTCCTCGGTCCAGAAGAAGTCGCGCTGCAGCCGCCATGCCTCATCGAAGGCCTGGCCCCACACGCTGAGCGGGTCCAGCTGCACCCGGATGCGGCCAAGGTCCACCTTGACCAGCTGGCCGGAGTCCTCGTCGGCCTTGGCGCCGGCGGGCGCAACGCGGATCTGCTTGTCCTGGATGAACACGATCTTTTCTCCGTTGCCGGAGAGCCGATAGCTGTCCAGCGCCTCAACAATCGTGGACGTGCGGCGCTTGGCCAGGTCGTAGCGGACCAGGCTCGGCGCGGCGCCCTTGTCCTCGAGGCTGGCCCGGCCTTCGCCGGTGGTGCCGGCGAGTTCGCTGTCAAGCCAGAGCAGGGCCCCGGCAGCGGCGGCCAGTGAGGAGTAGTTGCCTTGCGGCACGGGAACGGAGATGACGCGGTGGGCCAGTCCGTCGGCGTCGACCCGAACTGACGTCACGGGCTTGGCGGCGGACTGCGTCCCGCCCGCGGCGCCTACGGCCGCGCTTGATACTGCGTCTGCGGCACCGGCGTCGGCGTCGAGATCGACGCTCGGGCCGAACGGCGACGGGGTGTCTGCGGCGAGTGCGACGAGGTAGGGCTTGATCGGGCTCGGGAAGGACAGATCGAAGGAGTGGCCATCGTAGACCGGATCGAAGCTGCGGTTGGAGAGGAAGGCGAGGAATTTGCCATCCGGGGTGAACGACGGGGATTGGTCGCGGAACCGGCCGTCGGTGACATCGATGATCGCCGCGTCCTTGCCGCCGTCGATCCTGGTGATCCGGAGCCGGCTGCGGGACCCGAAGGACGTGACCGGCTCGGACCAGCCGAGCCACGCGGAGTCCGGGGACCACGTGAATCCATCAATGCTGCCCTCGCCGATGCTGCTCAGCTGGGAAATCGTGCCCGTGCGGGTGTCGGCAAGGTAGATGTCACCGAAGGACGTGCCGACTGCGAGCCAGTGCCCGTCGGGGCTGGCTTCGATGGCGCTGGCGCGGCTCGGCTTGGGGAAGTCGATCCGGGTGACCTCGCTGGATGCAGGCGCCGCCGCCGTGGCGGCCCCCGCATCGGCCGGCCGGTCCTCGGGGCCGGAGACGGAGGCGTCAGCAGCGGCCAGGGCCGGGACTGCTGTGACCGGGCTGGACACGGTACTGCTCGCCGCGGCGGGGGTTGGTCCGGAGCCGGTCAGCGCGGCTGCGGACACCGGCTTCGGCAGCGGCATGCCGGCGTCTTCGGACGCAGCTGTGGACTGCGGGCCGGACTGGGGAGCGGACTCCCCAGCTGCCTTCACAGCGGGCTGCCCCTGCGCGGCTGCCACGGACGCGCCGGCCAGGGGCGCCGCGATGGTTTTCAGGTACAGGGCCTCCACGCCGTCGTGGTCGGCGACATAGGCGATCCGGCCCTCACCGAAAGGCCGGGCCAGCCGTGCCCGGACGCCAGGGGTGGCTTCGAGGACGCGGGACGGGCCGTCCTTGTGCCGCAGCCAGTGGACGGTTCCGTGGGATTCGACGGCGCTGGACGCGCCCGTGCGGTCCGGGACGACGTCCCCGAGGTGCCGGGAGGGCTTCAGCGGCGCGGCGCGGCGGGCCTGCGAGGCGGACCCCAGCGAAATGTCGAGTTTGACGGCCTCAGCGTCGAGGCTGGGCAGCAGCCAGAGCTCCCCGGCCGATTCGAAGACGATGCGGTCCCCGTCGGTGGCGGCGTGGCGGACGTAGAAGTCCTCGTGGTCCGTGTGGCGTCGCAGGTCGCTGCCGTTCGGCAGCACGGAGTAGAGGTTGCCGTAGCCTTCGTGGTCGGACAGGAACGCGATCCGTCCGTTGACCCAGAGGGGGTCCGTGAGGTTTCCGTCCAGCGTGGGGGCGAGCCGGTCGAATTCACCGTTTCCGTCGGCGTCGATCCACAGCTTGCCGGCGGCGCCGCCGCGGTACCGCTTCCACCATGCGGGCTCACGCGAGAGGACGCTGGCGAGCACCACGGGGCGTTCATCCCCGACGACGGGGCCGAAGGCCACCGACTCGACCGGGCCGAACGGGAGTTCCTGCGCCCAGCCGCCGGTCACGGGGAGGCTGTAGGCATGGGTGTGCCGGCTGTCTGACTGGCGGAACGCGCTGGTGACCAGGACGTCGCCGTCGGGCGTGAAGCCCTTGACCCGGGTGGAGCTGTGGCCGAAGTAGCTCAGCTGGCGGTAGCCGCCGCCGTCGACGTTTGCTGTGACGACCTCCGGGGCCGTCCCCTGGACCACGGTCCAGACCAGGCGCTTACCGTCGGGCGTGAAGCGGGGGTTGCGGGCCGGCAACTGCAGGGAGGATACGCGCCAGGCACGGCCTCCGCCCACGGGTGCAATCCACACATCGTCCTCGGCCACGAAGGTGACCAGATCGCCGTGGACATGCGGGAAACGGAAGTAACTCGAGGGGGTCATCGTTCGATCATAGCCACAACGGCCCTGTCGGCCCGGGAGTTTCGCGGCCGTGCCGGGCATGGTGAGATGGATCATGCGAATCCTTATTGCCGGGGCCTCCGGGCTGATCGGAACTGCCCTTTCGAGCGCACTGCGCAGCGAGGGGCACGACGTCGTGGCCCTGGTCAGGCGGGCCCCCGTCTCCGCGGCTGAGTTCCAGTGGGACCCGGCCGCCGGCCGGATCGACGACGCCGCCCTGAAGGGCGCGGACGCGGTGGTCAACCTCTCCGGCGCCGGAATCGGCGACCGGCCCTGGACCCGGGCGCGTGTCAACGAACTCCGCAGCTCCCGGCTGGGGGCGACACGGACCCTCACGTCGGCGATGACCCGGCAGGAGACGCCGCCTGCGGTGTTCCTGAGCCAGTCGGCCTCCGGCTACTACGGCAACGCCGGCGCGGTGGTGCTTCGGGAGAACGCGCCGGCCGGCAACGGCACCCTGGCCCGGATCTGCGTCGACTGGGAGGCCGCGGCGCAGGAGGCACCGGCCGGGGTCCGCGTGGTCACGCCCCGCACGGGCGTCGTCCTGAGCCGCACCGGCGGCGCGCTTGGCCGGTTGCTGCCGCTCTTGCGCCTGGGCGTCGGCGGCCCGCTCGGCAACGGCCGCCAGTACTGGCCCTGGATCACCTTGCCGGATGTGGCTGGCGCCTTTTCATTCCTTCTCTCGGCGCCCGTGTCCGGGCCGGTCAACGTCTGCGCTCCTGAAACCGCGGACGTGAACTCCCTGATCGCGCAGCTGGCCGGGGCGCTGCACCGGCCGGCGGTGTTGCGGGTACCCGCCCCGGTGCTGCGGCTGGTGATGGGCCAGCTGGCCGAAGAACTGCTGCTCGCCAGCCAGCGGCTGGAGCCGGCAGTGCTGGCGGACAACAGCTTCGCCTGGCACCACCCGTCGCTCCGCGACGCGGCGGCGTGGGTGGCCGGACGCGGCTAACCTGACGCAGGATCCTCGCCGAGGACCTGCGCAATCCGCCACCGCCCGTCAATGCTCGCCAGGACAAGCCGCAGCCTGATCTCCTTCCCGGCTGGGGCCTCAGCCACCACCTGACCGGCACCATCGCGTTCCTGATACGGCGAGGACACGGCACTGACGGCCACCACCGTCCGGTCCGGGGCGCCGTCCGCCACCGTCTGCACCCGCGCCAGCGTGGTCTCGAACCCGGACAGGACATGTCCAGCCGCCGCCAGCCGGGCGCCGATCCTGGCATCCGCGTCCGCCGCGGCCGATGCCGGGACATTCACTTCCTGCAGCAGACGCAGATTCCCGGAGCTGAAGGCCAGCGAGCGGAGCGCGGCAAGTCCCCGGACCGCCTGGCCGGGGTCTTCCGACTCCAGGAGCTCGCGGAGTTGGCCTGGGATGCTGGCAGCGGGCGGGCCAGCCGTGCCGGCTGTCCCGCTGCCCGTCCCCCGATCGCCAGGCCCCACATAGCTAGGCCCCCCGCCGCGGGAGGAGCCATCCGTGCCGGCGTCGGCGGCGCCCGGGGCTGCCGCGGGGAGCGTCGATGAGGGCGCCGTCGATGCGGGGAGCGCCGATGCGGGCGGCGTCGATGCGGCAAACAGTTCCGCGATGCCCCCTCCCGGACGCAGCCAGGCAGCGCAGAGACCGGCCGCCAGCATCACCGCCACTGCCGCGCCGGCCCACAGCTTCCGGCGGCCCCGACGGCGCCCGGCGTCGAACACGTCACCCTGCCGGATGCGTGGCCGGGCCCGCGGGCGGATGACAAGCACAGTCTCTCGACGGGCTTCGTCTCCGACGTGTGGCGCCGTGTTGTGTTCGGTGCTGCGCTCGGCGACGGATCCCGTGCTGCGCCCGGCGGTGGGCCCAGGGCTGTGCCCGGCCGCGGACCCAGCGCTGTGCCCGGCAGCGGCGTGCCTCGCAGTGGGCCCGGAGGCGGCGTGCCTCGCCGTCGAGACGGGGGAAGTCCTTGCATGCGCCCCTGCCGGCGCCGCGAGGACCGTCCCGGGCACGGCGGCCCCCGACGGAGGGGCTGTATCCGGCAAACGTCCCTCGCCGGCGAAAGCGCCGTTACGGACGGAAGAACCTGAGTCCATGAAGGAGTCTGCGCCGGTGTCCGAGGCCGCACCGTTGAACGGGCCAGGGACGGCGGCGGGTGCCGTATAGGCTGCACGTCCCGGCAGGGGCGCGCGGCCCGCGAAGGGTCGGCGCAACCAGGCGCGGAGCCGCTCGGCCCGCCGCTCCCGGGCGCTGCGGGGCACCGTGCGGCGGGTCAGCAAGTGCGGTGCCACGCTTGGGTGGGCCGTGACAGATAGGTCCACCGGCTCCGCCGCCGTGCTGCGGTAGATCGCGGCGGCCATTTCGGCGGCCGAGGGCCGTTGCCGCCGGTCTTCGTCGAGTCCGGACTCCAGCGCGGCGGCCAGCGCCGCCGGGACCTCCGGTACCAGGAGCGGCAGCGGCGGCCGCCCGGCACCTGAGACCGGGGCCCGGCCCGTCAGGCAATACCAGCCCAGGGCCGCCAATGAATAAACGTCGCGCTCCGGCTGGAGGCCCGCCCTGACGGCATCCACCGGCGCCGGATCGGAAAAGCCCTCGGTCCCGGGGGCGTGGGCTGCCCCGGCGTCGCCCACCATCCGGGCTACGCCCACATCGGCCAGCAACGGTTTCCCGTGCGCCGTGAACAACACATTGCCCGGCGAGACATCGCCGTGAGTGAAGCCATGCGAATGCAGGTACTGAAGTGCCTGGGCAATGGGCGTCAGAACCGTCACGGTCTCCCCTGCACCAAGCCGGCCACGGCCCGTGACCAGGTCCGCCACCGATCCCCCTGGCGCATAGTCCAGCACCACGCCCAGGGCGTCCTTGTCGTCCGGGCCGGCCCCCGGCCCGCGGAGGCGCTGCACGGTGTGGGCCCGGAGCAGGTGGTCGTGGTCCAGCGCCGAGAGGATCCGAACTTCCCGGCGCATGGCTTCTTCAGCTTCCCGGTCCGCGGTTCCGCCGTCGTTTTCCCCTGCCTCTCCCCGGTTGTCGAAGCACTTGAGAGCGAATTCCCGGCCAGTTGACCTGTCGGTCACCAGCCACACGGCGGCGGTGCCCCCGCGCCCCAGCAGGCGTCCGACGTCGTAACCGGGAACCTCGGGGGCCGCGCCGCCCACGGCAGGGAGATCTTCCATACCCAAGAAATAGCCGATCGCGCGGAATCGTGCAGAAGTTATCCACAGGCATGAGAGCTTAAGCACACAAACGGGCGCCAGGTGCGGCTGGGTCTAAGCTTGATGCCATGACTCTTGAGTTCAAACAGCTGGGTCTCGCCCCGGACTTCATCGATTACACGCGCGGCTGGGACATCCAGCGCGAATTGCATGAAAAAGTCCTCGCGGGCACCGCGCCCAGCACCGTACTGCTGCTCGAACACTCCGCGGTCTATACCGCCGGCAAGCGCACCGAAGACCACGAACGGCCCTTTGACGGAACTCCCGTTGTGGCCGTGGACCGCGGCGGCAAGCTCACGTGGCACGGCCCCGGCCAGCTGGTGGGCTACCCCATCATCAAGCTCAAGAACAAAGCAGGCATCCGCGACTACGTGGAGCGCCTCGAGGCCGTCATCATTGCCGTCCTGGCCGACTACGGCATCGACGCCGTCCGGATCAAGGGACGCGCGGGCGTCTGGATCGAGCAGGATGCGAAGGGCCCGGACCGCAAAATCGCAGCCATCGGCATCCGCGTCAACGAGGGCGTCACCATGCACGGCTTCGCGATCAACTGCAACAACGATCTCGCTCCCTACGGCCAGATCATTGCCTGCGGCATCAGTGACGCAGGCGTCACCACTATCGCCCAAGAACTTGGCAGGGACGTCACCCCGGCGGACCTCGTGTCGCGGATCACCGAAGAACTGCGCAACAATGAACAAGCCCTAGTTGCAACCCCAGAAGGAGCTCTACTGTGACACTGGCACCAGAAGGCCGGAAGATGCTGCGCATTGAGCAGCGAAACGCGGCCACACCGGTGGAACGTAAGCCGGAATGGATCAAGGCCAAGGTCCAGATGGGCCCCGAGTTCGTCCAGCTCAAAAACCTCGTCAAGAAGGAAGGCCTCCACACGGTGTGTGAAGAGGCCGGCTGCCCGAACATCTTCGAATGCTGGGAAGACAAGGAAGCGACCTTCCTGATCGGCGGCTCCGAATGCACCCGGCGCTGCGATTTCTGCCAGATCGACACCGGCAAGCCCTCGCCCGTGGACATGTTCGAGCCCACCAAGGTGGCCCGCTCGGTCCAGGCCATGCAGCTGCGCTACGCCACCGTGACCGGTGTGGCCCGCGACGACCTCGCTGACGAGGGCGTCTGGCTGTACGCCGAGACGGTCCGCAAGATCCACGAGCTGAACCCGGGCACCGGCGTCGAACTGCTGATCCCCGATTTCTCCGGCAAGCCCGAGCACATCGAGGCGATCTGCGACTCCAAGCCCGAGGTCTTCGCCCACAACGTGGAAACCGTGCCCCGGATCTTCAAGCGGATCCGCCCGGCGTTCCGCTACGACCGCTCCCTGGATGTCATCACCCAGGGCCGCAAGCTCGGCATGGTGACCAAGTCCAACCTGATCCTGGGCATGGGCGAGACCCGCGAGGAAATCTCCGAGGCTCTGCGGGACCTGCACGAGGCCGGCTGCGACCTGATCACTATTACCCAGTACCTCCGCCCGTCCGAGCGCCACCTGCCGGTGGACCGCTGGGTCAAGCCGCAGGAATTCGTGGACCTGCAGAACGAAGCGGACGAGATCGGCTTCCTCGGCGTCATGAGCGGGCCCCTGGTGCGTTCCTCGTACCGCGCCGGCCGGCTCTGGGCAACTGCGATGCGCAAGAAGGGCTGGGAAATCCCGGCCGAGCTCGCGCACATCGAAAGCTCGGGCAGCACCCGCCAGGAAGCCAGCTCGCTGCTCGCAGCGCATTCCTGAATCCCGTTCTAACACCCTTCCAGCCAAGGGCCGGCACCGGAGTCATCTGGTGCCGGCCCTTGGCTGTCCATCACGTAGAATTAAGGCACTATGGCGAATTCCCCTGATCCCAGCAACTCCAGCCCGGCTTCCGATGCTCCGAAGCGCGGACTTTTCTCCCGCAAGCCCAAGGCAGCAAAGGCCAAGAAGCCGAGCCGGCTGAAGCAGATCGGCGAAGTCTTCCAGATGACGCGCCGCCACGATCCCATGGTTCCGTGGCTGATGTTGCTGGCCTTCTTGGGTGTTGTCGCAGTCAGCCTCCTGGTCGGGTTCCTGCTCGAAAACTGGATCACCGGTCTCATCATCGGCATCGCACTCGGTGCCCTAGCGGCCACGCTGATCCTGTCCCGCCGCGCCGAGCGTGCAGCGTTCGCGCAGATCGAGGACCAGCCAGGCGCTTCAGGTGCCGCACTGGGCACGCTCAAGCGCGGCTGGATCACCGAGGACCAGCCCGTCGCCGTGAACCCGCGCACGCAGGACGCCGTCTTCCGCGCCATCGGCCGTCCCGGCGTCGTGCTCGTCAGCGAAGGCCCCAGCAACCGGGTCAAGCCGCTGGTCGACGCCGAGCGCAAGCGTCTCGCCCGCATCCTCCCCAACGTCACCATCCACGTGATCGAGAGCGGCCGCGGCGAGGGCCAGGTGCCGCTCAGCCAGATCGCCAGGAAGATGAACAAGCTCAAAGGCGAACTGACCAAGACCGAGGTCAGTGCCGTGTCCAAGCGCATTTCCTCGCTCGGCGGCCGCCTGCCCATCCCGAAGGGCATCGATCCCTACAAGGCCCGTCCGGACCGCAAGGCGGCCCGAGGACGCTAGGCCCCGCCCGCAGCGCCACCCGGTAGCGCAGCAACCAGGGAACGCAGCAACCAGTAACTCAGAAACGCCCCGGTTCACGGCCACTCCAGGCCGCCAGCCGGGGCGTTTCCATTACCACCGGACATCTACCGATGGATGCCAGGAACCAGGAGAACCGCATGACATTCCCACCGACCGCCATGATGATCCGTGTCTTCCGGGGACTGGCAATCGCCGAAGCGTTCAGCTGGGCTGCGTTGCTGTTCGGCATGGTGCTCAAATGGGTGACCAAGACGACGGAACTCGGCGTAGAGATTGCCGGTCCGATCCACGGGGCGTTCTTCATCGGCTATGCGATCGCGGCGTTGAGCTTGTGGGCGAAGCTTCGCTGGCCGTTCCGGGTTGCATTGCTCTCAGGCCTGTCCGCCGTCTTCCCCTTCGCGACCGTCTGGTTTGAACGCTGGGCCGGACGCCGCGGTCACCTCAATGCCGCCGGCGCTGCCCCGCAGGGAAGCGAACCGGGAAGCCAACAGAGCGAAGTGACAGGAGCTTCGGACCGCGACGACGACACGGTATCTACCGGGGTCTGACGGTATCTACCGGGGTCTGACGGGGTCAGGCAGAGTCAGTCGGGGTCTGACGGGGAGCAGGCTGGGGTCAGACTGGCGCTGACCAGGCCTGGCCAGTACGGTCGGCCGTGGCCCTCCTCCGACTGGGGGATCGACGTCGGGCCCTCAGCGAAAGCTACATCCGGACGAGCACGGTATTCATGGCCTTGTCGTGGAGGCCGCGCTGGTCCGGGTCGAAGATGACGGCAGGGATGACCAGGCACAGCAGCAGGGTGCGCACCAGGGCCGCGAGCGGGCCCGCCGGGCCTCCGCCCAGCCGGACCACGTGGATTCCGACGATCCGGTGGCCGATGCTATAGCCGAGGGTGCCGATGAGCAGGATCTGCTCGATGGCGAACACGGCGAGGGTGGCCCAGGAATCGCCGGCGAAGGCGAAATTACTGATCAACAGCGCGATGCCCCAGTCAATGCAGATGGCCAGGATGCGCCGGCCGGCGCGGGCGATCGATCCCGGCCCGGCGTCGGGCAGTCCCAGCCGCTCCCCCGGGTACCTGGAGATGCCGGATGTATCCGGACCGGTGAGCCATGAACCGATGTCTTTGCGATCAACCACCCTCCAATCTTATCGGCTCTGGCATGTCCACAGTGTGGGCGGTAGGGTGTCACACTGTGGACCGTATAGGCCACAGTGTGGACCGGCGGCTAGCGTTTACGTGTCAGGGCATTCTGTAACCTCCCTGAAACAATGCGGACACTGCGGGGAAATCCCATGTCCTTAGGGTGGTAACAGTTGCTAGCGACTGCGAAGCGGGGGAACTTTTTTGCTTCCCCGCTTGTTGGACTGCGCTGGACCAATGTGCCTGACGGCCAGATTTTTCATATGCGTAAGGAGCATAGATGTTCAAGACTGCGGACGAAGTCCTCAAGTTCATCAAGGACGAAGACATCAAATTCGTCGATATCCGCTTCACCGATCTCCCTGGCGTTCAGCAGCACTTCAACGTGCCCGCCAAGAGCGTTGACGCCGACTTCTTCGTCAACGGCCAGCTGTTCGACGGATCTTCGATCCGCGGCTTCCAGGGCATCGCCGAGTCTGACATGCAGCTCATCCCGGACGTCACGACGGCGTTCATCGACACGTTCCGCATGGAGAAGACCCTTGCGCTGAACTTCTCGATCGTGAACCCGCGTACCGGTGACCCGTACCACCGCGATCCCCGCGGCGTGGCCGAGAAGGCAGAGGCCTACTTGGCTTCCACCGGCATCGCCGACACCGCGTTCTTCGCCCCCGAGGCCGAGTTCTTCGTCTTCGACAACGTCCAGTACCAGTCCTCGCCCCAGGGCAGCTTCTACAAGATCGACTCCGAGGAAGCGCACTGGAACACCGGCCGTGAGGAAGAGGGCGGAAACCTCGGCTACAAGACCCCCATCAAGGGCGGTTACTTCCCTGTCTCCCCCACCGACAAGCAGGCCGACCTGCGCGACGCCATGTGTGTTGCCCTGGACGAGGCCGGCCTTGAGGTCGAGCGCAGCCACCACGAAGTCGGCTCCGCCGGCCAGGCTGAGATCAACTACAAGTTCACCACCCTGACCCACGCGGCTGATGACCTGCAGAAGTTCAAGTACGTCATCAAGAACACCGCCGACGCCTGGGGCAAGTCCGTGACCTTCATGCCGAAGCCGGTCTTCGGTGACAACGGCTCGGGCATGCACTGCCACCAGTCGCTGTGGACCGGTGGCGAGCCGCTGTTCTACGACGAGAAGGGCTACGCCGGCCTGTCCGACACCGCCCGCTGGTACATCGGCGGCCTGCTGAAGCACTCCTCCGCAGTCCTGGCCTTCACCAACCCGACGGTGAACTCCTACCGCCGCCTGGTCAAGGGCTTCGAAGCTCCGGTCAACATGGTCTACTCGCAGGGCAACCGCTCCGCCGGTATCCGTATCCCGATCACGGGCTCCAACCCGAAGGCCAAGCGCATCGAGTTCCGCGCGCCGGACCCCTCCTCCAACCCGTACCTGGCTTTCGCCGCCCAGCTGATGGCTGGCATCGACGGCATCCGCAACCGGATCGAACCCCCGGCTCCGATCGACAAGGACCTCTACGAGCTCCCCGCCGAAGAAGCCAAGGACATCCCCAAGGCTCCGGGCACCCTCGAGGAGGCCCTGGATGCACTGGCCGAGGACAACGAGTTCCTGCAGGCCGGCGGCGTCTTCACCCAGGACCTGATCGACACCTGGATCGAGTACAAGTACGAGAACGAGATCCGTCCGCTCTCACTGCGCCCGAACCCGTACGAGTTCGAGCTCTACTACGGCGTCTAGTAAGATCACACGGCTGAATCTGGCATAGTCCGCAGACAGTCCGCAAGAACGCAGATACAAAAACGGCCCTCCCACCCGATTCGGGCAGGAGGGCCGTTTTCGTTTGCCCGGCACTTATTTGCGGATCAGTCGGTTCTTTGGAAGCCCCAATCAGAAACCGCTTGTGCCTGGACAGGGTTCGGAGTTGCATAAAACTATGAACCCAATGGCGTCCCTAGACACGCCCGAGGTTTCCGGGGATGTTGTTCTGTTGATCGCAGGATTAGGCGTGGCTGCGATCATCCTGATGGCGGCCTTCCTGACCTTCCTTTACTACCGCGACCGGGCCGAGGACAAACGATCCGAGGAAGTAGGGATGCGTCACCGGTCCTTTGGCGGGTCCCACCGGCGCTTTTAGTCCAGTTCCTACCGGCGCCATTCCGGCTGGTAGTCGGGTAGTCCATGTACGGCTCAGCGATGCTGAACAGGACCTTCACATAAGGCAGCCGGGGCAACTCTCTGTTGTCCGGAGCCGTAATCGCGACGGCGCCCTGTGGCACCGATTTCTCCGCATGGGCGGCGGATGACAAGAGCCGACGTGTTTCTCTTGTAGCATTTGCCATGGTCCCTTCCCGCACACGGCGAGGGCATTCTTTGGGGGAAATGTTCATGGGAACTCTTGCGCGCACGGCTTCGGCCGCCGGTGCTGCCATAATTTTGTCGGCCATCGGCTTCGCAGCTCCGGCCCAGGCCACTTATGCCTGCTGGGATTCTGCCAGCGGGCAGAAGTGCCGGGACTTCGGCGAAGGTGCCGCGGGCCGCACCATGGTCCGGGTATTGGAACGCCCCACGTTCACCGGAATCCTCAAGGTGGGACAGACCGTCACGTCGTATCCCGGCGAATGGGTGCGGGCTCAAACGCTCAAGTACGAATGGCTTCGCGACGGAGTCAGCATTCCCGGTGCCAGGGACGAAACCTACGAAATCACCGCGGCCGATGACGGCCGGGCGCTGGCCCTGCGCGTGACCGGCTCCGCCGCCGGGCTGACGGACGCGGTGGCGACCACCCTGCCGTCCCCCATAGTCAGTGCCACCAACACGGTGGTGTATACGGCCAGCCCGGCCATCATCATCACCGGCGAAGCTCCAGACGTGTCGGGCTGGTCGAGGGTCGGATTCACCCTGGAGCTCAACGAATTGGGCGCGTGGTCACCCGACGCTGTGGCGTTACAGTGGCAAGCCGATGGCTTGGACATCGAGGGCGCCACCACCGATACCTACAAGATCAGGACTGCCGACCTGGGCAAAGTGGTCACCCTCAAGGTGACCGGCGGCCAGCCGGGTCAAGGCAGCGTGTCCAAGTCCAACACAGCCCCTGCCGTCACCCCCGGGTACATCCACCCCACAGATGAAATGTGGTTGGCCGGCGGGTCAAAGGTCGGCGACACCCTCAATGTGGAGGGCAGCGGCGGCTGGTATGCAGACGGTGAGCCGATTACCCTCAGCTACCAGTGGGAGCGGGACGGCCAAAAGATCACCGGGGCAAGCCGGGCGACCTACACTGTCGTGGCCGCGGATCAGGGCCATCAGATCCGGGCGCAGGTCACTGCAACGGCTCCCGGACACTCGCCGAATACCCAATCGACGCTATACAACGACATCGTCGAGGGCGACACGGTTGACGACGGCGGTCAGCCCGCTCCCGCACCGGCCCCCGCACCCGTGAAGCCAGCTCCCGCACCGGCCCCCATCGAGCAGGCCCCGGCTCCCGTGAAGCAGGCACCCGCCCCGGCCCCGGCCCAGGCTCCTACCCCGGCCCCGCAGGCTCCCATCCGTCAGGCCGAGCTAGTCCAGCCAACAACCCGCAATGTTTCTTCGTCCAACCTCGTTCCTGCACGGGCCGGTGGTGGTTTCGTCCAGCCCCAGGCTGCCTCGCGGGCCGAGTCGCCGGTCGCTGACGCTGCCGGCGCGGCCGCAGTAGCTGCCCCCGCGGACGCCGCGCCTGCCGACACGGCACCGGCTGCCACCGCCAGCCCGGCTCCTTCATCCACATCCGGGCCCGCCGCCACCACAGCACAGGCGGCCAGCACAAGCCCCGCAAACCCGCTGCCACTAGCCCTGTGGATCGCCGGCGTTCTCATCGCCGCCGGCCTGGTCTGGGTCATCCGGCCGCTGCGTGCCTCGGTGAGCCGGATTGTCGCCCGCAAGGCCCCTTAGGGCGGGCGAGATACCAGCACGGTCCCAGGACGCCCCGGATCAAAATGCCTGGATCAGAAGGCCCGGTACATGATGCGCTGCGGGCCGGCGTCGCCGCCTTCGTAGCGGCCGCGGTCCTCAAATCCGGCCTTGCGGTAGGCGGCCAGCCCGCCGGGGTTCAGTTCGTTGACGGAGAGAACGACGCCGGCCTGGCCGCGGCGGAGGCCCGCCGTCAGTTTGGCGGCCTCCCGCACTGCGGCCTCCGCGGCGAGGGTGCCGAGGCCCTGGCCCTGCTGCCGCCGGTCGATCAGGAAGCCCCGCAGCAGCCAGGCGGAGTCGTCGTCCGGCCAGCCGGCCAGGGTCGCGGCACCGGCCTGGAGCGTCAGCACGCCGACGGCGGTGCCGTTCTCATCCACGGCGAACGGGTGTCGGGACTCTTCCTCGAGCGCGATCAGCATCATTCGCAGCGGCTCGCCAACGAACCTTTGCTGCCCCTCACCGAGCTCCAGCAGCGCGATCTCCCCCAGCTTGATGGCCCGGGCGTCGTCGTCGAGGTTCTTCAAGGGCAGCAGCCACACATGTCCAGCCATGTAGCCAGCCTACCCGCGCAGGCGGCGCAGGCCGCCGGGAGTGACGCAGCTACAGGGCCGCGTCCTTGGGCGGACCGGCCGGATCCATCCAAAAGACTTCCCAAAGGTGGCCGTCCGGATCCTGGAAGCTGTGCGTGTACATGAAGCCGTAGTCCTGGGCCTCTTCCGACGCCGTGCCGCCGGAGGTCAGGGCGGTGCGGATGGCCTCGTCCACGGCTTCGCGGCTCTTCAGCGAGAAGGACATGATGGCCTCGGCGCTGTCCGCCGTCGCGGCGATCGACTTCGAGGTGAAGGTCTTGAAGTAGGACTCGACGAGCAGCATCACGTATGCGCCGTCATTGACGATCATGCAGGTGGCGTTCTCATCGGTGAAGTCGGGGTTGAAGGAGAATCCCAACGCCGTGAAGAACTCAACGGTCGTATCGAGATTCCGGACGGGAAGGTTCACAAACAGTTGCCTGGCCATCCGCCCAAGGTAGCACCGCGCGGCAATCGTGTCAGTAGGGCTTTTCGGCAGCCGCGTCCCAGCCGGCAGGCATTACTGGCCGTAGAAGACGCGCTCGAAAACTGCCCTGGCCCGCCGGCTCAGCCGGAGGTAGTCCTCTTCCAGCGCCGCGGCGTTGCCCTGCCCGTAGCCGCACCAGCGGGCCACCGCCTCAAGGTCGCGACGGGAGGAGGGCAGCAGGTCCGAGGACCGGCCGGTCCAGATGACGTTGGCCGACCGGATCCGGCTCGCCAGCCGCCAGGCCCGGAGGAGGACCACGGTGTCCGCCGCGTCGATGAGGTCCAGGGCAGCGGCCGCCTCGAGGGCCTCCACGGTGGACGTGGTCCGCAGCTCGGGGTGCGTGCCGGCGTGCTGAAGCTGGAGCAGTTGGGCCAGCCATTCGACGTCGCTCAGCCCGCCCCGGCCAAGCTTCAGGTGCCGGGCGGGATCGGCCCCGCGCGGCAGGCGTTCCGCCTCGACCCTGGCCTTGACCCGCCGGACTTCCCGCACGTCCTGGTCAGAGAGCGACTCCGGGTACCGGACGGTATCGATCAGCGCCACAAAATCCTCTGCCAGATCATCGTCGCCGGCCATCGGGCGCGCCCGCAGCAGCGCCTGGGCCTCCCAGACGAGGGACCACCGGCGGTAGTACTCGGCGTAGGACTCCAGGGTCCGCACCATGGGCCCGCTCTTGCCCTCGGGGCGCAGGTCCGCGTCCACGGCCAGCACCCGTTCGGCCAGGATCGCCGGCTTCAGCGGCTGGGTCAGCAGGCTGGAGAGCTTGCCGACGATCTGCACGGCCTGCGCCTGCGCCTCCTCTTCCGGCACGCCCGGGAGTCCGCGGTGGACGTACATGACGTCGGCGTCCGAGCCGTAGCCGATCTCCCGGCCGCCCTGGCGGCCCATCGCGACCACCAGCACGTGCGTCTTCAGCGGCTCCTCGGCGGTGATGATCGTCTCCGCCACGCGCAGCGCCCCCAGGACGGCTGCGCGGTCCGTGTCGGCGAGGGCTGCCCCCACCTGATCCTGGTCCAGCAGCCCCTCACTGTCCGCAATGGCCACCCGCAGGATTTCCCTGCGCCGGATCAGCCGGATCAGCCGCATGGCGCTCTCCGGGTCGGCGTGCCGGGACATCTTCGAGGTGATCTCGAGCCATTGGGATTCGAAGCTGAGCGGCACCAGTTCCTTGTCCGTGCCCAGCCACGCCACGGACTCGGGCGAAACCTCCAGCAGGTCCGCGATCAGCCGGGAGTTGGCCAGCACGTGGCAGAGCCGCTCGGCCGCGGCCGTCGAATCCCGGAGCATGCCCAGATACCAGTGCGTCGTGCCAAGGGCCTCGCTGACGCGCCGGAAGGCGAGCAGCCCGGCGTCGGGGTCCACGCCGTCGGCGAGCCAGTCCAGCAAGATGGGCAGAAGCTGGCGCTGGAGCGCGGCGCGGCGGCTCACGCCGGCGGTGAGGGCCTCGATGTGCCGCATGGCGCCGCGGGGATCGAGGTACCCGAGGGCCGCGAGGCGGCCCTGGGCGGCTTCCGGGGTCAGGCGCGCCTCTTCGCTGCTGAGGGTGGCGACGGAATTGAGCAGCGGGCGGTAGAAAATGCGTTCGTGGAGTTCCCGCACGGAGCGCTTGGTCTGTCGCCAGGCCGCGACCAGGGCGTCCGGCTTGGGCCGCTCGGCCGAGAACGGCCCCAGGACGGCCTTGGCGAGGGAGCGCAGCGACGCTTCGTTGGCCGGCATGAGGTGGGTCCGGCGCAGCTGGAACAGCTGGATCCGGTGTTCGAGCAGGCGCAGGTAGCGGTAGTCGCGGTCGAACTCCGCGGCGTCGGAGCGGCCGATGTAGCCGCCGGCGGAGAGCGCGGCGATGGCCGAGGTAGTGTCCCGGCAGCGCAGCGATTCATCGGACTTGCCGTGCACGAGCTGGAGCAGCTGGACGGTGAATTCGACGTCCCGCAGTCCTCCGCGGCCCAGCTTGATCTGCCGTTGCTCCTCCTCGGCCGGAATGTGCTCGGTGACGCGGCGGCGCATGGCGCGGACGGATTCGACGAAGCCTTCCCGGCCGGCCGAGGACCAGATCAACGGCATCACGGCAGCTTCGTAACGGGCGCCCAGGCCGGGGTCGCCGGCAATGGTCCGGGCCTTCAGGAGGGCCTGGAACTCCCAGCTCTCGGCCCAGCGCGCGTAATAGCTTTCGTGCGAGGCAAGGGTCCTGACCAGCGGCCCGGACTTTCCCTCGGGCCGGAGGTTCGCATCCACTTCCCACAGCCCCGGTTCGCGGCTCGTGGACATGATCGCCCGCGAGATCCCGGAAGCCAGAACCGTGCCGATGGTGGTGGCGAGGGTGTCCTCCAGCGCACCGGAATCGATCACGTAGATGACGTCGACGTCGGAGATGTAGTTCAGTTCGCGGGCACCGCACTTGCCCATGCCGATCACGGCGAGACCGACGTCGGCCACCTCCGCCGCGTCGAACTTCTCCGCCGCCTCGGCCCGGGACACGGCGAGGGCCGCCTCGAGGGCGGCGCCGGCGAGATCTGCCAGTTCCGCACCCGCGGCCGGCATAAAGTCCAGCGGGTCAGCTGCGCACAGGTCCTTGATGGCGAGTTCCACGAGCCCGCGCCGGTAGGCGGTCCGCAGGGCGGCGTAGGCTTCTTGTCCGCTAAGGGCCGCCACCGGCCGGGCCAACTTGGGGTCGGCCCGCACCGACTGCAGTAACCGGGCCCGCAGGGTCGCGGCGTCCGCGGCCAGCGGTTCGGGGCTGATCCGCACCTCGAAGGCGTCGAGGTGCTCGGGGTGGCGGATGAGGAACTCACCGAGCGCCTCGGAGGCCCCCAGGACCCGGTACAGCGGTTCGCTGCTTTCCGGGTCCGCGACGGCAAGCTTGCGCAGCTCCGGATGCTTCTCGATCAGCCGGACCAGGGACTGCAGTGCCGTGTCCGGGTTCGCCGCCAGCTGCAGCCCCGCGAACAGGGCATCCTGGTCGAGCCCCTCCAGTTCCCGGGCCGCCAGAAACCGCTCGCCCTTGTCGAGATCACTGAAGCCGGCGGCAATGAGGCGTCGTGCCAGGCTCATTGGGGCAGCCTACAGAATACCGAGATTGCGTTGCAGCTCGTAGGGCGTCACCTGGAGGCGGTAGTCCTGCCATTCTGCACGCTTGTTGCGCAGGAAGTGCTCGAACACCTGTTCGCCGAGGATCTGCGGCATGAGCTCGGAATCCTCCATGGTCCGGATGGCGTCGTGCAGGCTCGCCGGCAGTGGGTCGTGGCCCATGGCGCGGCGTTCCGCCGAGCTCAGCGACCAGATGTCGTCCTCTGCCGCTGCGGGGAGTTGGTAGCCCTCCTCGATGCCCTTGAGGCCGGCGCCGAGGAGCACGGCGTAGGCCAGGTAGGGGTTGGCTGCGGAGTCGATGCCGCGGTATTCGATCCGCGCGGACTGGCCCTTGCCGGGCTTGTACAGCGGGACGCGGACCAGCGCGGAGCGGTTGTTGTGGCCCCAGCTCAGGTAGCTCGGCGCCTCTCCCCCGCCCCAAAGCCGCTTGTAGGAGTTCACGAACTGGTTGGTCACCGCCGTGAATTCGGGGGCGTGCTTGAGGATGCCGGCAATGAACTGGCGCGCCGTCTCGGAGAGCTGGAACTCTGCACCGGCCTCGTAGAAGGCGTTGGTGTCTCCTTCAAAGAGCGAGAAGTGCGTGTGCATGCCGGAGCCCGGGTGGGCGGTGAAGGGCTTGGGCATGAAGGTGGCATACGTGCCCTGCTGCAGCGCGACTTCCTTGATGACCGTCCGGAACGTCATGATGTTGTCCGCGGTCTGCAGGGCGTCCGCGTAGCGCAGGTCGATCTCGTTCTGGCCCGGCCCGGCCTCGTGGTGGCTGAATTCCACGGAGATGCCGACGGATTCGAGCATGGTCACGGCGGTCCGGCGGAAATCCTGGGCCACGCCGCCCGGGACGTGGTCAAAGTAGCCGCCCTCGTCCACTGGGATGGGCGATCCGTCGGGGCCCGGCTGCTGGGACTTGAGCAGGTAGAACTCGATCTCGGGGTGGGTGTAGCACGTGAAGCCCATGTCCGCGGCCTTGGCCAGCGTGCGCTTGAGGACGTTGCGCGGGTCCGCTGTGGAGGGTTCGCCGTCGGGGGTCAGGATGTCACAGAACATCCGCGAGGTGGCCTCGGTCTCGCCGCGCCACGGCAGGATCTGGAACGTGGCCGGATCCGGCTGGGCGAGCATGTCGGATTCAAAGACGCGGGCCAGGCCCTCAATCGATGACCCGTCGAATCCGAGTCCTTCCTCAAAGGCGCCTTCCACCTCGGCCGGGGCCAGGGCCACGGACTTGAGCGATCCCACGACGTCGGTGAACCAAAGGCGCACAAACCGCACATCGCGCTCTTCGATCGTCCGCAGGACAAACTCTTGCTGGCGGTCCATACTGGCCTCTTTCCGGTTCTTCCATCCGCCCCAGGCCCGCCATTCTTGGGCCCCGCGGCTGCTCACCGTTCACTTTACTAAGCATTGCCACCGATTGCTGAAGCCGGGCCCCCGCGTAACACACCGTTAACACAACGGCCGACGATTTCGCTGCGTGCGGCGGCGCTGCACCGCCTCATGGACCATGGGGTGTGACGTGATTCACTGGCCACCGGGATGTTCCCCGGTAGCTGCGTAGACCCGTATCGCATTACGCTCGTGGCATGGCCACCAGCAACAGCTCTGATTCCAGCACGCCCGCAGAACTTGCGGCCCCCTACGGCAACGGGCCGGCAGCGGACTCCGCGGCCGTCCCCTCCGGGAGCACGGGCACCAGTGCGGGATCGGCGGACGCGTCCCGGAAACCGGTGGCCAGGATCCGCACGCATCACCTCCATCAGGCCAAGGTCAGCGGTGAGCGCTTCGCGATGCTCACCGCCTATGACCAGTACACCGCCGAGATTTTTGACCAGGCCGGCATCGAGGTGTTGCTGGTGGGCGATTCGGCCTCCAATAACGTCTTCGGCAACGAGACCAGCCTCCCCGTGACTGTGGACGAACTCCTGCCGCTGTGCCGGGCCGTGGCCCGCTCCGCGCGGCGGGCCTTGGTGGTCGCCGACCTTCCGTTCGGCAGCTACGAGGTCTCCGCCCAGCAGGCGGTGGCCACCGGCGTGCGGTTCCTCAAGGAGGGCCTGGCCCACGCGGTCAAGATCGAAGGCGGAAAGTTCTACGCCGAGACCGTCCGCGCCATGGTCCAGGCCGGCATCCCGGTCATGGCACACATCGGCTTCACCCCGCAGAGCGAGCACGCCCTCGGTGGCTACCGCGTCCAGGGCCGCGGCAATGACGCCCAGCGGCTGATCGACGACGCCGTCGCGCTGGCGGACGCCGGCGCGTTCTGCGTACTGATGGAAATGGTGCCGGCCGCCACTGCGGCCGCCGTGGATGCCGCCGTCGAGGTCCCCACTGTCGGCATCGGCGCCGGCAGCGCCACCACCGGACAGGTCCTGGTGTGGCAGGACATGGCGGGCCTGCGCGGCGGAAAGATGGCGAAATTCGTCAAGCAGTACGCGGACCTGCGGGCCTCGCTCAGCGACGCGGCCAAGGCATACGGCGAGGACGTCCGTTCCGGCCAGTTCCCCGGCCCCGAGCACTCCTTCTAGACGCGCCTGCGGGCCTCGGTCCCTCCGGATCCAGGAATCAGCCCGGCGCCAGAGCCCACACCTCATCCTTCACGGACGATGCGTTGCGCCTTCGCGGAGGTCAGGCTGACCTTAAGGTCTGCATCAGGGCCTCAGCAGATGCTCCGCCGGCCCGGACGGTTTCATGCGCGAAGCGCGGGGTCCGGCTCCGGCGGACACGATTGGAGGAGTAGCGATGGACACAACAAACTTCTGGGACGTTCTCCTGTGGAGTTTCTGGTTCTTCATCTGGATCGCCGCACTGATGGTGTGGTTCCGCTGCCTGATTGACATGTTCGGCGACCACACGCTGAGCGGCTGGGCCAAGGCCGGCTGGGTAATATTGCTGGTCTTCGTGCCTTGGCTCGGCGCCCTCATCTACCTGATCGCCCGGGGCCGCAGCATGGCCGATCGTCAGATGAAGGCGCTGGCCGAGCAACAGGCCGCCCAGCAGGAGTACATCAAGCAGGCTGCAGGCACCTCAGCCAGCCCGGCCGCCCAGATCGCCGATGCCAGGGCGCTGCTCGATTCCGGAGCCATCAACCAGACCGAGTTTGATTCCCTGAAGGCAAAGGCCCTGGCCTGACGCTGGCCTGACGCGACAGCTACGCCCGGCATGAGAATCACCTGGCTTGGTCACTCCACGGTGGTTCTGGATCTCGACGGGGTGCGGGTCCTGACCGATCCGCTGCTTCGTCCTCATGCCGGGCTGCTGCGTCGTCTGGCACCGCGGCCGGATCCGGCGTCGTGGAGTCGGCCGGACGCGGTGCTCCTTTCCCACCTGCACCACGACCACACCGAGTTGCGCTCCCTGCGCATGCTGCGCGGGGCGGCGTTGATGAGCGCTCCGGCGAACGTTGACTGGCTGCGTCGCCGAAAGCTGACGCACACAGTTCCGCTGGGTGACGACTGGACCCCGGTAAGCAGCAGGGTCAAGATTCGCCAAGTCCCGGCCGAGCATCGCAGCCGCCCCATGCCGCACCGTCCCAACGACGCCAATGGCCAGCTCGTTCGGGGACCATCAGGCATCGTCTGGATCGCTGGGGACACGGGGTTGTATCCGGAGATGGCCGCGATTCCCGCCATGGCGGGAGGGCCGATCGATGTCGCCCTGGTACCGGTCTGGGGGTGGGGACCCAGGCTCTCGGCCGGGCACCTGTCTCCGGAAAGCGCCGCCCGGGCTGTCGCGATGAGCGGTGCGCGATTCGCCATCCCGGTGCACTGGGGAACGCTTCACCCTCCGTTCGTCACCCACTTTGCCCAGGGCTGGCTTGAGCAGCCCGGGCAGCGGTTTGCGGACGCGATAGCGGAGCAGGCTCCTGGCTGCACGGCAGTGGTCCTCGCTCCCGGCGAGTCCTGGGTGATGCCCGCGTGAGTCGCCCAACCCAGACAATCAACGCCCCCCACTCAGCCCCGCCCACTCAGCCCCGCCCACTCAACCCCGTCACTAGCCGTGGAACGCCGTCGTTGACCGCTGGCCGCAGGACTCGAGCATCGTCACCAGCACCCGGTGGAGCTCTCCGGCGCCTTCGATCCGTTCGGGCAGCCCCGCCATGAGATCGGCCGGACCGATCAGCACGGCGCGGTCCTGCCAGCCGCCGAGGCCTCCGTGGGATCCGACGAGGCCTTCGAACGCTGAGACGTCGTCGGTCACGGGATCGACCGTGCTGTTGACATACAGATCCGGTGCCTCGGGGTGCAGCAGCGCACGGGCGAGCACCCGTGCCGCGTGAGACCCGAAGCCAGCCAACGGATCGCTGCCTTCGACCGCGCCGCTGGCGAGGTCGAGCCGCCCGCCGCTTCCGATCGCCCACGCCCGACCGTCCTCATCGATGCCCGCGACAAAGCCGACGCCCGGATGGCCCGCCAGGCCGGGGATCAGGGCTGGCCACTGACTCTCGAGGGCTTGGAGAGTGAGGCGCCGGTCGCCCCGGACGTAGACCAGGCCCAGGTTGCCGGAGCCCAACACGACCACCGGATCCTCGGCGTCGCCGCCTGCGCCAGAAGCCTGCTGTGCCTCCGTCTCTTGTGCCTTGGTCAGCACCTCGTCGGCACGGCCGGCCAGTTTCCCGGTCATCCCGCCGGCCGCGATGTCACCGGCGATGGAGTCCGCGCGGCCGAGCCCTTCGACGGACGCGTCCACGTTCTGAACCTGTTCGTTCATGAGTTCCGCGCACAGCTCGCCGAGGGCCTGGCCATACCGGTCCGCGAACGGGGTGCCCTGGGACTGGCCGTGGTCCGAGAGCACCACCAGCCGATAGCGGCGGGGCGCTGTACCGGCGAGCTGGGCCAGTGATCCGAGCGTGCGGTCCAGGCCATCCAGGGCTGCGAGCGATTCGGGCCGGAACATGCCGGCGTGGTGGGCGATCTCGTCGTAGTCGACGTAATCGACATAGATGCTCTTCGTGCCGCGACGCAGTTCTTCCGCCACCAAAGCGGTGTTCAGGTCCCGCAGCAGGCCGTTGGTGACTGCCCGCAGCAGGGCGAAGGTCCAGTCTCGATGCACCCGCGGGTTGAGATCCCGTTTGACCTGCCTCCGGGCCTGCCATCGCTCCTTGAGGATCTCCCCGACTGTCCGCGTGAAGCTGCGCATGAATCCGTTCGGCGAAGCGAAAAACCAGGCGAACGCACGGCGGGTTTGGGTGGAGCCGCGCCGGGCCTCCACCCGGCTCATCGTCAAGAGCGATCGGGGCGCGTCACCGGTGAACAAGTTGGAAATGGAGACGCCGTCGTCGCAGAGCAGGCCTTTGCCGGTGCTGTGTCTTTCCTCGATCACCCGGGCGTCGGCCGGACGGTTGGCCACCAGGACCCGTTTGAGCTCACGGTCGTACCAGCGGAAGGCGGGGATTCCATCTACGGTGCCGTGCAGAATGCCCATCTGGCTGGCTGGCGTGGTGCATGGCAGCTGCGGAGTCCATTCACGGAACTGGTAATCCCCCGATGTCAGCCAGCGCCGGATATGGGGCACTGCCCCGGACTGGACCGCCCACTGCAGCACCGGGAAGGGGACACCGTCGAGCTGCACGAACAGGACGCCGTCAACCTCTGGATCGCTCACCGTTTCCTGCCGGCGTGCCCTTCCGGCCAGTGAGGTGATGAGTCCGTCATCGGTTCCGGCCGTAGTGGCCCACGAGATCAGCGTACCCACGACGGCGCTGACCCAGGTTGCGGCAAGCGCGGTCCATGCCGTCGACTCGATGCCGGGCACCAGTCTGATGGCGACGTACATGATCAGGGCCTGCCCGATGAAAGCAATCAGAAGCACCGCCGGCCAGCCCACCCTGGCGGAAACCTCCACCAGCGCCGGGCGCAGGACCAGACCGACGATGCCGGCCACCGCTGCCACGGCGGCGTAAGCCCACCAGCTGGTTGCCGAGAAGCCAGGCAACAGCGCGCCGGTGATAATGAGGGCTACCGTCGAGGCAGCCCAGACAACGGCCAGCCTGGCCAGGTCGGTGACTCGGGCGCCGCGGGTGCGCATAACGCTCGTCGGCATTTTCTCAGTATGGCTGGCCGCAACCGGCAGGCACTCACCCTCACAGGGTGAGAATGACGGGCCGAGAAAAAGCCGTCCCCATGCCCGGTGTCCGGTCCGCGACAGCCTGGGATGCCCTCACTGGCGCGGCAGGCGGAGCGGACTAGTCGTCCTCGTCCTTGTCCCACGCCTCATTACGCGCCTTAACCTTTTCCAGGGCGTGTTCGGCTTCCTCACGGGTCTTGTACGGTCCGATCAATTGACTCCAGTCGGACATCGCGTCTTCCTCGATCTCGTGAGTATTGACGTTGTACCAGTATTCGGGCATCGGGGGTTCCTTCACTGTTTGTCCGGATGATTTCCTGCGGTTTTCCTGCTCTTCCCGGAGGTATTTTCCGCCCCCTGTTTTCCGGGCTCTGTTTTCCGGGCCTTACTTTCCGGGCTCTGTTTTCTGGGCTCTGTTTTCCGGGCTCTGTTTTCCGGGCTCTATTTTCCGGGCAGAGCCCGGGGGCTTATATGATCAATCTATGCCTTCTCTAGCCTCAACTGCACCCATCGGCACGCTTGTCCCGGGGACAGTGAGCCCGCAGCTTCCCGTACCGCCGTCCATCCCGCGTCCGGAATATGTGGGCAAGCCGGCTCCGGCAAAGTTCACCGGCTCAGAGGTCAAGTCGGCAGAGATCATTGAAAAGATCCGGATCGCCTCCAAAATAGCTGCCCAGGCCATCGTGGAGGTCGGCAAGCACATCGAACCCGGCGTCACCACCGACCACCTGGACCGGGTGGGCCACGAGTTCCTGCTGGACCACAACGCGTATCCGTCCACCCTCGGCTACCGGGGCTTTCCGAAATCCCTGTGTTCGTCCCTCAACGAGGTCATCTGCCACGGAATCCCGGACAGCACAGTGGTCCAGGACGGCGACATCCTCAACATCGACATCACGGCCTTCGTCGGCGGCGTTCACGGCGACACCAACTACACCTTCCTGGTCGGCGATGTCGACGAGGAATCCCGCCTCCTCGTCGAGCGCACCCGGGAATCCCTGAACCGCGCCATCCGGGCCGTAGCTCCGGGACGCGAGATCAACGTGATCGGCCGGACCATCGAGTCCTACGCAAAACGCTTCGGCTACGGCGTGGTCCGTGACTTTACCGGACACGGAGTCGGCGAAGCATTCCACACCGGGCTGATCATTCCGCACTACGACGCCGCGCCCGCATACAACACCACCATAGAAACCGGTATGGTGTTCACGATCGAGCCAATGCTGACCCTGGGCACCGTTGACTGGGACATGTGGGCCGATGAATGGACCGTGGTGACCCGCGACCGCAAGCGCACTGCCCAGTTCGAGCACACCCTGCTCGTCACGGAGTCCGGCGCCGAGGTCCTCACGCTGCCCTGACCGACCGCTCCACACGCTGTTTCCCTGAACCTCCCGCACTTTCACCTGCCGGCCCGCCCGGTCACCACAGCCCGCCCCTGCCACGAACGGAACGACATTGGCCAAGAAGGACGAAAAGTCGAAGAAGCACGCACCCCTGATCGGCATTGACATCGGCGGGACCGGTATCAAGGGCGGGATCGTGGACCTGAAGAAGGGAAAGCTGATCGGTGACCGCGTGCGCTTCCCCACGCCGCAGCCCTCCACCCCCGAGTCCGTGGCCGAAGTGGTGGCCCTGGTTGTCGCTGAGCTCACGGCACGACCCGACGCCCCCGATGCCAGCAGCCCCGTGGGAGTCACCTTCCCCGGCATCATTCAGCACGGCGTGGTCCACTCGGCCGCGAACGTGGACAAGTCCTGGCTGGAAGCCGACATCGATGGCATGCTCACGGCGCGTCTGGGCCGCCCCGTGGAGGTCATCAACGACGCCGACGCCGCCGGCCTCGCCGAGGCCCGCTTCGGTGCCGGCGAGGGAATCGACGGCACCGTCCTGGTCATCACCCTTGGCACCGGCATCGGTTCGGCCTTCATCTTCGACGGCAAGCTGGTCCCCAACGCCGAGCTCGGCCACCTGGAGATCGATGGCTTCGACGCCGAGACCAAGGCCTCGGCCGTGGCCCGTGAGCGCGACGGCCTCAGCTGGGAACAGTACAGCGTGCTGCTGCAGCGCTACTTTTCCCATGTGGAGTTCCTGTTCTCCCCCGAGCTCTTCATCGTGGGCGGCGGCATCTCCAAGCGCGCCAACGAGTACCTGCCGCACATGAAGCTCCGCACTCCGATCGTCCCGGCCGAGCTGAAGAACGACGCCGGGATCGTGGGCGCGGCCATCGAGATTGCGCTGAAGCACAAGCTGGCCAAATAAAGGCCCATTGGGCTATAAAGGCCAATTGAGCTATCACTCCGGGTCGTTCTGAAAGCTGGGAACGACCCGGAGTGATAGCTCAATTTTTTTGGAGCCGGTGGTGGCCGCGGCTTCCCCTCCGCTGCCACCACCGGAGTCTGTGGTGGATCCTAGGACACAGACACTAGGACATATGATTCACAAGAATTACGACGGCGCTGAACCTACGACGGCGCCTGGAGGGGGCGCTTGTCCGGGTTCTTGCCGTCCCGGCCCTTGGTCTCGGCCTCGTGGCGCAAAAGGGAAATCGCCGATTCGAAGTCCTCGAGCGATTCGAAGGCCTGGTAGACGCTGGCGAACCGCAGGTAGGCGACCTCGTCGAGGCGCTGCAGCGGCTCCAGTATTGCCAGCCCGACTTCGTGGGCATCGATCTCGGCGGCGCCGGAGCCCCGGATCGTTTCCTCGACTTCCTGCGCCAGCAGGGCGAGATCGTCCTCGGTGACCGGACGGCCCTGGCAGGCCTTGCGGACGCCGTTGATGACTTTGCTGCGGCTGAAGGGCTCGCCGACGCCGGAGCGCTTGATGACGGTCAGGCTGGTGGTTTCCACTGTGGTGAACCGACGGCCGCATTCGGGGCACTGACGGCGGCGGCGGATGGCGGAGCCGTCGTCAGCGATCCGGCTGTCCACAACACGCGAATCGGGGTTTCGGCAGAACGGGCAATACATGTCGGTTCCTCCCCTGTCGCAATCCGCAGTCAGCGCTGCCCTGTTGTCCCCAGTTTACGACTAGATGTAGCTGAATAACAAGCCTGTAATTACTACATGTAGTGGTCTGGGCCCTGTCTACGGGGCGGCGAACCGCACTGTAACGGCCTCGCCGTGCGCCGGCAGGTCCTCCGCGCCGGAGAGGCTGACGATGTGGTCGCTGACCTGCTCCAACGCGGCCCGGGTGTAGTTGATGACCTGGATGGCCCGCAAGAACGTGGTCACGTTCAGTCCAGAGGAGAAGGCCGCCGTGCCGCTGGTGGGCAGCACGTGGTTGGAGCCGGCGCAGTAGTCGCCCAGGCTCACGGGGCTGTAGTCCCCCACGAAGATCGCACCGGCGCTGCGGATCCGGCCGGCCACGGCGGCGGCATCGGCGGTCATGATTTCGAGGTGTTCCGCGGCGTACGCGTCACAGGCGGCGATGCCCTGCTCCATGTCCTCGACCAGGACCACGCCGGACTGCGGGCCCGAGAGTGCCTCGAGGACGCGGCTGGAGTGCTTGGTGGCGGCGGCCTGCCGTTCAAGTTCCACGCGGACGTCGGCGGCGAGGGCCTCGGAATCGGTGAACAGCACCGATGCCGCCTTGGGGTCGTGCTCCGCCTGGCTGATGAGGTCTGCGGCCACGAGGGCGGGGTTGGCGGTGGAGTCCGCGAGGATCGCAATCTCCGTGGTGCCGGCCTCGGAATCGATCCCCACAACCCCCTTGACCAGCCGCTTGGCCGTCGCCACGAAGATATTGCCCGGACCGGTCACGACATCAACGGGGTCGATCCCGGGGAGGTTGCCGGCGTCGGACGGGTCCACTGAGATGCCGTAGGCGAAGGCGGCGATGGCCTGCGCCCCGCCGATCGCGTAGACCTCATCGATGCCGAGCAGGCAGGCGGCGGCCAGGATTGTGGGGTGCGGGAGGCCGCCGAAATCCTTTTGCGGCGGCGAGGCCAGCGCAATTGATTCGACGCCGGCGGCGAGGGCCGGGACCACGTTCATGATCACCGAGGACGGGTAGACCGCCAGGCCGCCGGGGACGTAGAGCCCCACCCGCGCCACCGGCACCCAGTTCTGGCTGACGACGGCGCCAACGCCGAGTTCGACGTCGATGTTCGCCGGGCGCTGGGCGTCGGCGAACGCGCGGGCCCGCTTGATGGACTCCTCGAGTGCCGCGCGCACGGCCGGATCCAGGCCCTCCAGGGCCGCCCGCAGCGCCTCGGCCGGGACCCGGGGGTGCCCCTGCTCGACGCCGTCGAAGGCCAGTGCCAGCTCCCGCAGTGCGCCGAAGCCGCGTGAGCGGACGGCGGAGATGATGTCCAGGACTTTGCCCTCGGCGTCGGCCATGGTGCCGGACTGGGCCCGGGGCACGGCAGCGCGGAGCCCGGCGAGGGACAGTTGGGCACCCCGCACGTCCACCGTGCGGAAGTTGAGGGCGGCGGTCATCGGGGTCACGGGGCTGTCAGGAGTTTGGCTCACCCGATCATTTTACGTGTCCTGCCGCGGCGGGCCGGCACTGGCTTCAGCGGCGGGGTTTGCCGCCGGAACCAGGGAAGAGGCTGTTCAGGAAGATGGCCAGGGCGATCGCCGCGGGCCAGATGGCGAGGACCGCGTAGGAGCGCAGTGAGAAGGCGACGCTGGCGCTGGCCGAGGTATCCGCCGGCGCGCCCCACCACTGGGCGCTGAGCACGCCGGTTCCCCAGGCGATGAGCGCGCCTGCCGCGCCGGCGAGGACCACCAGGATGACGGTGCCGGCGCCGGGCTGGTGGTGCTTGGTGCCGGCGACGAAGGACCCGGCGATGCACCCGGCGAGCAGGCACAGCCCTGCCAGCACCAGGTCCCTGGGCAGCCACGTGGCGGTGTTGGTGCCGGCGGCGAGGTCCGGATTTCCCGTCAGGAGATTCAGGCCCGACGGCGCCAGCAGCCACCAGAGCAATCCCACCGGGACACCGGCGGCCGCGATGACCGCGGCCTTCCGCCACGGGGTCCCGCCGGGTCCGGACTGCTGTTCGGGATTCTCGGGCCGGACCGGCTGCGCGGGCTCCCCGGCGTGGTGGACGGGGCCGTCTACTGCGGGCTGTGTCATGCAACAAACCGTAACAAGGATTCTGCCGGCGCATGGCGAAGCCCCGGCAGCACATGACGGCGGAAGTAAACAAAATGCCGTACCTCGATCACTGGCGCAATACGCTGGCAGTGTAGGAAGTACCACACGCACGTGCAGCAGGGAGTTGGATCGCAGTGGCCACAGATGAAGGAATCTTCGAGGGAACGTTCAAGGAAATGTTCCGCCGGCACGCGGCGGGCGTGGCCATCATCACGGCCAACCACAACGGCGTGCCTTTCGGATTCACGGCAACCTCAGTGGCCTCGCTGTCCGCCAAGCCGCCGCGCTTCACGTTCAACATGGCCAGGACCTCCAGCTCGTGGCCGGCGGTGGCGAACACGACCTACATTGGCGTGCACATGCTTGGGCTGGAGAACCAGGAGCTCGCCGACCGCTTTGCTCGGGCCGGCAACCGGTTCGACGGCGACCACTGGGAGCTCGGCCCCCACGAGGTGCCCGTGCTCAAGGGAGTCAGCGGCTGGCTGATCGGCAAGGTCCAGATGCGGCTCTCCTTCGAGAACAACGCCGTTGTGGTGGTCGAGGTAGTGGAGGGCCAGGTCGGCGAAGACGGCGCTCCCCTGCTCTACCACTCCGGGGCCTACAGCCAGCCCGTTCCGCTCGACTACGAAATTTGAGCGCCGAGATCCGACGGCCCCGGCCGGCCACTGGTGAGCGGCGCTGGCCGCCCGCACCAGTGGCCGGAACTGAAAGCCCCGGGGCCACTCCCCCGCGCTAGTTGTCCAGGCAGGTCGGGCCGAGCAGAACCTTCAAGTCGCCAAATAGGGACGGGCTCGGGTTGACGCGCAAATGCACCGGTAGGCCCATGACCTCCACCCGGTTGTCGCCCTGCAGGTGCAGCCGGACCTCGGAGTTTCCGCGGTGGGTGCGCAGCACGTCGCCCAGCTCCGTGACCACGGCCTCGGTGGCCTTGTGCGTGGCCATGGTGATCACCACGGGCCCGTTCTGGCTGTCGCTGAGGTCCGGCACGGAAAGTTCCATGCAGTTCAAGGTGACGGCGCCGTCGTCGCGCCGTTGCAGGCGTCCCTTGACCACCACGATCAGGTCCTCCGCGAGCACCGAGGCGATAGGGCCGTAGACCTGGCCGAAGAACATGACCTCCATGGAACCGGCGAGGTCCTCGATCTCGGCGCGGGCGTAGGCGTTGCCGCTGGCTTTGGCGATCCTTCGGCTGAGCGAGGTGATCATGCCCGCGATGGTCACGATCGAGCCGTCCGGCGGGCCGTCCTCGGCGATGATCGAGGTGATTGACCGGTCGGCGTGCTGGCTCAGGAGCCCTTCCAGTCCTTGCAGCGGGTGGTCGGAGACGTAGAGGCCGAGCATGTCGCGTTCGAACGCCAGCTTGTCCTTCTTCTCCCATTCCGGCAGGTCCGGGATTTCCGTGCTGAGCGAGGCCTCGGGCTCCTGGTCCTCAAAGCCGGCGAAGAGGTCGAACTGGCCGATCGCCTCGTTGCGCTTGAGGGTGATGACGGAGTCGATCGCCTCTTCGTGGATCATGGCCAGGGCCCGCCGGGGATGGCCCAGCGAGTCGAAGGCGCCGGCCTTGATCAGGGATTCGATGGTGCGCTTGTTGCAGACCACCGCCGGGACCTTCAGGAGGTAGTCCTTGAAGGACGTGTAGACGCCTTCCTTTTCGCGCGCCACCACCATGGCTTCAACGGCGTTCACGCCGACGTTGCGAATGGCGCCCATGCCGAAGCGGATGTCGGTGCCAACAGGGGTGAAGTTGAGGGCTGACTCATTGACGTCGGGCGGCAGCACCGTGATGCCCATGCGCCGGCATTCGTTGAGGTAGATGGCCGATTTGTCCTTGTCGTCACCCACCGAGGTCAGCAGGGCAGCCATGTACTCCGGCGCATAGTGCGCCTTCAGGTACGCCGTCCAGTAGGAGATCACGCCGTAGGCGGCCGAGTGCGCCTTGTTGAAGGCGTAGTCGGAGAACGGCAGCAGAATGTCCCAGAGAGTCTTGACCGCGGCCATGGAATAGCCGTTGTCCTGCATGCCCTGGGAGAAGCCGGCGAACTGCTTGTCCAGCTCGGACTTCTTCTTCTTGCCCATGGCGCGGCGCAGGATGTCGGCCTGGCCCAGGGTATAGCCGGCAAGCTTCTGCGCCACGGCCATGACCTGCTCCTGGTACACGATCAGCCCGTAGGTCCCGCCGAGGATTTCGGAGAGCGGCTCCTCGAGCTCCGGGTGGATCGGGATGACCTCTTGGATCTTGTTCTTGCGCAGCGCGTAGTCGGTGTGCGCGTTGGCGCCCATGGGTCCGGGCCGGTAGAGGGCCAGCACGGCGGAGATGTCTTCAAAGTTGTCAGGCTTCATCAGCTTGAGCAGGGAGCGCATGGGTCCGCCGTCGAGCTGGAAAACGCCCAGCGTGTCACCCCGGGCCAGCAGCTCGTAGGATGCCGTGTCATCCAACTCGAGAGTTTCGAGGTCGAGGTCGACGCCGCGGTTCATCTTGATGTTTTCCAGGGCATCGGAAATGATCGTCAGGTTTCGAAGCCCGAGGAAGTCCATCTTGATCAGGCCGAGGCCCTCGGACGTCGGATAGTCGAACTGGGTGATGACCTGGCCGTCCTGGAACCGGCGCATGATCGGAATCACGTCGATGATGGGGTCCGAGGACATGATGACACCGGCGGCGTGCACGCCCCACTGCCGCTTCAGGCCCTCAATGCCCAGCGCCGTCTCGAAGACCTTGGCAGCCTCCGGGTCCGTGCTGATCAGCTGGCGGAAGTCCCCGGCCTCGCTGTAGCGCTTGGACTGGGGGTTCTGGATGTCGGCCAGCGGAATGTCCTTGGCCATCACGGCCGGCGGAAGCGCCTTGGTCAGCGTCTCGCCCATGCTGAACGGGTAGCCCAGCACGCGCGAGGAGTCCTTGAGGGCCTGCTTGGTCTTGATGGTGCCATAGGTGACGATCATCGCCACGCGTTCGTCGCCGTACTTGCGCGTGACGTAGTCGATCACTTCGGAGCGGCGCCGGTCATCGAAGTCGACGTCGAAGTCAGGCATGGAGACGCGGTCCGGGTTGAGGAAGCGCTCGAAGATCAGGCCGTGGTGCAGCGGGTCAAGGTCGGTAATACGCATGGCGTACGCCACCATGGAGCCGGCACCGGAGCCACGCCCGGGACCGACGCGGATGCCGTTGTTCTTGGCCCAGTTGATGAAGTCGGCCACCACCAGGAAGTAGCCCGGGAAGCCCATGGAAGTGATGACTTCCAGCTCATAGTCGGCCTGCTTGCGGACCTTGTCCGGGATGCCCTGGGGATAGCGGTATTGGAGTCCCTTGTCGACTTCCTTGACCAGCCAGGACGTTTCGTCCTCCCCCTCCGGGCAGGGGAACCGGGGCATGTAGTTGGCGCCGGTGTTGAACGAGACCTCGCAGCGCTCGGCGATCAGGAGCGTGTTGTCGCACGCCTCCGGGTGGTCGCGGAACAGCTCCCGCATTTCCTGCGGTGACTTCAGGTAGTAGCCGCTGCCGGAGAAGGCAAAGCGCGAGCCGCCGTTGTCATAGGTCGGCTCCAGGAGGGTGGAGCCGGACTGGATGGCCAGCAGGGCCTCATGCGCCTTCGCGTCGTGCTCGTGCGTGTAGTGCAGGTCGTTGGTGGCCACGAGCGGCAGATTCAGGTCCTTGGCCAGGCGCAGCAGGTCACCGGTGACGCGCCGCTCGATGTCCAGGCCGTGGTCCATGAGCTCGCAGAAGTAGTTCTCCGCGCCAAAGATGTCGCGGAACTCGGCCGCGGCCTCAACCGCTTCGCGGTACTGGCCCAGGCGCAGCCGGGTCTGGACTTCACCGGACGGGCAGCCGGTGGTGGCGATGAGCCCTTCCGAGTACGTGTTCAGCAACTCACGGTCCAGCCGGGGCCATTTGCCGAAGACCGAGTCCAACGAGGCGATCGAGGAGGCCCGGAAAAGGTTCCGCATGCCCACGTTGTTGTAGCTGAGCAGGGTCATGTGCGTGTAGGAGCCACCACCGGAAATGTCATCCTTGCGCTGGTGCTCCTCGCCCCACCGCACACGGGTCTTGTCCGTGCGCGCGGTCCCGGGAGTCACATAGGCTTCGACGCCGATGATCGGCCTGATACCCTGGTCGGTTGCCCGCTTCCAGAAGTCGAAGGCGCCGAACAGGTAGCCGTGGTCCGTCGTGGCGAGGGCCGGCATGCCGAGCCGCTCGGTTTCGTCGAACAGCTCACCGAGCCGGGCGGCACCGTCCAGCATCGAGTACTCGGTGTGGTTGTGGAGATGGACAAACGAGTCGTTGCTGGAAGTCACCGCACCATTCTAGTGCCGACCCACGACGGCGGCGTGCAACCACGACGGCGGGAGCGGAACATGCCGGACAGAGCGCCGGATCCGCCGGCCCAAACCAGGAGCAAGACCCAGGACTGGAGCGGATCAGGCCGCCCCGCCCGGACGGCTCAGGCGTTCCCGGACTCCAGGACCTCGAGCGCGTACCTCAGGTCCTGCGGGTACTCGCTGGCCACGGTAACGCGCTCCCCCGTCCGCGGGTGGTCGAAAGAGAGTTCCCGGGCGTGCAGCCACTGCCGGGTCAGCCCGAGGGTGGCGGCCAGCCGCGGGTCAGCGCCGTAGGTGAGGTCACCGGCGCAGGGGTGCCGCAGGGCCGCAAAGTGCACACGGATCTGGTGGGTGCGGCCGGTTTCGAGGTGCACCTCCACCAGGGAGGCCTTCCCGAAGGCTTCCAGGACCTCGTAGTGCGTCACCGAATCACGGCCGTCCTCGATGACGGCGAACCGCCAGTCGTGGCCAGGGTGGCGGCCAATGGGCGCGTCGATGGTGCCCGCCAGCGGATCAGGAAGGCCCTGGATCACGGCGTGATAGACCTTGTCCACGGTGCGTTCCTTGAAGGCCCGCTTGAGCACGGTGTAGGCGTTTTCGGTCTTTGCCACCACCATGACGCCGGAGGTGCCGACGTCGAGCCGGTGGACGATGCCGGCACGCTCGGGGGCGCCCGACGTCGAGATCCGGTACCCGAGACCGGCGAGGCCACCCACCACCGTGGGCCCCACCCAGCCGGGAGAGGGGTGCGCTGCCACGCCCACCGGTTTGTCGATGACAACAAATTCGTCATCGTCCAGCAGGATCAACAGGTCGTCCACAACTTCCTCCACGATTTCCAGGGGATCCCTGCGGTCCGGCACAACGACGTCGAGCACGGTGCCGAGGGTGAGCTTGAGTGACTTCCCGACCGGCTTGGCATTGCTGGTGACGTTGCCCTCGGCGATCAGCGTGGCTGCCTGGGAGCGGGAGATGTCCATCAGCCTGGCCAGGCCGGCGTCCACGCGGGAGCCGGCAAGGTCCTCCGGGACGGTGAACTGCCGGTGCCCGGCAGTTGCAGCACCGGCTTCACCGGCAGCATCTGCCGCCACGTCGTCAGACGCGTCGTCGGCCAGGTCGTCTGCACGGCTGTCAGCGACGTCCGGCGCCAGATCCTGCGGCACTTCCTCCGCGGCGCGTCCTGCGGCGTTTCCTGAGGTAGTTTCAGACATCTTTGGCCACCGTATCCTTAGTGTGGCGTGAGCCGTCCAGGGAGATCCCGCGGAGGGTGAGCAGGCAGATAATTACGACGGCGGAGACCACGGCCGAGTCGGCGATGTTGAAGATCGCGAAGTTTGGGAGCTGGATGAAATCCACCACGTGGCCCATCGCGAAGGACGGCTCGCGGAACAGCCGGTCAGTGAGATTGCCGAGTGCGCCGCCGAGGAGCAGCCCCAGCGCCAACGCCCACCAGAGCGAGCCGAGCTTGCGCAGCTGCAGCAAGATCGCGACGGACACGGCCGCCATGATGATCGTGAACACCCACGTGACGTTCTCGCCGATCGAGAACGCGGCGCCGGAGTTACGGATGTAGAACCAGTGCAGCAGCGGCGGAAAAACGGGGATCCGCTCGCCCTCGGTCATGGTGCTGGTGACCCAGAGCTTGGTCAGCTGGTCGAACACGTAGGCGAACACCGCGAAGGCAGCGAACAGGGCAAACAGCTTTGCCCGGCGCGGCCGGGGGTGCACAGGCTGTGCCGCCTCGACAGGCTGCATGGCGTCTGGTGATGATGCGTCAGTCATAGGGCTTTCGTTCGGGAGCCAGTGCGGAGACCGGGGGTCCGTTTCCCGGCTAGCGCCGGGCACCGGACCGGTGGCGGCACGTTGCGGGAAAGTGAAAAGCCGGCGGCCGAGGAAACCTCAGCCACCGACTTTCAGAATACTTTGCTTTTTGCCTAGCTATTGGCTTCGACCTCAGGGGCCGCAACGGAGCCGCGGGCATCCAGGTCCCGGAGCTGGCCTTCGATGTAGGCCTTCAGGCGTGAGCGGTAGTCACGCTCGAAGCCGCGAAGCTGCTCGACCTTGCGTTCCAGCACGGAGCGCTGCTGCTCGAGGGCACCAAGGATCTTGCGGGACTTTTCCTGCGCATCGTTGACGAGGCTGCTGGCCTCGATCTGGGCTTCAGCGATGATTTTGTCCCGCTGCTGCTCGCCGTCGGCGACGTGCTTGTCGTGCATCTGCTGCGCCATGGCCAGCAGGCCGGCGGCGGACTCGGAAGCCGGGGTTGCAGCGGTACGTGCCGGTTCGACTGCCTGGGCTGCCTTGGCAGCCTGCTCGGCTTCCTTCTTCTTGGCAGCTTCTGCGGCCGCCTTTGCCTTGGCCTCGGCCTCGGCCTTGGCGGTGTCTTCCTTCTCGGCCTTGACGGGCGCCGGGACCTTTTCCACCACAGGTGCGGCGGCGGCGGAGCTGGCAGGCGTGCCGGCGCCGGATTCGGCGAGCTTCTTGCGGAGCTCGTCGTTCTCCTGGTTCAGGCGCCGAAGTTCGACGACGATCTCGTCCAGGAAGTCATCAACTTCGTCCTGGTCGTAGCCTTCGCGGAACTTGGTCGGCTGAAAGCGCTTGTTGACAACGTCTTCTGGCGTCAAAGCCATCTGGTCACCTCGTTGGTCTAGTTAGTCAGTAGGCCTTCCGGCCGTCAAAACTACGGTACCTAAATATGGTCTGGTTCCTCTAATTCAACACCGCAGTGTCAAACCGGAGTTTCATTCGGTGTGGGCCTGGGCCCGGGCAAGTCGCATGCCCGGCTCCGGCGGCTCATGCTGCGATCGGCTGGGCGTACACCAGGCCCTTGACGATCCACATCGCCACGCTGACGGCCACGAACAGGAGCAGGAAGCCGATGTCCAGTGAAATTCCGCCCAGCCGCAGCGGCGGGATGAGCCGGCGGAGCAACTTGAGCGGCTTGTCCGTGACCGAATACACAGCATGGGCCGCCACGAGTGCCATGCCGCGCGGCCGCCAGCTTCGGGCAAACATCTGCACCCAGTCGTAGACCAGGCGGATGATCAATGCCACAAAGAAGAGCAACAGAGCGATATAGACGAGTCCGAAAACAATTCCCATGAGCTAACTCATATCTCCATGTTCATTCCGGATACCGCAGTGTCCTAAGGAAAGTGTCACTTCTATTTCAACACGGATAATTCCGCACGGATGCCAGGCAGGTGTCCCTGCCTGGCATCCGCAACGATATTCGGGCCTAGCTTTGGTTGAAGAAACTTGCCTGGGTCTCGCTGACCTTCTTGTCATCGCCGATGACCTCGATGTACGACGGCGAGAGCAGGAACACCTTATTCGTCACCCGTTCGATGCTGCCGCGGAGGCCGAAAACGAGTCCGGCGGAGAAGTCCACGAGGCGCTTGGCGTCAGCCTCGCCCATGTCGGTGACGTTCATGATGACGGGGATGCCATCGCGGAAGCTTTCACCAATGAGCTTGGCGTCGTTGTACGACCGCGGATGGATGGTAGTGATTTGCCGGAGTCCGGTGGTCTCTTCGCGGCTCGATGCCGCACGCTTGATGGGTGTCACAGGTGCGCGATATTCCTCTTCAGCGGCGTGAGGCTCTTCCCGGGGGACCTCGCGGACGGGCGCCGGAGCACGTCGTTCCTCGCGGTCCTGCTCCATGGATTCGTCCTCATCCTTGTGCGGTGTGGGGTGCTCAGACTCGTAGTGTTCGTCGCCGTCGGCGAGCCCAAGATAGATCATTGTCTTGCGCAGAGCGCCAGCCATGGTCGACTCCTAATCTTGTCCGTAAGCGGGCCGCTTAGTGACTAGACAGCCTTGGAATCCCCGCCATTACCTTCCAATATGTCGAACTTACCGCAGGGCCGGACGCGGACCGAGAATATCGGAGCCTATGCGTAGGTGTGTCGCCCCGAATCGGACCGCCTCTTCGAGGTCCTGGCTCATTCCGGCGGATATTCCCGTGGCGCCCGGATATTGTTCAGCCAGCCGCCCGGAAATGCCTGCCAGCTTCTCGAAGGCAGCCGCCGGATCCGCCCCGAGCGGGGCCACGGCCATGACGCCGGCGAGCCGCAGTTCGGCAGCGCCGGCCAGCAGTTCGGCCAGTGCGGGGACCTCGTCGGGGGCTGCGCCGCCGCGGTGCGCCCCTGCGTCCTCGTCCAGGCTGACCTGGATGAAACACTCCAGGGGCGGCCGCCCGGTGCGTTCGCTTTCGGCAGCCATCGCCTTGGCGAGTGCGGAAGCCAGAGCCTCCCGGTCCACGGAGTGCACCGACGCGGCGTACTTCACCACGGATTTGGCCTTCTTGCTCTGAAGCTGGCCGATAAAGTGCCAGCTCAGGCCGAGGTCTTCGAGCTGCGCCGTTTTTTCGGCGGCCTCCTGGTCCCGGTTTTCCCCGACGTCGGTGACGCCCAGTGACGCCAGCCGCCGGACGTCCTGCGCTGGATGGAATTTGGTGACGACGATCAGTCGTGGTGGCGTCGCCTGGCGGCCGGCGGCGGCCACGGCGGCGTCGATCCTGCGGCGGACGGCCGCGAGGTTCGCGCCCAGCTGGGCAAGCCGCGGGCCCTCCAGCGCGTCCTCCCGGCTCGCCCCCGGCCCGTTGACCGACTTGAACGCGCTTGCGTCCGGTACGTCCACAGGCTCAGTCATGGCCGTGCGCTCTGGTCACATGCGTCCCGTTCGCCCACACCAGCCCCACGAAACGGCCGGTGTGGCTGTCGCGGCGGTAGGAGAAGAGGGTCTCGTCCTCGAGTGTGCAGCCCCCGGAGTATTCGATCGCTACGCCCGCTGCCTGCAGCTGGCTCCGCACACCTGCCGGCAGGTCCAGGCCGGGGGCGCCGGTGGATGTGGTGCACCACGTGGCGGGCACGGCTGCGACAACGTCCGCGCGCAGGTCTTCGGGGACCTCGTAGCAGCGGCCGCAGACCGAGGGCCCAATCCAGGCGCTGATGCCGTCCGCGCCGAGCTCCCGCAGGCGGGCCACGGCGGCCGGTACCACTTCGGCGGCAACGCCGGGCCGGCCGGCGTGGACAACACCGAGGACAGGCGCCCCGGCCGCGTCTTCGCCGACCAGCACCACGGGCACACAGTCCGCCACCAGGACGGCCAGCGGCTCGGTCAGGGAGACCTGGGCATCGGCTGTGGGGGCGGCCGGCACGTGGCCCGCGGCATCGGCTGTCGCCGTCGTCGGTAATGCCGCCGTCGACCCGACGACCGTGGCCACATCATTGCCGTGGACCTGGTTCATGTAGCGGAAGGCCCGCCCGCCGAGCCCGGCGGCCGCTTCGAGCTCCGCACGCCTGCGGCGGACCGCCGCGGGGTCATCGCCAACATGCAGTGCCAGGTTCCCGGCTCCGGCGTCGGTGAAGGCCACCCACACGCCCGGCCGGACTTCAGCCCGCCAGCAAAACAATCACAACACCGCCATCGACATGTCCGGAATATCTACGTTCATACAATCCACCGTATCCCGCCGCAAAGCAGCATGGCACCGCCGGACGGCGGTGCCATGCTGAAGCGGAACGATTTACTTGAGGAAGTCAGGGACATCCAGGTCATCGGAGTGCCGGCCGGACAGGTCCGGCTCCACGACGGCCGGGAGGTCGACGTCGAAGCCCGAGTCGGCCGGTACCGCGGAGGGGCGCTGCTGGCCCCAGCCGCCGTAGCCCGAGGCACCGACGGTGGCGTGCAGCGGCTGGACCGGGGCGGCGGCGGGTGCCTGCGCCGGAGCGGGGGCAGCGGACGTGGGCCGCTGCGGGGCGGCCGGCAGTGACTGGTCCATGGACGGCGAGGTGGCCTTGACGTCATCGAAGCCGGCGGCGATGACGGTGACGCGTGCCTCGTCGCCGAGGGCGTCGTCGATCACGGCGCCGAAGATGATGTTGGCCTCCGGGTGGGCGACTTCCTGGACCAGGCGGGCTGCCTCGTTGATTTCGAAGAGGCCCAGGTCCGAGCCGCCCTGGATGGAGAGCAGGACGCCGTGTGCGCCGTCGATCGATGCTTCCAGCAGCGGGGAGGCGATGGCCAGCTCCGCAGCCTTGACGGCACGGTCTTCGCCGCGGGCAGAACCAATGCCCATCAGCGCGGAACCGGCACCCTGCATGACGGACTTGACGTCGGCGAAGTCGAGGTTGATCAGGCCCGGGGTGGTGATGAGGTCCGTGATGCCCTGGACGCCGGAGAGCAGCACCTGGTCGGCGGAGCGGAATGCATCCAGGACGGAAACGTTGCGGTCGCTGATGGAGAGCAGCCGGTCGTTCGGGATCACGATCAGGGTGTCGACTTCGTCGCGCAGGGCGTCGATGCCGGCCTCGGCGGAGCCGGCGCGGCGGCGGCCTTCGAAGGTGAAGGGACGTGTCACGACGCCGATGGTCAGGGCGCCAAGGGAACGGGCGATCCGGGCCACGACGGGGGCGCCGCCGGTACCGGTTCCGCCGCCTTCGCCGGCGGTGACGAAGACCATGTCTGCGCCCCGGATGACCTCTTCGATTTCATCGGCGTGGTCCTCGGCGGCCTGGCGGCCAACCTCAGGGTTCGCGCCAGCACCGAGACCACGGGTCAGCTCACGCCCGACGTCGAGTTTGACGTCGGCATCGCTCATCAACAATGCCTGCGCATCGGTGTTGATGGCGATGAATTCGACGCCGCGAAGACCGACCTCGATCATGCGGTTGACTGCGTTCACGCCACCGCCGCCGATGCCGACGACCTTGATGACGGCCAAGTAATTCTGCGGAGCTGCCACGTTACGTGTCCCTTGTTCGTGTACTAATGCGAAAACTGGTCGAGTCCTGCTTGAATCTTTGAACCTTAACCTTCGACTTGAAGGTTATAGTTATGTCAAGTAACTCATGTCTGTGACGGTATTTCCTATGCCGGGGACATTCAATAACCGCCGCCGCGTGTCGCGGGAATACCGGCCAAATAGCCCCTGTATGTGCTTCCGAGGGCAGTTGGGCGTCCCTCGGCGTCGCAGCTACCGCGTGACGGGGTGCCGGGGCACGCTGACATCGTAGACCTTGACGGGGTTCTTCGGATCGGCCGGGACTTTCAGGAGGGCCGAAAGGACCCGTGCCTTCAGCTCCTTCTCCCCCGCGTTGCCCCAGACAATTGTTTGCCCGTCGTCGAGTTTGAGTTCGACGGCGTCGGCGGAGGCGGCCGAGGCGTTGGAGAGCCGTGCCAGCACATCCGCCGGCAGCGCCCCCAGCACCGCGGTGATGGCCTGGAAGAGGTCCTTCGGAAGTGTTCCGCTGCCGCCGTCGATCACCGGGAGCGACACCGAGGCGGCATCCGCGGTGGTGCTGAGCTGGACGCCGTCGACGTCCACCAACTGGAATGTCTTGCCCTGTTTGACCAGCGCCACGGGAATGCGCTCGGTGACGTGCACCTGCAAGGTGGCGGGCGGCAGCGCCTTCGCGGAGACGCCCTTGACCTGGACCAGCGGCTTAAGCAGGGCTGCGACCTCCTCCTCGCTGATCTGCGGCAGTGGCTTGCCCTGAAGGGGCGCGAGGGCGGCCTGAACCTGAGCCGGTGTCAGCATCTTGGTGCCCTCCACCGTGACCGTCCGCAGGGCGAGCACCGGCGAGTAGACGGCGGCCGCGACGATCCCCGCCATCAGCACGGCCACGATGGCTATGGTGCTGAGCAGGATGCGTCGGCGACGTTTGCCCTTGGGCTCAGGGAAGGACAGCACCTTGCCGGACCCGACATCTGCTGGGCCCTGCGGATGCTGAGTGTTCTTCGAGTGGCCGCTGGCAATGTCCGCGGCGTTCTTGGACGCTGAAATGACATCCGTGCCCGTTCCGCCGGATGGCGGCCGCGAGCCGGTTCCGGAAGCGTTGGATCCGCCCCGGTAGGTGGGCCGCCTGGTGCTAGGCACCGGCGGCCTCGATCGTGAGGGCGTCGACAATCAGCGGCCCGTAGGCCGTGACGTCGCCGGCGCCGGCGGTCAGCACGATGTCTCCGGGTCCGGCGTCGGCCAGAAGTGCCTGCACAGCGTCCCCGCCCGGTCCGACGAGGCGGCCGCCGGAGCCCAGGTGCTCGGCGATCAGCCCGCTGGTGACACCGGGAATGGGATCCTCGCGGGCAGGGTAGATGTCCAGGACCAGGGCCGTGTCAGCTGTGTTGAGGGCTTCGGCGAACTCGCGGGCAAATTCGCGGGTCCGGGAAAACAGGTGGGGCTGGAAGAGGACATGCACCTTGTGCTGCCCGGCGACGGCCCGTGCCGCGGACAGGGCGGCCCGGACTTCCGTGGGGTGGTGGGCGTAGTCGTCGTAGACGCGGACGCCGCGCCCCTCCCCCTTGAACTCGAAGCGGCGCGAAGCGCCGGAGAAGTGAGCCAGGGCAGCCGCCGCGGTCTCCGGCGCGACGCCGAGTTCGATCGCCACAGCGAAGGCGGCCGCAGCGTTGAGCGCGTTGTGCCGGCCAGGAACCTGGAGTTCGACGCCGAAGGTGCCGGCCGTCGTCGAGATTTCCACCTGGCCCGGTTCGGCGTCGTGTAGCCGGATGGCGGCGTCGGCCGCCGTCCCGTACAGGACCACGCGGGTGTTGCCGCGGGCCAGGGTGCGCTCGGCCAGGGCCCTGGCCCCGGGGTCGTCCGCGCAAGCCACCAGGACGCCGTCGGCCGGGAGCAAGGCCGTGAAGCTGTCGAAGGAGGCGTAGACGGCCTCGGCGGTGCCGTAGAAGTCCAGGTGGTCCGGCTCGACGTTGGTTACTACGGCGATCACGGGGCGGTAGTTCAGGAAGGAGCCGTCCGACTCGTCGGCCTCCGCAACGAAGATCCCCGCGGTGCCGTGGGCCGCGTTGACGCCGAGCGCTGGGACGTTGGCGCCGATGGCGAACGACGGGTCCAGTCCGGCGCCCTGCAGCAGCACCGTGATCATGGAGGTTGTGGTGGACTTGCCGTGCGTTCCGGCGACCGCCACCACGGTGTCATCCGCCATGGTGGCGGCCAGCGCCTCGGAGCGGTGCAGCACCGGAAGCCCGGCGGCACGCGCCGCCGCGAGCTCGGGGTTGTCGGGCCGGATGGCTGAGCCGGCGACCACCGTCTGGGCGTCGCCGAGGTTGCCGGGAGTATAGCCGACGGCGATCCGCGCCCCGGCGGCTGCGAGGTCATCCATGACGGGAAGCGACTTGGCGTCGGAGCCGCTCACCGGGATGCCGCGCGCCACCATGATGCGGGCAACGGCGGACATACCGACGCCGCCGATGCCGATGAAGTGAACGCGGCCGAGGGATTCGAGGGAACGCGTTCCCTGTTGGGGCTGGGTCATTGCTCTACTGCTTCCTGCCGTGCTGTGTCGGGCGCTGCTGGTTTCTGCTGAGCGGGTTTGAGGACGCGACTTCGAGGATGAGATCGGCCATCCGCCGGTCCGCGTTCCGGATGCCGAGCTGTTCGGAGCTGGCGGCCATCCGGGCCAGCTTGTCCGGGTCCAGGAGCAGGGGAATGATGTTCTCGCGGATCCAGTCGACGGAGAAGGCCTTGTCGTCGACCATCAAGGCGCCGCCTGCGGCGACGAGGCCCGCAGCGTTCAGCGCCTGCTCGCCGTTGCCAATGGGCAGGGGGACGAAGACGGCGGGCACGCCCACCGCGGCCACCTCGCAGACGGTGGCGGCTCCGGCACGGGCCAGCAGGAGGTCCGCGGCGGCGTAGACGGTTTCCATGCCGTCCACGTATTCCACCTGCCGGTAGCCCGGCGCGGCGAGCGGCTTGCCGTCGGCGTCGTGCACGGCCTTGCCGCGGCCGGTGATGTGCAGAGTCTGCACGCCGGCGTCGGCGAGGGCTCCCACGGCCGCGGCGAGGGACCGGTTGATGCTTTGGGCGCCGGAGGAGCCGCCCGTGACAATCAGCGTCGGCTTGTCCGCGTCCAGCCCGAGCGCCTGCCGGGCACCGGCCTGGGCGGCCGCGCGGTCGAGGCCGGAAATTTCGGGGCGCATCGGCATGCCGACGTGCCGTGCACGGCCCAGTTTGGTCGCGGCGAAGGCAACGGCCACGTGGGCGCCGAGGCGTGCGCCGACCCGGTTGGCCAGGCCGGGGCGGGTATTGGCCTCGTGGACCACGATCGGGATCTTCCGGCGTCGGGCCGCGACGTACATCGGCGTGCACACATAGCCGCCGACTCCCACCAGGACGTCGGCTCCTGCCTCATCCAGGATGGAGCCCGCCTGCTTCACTGCCGCGGCCATCCGGCCCGGAAGCCGGAGCAGGTCAGCGGACGGCTTGCGCGGGAGCGGGACCTTGCTGATGGTGGCGAGGTCCAGCCCGGCCGCCGGGACCAGCCGCGCCTCCATCCCGCCGGGAGTCCCCACAGCCAGGAGCCGCACTCCGGGGCGGGACTGCCGGAGGGCCCCGGCGATCGCCAGCAGCGGACTGATATGGCCGGCGGTTCCGCCGCCGGCAAGGACCACGGACAAGGGCGTCTCAGTGTTCATGAAGGGCTGTTTACGCTTTCGTACGGTTTTTGGAGGCGGAGTTCTTGATGGTGGGAATTTTGCCTGCAGGGTTCTTGCTGGTGGGGACCTTGGCCGACGACTTGTTGGCCGCATTCCTGGCTGGGTCCCCGGCGCCGTTCCCGGCGACCTTGGCGCCGGGCTTGGCGCCCGGCTTTGTGCCGCTCTTGGCGCCGGGGCGGGCGCCCGGTTTGCCCGCGGGGCGGGCGGCGGATCGGCTGGCCGCAGTGCTGGCGGCCCGGGCAGCGCGGGCGCGCCGCACGGAATTCGCGAAGGCGGCCGGGCCGAACCTGAGCATCTTCTTCGGCTGCATGCCCGGGTCCATCTGGGCCCGGGCCAGGGACAGGACGACGCCGATTGCGCACAGCGACATCAGCAGGGCCGAGCCGCCGTAGGAAATGAAGGGCAACGGGACGCCGATCACCGGTGCCAGCCCGGTGACCACGGCCATGTTGACGCTGGCCTGGCCCAGCAGCCAGACCATGATCGCGCCGGCCAGGACGCGGTGGAAAACATCGTGCTGTGCGACGACCACCCGGTAGATGGCGGTGCCGAGGATGGCGAAGAGGACCAGGACGACCAGTGTCCCCACCAGCCCGAGTTCCTCGCCGATGATCGCGAAGATGAAGTCGTTGTGCGCTTCCGGGATCCAGCTGTACTTCTGCCGGCTCTGGCCCAGTCCGACGCCGAACCAGCCGCCGGACGCCAGCCCGTACAGGCCGTTGGTGGACTGGTAGTTCAGGTCTGAGCCGTCGGCGCAGGTCTGGCCCGTCCAGGACAGGATGCGGCACATCCGGTTCGGGCTCGTGACGGCGAGTACCGTCGCGCCGATGGCCAGTAACGCCCCGGAAATGGCGAAGAAGGACAGCCGGACGCCGGCGAAGAACAGCGCGGCGGCCACGATGATCATCACAATCATGGCCGTGCCGAGGTCGTTTCCGGCGAGAATGAGGACCAGGACCACAGCAGCACCCGGGAACACGACCGGGATGAGCGCGTGGCGCCATTCCTGGAGGAGCTTCGCTTTGCGGTCAAGCACCGTGGCCATCCAGAGCGCGAGGGCAAGCTTGGCGGCTTCGGAGGGCTGGAAGGTGAACGGGCCGACGTCGATCCAGTTCTGGTTGCCCAGGGCGCTGCGTCCCACGAGAAGGACCAGGCCCAGCAGCGCAATGGCCAGCCCCATGAGCAGCCAGGCGAAGCGCCTGAACCAGATGACGTTGACGCGTGAGAGGACAAACATCGCGAAAACGCCAAGCGCGGCGAATCCGCCCTGTTTGAGGGCGGCGGAGTACGGCGACTCCCCCGCCGCGATCGCTTCCACGCTGGAGGCGGAGAGGACCATCATGATGCCGATCGCCGTCAGTGCCAGGGTGGAGCCAAGGATCAGGTAGTACGTGGATCCGTTGCGGGACTTGCCAGTGCCTTCGAGCGCGGACCAGAATCCGCGGTTCCAGGCAAGCACCCGGGCTGCCGGAGTGACGGCGGGCCTGCCGCCGGGCGTCCTGCTAGCCGTGGCCCCGCCACTGCTGGCCCCGTCACTGCTGGCCCCGCCTGCGGCGGATCGTGCCGCCGTCGTACGTGTGGGCGTGCTGACCATTGTTACTCCTCGCTGGTCTGAGCCTGCCCTTCCACGAGCTCGCGGACAGCTTCGATGAAGGCATCGCCACGGTGAGCATAGGAAGAGAACTGGTCCATGGAAGCAGCCGCCGGGGCCAGGAGCACAGTGTCCCCGGAAGCGGCCAGCTGCGCCGCCGAGGCAACGGCCTGGGCCATCACAGTCTCGCTGAAAATCGGCGAAGGGCCTGCGGCGGCTTTGGCCGTTCCGGCAGTCTGCACGTCTTCAGTCTCGCCCTTGGCCGGCAAGATCACGGGGACATCGGGCGCGTGTCGCTTCAGTGCGGCCTGCAGATCGCTGGTGTCCGTGCCGATCAGGACCACGGCCTTGAGCCGGCTGCCCTGTTCCTGGATCAGGGAGTCGTAGTTCACGCCCTTGGACAGGCCTCCGGCGATCCACACCACGTTCTGGAACGCGGACAAAGCGGCGGCAGCGGCGTGCGGGTTGGTGGCTTTGGAGTCGTTGACCCAGAGCACACCCTCATGGCGGGCCACGGGCTGGATCCTGTGGTCGCCCGGGAGGTAGTTCAGCAGGCCCTGGCGGACCGCCGACGGCTCCAGTCCGTAAGCCCGGACCAGGGCGGCCGCTGCCAGCGCGTTCGCCACCATGTGGCGCGGTGCCGCCGACCCCAAATCAGCAATGGAGGCGAGTTCGGCTGCGCTGTCTTTGCGTTCGGCGATGAACGCGCGGTCCACTAACAGACCCTCCACGACGCCGAGCATACTGATGGCAGGCGTCAGTGTGGTGAAGCCCACGGCCCGGCAGCCTTCCACCACGTCCGCGTCCTCGACCATGCGTTCGGTCTCGATCTGCTCGGCGTTGTAGATGCAGGCCTTCTGCGTGTTCGCGTAGACCTTGGCTTTGTCGGCCAGGTAGGAGGCGTAGGAACCATGCCAGTCCACGTGGTCTTCGGCGACGTTGAGGCACACGCTGGCCACCGGGGACACCGAGTGGCTCCAGTGCAGCTGGAAACTGGAGAGTTCCACCGCGAAAGCGTCGTAGTCCACCGGGTCCCGTAGGGCGTCCAGGATCGGGGTCCCGACGTTGCCCACGGCGATCGCCTTGAGCCCGGCGGCCTGGAGCATGGACTCGGTCAGGCCCACCGTGGTGGTCTTGCCGTTGGTGCCAGTGATGGTCATCCAGTCGGCAGTCTTGCGGCCCTTGCGTTCGCGGAGCCGCCACGCGAGCTCGACGTCGCCCCACACCGGAATGTGTGCCCGCGCCGCAGCGGCGAGCAAGGCCTGGTCCGGGCGCCAGCCCGGGGACGTTACCACCAGGTCAGGCTTGTGCCCGTCGATCTTCGGAACGGACTCCACTGCTTCCTCGCCCAGCAGGACGTCCGCGGCGCCGACGATCCGGAGCGTGTCAGCCTGGGCCAGCGCCTTGGCGCTGGTGGCGGCGTCCACCACCACCACCCGGGCACCGAGTTCAATCAGGGTATCGGCGGCGGCGAAGCCCGAGACGCCGATGCCGGTGACCACGACGCGCAGGCCGGACCAGTCGGAATCCCAGGTGGTGAGCCCTTGCAGCCGGGGTGAGGTGGTGAGCGGGGTGGGGATCGGTCCGGTCACAGCAGTACCACCCATTCGGCGTAGAAGATGCCCAGGCCGGCGGCGACAAACAATCCGGACAGGATCCAGAACCGGACCACCACCGTCACTTCGGCCCAGCCTTTGAGTTCAAAGTGGTGCTGCAGCGGTGCCATCTTGAAGAACCGTTTGCCCTTGGTGAGTTTGAAGTAGCCCACCTGGATGATCACCGAGAGCGTGATGAGGACGAAGAGTCCGCCGATGAAGGCCAGCAGCAGCTCCGTGCGGGACAGGATGGCGAAAGCTGCCACGGCGCCGCCGATGGCCAGGGAGCCGGTGTCGCCCATGAAGATCTTCGCGGGCGAGGTGTTCCACCACAGGAATCCGACCATCGCCGCGCTCAGGATGGCAGCCAACAGGGCCAGGTCCAGGGGGTCGCGGACCGAGTAGCAGCCACCGCCGGCCTGCCGCGGAGACCCGCACGCCTGGTTGCTTTGCCAGATGCCCATGAGCGTGTACGCCCCGAACACCATGACCGCAGCGCCGGCCGCGAGGCCGTCGAGGCCGTCGGTGAGGTTCACGCCGTTGGTCGCAGCCGTGACAATCAGGTTGGACCAGAGCACAAACAGGATGGCACCGAGCACGGTTCCGGCGAAGGCCAGGTTAAGCCAGGGGATATCGCGCACCAGTGAGATGTTTGTGGAGGCCGGTGTCTCGCCGGCAGCGTTGGGGAAGTTCAGCGCCAGCACGGCGAAAACGATGCCAACAGCGCCCTGGAGGATCAGCTTGGCCTTCGTATCCAGCCCCAGGCTGCGCTGCTTGGAGATCTTGATGAAGTCGTCCAGGAAACCGACCAGCCCCATGCCCACCATGAGGAACAGCAGGAGCAGCCCGGAGGCGCTTGGTCCCGGGGAGTGCGGGTTCATCATCCACATGAACAGGTGCGTGAGCCCGTAGCTGACCAGTACGGCCAGGACCACCACGGCGCCACCCATTGTGGGCGTACCACGCTTGGTGTGGTGGGACGTGGGTCCGTCATCCCTAATGAATTGTCCGTAGCCCTTGCGGACCAGGAACCGGATGAACAGCGGGGTGCCCACAAACGCGAGGAACAGCGCCATTCCGGCGCCCATCAGCAGTGCAATCACAGCTGTGCACTCCCTTCGGTGGCGGTTGCGGCGGTTCCCTCAGCAGGTCGCTCGGGAGAGTCTTTGGCGGCATGTGGGGGTAATGCTATCCGATCCCCCAAGTGGCGCAGCCCGATGCCGTTCGAGGACTTGAACAGGACCAGATCGCCGGGCTGGAGCTCGGCTTGAAGGAGGTCGTAGGCCTCGTCCGCAGTCTCGGCGAAAACGCATTCGTCGCCCCAGGAGCCCTCGTTGACGGCCGAGACATACAGCGACCGGGCTTCCCGGCCCACCACGACGAGCCGGGAGATGTTGAGCCGCACCACCTGGGTGCCGACTGCGATGTGCTCACGGATTGAATCGGGGCCAAGTTCCAGCATGGCGCCCAGGACCGCCCAGGTGCGCCGGCCCTGGCCCAACTCGGCCAGCGTCCGCAGGGCGGCCCGCATGGACTCCGGGTTGGCGTTGTAGGCATCGTTGATGACGGTCACGCCGTCAGGACGCTCCGTGCGCTCCATCCGCCAGCGGCTGGCGGCGGCCTGCTCGCTGAGCGAGGCCGCGATCTGCGCGCCGGGGATGCCCGCCGCGTGCGCCGCAGCAGCAGCCGCGAGGAGGTTGGCCATGTGATGGGCACCGATCAGCTTGGCGGCGACGTGATGCTGGGCTGTCCCGTGCGTGCCCCCGTCGCCGGGGAGGTAAAGCTCAAATTCGGGATGGCCTTCGTCGTTCAGTTCCACACCCTCGGCACGGACCACATTGGTTGGGGCCACATGGGCTTGGGCTACGTCCGCCTGGACGCTGTTGTCCTGGCCCATGCCGGCCGGGCGGGAGGTGTAGCCGAGCACGCGGGCCTGGGTCCGGGCCGCCATCGCGGCGACGCGGGAGTCGTCCAGGTTCAGCACAGCGGTGCCGTCGGCCGGAAGCGCTTCAACGAGTTCGCCCTTGGCGACCGCGATGTTCTCGATGCCGCCGAATTCGCCGGCATGGGCGGAGCCGACGCCGAGCACGACGCCGATCTCCGGCCGGACCATGTCCGCGAGGTATTGGATGTGGCCGATGCCCGTGGCGCCCATCTCGATGACGAGGTAGCGGGTGTCGAAATCGGCTTTGAAGACGGTGAGCGGGACGCCGATCTCGCCGTTGTAGGACCCCTGCGGCGCAACGGTGGCGCCTTCGGCGCCGGTGGCCGCGAAGATCCCGGCGAGCAGGTCCTTCGTGGTGGTCTTGCCGGCGGAACCGGTGATGCCGATCACGGTGAACGCGGCGCCGGCAGCCGCGCGGCTGGCGCGGATCCGGCGGACCGATTCGGCGGCCAGCGCGCCCATGGCGAGGACAGCGTCCTCGACGACGACGGCGGGATAATTCGTTCCGGCGGCGTCGGCGACCTCGCGCTCGACGAGCGCCAGGACGGCACCGCGGTCGATGGCGGCGCCCACGAAGTCGTGCCCGTCGGCGTTCTCCCCCGGTTTGGCCACATAGAGGGAACCCGCCGTGGCCTCGCGGGAGTCGGTCACCACGGATGCGGGGGTAATTCCCGGTTCCGCGGTGAGCCGGCCGTTGGTTATGTCGGCGATTTCCGCCGCTGTAAGTGCAATCATCTCGGTTTAGGACTCTATCCGGTGGTCTTCGAGAACGGTGAATCCCCGTGCTGTCAAGGCGTTCCGAAGCTCCACCCGATCATCGAGTGCCAGGTTCACTCCCTTGACTTCCTGCCACACCTCGTGCCCGCGCCCGGCCACCAGGATGGTGTCCCCTGCTCCGGCGAGCTCCACGGCCTTTACGATGGCGGCGTCGCGCGGGAAAACCTCCAGGACCGTGCAGTCCAGGCCTTCGTCCTCCTTGGCCGCCAGGGCACCGGCGAGGACGTCCGCGCGGATGGCCGCCGCGTCCTCGTCGTGGGGATCGTCGTCGCTGACAATCACGGTGTCCGCCAGCCGGGCCGCGATGGCGCCCATGGCGGGGCGCTTGCTCTGGTCGCGCTGTCCGGTGGCGCCGAAAACGATGATCACCTTGGATCCGGGTTCCGGGGACCGGACCGCCTCGAGGGCACGTTCCAAGGCGTCGGGGTTGTGCGCGAAATCCACCACGGCAGCCGGGGCCGTAGACACGAGCTGCATCCGGCCGGGCACGGCGACGGTGAAGGGGTCCGCGGCGTCGAGGGCGGCCTGCACGGCGGCAGGTTCGTGCCCGCCGGCGAGCACCATTACCGTGGCCAGCGCGGCGTTGGCGACGTTGAAGCTTCCCGGCAGGCCGGTGTGGACGCGCAGCTCGGCGCCGCCGCGGTGCCGGAGCACGAAGTCGGAGCCAAGGCCCCGCGGAGCAGTCCGGACCACAGCCCAGTCCGCGGTCCAGTCCGCGGTCCCATCCCCTGTCGAGGCAGCCTCAGCCTCCCCGGCGCCGGTCGCCGTGGCCGTGGCCGTCGCCAGGGTTGTCACCGGGATCCCGGCGGTGGCCGCGAGCTTCCGGCCCCAGGCATCGTCAACTGTCACCACAGCGGCGCGGGCACGTTCCGGCGTGAACAGCCGGGCTTTGGTCTGGAAGTATTCCTCCATGGTCCCGTGCAGGTCCAAATGGTCCTGGGTGAGGTTGGTGAACCCGGCCACGTCGAACACCACGGCATCCACGCGGTGGAAGGACACGGCGTGCGAGGAAACCTCCATGGAAGCGGCATCGAGCCCGCGTTCGCGCATGAGCGCCAGCAGCGCGTGCACATCGGTGGATTCGGGGGTGGTCAGCAGGCTCGGGATCGGCTCGCCGCCGGCCAGGATCTCAATCGTCCCGATCAGCCCGGTCCGTTTGCCCAGCGCCCGAAGGAGGGCATTGATGAAGTACGTGGTGGTGGTCTTGCCGTTGGTGCCTGTCACGCCGAAGAGGGCAGGTGCCCCGGCGCCGTCGGGCCGGCTCTGGTAGATGAGTGCGGACAGCCGGCCCACCACGCTGCGCGGCTCGTCGGCCAGCAGCACCGGGACGGGGATGTCATTGGCCAGGGCCAGCAGCCGCGCTCCGGCGTCGTCGGTCAGGACCGCCACGGCGCCGGCGTCGACGGCCTGGGACACGAAGTCGGCCCCGTGCCGTGTGGCGCCCGGCAGGGCCACGTAGAGGTCCCCCGGGCGGACCGAGCGGGAGTTCAGGGAGATCCCGGTGACCGGGACGGAGCTGGATGCCCCGGGAACGGCGACGCCGATCTCAGCACCGATGGCTGCCAGCGGCACTGCGGCAACCGCAGTTGGCCGGAAGCCCGGGGTGGAGTCATGGCCGGACGGCGCGGAAGCATCGGGGTCGGTGAGCTCTGACAAGTGGATCTCCGTTGTGGTGCTAGTGGATCGGGCACTAAATGAATCGGGCACTGCATGAATCAGCACTGATGAATCGGGCACTAAATGGATCTGGCACTGGCACGGAGACATGCTCCGGCGCGCAGGCACTGGGCAGTGGCGCCCGCTGATAACTTCCGGGTGCCAGGTGGAACAGGCGCTACTTGGCGTACTGCGGCAGCCGCACGGGTTCACCGGTGGAGGGCTGGACGTTGAATGTGCGCAGCGTCTGGCTCATCACCGAACGGAACACCGGTCCGTTGGTGATTCCGAAGATAGACCCCTTGGGCCGTTGCAGGACCACCTCCACAATAAACCGCGGATTGTCCATGGGCGCCATCCCAATGATCGAAGCGGTGTAGCCGCAGAAGCCGGATTTGCCGTCGTCGCACGGGGATTCGGAGGTGCCCGTCTTGGCTCCCACGCGGTACCCGTCGATCGCGGCCTCCTTGATCTCACCCTCCGTTACCGCGCTCTCCAGGATGTCGCGCACCTGTTTGGCGGTCTCCTTGGAAACGATCTGCTGCGGCGCCTTGGCCGGGACTTTGTCCTCGGTTCCGTCCGGGTTGATGTAGCTGTCGATCAGGCGCGGCTGGAGCATCACGCCGTCGTTGGCGATGCTCTGGTACGCCCGGACGGTCTGCAGCGTGGATTGGGCGACGCCCTGGCCAAAGAGGACGGTGTACTGCTGGCGGCCATCCCACTGGTCGGCAGGGGTCAGGATGCCCTTGGACTGGGCCGGGAGCCCAATGTCGGGGGCCTGGCCGATCCCGAACTTCTGCAGCCAGTCATGGCGCTGGTCCTTGCTCAGGCGCTGGCCCACCATGACCGTGCCGGTGTTCATGGAGTAGCCCACGATTCCGGCCAGAGTCCGGTGCTCGGTGCCGTGTTCGAACGCATCGCTGAAGGTCTGCCCGTCCACGGTGTAGGTCGGCGGAACGGTGAAGGTGTCCAGCGGGCTGGACTTGCCTTCCTGGATCGCGGCGGCGGCCGTAATCATCTTCTCCACCGAGCCGGGCTCATAGGAGGCGGTGACGGCCCGCACCCCGCGGTCCTCGGCGGCAACCTTGCCGGGGTCGTTCGGATCCGGGGAGTCGGTATCGGCCATGGCGACGATGTTGCCGGTCTTGACGTCGGAAACCACAATCACACCCCACTCGGCGCTGAGCTTGTCCTTCTGACTTTGGATCGCCTGCTGGGAAAAGTACTGCAGGTCCGAATTCAGCGTGAGCTTGATGTCCTTGCCGTTGATCGCCGGCGTCAACTCGTCCACGCCCACGGGAATCCGCAGTCCGTCGGCCCCGATTTCGAACACCCGCTTGCCAGGGGTTCCTTTGAGGATCTCGTCCTGCGTCTGTTCGAGCCCGGCCTGGCCTGTAGTGCCGTCCTTGAGGAACCCGACAATCCCGCCGGCCACGGAGCCGTTGGGATAGACCCGCTTGCTGGTGCCTACAGTGACAATGCCCGGAATCGACAGCTTGGAGACCTGGTCCTCGACGTCCGGTTTCAAGTCCTTGGCCACGATGTAGTAGCGCTGGGTCCCGGTCAGGGCATCGCGCAGCGCGGCGCGGTCCATGCCGAGCACGCCGGCCAGTTCGGAGATGCCCTGGTCCCTGGTGACTTTGACGAGTTCGTCTTTGCCCTTGATGGTTTCGAGCCGGCGGAAGGATTCGGTTTTGGTGTTGACGGTCTGGTCCACCACGATGTTATAGCGGATGACGCTGCTGGCCAGGACGGTGCCGGAGGAATCGAGAATACTGCCGCGCTCTGCTGGCAGCACGATGGGCGTGAGCCGGTTATTGAGGGCGGCCTCGGCCATGCCTCCGATGTCCAGGCCCTGGACCATGAACAGCTTGCCGCCGACCACCAGCAGGAGCGCCAGCATGATGCCGAGTCCCCAGCGGAGCCGCCGGGTGGCGTTTGGGGCTTTCGCCTTGCTTGCCTTGCCGGAGTTCTTCGCCACGGTGAGTCCTTGCTGCTTGCCTTGCTGGTGGTCAGTGAACGTTACTGCCCGGGGGTCTTCTGTGCGGGGGCGGGCACCGATCCGCCGTGGAGCTCCACGGCCTTAGCTGCGGGCGGCGCGGGGGCGGCAGGTGCCGGGGCCGGCTTGGTGTCAGCCGGTTTGGTGTCAGACGGCTGGGTGTCTGCTTCTGTCGATTTGCGCTGGGCGAGCGGTTCATTCTCGGTGGCCGGCGGGACGACGTTGAGCGCTCCGGCGAGGGCCGGTGCGGCGATGACGGCGCCCGGGGCGTCGCCCTTGACGGCCGGCTTCGCCTTCCCGGTGACATTGAGGGTGGACAGGTCGATCTGGCCCTTGGCGAGGGAAGCCACCATGCCCAGTTCCGTGGCCTTGGCCGCGAGGTTCTGCGGAGCGTCGAAGTTCTGGACCTGCTGGGTGAGGTCCTGGTTCTGCTTGGTCAGGGTGGTCTGTTGACTGCGGAGTTCGACCAGCTGGTACTGGGCCGAGGAGACGGAGATGTTCAGGACCAGGACGGCCATGAGGGCAATCGCCAGGAGTCCGAAGCAGAGGACCACGAATGGTGCGCGGCGTTTGCGGGGCACCGAGCGGACCACAGAAAGCGGAGTGCGCGCCTTCCGGGTCGGTTCAATGCCGGGGGCACGGCCGGGGCGGCCTGGCAGGGCACGGGCAGTGGCGCCCTGGGCAACGGGGTAGCTGTTGACGGCGGCGGTGCTCATGCGGCTCTCCTGGCTTTGATGCGTTCGACGGCGCGCAGCCGGGCGGAAGCTGCGCGGGGGTTTTCGGCGATTTCAGCGGCGGTAGGTACCTCAGTGCCCTTCGTCAGGGTTTTGAGTTCGGCCTTGTGTTCTTCGAGCTCCACCGGGAAGCCGAGCGGGGCCGAGGACTTCGATCCAGCTTGGAAGAAGCCCTTGACGATCTTGTCTTCCAGGGAGTGGTAGGACATGACCACCACGCGGCCGCCGAGGGCGATGGCCGCGATGGCTGCCGGGATGGCGCGTTCCAGGACGTCCAGTTCCTCGTTGACCTCGATCCGGAGTGCCTGGAAAGTGCGTTTCGCGGGGTGGCCGCCGGACTTGGCGGCACCGGCGGGCACCACGGACCGGATCTGTTCGACGAGTTCGCCGGTGGTGGTGAAGGGCTTTTCGGCGCGCGCGGCCACGATCCTGTTCGCGATGCGGCCGGCGAACTTCTCTTCGCCCCATTTCCGGATGATCCGGACGAGTTCTTCTTCGCTGTAGTTGTTGACGACGTCGGCGGCAGTCTGGCCGCGGCTGGTGTCCATGCGCATGTCCAGGGGCGCGTCGAAGGAGTAGGCGAAGCCGCGCTCCCGCTCGTCCAGCTGGAGGGACGAGACGCCGAGGTCCATTAGCACACCGTGGACTTCGGTGAAGCCTAGGTCCGCGAGAACGTCCGGGATTTCGTCGTAGACGGCGTGAACGAGATCGGTCCGGTTCGCGAAGGGGGCCAGCCGCGCCCCCGCCAGTGCCAGGGCTTCCTCGTCGCGGTCGATGCCGATTAGGTGGAGGTCGGGAAAGCGCTGGAGGAGAGCCTCGGAGTGTCCGCCCATGCCGAGCGTCGCGTCGATCACCACGGGGGTCTCGCCGCGGCTCCGGGCAGCCTCGAGGCCAGGGGCCAACAAATTGATGCACCGGTCCTTGAGGACCGGTACATGGCGTTCGGACGTAGGCTTCGCCGGGTCGGGGTCAGTCATGCCTTCGTCCTTTCGTTGCGGGAGTTTGCTGGCTGCGGGTGGTTGGGGCACTTACGCAACGTTCCTTGGTCCAGATCCCCATCCGCGCCTACCCAGCGCCGGCCTGGCTCCGGGGAAGTGAGCCAGGACAACAACCGGATGGGCGGCTGGAGATCTCGATCAAGGAACGTTGTTTGCTTGTGGATCAGCGGGGGTTCAGAGAATCCCCGGAATAGCGTCGTCAGTCTCCGAGAAGGCGGTTTCCTTTTCGGCCAGGTACTCGTTCCAAGCCTGGGCGTCCCAGATCTCCGCGCGGGATCCTGCGCCAATGACGGCGAGTTCCCGGCCCAGACCTGCGTACTCCCGGAGCGCCGGCGGAATCGTCACGCGCCCCTGCTTGTCAGGTACCTCGTCCGAGGCTCCAGAGAGGAAAACACGGATGTAGTCACGTGCCTGCTTGGAGGAAATTGGAGCCTCCCGCATCTGCTCGTGAACCCGGCCGAATTCAGCCTCACTAAAGACGTAGATGCAACGCTCCTGGCCCCTTGTGAGAACCAGCCCGCTGGCAAGTTCCTCGCGGAACTTCGCGGGGAGGATAATTCGACCCTTTTCGTCCAGACGCGGCGAATGTGTGCCGAGAAACACGGCCCACCGCCCGTCTGTTCTAGAAAGTCCAACGTCCCCTGTGCTGCCACTACCCTCTTACGTCCTCCACATTACTCCACATCGCTCCACAGTCAACGACACGCCCGGGAGGTTTAGACAAATTTGCGGATGTTTATCCCCTTTCTTCCCAGCATTTGCAGGGAAACAGGACGGGTGGGGGAAAGTGGAGCGGTTTTGCCTGCTTGCCTTACTCGCCGTCGGGATTCGCGGCCCGGACCGGGCACCAGGGCGGAAACAATTCGACGGCGACACCCTTTTGCGTCCCGATCGCAGCAAAATTTCTGCTTTAAATGGCGAAAGACCCGCCGAGGCGGGTCTCGCGCCGTCCCCGGCGTACCGGTGGCGGGAAGTGGAGGGCCTAAGGGGCCGTCACGGATCGGTTCAGGATTCGCCCCCGTGCCGTTCGTCCCAGCGCTGCTCAAGATTGCTCATGAACGAGCTCCTGGGTTTGCCTTGTTTGCGGCCGGCTGCCCGGGCCTTGCCGACAGCCGAACTGCGCATGGTGGCGAAATAGACGCCGGCGCCCATTACTACAAAGCCCACGACGCCGACGATGATGATTTGCGTCGACACTCCGACCAATAACAGCAGCACGCCCGCGAGCGTCGCGAGCACGCCCATGACCAGATGGCGCGTAGACCAAGAGCGTCCGGGGACCGATCCCATCTGGCTTGCAAACTTTGGGTCGTCCTCATGCAGCTGCTTCTCAAGTTGCTCAAGCAACTTCTGTTCGTGCTCCGAGAGCGGCATCACGACCTCCTCATGTCTGCCAACGTCCGGGCGTGACGTGGCCATTGCCCTTATCCCCTAACGCCCGGGATTGCGAAGTGGTTCCCGCTCACCGCCTTTGGTGAACGGGGCACTCAACAGTCCCGCGCCGGTCTGAGCTGCCCAGGTCGCCCGAACGGTCGATCCAGTAGTCCTAAACCTAGGTATTAATAAGGATAGATTGTTGCGGCCTGTTCTGAAAGACAGTCTTAAGGCCCTGTCCCATGCCCGGGACCGCTTGTCCGGAACCCCTGCGGTGGCGGCACCGCGAATCCCTGCGCCAGGCTCATTCGAGGGGTCCCCCGGGATCCAGGAGCCGCGCCGGTAGAACCGACTTATTGCCGAATTTCCGGGTGACAGCATCGAGGGCTTGTTCGGCGGCCCGCCAGTTGTCGTCCCGGCGGTCGAGGCTGAGCTGGAGCGGGGCGTGGGCGGCCTCTTCCAGCTGTTCGGCCCGGATGCCAACGAGCCGGACTGTCATGGGCCTCTCTCCCACGGATTCCAGGAGCTGTACGGCCACGGCGTATAGGAGTTGGGCGCTGTCGATCGGGGTGCTGACGGTGCGGCTGCGGGTGATGGTGGAAAAGTCCGCGTAGCGCAGTTTGAGCGCCACGGTGCGCGCGTGCATGCCGGCGCCGCGGAGGCGCTCCGCTGTCCGGTGCGAAAGCCGAAGCAGCTCCCGGTGCAGTAGGGCGTCATCCGCGGTGTCAGTAGCGAACGTCTCCTCGGCTCCAATGCTCTTTTCCAGCCGGACCGGCGTCACGGGCCGCGGATCGATGCCCCAAGAGAGCCGGTAGACATGCTCCCCCGAGGCGCCCAGCAGCTTCCGCAGCGAGGGCAGCGGCGACGCGGCGACGTCCGCCACTGTCCGGATACCCCTGCGGGCCAGCACTTCGACGGTCTTGCCGCCGACGCCCCAGAGCGCGCTGACAGGAAGGCTGTGCAGGTACGGGACAGTTTCCTCAGGCGTGATCAGTAGCAGCCCGTCCGGCTTGCACCGGGTGGATGCGATCTTGGCCACAAACTTGCTGGCGGCAATGCCCACGGACGCCGTGATGCCCAATTCCCGGAAGACGCGGGCCCGGATCAATTCTCCAATTTCGCGTGGCGGACCGAGCCTCCGGATGGCTCCGCCGACGTCCAGAAATGCCTCGTCCACGCTGAGCGGCTCGACCAGGTCCGTGATGGATCCAAAGATTTCCATGATCTGGCCGGAGACTTCGTAGTAGAGCTTGTGGCGGGGTTCGATGATGACAGCCGAGGGGCACATTCGTGCCGCCACCACCATGGGCATCGCTGACCTGACGCCAAATGCCCGGGCCTCGTAGGACGCCGAGAGCACCACGGAGCGGTCCGCCGGGTAGCCCACAATCACGGGCTTTCCCTTCAGCTCGGGACGGCTGCGCAGCTCCACCGAGACAAAGAACGCGTCCATGTCCACGTGCATGATGCTGGTGCGCCGAAGGTCCAGCAGGGATTCCCCACTCAGGCGGCTGGAAGGCTGGATGTGGGGCTGCGCATTCGACAGCCCCGGAGGGTGCACATTCGTCTGCACTCGCTCCTGATTGTCTGCGTCCGGCCCCACGTCTTCAATCCTATGCCCGGGGACTGACTAAACTGGAGGCTGATTCCGCTTCAACACCAGGAGGAAAGTCTCTGTGAAGGTATTTGGACAGCGCAAACGTGCCGCAGCGGCCATCGCGGCGGCGGGCACGCTATTGGCCTTGGCCGCATGCACGCCTGCCAGCTCCGAGAGCCTGGCGACGTCGTCGGCGGCAAACCCGGCCGCATCTGCGCAGTCCTCCACCACGGCTCCCCCCAGCCCTTCCGCGGAGCCCGGCACGTCGGCGACGGTCGGCGCCCTGGTTCCCGGCTTCCCGCAGAAACTCCTGCCGCTCATGCCCGGAGCCAAAGTGGTGTCCAGCAGCTTGGATAAGACCACCGTGCCGGCAACCGTGGCGCTGGTCGGCAGTATCAGTGCCCCTGCTGCGGATGCCTTGGCCTTTTACACCAAGGCCCTGCAGGCACAGGGCTTCAAGCCCGTGCCCGGTGAAACAGTAGGCGCCCTGCCCTCCAAGGACTTCCTGCGCGGGGATAACGAAACCGTGAACATCTCCGTCATGCAGACAACAGGCGTGTCCACGTTCACGATCGGTGCGAACGTCGCTGCCGAGTCCGTCAAGTGAGTCTCGCGGAACAGCTCAGGCTCGAGCAGACGGACTACGTGGCCGCCGTCGCCGGCAAGCTCACGGAGTTCCTGACCAGCCGTCAGGCCGTCATGTCCTCGATCTCCCAGGACATCGATCCGCTCATGGGCTCGATCTCAAACCTGGTCACGGGCGGAAAGCGCCTCCGGGCGCTCATGTGCTACTGGGGTTGGCGCGGCGCCGGCGGGGAGGCCGGCGCCACCGAGGTGGTCACGGCCGGCTCCGCCCTGGAGCTGTTCCAGGCTGCGGCCCTGATCCACGATGACATCATTGACCGCTCGGATACCCGCCGGGGCGGTCCCAGCGTCCACCGCCGGTTCATTGAACTGCACGAGACCCAGGGCTGGGCGCTGGACAGCGAGCGGTTCGGCCACGCGGCAGCAATCCTGACCGGGGATCTCTGCCTGTCCTTCAGCGAGGAATCGTTCACGGAAATCGGGCACCGCGCCGCCTCCGGCAGCCCGGCACGGCTGATCTTCAACCTCATGCGCGCCGAGGTGATGGCCGGGCAGTACCTGGACATCCTGGAAGAGGTCGCCGGGCCCAGGCGGGACCGCGCCGGGGCAGTCAGCCGGGCCCAATCCATCATCCGGTTCAAGTCGGCCAAATACTCCACCGAACACCCGCTCGCCCTGGGCGGCGCCCTGGCCGGCGCCGGTGATGAGCTGCTACGCGGCTATTCCGCCTTTGCCCTGCCGCTCGGTGAGGCGTTCCAGCTGCGGGACGATGTCCTTGGCGTTTTCGGCGACCCCGTCACCACGGGCAAACCCGCCGGGGACGATCTCCGTGAGGGCAAGCGCACAGTCTTGGTGGCTTTCGCCCTGGACCAGGCCTCGCCGGCCGAATCAGAGTATATCGACGCCAAACTGGGCAGCCCCGATCTCAGCGACGCGGACATCGAGGAGATCCGCCGGATCATCGTGGGCTGCGGTGCGCTCCAGGCCACCGAAGTACTCATCGAGGAGTTCGGCAAGGCGGCCTTCGCTGCCCTGGACCTCCTGCCGCTTGAAGACCTGCCCAAAACCGCGCTCCGCAGGCTGGCAGAGGCCACGGTCTCCCGCGCCGCCTAGCCCGGCCCTGCCAGGCCAAGGTGCCAGGAAAAGCGGTCGGGCCGTGCACAGCGGCTTACGCTGTGCACGGCCCGTGACGGCAGGTTACTAATTATGTTGCCGGGTTAATGATGTTGCCGGCTCACTAGGCTGCCAGTGTGCTCCTACCAGGCCAGTGACTGCGCCCTGCGGCGGATTTCGGTCTTGCGCCCTTCCCGAAGGGCGTCGATCGGCCGGCCGCGGAGGGACTCATCCGGGGTAAAGAGCCAGTTGATCAGTTCCTCATCGGAGTATCCGGCGTCCGAAAGGACCACAATGGTGCCCTTCAGGCTCTCCACTGCATGGCCGTCCTGAATGAAAGCCGCAGGCACGGACCGGATGCGCCGGTCGCCAATTCTCACGGCCGCCAGCGCACGTTCGTCCAGGAGTGCATGGACCTTGGTAATAGGTACGTTCAGAAGCTGTGCGACATCGGGCAGGGGCAGCCATTCGCCCACGAGGCTTTCTACATTACTCACGGATAAAGATTGCCACGGCGGGTGCCCCGCCGCCTAGTCGGCAGTCGCAGAAATGACGGCCGAAGGCCATGGCCCATCCCGCCCGCCGGAATGCCGCCCGGGTTCGCACGGGACCCCGGGGCGACCGGTATTTGGCCGACACTCCGCCTGAGACTGGTTTGCGAACGTCAAACAGTTCTTGTGCTAATTGCTAATTCATGAGACATTCACATAGATCACATTTGTAACAGAAATAACTTTTGTCACACTGGTAACACCAGTTCTACCGGCCTGACCGCAGCGTTGCCGCTGAGAAGAGGATCTTTCCAATGACAACCTCACGTTCGCCACAGCTCCGTCCGGGGCGCAGCCTGCCGCTAATAGCGGCCACAACGGCGGCGCTTCCTGCCGTCATGCTTTCCTCCTTGGCGATTGCCCAGCCTGCCGCAGCCGAATCGCGTGTGCGTTCGGTCCCGGCAACCCTCGCGGCCGCCATGCGTGCCCAGGCCAAGGCAGACGCGGCAACGTCCCTCAAGGCGGCAATGATCCCCGCCGCCTCCGTCCCGGCGTCGCTGCCAAGCGCCATGCGGCCGGCGAAGTCCGCGGTTCCCGCCGTCTACACGATCGCCCGCGGCGACACCATCAGCGCCGTTGCTGGCCGCTACGGCCTGGATACTTTCGCCGTGCTGAAGCTGAACAACCTGCAGGCGAACACCATCATCTACCCGGGGCAGAAGATCAAGCTCACGGGCTCGACGCCGGCCCCGGCAGCCAAACCGGCCACCCCGGTCAAGTCAACGTCAGCCCCTGTTACCTCAGGCGCTGGCCGCGTCTACGTCGTGAAGGCCGGCGACACGCTGGGCGGAATCGCCGCGCGGCACGGCGTTGGGCTTTCCGAGGTCTTCAAGTGGAACGGGCTCGGCATGAGCTCCGTGATCTATCCCGGCCAGAAGGTCAAGGTCGGCGGCGGATCCAGCACCCCGGCTCCCGCCGCGACCAAGCCTGCGACCAAGCCCGCAGCGTCAGCGCCCGCGCCGGTCAGCTCGGGCTCCTACACCATCAAGGCCGGCGATACCCTTTCCGGCATCGCGGCCCGCAACGGCGTCAGGCTCTCGGACGTCCTGTCGGCCAACCGGCTGACGATGTCGAGCATCATCTACCCCGGCCAGAAGCTGGTCATCCCCGGCGCGTCGACGATCGCACCCGCCTCGAGCAAGCCTGCTGCCACCACGCCCCTCGTGCCCAGCACGTTCCTCGGCTTCAGCTACCCGGCCGCCGTGGTCAGCTCGGCCAACCAGAACAAGGCGCTCCTCAACGCCTCGCCGGTGCCCAGCCGTGCGCAGATGAAGTCGATCGTGGCGGACACGGCACGGCGCATGGGCGTGGACGCCAGCCTCGCCCTGGCCTTTGCCTACCAGGAGTCGGGCTTCGACCAGCGTGCCGTGTCACCGGCCAATGCGATCGGCACCATGCAGGTCATCCCGTCCTCCGGCCAGTGGGCCTCCGATCTCGTGGGCCGCAAGCTGAACCTCCTGGATCCGTACGACAACGCCACGGCAGGCGTCGCGATCATCCGCCAGTTGGTCCGCACAAGCCCCGATCTGGACAATGCGATCGCCGGCTACTACCAGGGTCAGTACTCGGTGAGCCAGAATGGCATGTTCGAGGACACCAAGGGGTACGTCGCCGCCATCAAGGCCAACCGCAGCCTGTTCGGCTAAACACAGACTCCAGCACAGGCTCCTTCACAGCGGAGCTTGACGCTACGGGCCCGGATCGCATGTTGATTCGGGCCCGTTTCTGTCCAGCGACTACGATTGTAAGGTGCAAGATTACGTGCAGGACGCTCTCGTAGGGAACCTGGTGGACAACCGCTACCAGGTTCAATCCAGGCTTGCCCGCGGCGGGATGTCCACCGTGTACCTTGCCACTGACCAGCGCCTTGAGCGCGATGTCGCGCTGAAAGTGCTGCATCCCCATCTGGCCGATGACCCGCAGTTCCTTGACCGGCTGGGGCGCGAGGCCAAGGCTGCCGCGCGGCTCTCCCATCCCCACGTGGTGGGAGTCCTGGACCAGGGCGAAGACGGCCGGATCGCCTATCTGGTCATGGAGTTCATCAAGGGCCACACCCTCCGCGACGTCCTCAATGACAAGGGCGCCCTGTCACCGCGGCTGGCTCTGGCGCTGATCGACCCGGTGGTCGAAGGGCTCGGCGCCGCACACGCGGCCGGCATGATCCATCGGGACATCAAGCCGGAAAACGTCCTGATCGCCGACGACGGGCGGATCAAGCTCGGCGACTTCGGCCTGGCCCGCGCTATCTCCTCGTCCACGAGCACCGGCGCCCTGATCGGGACTGTCGCCTACATCTCCCCGGAACTTGTCCTGGGCAAACAGGCGGACGCCCGCAGCGACATTTATTCGGTGGGGATCATGCTCTACGAAATGATCACGGGCCGGCAGCCGTTCGACGGCGACGTGCCCATCCAGGTGGCCTACCAGCACGTCAATTCCACCGTGGAGGCTCCCTCCCGACAGGTGCCCGGGCTGGCCACGGAGATCGACGAACTCGTCCAGTGGTGCACGGACCGGGACCCGGACAAACGCCCCGTGGACGGGAGCGCACTGTTGTCCGAACTCCGGCACATCAGGACCAACCTCAGCGACGCCGAACTCGACCTCCAGCCGCCGGCGGCCGTCCGCAGCCCGCTGCCGGCCGTGGCCGCCCCGCCAAGCCGGCCGCCCGGCGCTACCGGCCCGGCGTCGGACGCGCGAGACGTGCGGGACGCACAAGAAACAGCCTACGTGCCGCCGCCCACCGAAATGCCCACGGAGATGTACGGCAGCCTCGCCGCGCCTACCGAGACGATCTCCCGCACCAGCGGCAACCCGACCACCGTGATGTCCGGCGCGCCGCGGCGTCCGGCCCACGGACCGTTGTCCACTCCGGATGAGGCGGCCTACGGCGCCGCCGGGTACGACGACGATCCGGCGGAAGTCGCGGCTGCTCCCAGCAAGCGCGCCCAGCGGAAACTGGACCGGGACGAGGAGAAGGCGCGCCAGCGCGCCGCGGCCACGCCCACCAAAACCCTGCACGAGGGAAACCCGCGACGCCGCGGGCTGCTGTGGATCGTCCTGCTCGTGGTCGCGGCACTGCTCGCCGCCGTCGCCGGCTGGTTCTTCGGCATGGGTCCGGGCTCGCCGGGAACCGTCCCCCCGGTGGCGAACAAGACCGTTGCCCAGGCCCAGGACCTGCTCCGCACCGCCGGGTTCCAATCGATCGTCAAGGACGTCTTCGACGACAACGTCTCACCGGGCCTGGTGGTCGGCTCGGAGCCGAAGGCCGGGGAGGTCATCCGTAAGTTCCAGCCGGTGTCCCTGGCTGTTTCCAAGGGTCCGCAGCTGTTTCCGTTGCCTGATCTGACCGGCAAGACCCTGGACGAGGCCAAGGCCGCCCTCAACGGCGCCCAGATGGCCTTGGGACCCATTACCGAGACGTTCGATGAGAAGGCGCCTGCCGGGACCGTCCTGGCGATGGCGCCGCGCAGCGGCAATCCGGTGCGGCACGGGACGCCTGTGGGCCTCACTGTGTCGAAGGGCCCGCAGCCCATCCCGGTCCCGGATGTCCGGGGCCAGGAGCAGCGTGCCGCCGTCGACGCGCTCCAAGGCGCCGGGCTGAAGGCGGTAGTCGCCCCGGAGCAGGTCAATGACAAGAATGTACCCAAGGGCGCCGTGGTGGCGCAGGACCCGGCCTCCGGCAACCTGACCAGGGGCGGCACCGTCACCCTGACCATCTCGAAGGGCCCTAAGCTCGTCGAGGTCCCCAGCTTCATCGGGAAACAGGCCAAGGAAGCCAAGCAAGCCCTCGAAGAGCTCGGCTTCAAAGTCCAGGTCGATGAGATCCTGGGAGGCTTCTTCGGAACAGTCCGCGACCAGTATCCGGTGGACACGAGCGTCCCCGAAGGCTCGCTTGTCACCCTGACCGTGGTCTGACCGTACCCTCTGACCCGTACCCGGCTCGCTGCCGACCCACTCCGCAGAAAAGCTCCGCCCGCTGCATCAGCCGGGCGGAGCTTTTCTGTCAGAGCTATTTACTAAGGAGCTAGCGCAGCGGGTCAGCGCTTGGCGAGGGCACCGGCCACCAGGAACGCCATTTCGAGCGACTGCATGTGGTTCAGCCGCGGATCGCAGACCGATTCGTAGCGGTCGAGGAACGCTTCCTGGTCGATCGGGTCGGCTCCGCCGAGGCATTCGGCGACGTCGTCGCCCGTCATTTCCACGTGCAGTCCGCCGGGAACGGTGCCGAGCGCGTGGTGGACTTCGAAGAATCCGCGCACTTCGTTGATGACGTCGTCGAAGTTGCGCGTCTTGTAGCCGTTGGGCGAGGTGACCGTGTTGCCGTGCATGGGATCGGTGACCCACAGGACCTGGGCCCCGGAGGCGGTGACGCGCTCGACGATCGCCGGCAGCTTCTCGCGGATGTTGCTGGCGCCCATCCGGGTGATGAAGGTGAGCCGGCCCGGCTCCCGGTCCGGATCCAGCTTGTCGATCAGGCGCAGGGCGTCGTCGCCGCTCGTCGACGGGCCGAGCTTCACACCGATCGGGTTGCGGACGCGGGAGAGGAAGTCAACGTGGGCGTGGTCCAACTCGCGGGTGCGCTCCCCGATCCACAGGAAGTGCGCCGAGGTGTCATAGGGCAGCCCGGTGCGGGAGTCGATGCGGGTCAGGGCGCGCTCGTAGTCCAGCAGCAGGGCCTCGTGGCTGGCGTAGAACTCCACGCGCTTGAGTGCCTCGAAGTCGGCGCCGCAGGAGGACATGAACTTGATGGCGCGGTCGATGTCCCGTGCCAGGGACTCGTAGCGGGCGTGGGCCGGGTTTTCGGTGAAGCCCTTATTCCACTGGTGCACCAGGCGCAGGTCCGCGAAGCCGCCCTGGGTGAAGGCACGGATCAGGTTCAGGGTCGAGGCGGACGTGTGGTACGCCTTCAGCATCCGGCCGGCGTCATGGGCGCGGGACTCGGGTGTGAAGTCGTAGCCGTTGACGATGTCGCCGCGGTAGGCCGGCAAGGTGACGCCGTCGCGCGTTTCATCGTTGGAGGAGCGGGGCTTGGCGAACTGGCCAGCCATGCGGCCCATCTTGATGACGGGCATGGCCGCACCGTAGGTCAGGACGACGGCCATCTGCAGGATGGTCCGGACGCGGGCGCTGATCTTGTCCGCGGTCGCCGCTTCGAAGGTCTCGGCGCAGTCGCCGCCCTGGAGCAGGAACGCCTTGCCCTGCGCGGCGGCGGCGAGCCGTTCGCGAAGGATGTCCACTTCGCCGGCGAACACGAGGGGCGGAAGGACGGAAAGTTCCTTGACGGACGCCTCGAACACAGCCGGGTCCGACCATGTGGGCTGCTGCGAGGCCGGGATCTCCCGCCAGTTGTCCAGTCCGGGATAGTTGGCGGCTCCGCTCTGGGCGGTGCTGGTCAGCGGGGAAACTGGTTTCTCAGATAGCTCGGTCACCCTCTAAGGATAGTTGCCCCATCGAGGTTCGGCGGCCCGGCCTGTCATTGACAGCTCCGTTGCCGTCATATGGCACCCGTGGCGCCAGTCAGGCGGTCCCGGGAAGCTCGGGGCCGTCGTCCGCGGCCGCCGTCGATGCGCCAGGGTTGTGAGAGTTTCCGCCGGATATGTCGGGCGTCTCGTCGGGGGTTGTGCCGGCGGTTGTGCCGGCGGTCGGGTCCCCTCCGGCGTCCGGGTCCGCGGCGGCTTTGATCGGTGCCGCTTCCTGCGCTTTGCCCGCCAGGCGGAGCTTCACGACGGCGGCGTATTCGTCCACGTATTCCTGACCGGACAGCCGCATGAGTTCATACATGATCTCGTCCGTCACAGAACGCTGGACCATTCGGTCATCCTCCATCCCGTAGTAGCGGCTGAAGTCGAGCGGTTCGCCAAAGATCATGCCGATGCGACGGATATTGGGCACGCGCTTGCCGATCGGCTGGACTTTGTCCGTTCCGATCATCGCCACCGGAATGACCGGGACACGGGCCTGCAGCGCCAGGCGGGCGACGCCCACTTTGCCGCGGTACAGGCGGGAATCGGGGCTGCGAGTTCCCTCGGGATAGATGCCCATGAGCGAGCCGTTCCTGAGCACCTGCATGCCAGCGTTCAGGGACTGTGCGGACGCGGCTCCCCCGGACCTGTCCATGGGGAGTTGGTTGGTGAGCCGGAAGAAGGCCGCGGTGAGCCTTCCCTTGATTCCGGTACCCGTGAAGTATTCGGATTTCGCCAGGAAGACAACCGGCCGCGGCACCATGAGCGGCATAAAGATCGAATCCGAGAAGGAGAGGTGGTTCGAGGCCAGGATCGCGGCACCCTGGGCCGGGACGTTGTCGAGGCCCTTGACCCAGGGCCGGAACAGCAGCTTCACCACCGGTCCCAGGACAAACGTCTTCATGAACCAATAAAACACTCGGCGACCTCTCCGGAAGGCGTCTGGCCGGCCGTCCAAATCGGGTCCGGCCAGGACTTCAATGGACACCTTACTCTAGTGAGTTTTGCCGCCAAGGGTGACACGATGGGCTCATGACTGAAAGCAGCACTCCCCCGGCGCCCGCCGCTTTCAGCTACCCCGGCCACGGCCCCAATGCCCGGACCGGCGTGGCCATCTGCCACGGCTTCACGGGCAGTCCGCACAGCGTCATGCCGTGGGCCCGCCACCTCGCCGACCAGGGCTTCGCGGTTTCGGTGCCCCTCCTGCCCGGTCACGGCACCCACTGGCGTGACCTCGCCCGGCAGCGCTGGCAGGACTGGTACGCGAGCTTTGAAACGGCGTATCTGGAACTGGCCGCCCGGACCACGGACTGCTACGTCGCGGGGCTGTCCATGGGCGGCACCATCGCGCTGCGCACCGCAGCCCGCCACAGCGTGGCCGGAGTGGCCGCAGTCAACCCCGGCCTGAGCTTCTATGACCGCAGGGTCAGGATCGTGGGACTGCTCAAGTACTTCCAGCGCACCACCATGCCGATTCAGGAGGAGAATTCCACGGCAGTCGCCACCGACGACGGCGACTACTCCGTGACGCCGCTGGCCGCCGTCGACCAGCTGCGCCGGCTGTTCTCCGCGACCCTGCGGGATCTGCCGGCAGTCCAGGCTCCGGCCCTGGTCTTCAAGTCCGGCACCGACGCGGTGGTCCCGCCGTCGTCCCTGGCGCTGCTGCGCAGGCGGCTCGGATCCCGGGACCTCACGGTGATCCCGCTGCCGCGCAGCGGGCATGTTGCCACTATGGACGCCGATGCGCCGCTACTCTTTGAAGAATCAGTCCGCTTCTTCCTTCAGCACGCCCACGCCACCCACACACGGTCCACCATGCCGCCCCCCGCCCCCTCGGAGACCCCATGAGCATCCTCCCGGACCACTCGCCGTTCAGCAGCCCGTTCTCGGGAACCGGCCCCCGGACCGGCGTGGTGGTGTCCCACGGCTTCACGGGCAGCCCGCACGGTGTACGGGACTGGGCGTCGTCCCTGGCCAGTGCCGGGTTCGCCGTCCGGCTGCCGCTGCTGCCCGGCCACGGAACAAGCTGGCAGGAGCTGACCAAGACCCGTTGGCGGGACTGGCATGCGTCCCTGGACGCGGCCTACCTGGAGCTTGCGGAAGAATGCGACATCGTGGTGATGGCCGGGCTGTCCATGGGCGGTGCCCTGGCGTTGCGGATTGCGGCCACCCGTCCCGTGGCGGGGGTTGTGGTGGTCAACCCCGGCCTGGTCATCGACGATCCCCGCGCCCCGCTGGCCGGCATCCTGAAGTTCGTCCTCAAGAGCACCCCCGCGATTGCCAATGACATCCTCAAACCGGACATGGATGAGGGCGCCTACCCGCGCACGCCGGTGGCCGCCGCGCACGAGCTCAACAAGATGTTCAAGGACACCGTGCGGCTGCTGCCCCGCGTCACGGCACCAGTCCGGGTGTATCGTTCGGCAGTGGACCATGTGGTGTCCGAGTCCAGCATGGTGGCCCTGCGCCGCGGGCTGACCAACGCCCCGCTGGAGGTGATCCGGCTGGAAAACAGCTACCACGTGGCTACCATGGACAACGACGCGCCCGAGATCTTCCGTGGCACGGCAGAATTTGTCCGGTCCGTTGCATCCGCAGCCAGTCCGGGCACCGCCCGCGCCAGCCGGAAGGACACGGCCAATGACTAAACCAGATCCCGACCTCCCGGACCCCGAGACCCCGGACCAGGACCCCGCCGACGCCCGACCCCCCGCTTCTAATGCTGGCGCTGCCGAGCACTCGGACGCCACGCCGCCCCAGGAGTCCCAGCCCCAGGAGTCCCAGCCCAAGGAGCCGGGCTCCCCCGCCGCGGACGCACCGTCCGATGACGAGGCCGTCTGGCTGGACCTTGTCGCCAGGCTTGAAGGGGTCGGGGCAGTCGGTGACGAGGCAACTGGCGGCCCCGCCGGGAGCACTGGAGCCGGCTCGGGCGCTGGCTCCGGCGCTGGCTTCGGTGCCAACTCCCTTCCGGGCAGGACGTTCCGCGATTTTGACCCGCTGGGCCTCTCCGGCGCCGCGCCGATCGAGCTCTCCGCCAAGGAGCGGCTCGCCCCCGCCCCGGGGCAACCGGCTGCGGGCAGCAACGAGATCCCGGACACCGCACCTGGCCCCCGCGACTACGAGACCGACGACGACGACGACGGCGCGTTCGTCCCGGAGGAGCCGCCGAGTCTGGCAGGGGCAGATCCGATGACCGTCCTTGCCTGGATTGGCGCGGTGGGCGGCCCGATTGCGCTGGTGCTCTCGGCAATGTTCTGGCGTTCGGCCCCGCTGGTAGCGATCCTTGGCATGGTGGCCGCATTCGCGGCCGCGGTAGTCTTCCTGATCATGAAGCTGCCGGGCGAGAAGGACGAGCACGACGACGGGGCCCGCATCTAGTCCACCCGGCCATCCAGTCCACGGGCTACTCCGCTGGTTATTTCGGGGCCGCGTATTTCAGGCCTGGTTATTCCAGGGCTGGTGACGTCGTAAGGCTACGTGTGCATGCGGCTGCTGACCCGGGAGAGGTCGGCGGCGCCGATCAGTCCGGCGTTGGGCCCCAGGGCCGCCAGTTCGATCTCCGCTGCCGGCCGGAACCCGCGGCCGGTGAGGTTCCGCGCGAAGGCCTTCCGGGCCGGCGCGACCAGCAACTCGCCGGCATCGCACAATCCGCCGCCGATCACGAACTTTCCGGGGTCCAGGGCCGCTGCGAGGTTGGCCAGGCCAAGGCCCAGCCATTCCCCGACGTCCTCGAGAAGTTCGCGGGAGGTCTGGTCGCCGGCCTTGGCCAGCTCGGTCACAATCACGCCCGTGATGCGTCCTACGTCTCCGTCCACGGCCTTGAGTAGTTCCTGGGCAACCGGAGAGTTCGCGGCGGCCAGTTCCCGGGCCTCACGGCCGAGCGCGTTGCCTGAGGCGTACTGTTCCCAGCAGCCGCGGTTGCCGCACTCGCAGCGGTGCCCGCCCGGCATGATGATCTGGTGGCCGAACTCCCCCGCCACCCCGAAGCGGCCGCGTTCCACCCGTCCGTCCATCACCATGGCTCCGCCGATCCCGGTGCCCAGGGTGATGCACACCAGGCGGCTCTGTCCCTGCCCGGCGCCGAAGCGCCATTCCGCCCAGGCGGCGGCGTCGGCGTCGTTGGTCAGCAGGACGGGGCGGCGCAGCAGCCTTTGCAGGTTCTCCCGCAGCGGTTCGTTGCGCCAGGCCAGGTGCGGGCTGAACAGCACCGTGCCGCCGTCGAGGTCCATCCAGCCGGCGGCGCCGATTCCGACCGACCAGATCCGGTGCCCTGCGCCCAGTTCTTCGACCAGTTCGACAATGACCTGCTCCACGGCGCGCGGGTCATTGCCCGGTGTGGAGCGTTTCGCCTGGCTGAGGATCCGGCCCTCGGCATCGACCACCCCGGCAGCAACCTTCGTGCCTCCGATGTCGACGCCGATCGCCAGGCCCTTGCGGCCCAGCCGCAGGTGTGAGCGGATGTCGTGCCCGGCGGTGGCGGCCGCCGCTCCGCCCAGGGTCCTGCTCCGCCAGGCCGCGGTCCGGCCGCGCAGGCCGGGCTGCCGGCCGGGTGTTGGTGTCTGCATGGTGCCTCATTCTATTCGCCGGGGCCGCCGCAGCCGCGGAGGCCCGGCGGCATGATGCTGCGGCATGAGGCAGCGGGATGACGCAGCGGCGGTGTCCGCAGCACCCACGACTGGCGGAACGGCGGCCCTGACCGTAAAGTTACTGGCCAGTAGGTGTCGCAGAACACACCTTGGGGGGACCGCATACTAGGCTTAGCGGTACCCCTTGCGGGCCTATGGATACCTAAGGAGCTGTCGTGCGAGAAATCATTGTCCCGCCCCTGGTGAATGTCGATCCGGGCACCAACGTCACCGATCTCGTGGTGCGCCAGGCGGCCAAGGCCTCCAACCCTGCGCTGTTCTCGCGGCTCGACGCGGCTGGCCAATGGCAGGACGTCGGTGCCACGGATTTCCTGGCCGACGTCTCGGCCCTCGCCAAGGGCCTCATGGCCAGCGGTGTGGCCGCCGGTGACCGTGTGGGCATCATGTCCCGCACCCGGTACGAGTGGGCCCTGATCGACTTCGCCATCTGGTTCGCGGGCGCCGTCTCGGTCCCGATCTATGAGACCTCCTCCCCCTCCCAGGTGGCTTGGAACCTTGGCGACTCCGGCGCCGTGGCCGCGTTCGGCGAATCCGCGCATCACGAGGACATCATCCGGCAGGCCGCCACCTCCGAGGGGCTCACTGCCCTGCGGCATGTCTGGCAGCTCGAGGGCGACAGCCTGGACGAGGTCCGTGCGGCGGGAGCCGGCATCAGCGACGCCGAGCTTGAAGCGCGGCGCGGCGAGGCCTCCCTGAACGATGTCGCCACGATCATCTACACCTCGGGAACCACCGGCCGGCCCAAGGGCTGCGAACTGACCCACGGCAACTTTGTGGAACTCTCCGAGAATGTGCTGGCCACCTCGCTGGGTGCGGTTGTGCACGAGCACGCCAGGACCATCATGTTCCTGCCGATGGCCCACGTCTTCGCACGCTTCATCTCCGTGCTGGCGGTGGCCGCCGGCGTCACGGTGGCTCACACACCGGACATCAAGAACCTCCTGCCGGACCTGCAGAGCTACCAGCCCACTTTTATCCTCGCCGTTCCGCGCGTCTTCGAAAAGGTCTACAACTCCGCCCTGACCAAGGCCGAGGACGGTGGCAAGGGCGCCATCTTCCACCGCGCCGCGGACACGGCCATCGCCTACTCCCGCGCACGGCAGGCCGGCAAAGTGGGCCTTGGCCTCCGGCTCAAGCACTCCTTGTTCGACAAGCTCGTGTACAGCAAGCTCCGGGCCGCCATGGGCGGACAGGTCGCCCATGCCGTTTCCGGCGGCGGCCCGCTCGGTGAACGGCTGGGCCACTTCTTCCAAGGCATCGGCATGCAGATCCTGGAAGGCTACGGACTGACCGAAACCACGGCCCCCGTCACTGTGAACACACCGCAGCTGATCAGGATCGGCACCGTGGGCGCCCCGATTCCCGGCAACTCCGTCAGGATCGCGGACGACGGCGAGATCCTCGCCAAGGGCGTGTGCGTCATGCACGGCTACTACAAGCGCGATGACCTGTCCGCCGCGACCTTCGACGACGACGGCTGGTTCCGCACCGGAGACATCGGCCAGCTGGACGAGGCGGGGTTCCTGACCATCACCGGACGCAAGAAGGAAATCATCGTCACGGCCGGCGGCAAGAACGTGGTCCCGGCCCTGCTGGAAGACCAGATCCGGGCGGACGCGCTGGTCTCGCAGGTGCTGGTGGTGGGCGACAACCGCCCGTTCATCGGCGCCCTCGTGACCCTGGACGAAGAGGCGCTCCCCGGCTGGCTGGGCCGCCACGGGCTCCCGGCCTCAACCCCGCTCGCCGAGGCCGCAGAGCATCCGACAGTCAAGGCCGCCGTCCAGGAGCTCATCAACCACGCCAACCAGTCCGTGTCCCAGGCCGAGGCAATCAAGTCCTTCCGGATCGTGCCGGCCGACTTCACCGAGGCCTCCGGCCACCTGACCCCCTCCATGAAGGTCAAGCGGGCCCAGGTGCTCAAAGACTTCGAGAACGTGATCGAGGAAATGTACAGCGCCAAGCGTGCCACCCTGGCATAGGTAGCGGACTCCGCGCACCACCGGAGCACCACAAAGCAGCGCAAGAAAACACAGCACCAGAAACACAGCACCAACAGAAGGGTCCTTCCAGCTTCCGCCGGAAGGACCCTTCCTTTGTGTTACGGGCTGTTGCCTGCCGCTATTCGACTGCTATTCAATGACGAGCAGCAGGTCCCCGCCCTGGACCTGCTCGATCGCGCCGACGGCGAGGCGCGCTACGGTGCCGGCCACCGGCGTCGTGATGGACGCTTCCATCTTCATGGCCTCGATCGTGGCCACCGTGTCGCCGGCCTTGACCGTGTCGCCGGCCTTGACGGTCAGCGTGACGGCGCCGGCGAACGGTGAGGCCACCTGGCCCGGCTGGGAGGCATCGGCGCGTTCGGCGGCCTTGACATTGCTCACCACTGAACGGTCGCGGACCACTACGGGCCGGGACTGGCCGTTGAGCGTGCACATGACGGTGCGCATGCCCTTCTCGTCCGGCTCGGAGACGGCCTCGAGCGAAGCGATCAGGTAGACGCCCTTCTCGAGCTCGATCTCGTGCTCCGCGCCGCGCTGCAGCCCGAAGAGGTAGTCGCGGGTGTCCAGCACCGAGAGGTTGCCGTAGGACTCGACGCTCTTCTGGTAGTCCTTGGTGGGACCGGCGAAGAGCAGGCGGTTGAGGGTGTGCCGGCGGGTCTTGGAATCGCCGTTGAGCGCAGCGCTGTCCTCGGTGCTGAGCTCGACGTCGCGGACCTTGATCTTGCGGCCCTGAAGCGCCTTTGTCCGGAAGGGCTCGGGCCAGCCGCCGGGCGGGTCGCCCAGTTCGCCGGAGAGGAAGCCGATCACGGAATCCGGAACGTCGTACTTCTGCGGGTTCTCGTTGAAGTCCGCGGGATCGGCGTTGAGGCCCACCAGGTGCAGAGCGAGGTCGCCCACCACCTTGGACGACGGCGTCACCTTCACCAGGCGGCCGAGGATCCGGTCCGCCGCGGTGTACATGTCCTCGATCGCCTCAAAACGCTCGCCCAGGCCCAGCGCCATCGCCTGCTGGCGCAGGTTGGACAGCTGCCCGCCCGGAATCTCGTGCTGGTAGACCCGGCCCGTGGGCCCCGGCAGTCCGGACTCGAACGGCGCGTAGACCCGGCGGACGGCTTCCCAGTAGGGCTCAAGGGCGCAGACGTTCGCGAGGCTGAGGCCGGTGTCGCGCGGCGTGTGGGCCAGCGCTGCGACGAGGGCCGAGGCCGAGACCTGGCTGGTGGTGCCGGCCAGGGAGGCCGACGCCACGTCCACGGCATCCACGCCGGCATCCACGGCCGCGAGGAGCGTGGCCAGCTGGCCGCCTGCGGTGTCGTGCGTGTGCAGGTGGACAGGAAGGTCGAACCGCTCCCGCAGCGCCGAGACGAGGCGTGCCGCGGCCGCCGGACGCAGCAGCCCGGCCATGTCCTTGATGGCGAGGATGTGCGCCCCGGCGTCGACGATCTTCTGCGCCAGCCCCAGGTAGTAGTCCAGGGTGTAAAGGGTTTCCTCCGGATCCAGCATGTCCGCGGTGTAGCAGAGGGCGACCTCGGCGACGGCGGTACCGGTCTCGCGGACGGCCCGGATGGCAGGGGCCATCTGGTTGACGTCGTTGAGGGCATCGAAGATGCGGAAGATGTCGATGCCCGTGGCGGCGGCTTCGTTGACGAACGCCACCGTAACCTCTTCCGGGTAGGGCGTGTAGCCGACGGTGTTGCGGCCGCGGAGCAGCATCTGCAGGCACAGGTTCGGCATTGCCTTGCGCAGGGCGGCAAGCCGCTCCCACGGGTCTTCGCCGAGGAAGCGCAGGGCGACGTCGTAGGTGGCCCCGCCCCAGGCCTCGACCGACAGCAGCTCCGGGAGCAGCTTGGACTCGGCCGGACCGGCCGCCACGAGGTCACGGGTGCGCACGCGGGTGGCGAGCAGGGACTGGTGCGCGTCGCGGAAGGTGGTATCCGTGACGGCCACGGCATCCTGGGCGCGCAGGGCCCGCGCAAAGCCTTCCGGACCGAGCTCCAGGAGCCGCTGGCGGGATCCCGGCCGGGCCTCTTTGTCATCGAGGGCAGGAAGCTTGTCCGCCGGGTCCGTGTGGACCTTGAGTTCACCGTTGGGCTTGTTGACGGTGACCTCGGCAAGCCAGGTCAGCAGCTTGGTGCCGCGGTCCGCGGAGACCCGCGCCTTCAGCAGCTGGGGCCGTTCGTCGATGAATGAGGTGGCCACATCCCCGGCCACGAAGTCGGCATCGTCCAGGACGGCCTGCAGGAAGGAGATGTTGGTGGACACGCCGCGGATGCGGAACTCGGCGAGGGCGCGGCGGGCCCGGGCAACGGCCGCCGGGTAGTTCCGGCCGCGGCAGGTCAGCTTGACCAGCATGGAGTCGAAGTGCGGGCTGATCTCCGCGCCCGAGTAGACGGTGCCGCCGTCGAGCCGGACACCGGCGCCGCCGGCCGAGCGGTAGCCGGTGATCTTGCCGACGTCGGGCCGGAAGCCGTTGGCCGGGTCCTCGGTGGTGATGCGGCACTGCAGGGCAGCGCCCTTGAGCTGGACGCTCTCCTGCGACAGGCCCAGGTCCGCGAGGGTCTCACCGGCGGCGATGCGCAGCTGCGCCTGGACGAGGTCGACGTCGGTGACTTCCTCGGTGACAGTGTGCTCCACCTGGATGCGCGGGTTCATTTCGATGAACACGTGCTGGCCGGCGCGCTCCCCCACCGTGTCGACAAGGAATTCGACCGTACCGGCGTTGACGTAGTTCAGCGCCTTCGCGAACTTCACGGCGTCGCGGTACAGCGCCTGCCGGATGCCCTCGTCGAGGTTCGGGGCGGGCGCGATCTCGATGACTTTCTGGTGGCGGCGCTGGATGGAACAGTCCCGCTCGAAGAGGTGCATGACGTTGCCCTCGGCGTCGGCCAGGATCTGGACTTCGATGTGGCGCGGGCGCAGGACGGCCTGCTCCAGGAACATGGTGGGATCCCCGAACGCCGCGTCGGCTTCGCGCATGGCGGCCTGCAGGGCCTCCGGCAGCGCTTCGCGGGTGTCAACGCGGCGCATGCCGCGGCCACCGCCGCCGGCGACGGCCTTGGCGAAGATCGGGAAGCCGATTTCATCCGCGGCCGCGATCAGCTCGTCCAAGTCCTTCGACGGCTGGCTGGACTTGAGCACCGGGACACCGGCCTTGCGGGCGGCCTCAAGCGCGGCAACCTTGTTCCCTGCCAGTTCCAAGACCGCAGCCGGCGGGCCGACGAACGTAATGCCCGCCTCCTTCGCGGCGCGCGCCAGGCGCGGGTTCTCGGAAAGGAAGCCGTAGCCGGGGTAGATGGCATCCGCCCCGGACTCCTTGGCTACGCGCACCACCTCGTCTACGTCGAGGTACGCCCGGACCGGGTGTCCCTCCTCGCCGATCAGATACGCCTCATCGGCCTTCTGGCGGTGAATAGAGTTGCGGTCCTCGTGGGGAAACACAGCGACAGTCTTGGCACCCAGCTCGTAGCTCGCGCGGAAAGCGCGAATCGCGATCTCGCCGCGGTTGGCCACCAGAATCTTAGAAAACATACTTCTCCTGCATCATCGCGGGCGTATCGGTAAGTGCTCACAGTGTCTAGGACCTGTGCGGGCAAACACAAATCATTGTGGCGACTGTCACAGCATTATCCGTCACGGACGCCGCAATGGGCAGGGCCCCGGCCATGGAGCTTTCCCGGCCTGTCCGGTTCGGGACGTTCTGGCGCCCCCACGCCGGATGAAACGGGTTTCGCCGGAGCATCAACATATGATGAGTTGGTGGGTGGCGCATGCACGCCCCGGCTCCGGAGAACGCAGGAGCCGGCACGACCCCGTCTCGGCAACCGGCGTTAGGTATTGGTTTTTCAAGTGCAAGTAGTGAGCATCAGCAGCCTCAAAGGCGGTGTCGGCAAGACATCCGTGACCACCGGACTGGCGTCGGCGGCATTGGCCGCCGGCATTCCCACCCTCGTCGTCGACCTTGACCCGCACGCTGACGCCAGCACCGCCCTTGGCGTGAGCCCGGACGATCAGCTCGACATCGGCAGGATGCTAAGGTCGCCCCGGCGGGCGCACCTGGCGGACAACGTGGTGCCCAGCGGCTGGGTGGAACACGCCAGGATCAACGGCAGCGGCAACGGTCGCACCAACGGTAGAGCCCAGTCCGGCACAGCACCTTCCGTCCTCGACGTGGCCGTGGGCTCTGCCTACACCGGCATCTACGACCGGCCTGACTTGGGCCGCCGTGACCTCCGCCGGCTCTCCGCTGTCCTCGCGGGTGCCACAAACTATGAACTCGTCCTGGTGGATTGCCCTCCGTCGCTGAACGGCCTGACCCGGATGGCGTGGTCCGCCAGCGACAAGGTGACCCTGGTGGCCGAACCGGGGCTCTTCTCGGTGGCCGGCACGGAGCGCACAATGCGCGCCATCCAGCTGTTCCGGCAGGAATTCGCCCCCAAACTGTCCCCCGCCGGCATTGTGGCCAACCGGGTGCGCAGCGGTTCGGCGGAGCACACGTTCCGGCTCTCGGAGATGGAGTCCATGTTCGGCGAGCTGCTGCTGAGCCCGCACATCCCGGAGCAGGCCAACTGGCAGCAGATCCAGGGCGCGGCCCACTCCATCCACCACTGGCCCGGAGACTCGGCCAAGAATGCCGCCGGGCTCTTCGATACCCTGCTGCAGAACCTGCTGCATCCCAACGGTGTGGCCCCGGCCGGGACCGTCCGCAACCGCAGCCAGCGTTAACCGCGCCCACGGGCGCACCGGCCGGATTCCCGACCCACACGGCTCTACGAACTGAGGCCGCCTTCCCTGTCCGGGAGGCGGCCTCAGTCGTGTCTGAAACGGTATGCGTTAGCCGATCTTGCGGGCCGCGCGGCGCTTGCTCAGTTCGTCGTCGGGAAAGGACTGGTCCGTGGCGTGTTCGCTGGGAAGGGCTGCGAGGCTACCTTCAACTTCGCGCCACACACGGCCGACGGCGATGCCGAACACCCCCTGGCCGCCCTGGACGAGATCAATCACTTCATCGGCCGACGTGCACTCATAGACGCTCGCACCATCGCTCATGAGCGTGATCTGGGCGAGGTCTTCGACGCCGCGCTCCCGCAGGTGCTCCACAGCCGTGCGGATCTGCTGCAGGGAGACGCCGGTGTCCAGGAGCCGCTTGACCACCTTGAGGACAAGGATGTCGCGGAAGCCGTAGAGCCGCTGGGAGCCGGAGCCGGCCGCGCCGCGGACGGCGGGCTCAACGAGCCCGGTGCGTGCCCAGTAGTCGAGTTGGCGGTAGGTGATGCCGGCCGCCTTGCAGGCGGTGGGGCCGCGGTAGCCCGCGTCTTCGTCCAGAACGGGAAGATCCTCGGTGAACAGCAGGCCTTGGGCACCGCTGGCGGGCACAGCAATGCCGGCCGTTGCGGCCTGCTTCAGCTCGCCTGCTTCGCCTTTCGGACTCACGTGGACCCTCCTTGTCGTGGGTTCCCCTGGGTAAGTTGCATCGGCAGCAATATATGTGAACAGCTGCATAACACTGGATGAGGACTTCATCCGTGTAATTCAGCCGGGGCTGCACTTTCCAGTGTGACTTGCGCGGCTACCGTATGCAATGGGAACTTGTACCTCCGACGTTAGGCCTGCTCGGGCCCAAGGTCAAAGACGTTGGGGCTATTTGGCGGGCGTGTCGAAAGTTTCATCCTCGACTTTAACGTTTGTGCCGCCACAGCTGTCCCGGGCGTTTCAGAAACCCCTGCCGTCACAGGCACACCAGCAACCCCAGCAGCCTCCCTGGCCCCGGTTGCCGTGCAGTGCTGTTCAGTGCTGTTCAGCCGCCGAAGTCTTCGGGTTCGACGTCGTCGAGGAACTCGCGGAAGCGCCGCAGTTCGCCTTCCTCGTCGACGGCAGGTCCGGGATGCGTGTCCTCGCCCTCATCGTGTTCGGTGATCCGGACGCCGGCCTCGTCCATGACGGCGTCGGCACACCAGATCCGGCACTTGGCGCGCAGGGCAAGCGCCAGGGCATCCGAGGCCCGGGAGCTGACCGTGGTGCCGTTCTCGAACTGCAGCTGCCCGTAAAAGATGTTGTCTTCGACCGCGACGATGTTGACGCTGACGATCGTGTGGCCCAGGGCCTCGACAACGTCCACGAGGAGGTCGTGGGTCATCGGCCGGGGCGGGACGACTCCCTGCTGGGCCAGGGCGATGGCGCTGGCTTCCGGAGTGCCGATCCAGATCGGCACGTGGCGCTCACCATGGATTTCCTTGAGCAGGACAAGCGGCTGGTTGGACGGCAACTCAATCCGCACGCCGACAATCTCCACCTCAATCATCAGATGTCCATCCTTGAGATGCGGTCGTGGACCAGCGCCTGGTGCAGGGACAGGCAGAGGTCGCTGATTTCCCGGGCCGCCTCGGCGGCGCGGGCGTGGGAGGCTGCGTCCTTGCGGGATGTCAGCGTGGCCACGGCGCGTTCCACGAGGCCGAATTCGCGGTCGGCAGCCGCCTGGAACGGCCGCAGGTGGCGGGGTTCCAGGCCATGGCTCTCCAGCTGGACGCAAGCCCGCGCCACCTGCAGGGCGTGTTCGTCGAACTTGCCGTTGACGTGCCCAATCAGGCCGTAGCTCAAGAGCGATTCCAGCAGCGGGACGCTCGCCCCGGATTCCGCACGGAGCTGCTCCTCGCTGAGCCGGCGCGCACGGCTCTGCAGCTCGGTGGCGAGCTCCTCGGAGACGATGCGCGGGGAGAGCGTGATGCCTGCCGGCAGGTTTTCCGGCCGTTCGCCACGGTCGATCGCGTCAAGGTAGTCCTTGATGACCTTTAGCGGCAGGTACTGGTCACGCTGGAGGGACAGGACGAAGCGCAGCCGTTCGACGTCGTTCTCGGAATACTGCCGGTAGCCGGCAGGGGTCCGCTGCGGGTTAATAAGTCCCTTTTCCTCAAGGAACCGGATTTTTGACGCCGTCATGCTGGGAAAGTCGTCGCTCAGTTGAGCCAGGACTTCCCCGATGTTCAGAACCTGGGGTCCGCGCCGATCCGCATGTGCCGTGGCCACAGGCAGCTACCCCGGAATCAGACGTTGCCTGCTGCGCGGGCAGGGCTGAGGTAGAAGGTGAGGCGGAACTTGCCGATCTGGACCTCATTGCCGGATTTCAGCTCCACGGAGTCCACGCGGTCGTGGTTGACGTAGGTGCCGTTCAGGCTCCCGGTATCCACTACCTCAAAGCTGCGTGCTGTGCGCCGGAATTCCACATGCCTGCGGGACACGGTGACGTCGTCGAGGAAGATGTCGGCGTCCGGGTGGCGGCCCGCCGTCGTGACGTCCGAGTCCAGCAGGAACCGGGCGCCGGCGTTGGGGCCGCTGTGCGCCACGAGCAGGGCCGATCCGAAGGGAAGGGCCTCGACCGCTGTCCGCTCCTCGGTCGAGAGCTTCGGCGTGAAGTTTGGTTCATCGCGCACCGGAGTGAGGTTGATCGACGTGGTCTCCGAAGCTTTCACTCCACCCGTGCCGTAACCATCACCGGTGTCGTTCCGTTCGTGCCCAAACATTGAGTCCTCCTCATTCGTTGCAGGTGTCCCCCCTGCAAACAACGCATGCCGTCCGGAAAAGCCTCGCAGTCCCGGTATTGAGGCCTTTCGGCGGGGCGCGGCTTGTTTTGTTATCCCAACAACACTCTCCGGCGGCCCCGGCCCGAACGACCTCTGTCTTTAGCCTACCTGCTGTTCATACTCGGATGCACTGAGTAGGGACTCGACGGCGTCGGCTTCCGCAAGCTTGATTTCGATCAGCCAGCCCTCACCGTACGGATCTGAGTTTATAAGGGCAGAATCGGTGTCCAAGGCCTCGTTCCGGGCCACGACTTCGCCCGTAACAGGGGCGTAAATGTCGCTGACGCTCTTGGTGGATTCGACTTCTCCGACCACGTCGTTGGCCTTGATGGTTGTCCCCACTTCGGGCATCTGGGCATAAACGACATCCCCGAGGGCGTCCTGGGCAAAATCGGTGATGCCGACGCGCACAATCCCGTCGGCATTGGGGGCTGAAACCCATTCGTGTTCTGCGGTGTAGGACAGGTCTTCGGGAATGATGCTCATGACGGGCCTTTCATCGGGTCAATCACCTATGCGGCGGCAGTCGTTTGTTCTAGCCGCCGCTGAAAGTATAGGCATATCGGGCAGGGGCCGGGGAGGGTTCTGTCATGATGGTGCGATGGCAGAACATGCGCCGCCGAATGTCAGGAATGTGAACAGCCGGAATGTGAACAACAGGGGTGCCGGGACCCTCCGGACCGGCCGGGGCTAGGCCATGCCTGAGCTTCCTGAAGTTGCGGCCCTGACGGACTTTTTGGACGAGCACCTGCGCGGAGCAGTGGTGACGAAAATCCAGCTGGTCTCCTTCGCCGTGCTCAAGACGGCAGACCCCCTCTACTCCGACCTTGAGGGCAGGGCCATCACCGGGGTGCGCCGGTTCGGCAAGTTCGTCAGCATGGAAACCGACGGGCTGCATTTTGTCTTCCACCTGGCGCGGGCCGGCTGGGTCCGCTTCACTGACACTCCCACCGACGCCCAGCTGAAAATGGGTAAGGGGCACATCGCTCTGCGGCTGGCATTCACCGGCGCTGCCGGCCCGGCGGGCATGGACCTGACCGAGGCGGGCACGAAAAAGAGCCTGGCGGTCTATGTCGTCCGCGATCCGCTTGACGTTCCCGGCATCGCGGCGCTCGGACCGGATCCGTTCAGTCCGGACTTCGACGTCGACGCTTTTGCCGGGATTCTCGGTTCCAGCTCCCAGCAGATCAAGGGCGTCCTGCGGAGCCAGAGCATCATCGCCGGGATTGGGAATGCCTACAGCGACGAAATCCTGCACGCCGCCAGGATCTCGCCATTCGCCCTCGCCAAGTCCCTGGACCCGACGGACGTCCAGCGCCTCTACGACGCCATCCACACCATCTTGGGAACGGCCGTGACGGAAGCCCAGGGCAAGCCGCCCAACGAACTCAAAGACACCAAGCGGAGCCATATGAGGGTCCACGGCCGGACCGGCGAAGCATGTCCGGTGTGCGGCGACACAGTCCGGGAGGTCTCCTTTGCGGACACCGCCCTGCAGTACTGCCCGACGTGCCAGACGAAGGGAAAGATCCTGGCCGACCGGCGGACGTCACGCTTCCTCAAATAGACGCTTCGTGAAACGGGCGCCTCCCCACATAGGCGCGTCTTGAAACGGGCGCCGGCGTCCGGATCCCTTGCGCTGGCGCCTCCCAGCGAACACGATACAAGTACGCCTTTCAACGGCGCCTGAGGGAGATGTCTCAACGATGCGAATGCTGATCATGGGTCCCCCGGGGTGCGGCAAGGGCACCCAGGCCGAACGCTTGTCCCGGCGCCTCGGCATCACCGTGGTGTCCACTGGGGAGGTTTTCCGCGACCATGTGAAGAACCTGACGCCGCTGGGCCAGGAAGTCATTGTGCATCTGGACGCGGGCGATCTGGTGCCCGACACCCTGACGAACCGGGTGGTGCGTGACCGCCTGGTCCAGGATGACGTCAGGGTCGGGTTCCTCTTGGACGGATATCCCCGGAACACGGCGCAGCAGGCTGAACTCGACGTCATTCTTGCCGCCGACGGGCACGGGCTGGATGTCGCAGTCCAACTAACGGTTGACGACGCGGAACTCGTCCGCCGAATGCTCCACCGCGCCACCATAACCGGACGCAGCGACGATACCGAGGACGTGATCCGGCACCGCTTGGAGCTCTACCACCACGAGACTGAGCCGGTGGCCTCAGCATACTCAGAGCGTGGGATCCTGCTCAGCGTCGACGGCACGGGAAGCGAGGATGAGATCTTCGGCAGGCTGCTTGCGGCACTCCGTGCGTCCTTCCCCGCGGAAGTCTGAGCAACAGAAAACCCCGCCATTCCCTTGTCAGGAATGGCGGGGTTTCGTCTGTTGGTCGGGCTGACAGGATTTGAACCTGCGACCCCTTGACCCCCAGTCAAGTGCGCTACCAAGCTGCGCTACAGCCCGCTGGTTCCACCGTTCTCCGCTCGGATATCGTCCCGGATTCTCTCCAGGTTTTCTTCCAAGCAGTCCGGCCGAACCACCTCCAAAAGCTTACACGATCCCGGAGGGTGCCTGTGACAATTTCATGCTGTCACAGCCATGGTGTGTCGGAATTAACGTTTCTTGCCGCGCTTTTCACGTACACGCATGTTGACCTCGATCGGCGTGCCCTCGAAACCGAAGGTCTCGCGGAGGCGCCGGGTGATGAAGCGGCGGTAGCCCGGGTCCAGGAATCCGGTGGTGAACAGCACGAACTTCGGCGGCCGGCTAGACGCCTGGGTACCGAACAGGATGCGGGGCTGCTTGCCGCCGCGGACCGGGTGCGGGTGCGCCGCCACAAGTTCGCCCAGGAACGCGTTGAGACGTCCGGTGGGGATGCGCTTGTCCCAGTTTTCCAGGGCAACGTCGAGGGCCGGGACCAGCCGGTCCTTGTGCCAGCCGGTCAAGGCCGAGATGTTCACGCGCGGGGCCCAGGCGACGTGCGCCAGGTCCTGCTCGATTTCGCGCTCCAGGTAGCGGCGGCGCTCGTCGTCCAGGAGGTCCCACTTGTTGAAGGCGAGCACCAGGGCGCGGCCGGATTCGACGGCGAGCTGCAGGATGCGGACATCCTGCTCGCTGAGGACTTCGTCCACAGCCAGGAGCACGACGGCGACCTCAGCCTTTTCGAGCGCGCTCTGCGTGCGCAGGGACGCGTAGAAGTCCGCACCCTGGGCCATGTGCTGACGGCGGCGGATGCCGGCCGTGTCCACGAAGCGCCACGTGCGTCCGCCGAGTTCGATGAATTCATCGACCGGGTCACGGGTGGTGCCGGCGGTGTTGTCCACCACCACACGCTCGGAGCCGGCCAGTTTGTTCAGCAGCGAGGACTTGCCGACGTTCGGGCGGCCGATCAGGGCCACACGGCGGGGTCCGCCGGAGCGCTCAAGGCCTTCAATCAGGGAGTACTCCGGGAGAGTATCCATGACGTGGTCCAGGAGGTCGGCCACGCCGCGGCCGTGCAGGGCCGAGACCGGGTACGGTTCGCCGAAGCCCAGGCCCCAGAGGGTTGCCGAATCGGCTTCCTGTGCGAAGTCGTCCACCTTGTTGGCCACCATGATGACCGGCTTCTTCGACTTCCGCAGCATCTTCATGACGCCTTCGTCGGTCGCGGTTGCGCCCACGGCGGAGTCAACGACGAACAGGACGGCGTCCGCGAGTTCCACGGCCATCTCGGCCTGCTCCGCCACACGGGCGTGAATGCCGCGGGCATCGTGTTCCCAGCCGCCGGTGTCCACCACTGTGAAGTTGCGGCCGTTCCAGTTCGCCGAGTACATGACGCGGTCGCGGGTGACACCGGGGGTGTCCTCGACCACTGCCTCGCGGCGGCCCAGGATCCTGTTGACCAGGGTGGACTTGCCCACGTTGGGCCGGCCGATGATGGCCAGGACCGGATCCAGTTTGACCGGACCGTCAAAGTCCTCGTCGTCGAACCGGCCGCTCAGCAGCGCTGCGTCGTCCTCGTCCAGCTCGTAGTCGTCCAGCCCGGCCCGGAGGGAGGCCGCGCGGAGCTCCGCCTCGTCATCGTCCAGGGCGGCAAGGTGTTCAGCCACCTGGTCCGTGCCGGTGGGCGTGTATTCGTCTTCGCCGGCGCCAAAATTGCCGGAGGTTTGAGTCGTATCGCTCATTGCACTTTCCTTAGGTGGTGATCTGCCGGCGTCCCGGCTACTTCTTCGTGACGTTCATGCGGGGATTCCGCGTGGGGCAGGGACTGCCCGGTTCTTAGTACTGAGTCCTGGACATGGCGCGCTAACGCGGCCCGAATTTCGGTTCCCGCCCTGTCCATTGAAACACGGCCGGTCTCACCGGGCCTGCGGCTGACGTTGATGGCCCCGCCAAAGCTGACGTGCAGCCTCCGGCGGGGTGCGGGAACCGTGTCCAGGTGTTCGCCGTCGATTCTGGTGCCCAGGATGGCTACGGGAACCACGGTGGCGCCGGAGTTGAGCGCCAGCCAGGCGACGCCGTTGCTGATCGCGGCGGCCTCACCGCTCCCCCGGGTGCCTTCCGGCAAAATCCCGACGCACCGTCCGGCGGCGAGCAGGCTCCGGGCCGTGGCCAGCGCCGCACGGCCGCCGCGGCGATCGACGGGCAGTTGGCCCGACGCCGCCAGTATGCGGCCGAGGAGCCCGGTGAACATCTCCTGTTTGACGAGGATGTGCATGGGCCGTGGCGAGGCGCCGAACATGACGGGCCCGTCGAGGAAACTGATGTGGTTGCCCGCGAAGATGACGGGGCCGGCCGCCGGGACGTTGGACCGTCCGGTGACCGAGGTGCGGTAGACGAGGTGGTCCAGGATCCAGCCCACAGGCCGGCTCCACGCCGTCGTCCAGTGGCCGGGCACGGAGGCGTGCACGCCCGCCAGCCGTCCGGTGCGCCCCTCAGTCACCGTGGATGGCCCGGCGTGGAACGGCAGTGTGGTTGACCACGGTTTCGACGATGTCGAGGGCGGCCTGAACCGTCTCGTCAAAGTCCAGCTCCGAGGAGTCCAGGGTGACGACGCCGTCGGCGGCCGTAGTGAAGTTCACAACGGTGGAGTCCTTGGCATCGCGGTGCGTGACCTGGGCTGCCAGCTGCTCGGCATTTTGGCTGCCGCCGAGCTGGATGCCGCGGCGGCGCAGCCGTGCTTCCTCGCTCGCGGTCAGGAGCATCCGCACCTCGGCATGGGGCGCGACGACGGTGGTGATGTCCCGGCCCTCGACCACCATGCGGCGGTGGTGCTTTTCGATCAGCTCACGCTGCCGGCGGATCAGTTCCGTACGCGCGCCCAGGGTAGTGGCAACGGCACTGACCGCCGCGGAAATAGCGGGTTCACGGATGGCCAACGTGACATCGTGCCCGCCGACGCGGACGTACTCTTCCTGCGGGCTCGTGCTGATGTCCAGCGGCAGGGTCTCGGCCGCGACCTCGACGGCCGAGGCGTCGTCCAGGTCCGTGCCGTTCTCCAGGCAGAACCACGTCAGGGCGCGGTACATCGCCCCGGTGTCGAGGTAGGCCAGTTTGAGCCGGCGGGCCACCTCTTTGCTGACGCTGGATTTGCCGGATCCGGAGGGGCCGTCGATGGCGACCACTAGGCTTTTTCCGGGCCGGAGCACGTCCACGGTTTCGATAAGTTCCTGGGTCATTACTGGAGTACCTGCCATCCGCGGTCGTTGAGGGCTTCGATCAAAAGGTCGTGTTTGTTGGGCAGGACGGAAATTTCCACCATGCCCACATTCTGTCCCGAGGAGTGGTCCAGGCGGAGGTCCTCGACGTTGACGCCGATCTCGCCGATCTCGGTCAGCAGCTTCGCGATCTGTCCGGGCGTGTCGTCCACCAGGACCGTCAGCCAGGCGTAGGCCTGCGGGGGTCCACCGTGCTTGCCCGGGATCCGGGACTGGCCGGCGTTGCCTTCGCTGAAGAGCTGGGCAAGGTCCAGCCGGGCCCCGGGAGCCGTGGGGGCCTCCAGGGTGCCGATCAGCCGGTTGAGGTCCTCGCGGACTCCGTGCAGGATCTCCACCACCTTGTCCGCGTTCGCGCCCAGGATCTGGACCCAGAGCGTGGGATCGCTGGCGGCGATCCGGGTGACGTCCCGCAGCCCGTTTCCCGCCAGGGACAGGGCATGCAGGGGGGTGCCCTGCAGGCGGCTGGCCACGAGCGAGGACATCACCTGCGGCAGGTGTGAGACGAGCGCGACGGCTTCGTCGTGTTCGGCAGCGGCGAATTCGGATACGACGGCGCCGAGGTCGCCGGCCAGCGCACGCGCCACCTGCAGTGACTCCGGCAGAGTCTCTTCCGCCGGGCACACGACCCACGGCATGGACGTGAACAGCTCGCCGCGGGCAGCGACGGGACCGGATTTCTCCCGGCCGGCCATGGGGTGAGTCCCCACGTAGCGGCCCAAGTCAGCGCCGCGGCTGCGGAGATCGGCCAGGATGCCCGCCTTCACACTCGCAATGTCCACCACGACGGCGTGCGGGTAGTCCCGGAGCGCGTTGGCAACGACGTCCGCCGTGACATCCGGCGGCGCCGCCACTACGACGAGCTCCGGCTGGTCGTCGTCAGGCTGTGTCGTGTTCAGGCACGCCAAGGGCAGGCCGGCGCCGATGTCTACGGCGACGGCCTGGTTGGTCGGCGAGGGATCCGAGAGGAACACAACCACACCGCGCCCCCGCAGCCCCAGCCCGATGCTGGTGCCCAGAAGCCCGGAGCCCAAGACGACCACCGGGCCGTTCAGGTGGCCGCGGCCGTGCGTGCGGAAGGCGGACACGCTTACAGCCCCACGGATGCCAGCAGGTGGCCGACTTCCTGCTTGCCGAGGTTGCGGATGCTGCCCTGGCGCTGGTCGCCCAGCCCGATGGGGCCAACCTTGACGCGGACCAGGCGCAGTACGGGGAACCCGACGGCGTCGAACATGCGCCGGACGATCCGGTTCTTGCCCGAGTGCAGCACGACCTCAATCAGCACGTGGCCGGGGGTCGAGTCGACAAGCTTGAAGGAATCCACCGAGGCGATTCCGTCCTCGAGCTCGACGCCGGCCTTGAGTTCGGCGCCGATCCCCTGCGGGAACGGCCCGCGGACCTGCACGAGGTAGGTCTTGGGCACTTCATAGGAGGGGTGCGTCAGGCGGTTGGCGAGTTCGCCGTCGTTCGTCAGGAGCAGCAGCCCCTCCGTGGCGACGTCGAGCCGGCCCACGTGGAACAGGCGTTCGCCGTGGTGGTTGCGGACGAAGTCGCTGATGCACGGGCGGCCGTCCGGGTCCTCCATGGTGGAGACAACGCCCTTGGGCTTGTTGAAGACCATGTAGACCATGTTCTCGTCCAGCTGGATGCGCAGACCATCGACGTGGATTACTGCCGACTTCGGGTCGACGCGCACGCCGAGCTCGGTGACAACCTGGCCGTCGACCTCGACGCGGCCCTCGGCGATCATTTCCTCGCAGACCCGCCGTGAGGCGACCCCGGCGGAGGCCATGACCTTCTGGAGGCGGGTGCCGTCGGCGTCGTGCAGCTCAGACTGCGGTACCGCGGCGCGTGGGCCGCGCTTGCGGGCCGGCTTGCGGACCGGGCCGAGGCTCTGGCCGAAGCGTTCGCCGCCGAAGGCGCGGGAACCGGTGGCCTTGGCCGCTCCGGCGCCGATGCGCGGCTTGGGCTTGAGGGCACCGGGGGTGCCGGGGGCCTTGCCGAAGCCGGGCTTGCGGGCGGCCGCCTTGCGGGCTGCCTCCTTGCCGGAGGGCGCCTTGGACTTCCAGTCAGCGGAAGCCGGGCGGGCAGCCGACGGCGCGCCGTCGGGACCCTGCAGGTCCGGATCGATGAAGGCCTCTTCGCGAGGCTTGGGGTGCTTGAAGGGGCGGTCTCCGCCGCCCTTGAATCCGGCTCCGCCGGTGCGGCTTCCGCCGCCCTTGTAGCCGGCTCCGCCGCTGCGGCCCGAACCGCCTTGTGCGCCGCGGCCTGAGCCCTGCGCTGAATTTTGTCCGGCACTGTTTTGTCCGGCACTGTTTTGTCCGGCACCGTTTTGCCCGGCACTGTTACGTCCCGAACTGTTACGTGGTGAACCCTGGCGTCCCGCCTGTGTCATGACCCGTCCTTCGTTTGTTGGCCGACGGCCGCTGTCTCCCGACAACACCCGCCGACGGGGCAAAATGATTCTGCCCTGGTGGATACTCGTGCGCAGGCAGTTGTTCCTGCCTACATTCTTCCAGCGTCGTAAAACTCTTCGATGCCTTCAAGCCCCGGAAGATGGGGTGAAAGCTGCGGCAATTCCGCCACCGAGCCGATTCCCATTCGCTCCAGGAAATACGACGTCGTGCGGTACAGGATTGCTCCGGATTCGGGATCTGTTCCCGAGTCCTCGATCAGCCCCCGCTGCGTCAGCGTCCGCACGACAGAGTCAACATTGACTCCTCGAATTGCAGACACCCGCGCCCTTGATACGGGCTGGCGGTAAGCGATGACGGCGAGCGTTTCGAGCGCCGCCTGCGTCAGCCTGGCTGTCTGTCCTTCCAGCACGAATCCGCCGACGATCTCGGCGAAATCAGCGCGGGAATAGATCCGCCAGCCTCCGGCGATATTCCGCAATTCAAAACCCCGGGCGATGGCGCTGAAGCCGCCATTTCTGCTGCTATGGCTGGCATCGTCCACATCCGGGGCATTAACAGTATAACCGTTATACTCCCGCTGCAGTTCCTCCAGCAGACCCTCGACGACGTCGACCGTCAGGTCCAGTCCGGCGGCGAGGGCCGTGGCTGTGGCCGGTTCGTCGATCACCATCAGGACGGCTTCGAGTGCCGCGCGGGCCCCGCCGGGCAGGTTCGCGACGTCCGGCCGCGTGTCCGGCCCAGCGTCCGGCTCGGTGTCCGGCAATCGTTCGTTCACGGCTTGTCCTCGTATTCTTCACTCAGGTTTTCGCTGCTCCACCCGTGGGAATCGGCCGTCCAGTGCACCGTCAGGTCGCCCAGCGGCAGCAACTGGTCAAAGCCCACCACACGGTCGCGGAACAGCTCCAGCAGGGCAAGGAACCGCGCCACCACCACCAGCGTGGATTCGGCGTCGGCGATCAGCGCCCGGAACGTCAGCGGCGTCCCCAGCCGCAGCCGGTTCCCCAGCAGCTCCGCCTGTTCCTTGACGCTCACGGGCGTGCCGTGAAGGTGCGCGAGGCCAACTTCCGTGGGGGCCGCCTCCTTCGGCTTGAGGGCCGCCTCGGCCAGGGACGCGAACTGCTCCGGGGTGTGGCGCCACAGGAGCTCCGGAAGCAGGGCAGCGAAGTGTCCCTCCAGGGCAACCTGCCGGGGATACCGCCGGGCTTCAAGCTCAAGCGTGGAGCCGATCATGCCGGCCACGTGCTTGAACGCCTTGTACTGCAGCAACCGGGCGAACAGGAGGTCACGGGCTTCCAGCAGCGCGATGTCCTCATCGTCCTCAACCTCGCCTGCGGGCAGCAGCCGGGCCGCTTTGAGGTCCAGGAGCGTGGCCGCAATCACCAGGAATTCGCTGGCTTCATCCAGCGCCCATTCCTCCCCCAGCTGCTGCAGGCCCCGGATGTACTTGATGAATTCGTCCGTGACTGTGGACAGCGCCACCTCGGTGATGTCCAGCTGGTGCTTGGAGATCAGGCCGAGCAGGAGGTCGAACGGGCCAGTGAAGTTGGCCAGCCGCACTTCGAATCCGGGCTTCTTCCCTGACTGCACTGGGAGGTCAGGTGCGGGGAGGTCAGGTGCAGGGACGTCAGGTGCGGGGAGGTCAGGTGCAGGGACGTCAGGTGCGGGGAGGTCAGGTGCAGGGACGTCAGGTGCGGGGAGGTCAGATTCTGCGGTGACGGCCGGCCCTGCCGGGACAGCCAGGCCCGCGGACTGCGCGCGTGTGTCGAACTCCACCGACATGTCGAGCACGGGCATGTGGAGATCCGCTGGCGGAAAGGAGGCGCCTGCCACGATCCTGGCTAGGGCGCGCCGCCGCGCGAGATCAGCTCTTTGGCCAGGCGGCGGTAGGCGTCGGCACCGACGTGGTTGCCCGCGTAGGTGGTGATGGGCTCGGCGGCAACCGTGGCGTCGGCAAACTTGATGGAGCGCTTGATGACGGTTTCGAAGACCTTGTCGCCGAAGGCCTCCACCAGCCGGGCGATCACTTCGCGCCCGTGCAGCGTCCTGGCGTCGTACATCGTGGCGAGCACGCCGTCGACCTGCAGACGCGGGTTGAGGCGGTCCTGGACCTTGTCGATGGTTTCCACGAGCAGCGCCACGGCGCGCAGGGCGAAGAATTCACAGATCAGCGGGATGATGACGCCGTGGGCTGCCGTCAGCGCGTTGACGGTGAGGAGCCCGAGTGAGGGCTGGCAGTCGATCAGGACGATGTCGTAGTCGTCCTCGACCTTTTTCAGCGCCCGGTCCAGGACCTGCTCGCGGGCCACTTCGTTGACCAGCTGCACCTCGGCGGCGGAGAGGTCGATGTTGGCAGGGAGCAGATCCACGTTATCCACGCCGGTCTTCTGGATGGCGTCGCGGATGTCCACCTTGCGGTCCATCAGCACGTTATACACAGTGAGATCGAGCTCGTGCGGGTTGGTGCCCAGGCCGGCGGACAGGGCGCCCTGCGGATCGAAGTCGACCAGGAGCACGCGGCGGCCGTATTCGGCCAGAGCCGCTGCGAGGTTGATCGTGGACGTGGTCTTTCCCACCCCGCCCTTCTGGTTCACCATGGCGATGACCCGCGCAGGACCGTGGGAAGACAGCGGTGCGGGCTCCGGAAAGTCGCGATGGGGCCGCCCGGTGGGACCCATGACGGCGTCTTCCAGGTCGAGTTCGGTGCCTTCCAGAGTTGCTGAACCCTGCTCGCTGCTCACGTATCTATCCACACTTTCGATGACGGTGATTGTCGTGCTTCATATTGCCGCCTCCGGGCTCCCAGAGCCCAGCGCGTTCCTCCCAAGGTTACAGCGCCCGACACGGTATTCGCCGGACCTTGACACCGGGGCGTGCGCTGTGCCTTGACGTTCTGGTTGAAGTCGAAGGTTGCACCCCGGCCGGGCACGGTGGGCCGAGCACGCCGGCAGCCATGTCGGGAGCGGCTACGGGAGGCGGGGAGGCGCGGCGCCCCCGCGGCTTTGACCGTGCCCCGGGCGTAAGGGGGGCGTATTGAAGTTTGTACCCTGCGGGCCTACATTGAAACGACGAGGTGGCAACGGCTCATGCACGAACTTGCGATTACCCAAGGTCTTGTGGAGGCGGTCCTGAACCGGACCGGCGACCGCCCCGTCACGGGCGTTAACCTGCGGATTGGCCCCTTGAGCGGCGTCCTGCCGGATGCCGTGCGCTTTTGCTTCGAAGTCGTTTCAGCTGACACGCCGCTGGCCGGCGCAGCCCTCACGATCGATGAGTCCGAGGGCCGGGCCAGGTGCCGAAGCTGCCGCGACGAATTCGTCCTTGAGGACATGTTTCTGCTCTGTCCGTGCGGCAGTGCCGATGTCGAAATCGTCAGTGGCCGGGAACTCGTGGTCACCTCGGTGGAGGTTGCGTAGACATGTGTGCGACGTGCGGATGCGGCGACGACGCCGGGACCAGGGTTTCCGACGTCGAGGGAACGTTACACCCGCTTGCAGCCCCGCACGAGCATCCGCATCCCCACGATCACGGCCACGAACATCCGCACGATCACGGCCACGGGCCTGACGGGCATGGGCACAGCCACGCGCCGGACGGACGGACCATCATTTCCTTGGAGGAGAATCTACTCGCCAAGAATGACCTCCTGGCCGCACGCAACCGGGGATGGCTGGAAGGACGCGGCATTCGGGCCTTCAATGTCATGAGTTCCCCCGGCGCCGGCAAGACCACGCTCCTGGTGCGGACCATCCGGGAACTGGCCGGGGAACTGGACATCGGTGTGATTGAAGGGGACCAGGAGACGTCCCTGGACGCCGACCGGATCCGGTCCACGGGTCGGCCGGTGATCCAAATCAACACCGGAGCAGGCTGCCACCTGGATGCCGGGATGCTGCAGCGGGCCCTGGACGCGCTGGACCCGGTACCCGGCTCCACAGTCTTCATCGAAAACGTGGGCAACCTGGTGTGCCCGGCATTGTTCGACCTCGGTGAATCGGCCAGGGTCGTCGTGATCTCAGTTACGGAGGGCGATGACAAACCGCAGAAATACCCCCACATGTTCCTGGCTGCCGACCTGGTGATTATCAACAAGGCAGACCTGCTCCCCTATGTGGAGTTCGACGTCGAGCGCTGTGTGCGCCAGGCGCGCCGGCTGAATCCCGGCGTCGACGTCCTGACCCTGTCAGCTACCACCGGCGACGGTATGGACGGCTGGCTGGAGTGGATCCGGAAGAATCCCCACCTGGCGGCGGCCGTCGCCGGGGGCGCGCCGCGCTCCGGTGGACTACGCGTTTGACCTGCTGACGCAACATTCGAGCCGCAGCCGCAGGGCGGGGCTCCGAAGGAGGCAACGATGCCTACAGCTACTGCAATGAAAGCGGAAGAAACTTTGATCCACGTGTTGTGGATCAACGCCGGACTCAGCTGCGACGGTGACTCCGTGGCCCTGACGGCGGCAACCCAGCCAAGCGTCGAGGAGATAGCCCTCGGGGCACTTCCCGGACTTCCCAAAATCGCCATGCACTGGCCGCTGATCGACTTCGAATGCGGCCCGCAGCAGGGAGCCGACGACTTCCTCGAGTGGTTCCGCAAGGCGGACCGCGGCGAGCTGGAACCGTTCGTGCTGGTGGTGGAGGGGTCCATCCCGAATGAGAACCTGCACGCCGCGGGCGGCTACTGGGCGGCCTTCGGCAACAACCTCGATACGGGACAGCCGATCACCACCAGTGAGTGGCTGGACCGGCTGGCACCCAAGGCGACGGCCATCATCGCGGCGGGAACCTGCGCGACGTACGGCGGCATCCATGCCATGGCCGGGAACCCCACCGGGGCCATGGGCGTGCCCGACTATCTCGGGTATGACTGGAAGTCCAAGGCCGGAATCCCGATCGTGTGCGTCCCGGGCTGCCCCATCCAGCCCGACAACCTGTCAGAGACCATGACGTATCTGCTGTACCAGGCCACCGGGCAGGCACCCATGATTCCCCTTGACGAGGCGCTCCGGCCAACGTGGCTGTTCGGCCAGACGGTGCACGAGGGATGCGACCGCGCGGGGTATTACGAACAGGGCGACTTTGCCACCGAATACGGGTCCCCGAAGTGCATCGTCAAACTCGGCTGCTGGGGACCTGTGGTCAAGTGCAACGTGCCCAAGCGTGGCTGGATGAACGGAATCGGCGGCTGCCCGAACGTGGGCGGCATCTGCATCGGCTGCACGATGCCGGGATTCCCGGACAAGTTCATGCCGTTCATGGACGAACCTCCTGGCGGCAAACTGTCTACCGCGTCGGTCATGCCCTACGGCAAGACCATCAGGACACTGCGGAACATCACGAAGCACACGCTGGACCAGGAACCACGCTGGCGCAAACCCGGTAATGATCTGCTGACCGGCGCCAAGCGGACCTGGTAGGGCTGCTAAGCAGAGAGGCAATGCAATGACTTCGACGATTCCGATGCCCCCGGCGGACGGTTCCGCGGGCGAGAACCTGGTGGAGATGGCCTGGGACCCGATCACAAGGATCGTCGGCAGCCTCGGCATCTATACCAAGGTCGACTTCAAGAACAATCAAGTGGTGGAATGCCACAGCACGTCATCGATCTTCCGCGGCTATTCCATCTTCATGCGCGGCAAGGACCCCCGGGACGCCCACTTCATCACAAGCCGGATATGCGGAATCTGCGGCGACAACCACGCCACCTGCTCCTGTTACGCGCAGAACATGGCCTACGGGGTGAAGCCGCCGCACCTCGGCGAATGGATCGTGAACCTGGGCGAGGCCGCCGAGTACATGTTCGACCACAACATCTTCCAGGAGAATCTGGTCGGCGTTGACTACTGCGAGAAGATGGTCTCCGAAACCAACCCGTCGGTGCTCGCCAAAGCCGAGAACACCCCGGCCCCGCACGCGGGCGACCACGGCTACCGCACCATCGCTGACATCATGCGCTCGTTGAACCCGTTCACCGGAGAGTTCTACCGCGAGGCGCTGCAGGTCAGCCGGATGACCCGGGAAATGTTCTGCCTGATGGAGGGCCGGCATGTCCATCCCTCCACGCTTTACCCGGGCGGTGTGGGCACCGTGGCCACCATCCAGCTGATGACGGACTACCTCACCCGGCTCATGCGGTACGTGGAGTTCATGAAGAAGGTCGTGCCGATGCACGATGACCTCTTCGATTTCTTCTACGAGGCCCTGCCCGGATACGAGCAGGTGGGGCTGCGGCGCACCCTGCTGGGCTGCTGGGGCTCCTTCCAGGATCCGGAGTTCTGCAATTTCGCCTACAAGGACATGACCGAGTGGGGCCGGAAGATGTTCGTCACCCCAGGCGTCGTGGTGGACGGAAAACTCGTGACCACGGACCTGGTGCGGATCAACCTGGGGATCCGGATCATGCTGGGCTCGTCGTACTACGAGGACTGGGGCGACCAGGAAATGTTCGTCACCCGGGATCCGCTGGGCAACCCGGTGGACCGCCGGCACCCCTGGAACCAGCACACCAACCCTCGGCCGCAGAAACGCGACCTGGAGGACAAGTACAGCTGGGTCATGTCACCGCGGTGGTCTGACGGCCAAAACAACCTGGCGCTCGATACCGGCGGCGGCCCGCTGGCCCGGCTCTGGTCGACCGCCCTCGCGGGACTGGTCGACACCGGCTACCTGAAGTCAACCGGCAGCAGCGTCCAGATCGAGCTGCCCAAGACCGCGCTGAAGGGCCCGGTGACCCTGGAATGGAAGATCCCGCAGTGGAGCAACACACTGGAGCGCAACCGTGCGCGGACCTATTTCCAGGCCTACGCGGCCGCCGCGGCACTGCACTTCGCCGAAAAGGCCCTCGAGGAGATCCGGGCTGGCCGCACCAAGACCTGGGAGTCCTTTGAGGTGCCGGACGAAGCCATCAGCTGCGGCTTCACGGAAGCCGTCCGCGGCGTGCTCTCACACCACATGGTGATCCGCGACGGCAAGATCGCCAACTACCACCCCTACCCGCCGACGCCGTGGAACGCCAGTCCGCGCGACTCCGAGGGAACACCGGGACCCTATGAGGACGCGGTGCAAGGCCAGCCCATCTTCGAGGAGAACGACCGCGATCATTTCAAGGGCATCGACATCATGCGCACCGTCCGGAGCTTCGACCCCTGCCTGCCGTGCGGCGTCCACATGTACCTAGGGGAAGGGCAGACGCTGGACCTGCTGCACTCCCCCACGCAGTCGCTCACCGGTGAGTAGCCCGCCATGGACCGGGAGAATCTGTTGGGCTCGGCAGGTGAACGGATCAGTTCCCTCCTCGATGCGCTAGGTTCCGGCGGTCCTGTGGCCCGGGACCGGGCAGAGGAACTGGTCCGGCACGTAACGGAGCTGTACGGTGCGGGGCTGGAACGAATCCTGCAGGTGCTGGATTCGCAGGGTGTACTCGGGCCGGGAACGGTGTCCGCCCTCACGTCCGACCCGTTGGTGTCAGGCCTGCTGCTGATCCACGGGTTGCACCCCGTGGACCTGCCCGGGAGGGTCACGGGAGCCCTCGACTCCGTCCGGCCCTACCTCGGCTCGCACGGCGGGGACGTGGAACTGCTCGGCATCAGCGAAGAAGGCGTGGTCCGGCTGAGGCTGCTGGGCAGCTGCCAGGGCTGCCCGTCGTCGTCGGTCACCCTCAAACTCGCCGTCGAGGACGCAATTGAAACCGCGGCGCCCGAGGTGACCGGCATCGAGGTGGAGGAGGCGGCCCCCGCTGCCGTTCCTGCCCTGATCCCGGTCGGCGCCTTGCGCTCGAGGCTGGAGGGGCTGGGCGGCCCGTCCGACGGCGGCGCACCCGGCGCGCCGGACTGGACGGCCCATGGAGCCGCCACACCGGCGTCCGGCACGTGGCAGGCGGTCCCTGCCCTCGCTGAGCTGGAGTCGGGAGGCGTCGCGGGCTTCCTGGTGGCGGGCGTCGAGGTGCTCACGTGCAGGATCGGCCCGGACGTCTACGCCTTTGTGGACCGCTGCCCTCGTTGCACCCACTCCATGCCCGGCGCCTCGCTGCAGCGGGCGCTGGCCGCCCCGGTAGGCGGCGGCCTCTTGCGCTGCCCGCACTGCCGCAGCCACTTCGACGTCCGGAAGGCCGGGGCCTGCCTCGAGGACAAGGCGCTGCACCTTGATCCCCTTCCACTGCTGCTCCGCGACGGTGTTCCCTCCGTGGCCGTCCCCACCACGGCGGAGCCGCTGTGACCAGCGGGTCCGGCCCCGGCAGTGCCGGGATCAGCGGCGCCGGGGTCAGCAGCGCGTCGGCGCTCTCCATGCTGCGCAGGATAGCCTCCACCCGCCCCGCCCAGCCTGTCGGCGAGCGCTGCGAGATGTGCGCTGAGCCCATCGCTGAGGCCCACCAGCACGTGGTGGACCTGGAGAGCCGATCCCTGCTGTGCGCGTGCAGGCCCTGCTATCTGCTGTTCACGGACTCGTCGGCCCATCTGCGCTACCGTTCCGTCCCTGACCGCTACTTTTCCTTCGAGCCCTTCGAACTCGGCCCAGCCCAATGGGACGAGCTGGAAATCCCGGTGGGACTGGCATTCTTCTTCTTCAACTCCACACTCGGCCGGACCGCTGCCTTCTATCCGAGCCCGGCGGGCGCCACGGAGTCGGAACTTCCCCTGGACGCCTGGGCATCGGTCCAGGCCGCCAACCCGGCCATCACCGTGCTCGCCCCCGATACGGAGGCCCTGCTGATCCGCTCCCCCGGCCCCGACCGGGAGCGGGCGGACTGCCATCTGGTCCCCATCGATGCCTGCTACGAGCTGGTGGGCCGCCTGCGTCGGGTGTGGAAGGGCTTTGACGGCGGCCAGGAGTCCCGCCAGGAACTCGCCGACTTCTTCGAGCGGATCAGCAGCCGCAGCCGGCCCGCCCCTGTTCCTGCCAAGGCAGACCCGGAGGGACGGCATGGTTGACCTCGAATTCAGCGTGCTGGACATCGCCCCGGAGCCCTACGCGGCCGCGCCCCAGCTGACCGCGCGCCTGCGGATCCAGGAGCGAAGCGGCGCCGCCATCCACGCCATGGCCCTGCGTTGCCAGGTGCGGATCCTGGCCCAGCGCCGCCGTTACGACGCCGATGAGGAAGCCGGGCTGCTGGAACTCTTCGGCAACCGCGGACGGTGGCCCACCACCCTCAAGCCCTTCATGTGGATGCACAGCGGCGTCCTGGTCCAGGGATTTGCGGACAGCGTTGACGTTGATCTCCCGCTCCCCTGCACCTTCGATTTCGAGGTCTCCGCAGCGAAGTACCTGAACTCCCTGCGGGACGGGACCGTTCCGCTGGAGTTCCTCTTCTCCGGGACAGTCTTCACCCGGGGCGCGGCGGGCTTCGGCGTCGAGCAGATCCCTTGGGACCGGGAAGCGCGGTACGCCCTGCCCGTGGCGGCCTGGCGCGCGCTGATGGACGCGTACTTCCCGAACCAGGGATGGATCCGTCTGGACCGCGACGTCCTGGCGGCCCTGGCCAAATACAAGGCGGTCCACGGCCTCACATCCTGGGAGGCCGCCATCGAAGGTCTGCTGGCCGGGGCGGGTGACCCGGTACCGTGAACGCCGGCCTCAGCCTGGCACGCGCCGTCGCCGACGCCGTCCTCTACGAGGGCTACCTCCTGTACCCGTACCGCGCCTCGTCCGCCAAGAACCAGGTGCGCTGGCAGTTTGGGGTGCTCGGGCCACCGGGCGCGGCAGCCGCGGGCGCCGGTGAAGAGCCGGACATGGCAGCGGACTGCCTCCTCGAGCCGGGACCCGCAGCCCGGGTGGACGTCCATCTGCGCTTCCTCCACCTGCAGACACGGTCCGCCGAGCACGCGGATGACGGCGGCTTCACGCCCATCGAAGAACTGGTCGTCGGCGCGTCCCGGTGGCTCAGCTGGGATGAGGCAACGGATACGGAGATCACGCTCGGGCCGTACAGCCTGGGCCAGCTTGCCGCGGGCGTGCGCGCGCCGGTCAACGTCCCGGCGACCGAGGCCATCGAGCCCGTGCTGGATGCCGACGGCGGCACAGCCGGCAGGCTGGTGCGGCGGCGTCGGCAGCTCCGCGGCGAGCTGCGCCTGGTGGCAACGCAAGTGCCGACGCAGATGGCGGCGCAGGTGCCGGCCGCTGCCGGCGGCGCGGACATGGCGGCCCACGGTCCCCTGTGGCGGCTCAAGGTCACGGTCGAAAACACGGCGGCAGCCACCGCGGACAAGCGTTCCGCGATCGAACACTCGTTCATCGGGGCCCATGTCCTGCTCGCGGTCCACGATGCCGACTTCCTGTCGGTGATCGATCCGCCGGAGTGGGCGGCAGCGGCGGCGGCTTCATGTCGCCAGCATCGGTGCTGGCCCGTGCTCGCCGGTCCCGAGGGGCAGCGCGACGTCCTGTTGCTGTCCCCGATCATCCTTTATGACCATCCCGCGGTGGCGCCGGAGAGCAGCGTGGAGCTGTTCGATGCGACGGAGATCGATGAAATCCTCACCCTTCGGGTGCTCACGCTGACAGATGAGGAAAAGGCGGAGGCCCGGTCAACCGATGCCCGGGCGGCGGCGATCATCGAACGCTGCGAGAACATGACAGCCGAGGAGCTGCAGCAGTTGCACGGCATCCTGCGGAACCCGCACGCCGGGTCGCCCGGTGGACCCGGAACGTCCGGGTACGGAGACTTCCCCGGCTTTGCGGTCCCGGAGTATTCAGATGCGGAATTTTCCGTCCCCGAATTCTCCATTCCGGGCGACGGCGCTGATGATGAGACCACCGACGAGACCACTGACGAGACTGGCGACGAGACTACCGGCGCCGACACGCCGTGGTGGGATCCGGCCCGGGACGCCGCCGTCGATCCGGAATCGGACACCGTCTTCATCGACGGCGTCCCGGTCTCTCGCGGCAGCCGGGTGCGGGTTGTTCCGCTGCGCCGCGCCGATGCCCAGGACCTCTTCTTCGCCGGGAAATCGGGGCGCGTCACAGGAGTCCACTTCGACGTCGACGGCGGAACACACGTCGCGGTGGTCCTCGAGGCCGACCCGGCGGCCGAACTGCAGGAATGGTACGGCCGATACCTGTATTTCGCCCCCGAGGAGCTCGTGCCGCTCGCCGCGGCGGCGCCCCTGGATAACGGAAAGGAACCATCATCATGAAAGGTCTGGGCATCATGACCGTCGTGCTCCTGCTGGCCGCGGGCCTGGCAGCAGCCGTCGTCGGACTCCGTTCGATTCCTGACATCAAGCGCTACGTGCGAATTTCCAGGATGTGAGGCCCGATGTGAGCGGGGTTCTCGTGGCCGGCGTGGGGAACGTGTTCCTGAGCGACGACGGATTCGGACCGGCCGTCGCCCGCCGCCTGGCGGAGGAGGTGTCCGGCCTGCCCGGCTGGGCGCCTGAGCAGGTGCAGGTGCGGGACTACGGGGTCCGCGGGCTGCACCTTGCTTACGATCTCCTGGACGGGGTGGATGCGCTGGTGCTCGTGGATGTGCTTCCGGCCCCGGCGGACGGGAGCACCAGCGCCGGTACGCTCCGGATCCTGAAGATCCGGGCGGAGGATCTGGAACCCGGCGGCCTGTTGACGCCGGCCGGACTGCCGGTCAACCCGGGGTTCGATCCGCATGGCATGGACCCCCTGGCCGTCCTGCGCCGCCTCCGCATCCTGGGCGGATCGCTGCCGGAGACCTACCTCGTGGGTTGCATCGCGGGCCGAACAGACGACGGCATGGAGCTGTCCGAGGAAGTGTCCCGTGCCGTCCCCGCGGCCGTGGAGGCAGTGCGCACCCTGGTCACGGCCCGCATATCGTCCGCGGACGCAGCGACCGCGAGCGCGGGCCCAGATGCCGCAGGGTGAGAAGAACGGGCTGAGGAGGAAGCGCGGATGTGCTTGGGAATACCAGGCCGGATCATCGAAGTGATCGACGGCTATAACGGGCAGCTGGCCCTCGTGGATGTGGCAGGCGTGCAGCGAAAGATCAACATCGGGCTCCTCGACGACGGTCCGTTGGAGAGCGGCACGTGGGTCCTGATCCACATGGGCTTCGCGCTGGAGCGTGTGGACCAGGATGGCGCCGACAGTGCGATGACCGGACTGGAGCTCATGGGCCGGGGCCCGGACCCTACTGACCCCGGACCCTACTGACACCGGATCCTACTGACACCGTCCCGTAGCCTTACCCCGATCACTGTCCGGGGCTCACTGTCCGGGATTCACTGTCCGGGATTCACAGTCCGGAAATCACTATTCCAGGGCAATCGCGGCGCCGCGGTGCTCCACGCCGGAATTGGCGATCTTGAGGTGGCGGGCAAAGTAGTGCTGGAGCCGGTGGAGCTGGCCGGGCGTCAAGCGGTCGCATACCCAGTCCCAATGGAGGGACACCATGTCGCCCGCCGCGAGGTCGGCGATGAACCCGGTCCCGGCCACGGCGTACCTGGCCGTCTCGACCACCGGCCCGCCGAGCGAGAGCGCAATTCCGTCCCAGACCAGGGGCCGTGAGCGCACCAGGGCGTTGTCCCCTTCGACGGCCACCACTTCGCCCCACCGGATGCGGCACTGGTCCAGGACGTTCAGTGCCGTGGATGAGCGTCGATCATCGCGCAGGAGTCCGAGCCACGGATAGATTTCCAGCACATGGAAGCTGTGGTGCGGCACGCCGCCGGCGATGACCCCTTCCATCAGGTGCGGAAACTGATGGCCGGTCCGTGCGCGGAACCTGTCCTCCATGGAATTGCCGATGCTGCGCACACCCACGGAGTCCAGCAGAGCGTTTCCCACCCAGTAGGCCTCCACTACCCCGTAATCAAGCGGGTCCGGGTTGCCTGTGGCACCGGCGATGAGCTCCAGGTACGGCCACGCACCGGCGAACCCCTTGGCAAGTTCGCGCAGGCCCGCGTCGGTCACCCCGGACTGGCCGTAGTGCAGCAGCGCGTCGCTGTCAGGCGGCCCGCAACTGCCCCGAGAATTCGGCGGATATGCGTACCGGACAAAGAGTTGAGCGCCGTTGACTTGCATCCCGTGGCCTCGTTTCACAGGGGATAAATGTGAGGCTAGCACCGCCGCCGGATCGCTAACAATGCCCGCATTGCACGGATTGACACCCCTGCGCATTCGGCAGATGCTGTGAGGGAATGCCGTCCCGGGATCATTGGTGTTGCCGGCGCGGAGCGAATGGCCGCCCCTGTGCGGTCCTTCCCGGGAGGTAGGCCGATGAACATCCCCGAAGCCAACCGACGATCAGTACTGGCAGCGGCCCTCTACGGTGGAGGGGCGCTGTTCGTTGCTTCCTGTGCCCCGGGAAACTCGTCGCCACAGTCCACGCCGCCGGTAGGTACCTCACCACCGGGTTCCGCCTCCGGTTCGGCCGGGATCCAGGTAACGGACCAGCGCGGGACCGTGCTGAGTTTCGACCGCCCGGTCACCCGTGTGGTGACCATCCCCATGCCGGCCGCTTCCCTGCTGGTCGCCGTCGACGAGGGCGCAAGCCATCTTGCCGGGATGCACAACGCCTCCTGGGTCGCCATGCGCGACGGCATCATGGGCACCATGTACCCGGAGGCCCTGAATATTCCGCACGACATCGCCACGACCGATTTCACCCCCAATGTCGAGAGCATCCGGGCGCTGAACCCCGACGTCGTGGTCCAGTGGAGCGATCCGCAACTGACAGCTCCGCTGGAACAGGCAGGAATGAAAGTCCTGGGAATCACGAATTCCGGGACGCAGCAGGATGTGGACACCTGGACCGCGTTCTTCGCGACGATGCTGGGGCAGCCGGACCGGGCTGTGCAGATGAAGGCGCGCAGTGACGAGCACCAGAAATCCATTCAGGCCGAGGCCGCCTCCCGCGGCACCGGCGGCCCGGGCATCATCTACTTCAACAGGTTCAGTGGCGGGCTCAAGGTTGCCGGAAACGGCAGCTACAACGACTACTACATCAAGCTCGTCGGCGCACACAATCCGGCAACTGGCCCGCAGGGGCTCCAGGGCAAGGGCATGGTGGGCGTGGACGTCGAACAGGTCCTGGCCTGGAATCCGGAGGTCATCCTGCTCGGGAACTTCGACGAAGCGATGCCCGGGGACCTCTACGGCAACCCGGTGTGGCAAAGCGTGTCCGCCGTGCGTTCCCAGCGTGTCTACAAGGTCCCGCTGGGCGGATACCGCTGGGATCCCCCCAGCCAGGAATCGCCGCTCATGTGGCGCTGGCTTAGCGACATCAGTTTCCCCTCCGGCAACCGGTCCGCGTTGCGGGACGAGACCAGCGACTACTTCGATTTCCTGTACCGTCACCGGCCAACAGCGCCGGAGATGGACAAGATCCTGTGGACTGACGTCAATGGCGCCTCGGCCAACTACCGGCAGTTCGATGCTTCGTGAGGCCCAGCCTCTGACCACGGGTTACCTTGACGGCCGCCGGGGACCGGGGCTGCGCCAGGTTCTCGGGCCATGCCTGCTCGCCCTGGCCCTCTTGGCGGCCGTGTCGGCGCTCGCACTCGCCAGCGGCCGCTACAACGTGTCCCTCCCCCATGTCGCGGAAATCCTGGCCTCCCGGGTGTTTCCGATCGGATCAAACCTGCCCGCGGCCGAGGAAAACGTGGTGCTGCTGGTCAGGTTGCCCAGGGTCCTGCTGGCCACGCTGGTCGGTGGTGGCCTCGCAATCGGCGGGGCCGCGCTGCAGGCCGTGTTCCGCAATCCCCTGGTCAGCCCGGAGGTCATCGGCGTTTCATCCGGGGCCTCCTTCGGGGGTGCCCTGGCCCTGCTGCTGGGCCTGGGTCCCCTGGCCCTCGTCGGCGGATCGTTCGGCTTCGGGTTGCTGGCACTGGCCATCGTCTTCCTCATCACCTCCGGCCGGGGCGGAGCGCACATCCTCATGGTCGTCCTCGGGGGCATCGTCACGGCGTCGTTCTTCTCCGCCTTGGTGGCGCTGGTGACGTATCTGGCGGACCCGTTCACCACCCTTCCCGCGATCGTCTTCTGGTTGCTTGGCAGTGTCGCCACCGCCACCTGGGCGAAGGTGCTGGTGGCTTTCATTCCGATCGCTGCCGGCGGCGTCGTCCTGCTGGCGCTGCGGTGGCGGGTCAATATCCTCTCGCTCGGCGACGACGACGCCACGGCTCTGGGGCTCCGGCCGCGGCCGCTGCGCTGGACGGTCCTCTCCGCCGTGGCCCTCATGGTGGCCGGGGCTGTGGCCGTCAGCGGCGTCATCAGTTGGGTGGGGCTGGTCATCCCGCACCTGGCGCGGATGTGGGTGGGCCCGGACCACCGGGTCCTGCTGCCGGTCTCATTCCTGCTGGGCGGGGCGTACCTCGTCGCCATCGACACCATCGCCCGCACCGCCACGGCCGGCGAAATCCCGCTGGGCGTCCTCACCGCACTGATCGGGGCACCGGTCTTCTTCGTGCTGTTGCGCCGGAACCGGGAGAGGATCTGGGACGGTGCTTGAGCTGCGCGGGGCCGGGTTTGGCTATTCACCGCAGAACTGGGTGTTCAAGGATCTGAGCTTCTCGGTGCCGCCGGGCACCGTGACTGCGGTCCTGGGACCCAACGGCAGCGGCAAAACGACACTGGTGCGCTGCGCGGCCGGCCTGCTGGCCGTCCAGGAAGGGGCGGTGCGCAGGTCCGAGACGGCCGGCTACGTTCCCCAGGCCCGCGGCAGCACGTTCGGCTACTCGGCCCTGGACATGGTGGTCATGGGCCGTGCCCGCCACATCGGCGTCTTCCGCTCCCCCGGCAGCCGGGACAGGGCTGCCGCGCTCCAGGCCATGGACCGGGTGGGGATCGCCGCCCTGGCCGACCGGCTGTTTCCCACCCTGAGCGGGGGCGAGCAGCAGCTGGTCCTCATTGCGCGGGCCGTCGCGGGCGGTTCGCGGCTCCTTGTCCTGGACGAGCCGTCCACCGGGCTGGACCTGAAAAACCAGGTCCGGGTCCTGCAGCTCCTGAGGGAACTCGTGCGGACCGGGATGTCGCTGCTGGTGAGCACCCATCACCCGGACCATGCCCTGTTCCTGGCAGACTCGGTGGTCCTCATGGGCGCCGAGGGTGTGGTGACCGGTCCTGCCGGCCCGCTCCTCGCCGATGCGCAGCTCTCGGCCCTGTACGGCGTCCGTGTCAGCACCCTGAACTACGACGACGCCGGGACGCCCCGCCGGACGGTGGTCACCCCATTCGGCGCGGACGAGGGCTGAACCGAACGCCGGAACGCCCGGCAGCTTGGCTGCCGGGCGCTCCGGGCGTCATGTAGCGGTGGTGGGTCCGGTCCGGCTAGGGCCGGAGTTCGGGCTTGGGTTGAAGGGTGGGGTTCAGGCGTGCGCCAGGACCGGCTGCGCCGGTTCTTCGACGGCGTCCTGTACACCGCTGTGGCCGGCGAGCATGGTCTCTTCGTCGAACGGCTCGGCACCGGCGAGGACACGGTCCACGCGTCCGCCGTCGATCTCCTTGACCCAGGTGCCGATCAGCACCGTGGCGACGGCATTGCCGGTGAAGTTGGTCAGGGCGCGAGCCTCGGACATGAACCGGTCGATGCCGACGATCATGCCCACGCCGCCCAGCAGCTGAGGTGCATGCGCCTGGAGTCCGGCGGCCAGCGTGGCCAGGCCGGCGCCGGTAACGCCGGCGGCACCCTTGGAGGCGATGATCATGAAGACCAGCAGGGAAACCTGGGCGCCAAGGTCCAGCGGCGTGCCCATGGCGTTGGCGACGAAGAGCGCGGCCATGGTCAGGTAGATGGCGGTGCCGTCCAGGTTGAAGGAATAGCCCGTGGGGACGGTGACGCCGACCACCGGCTTGGACACGCCGAGGTGTTCCATCTTCGCGATCAGGCGGGGCAGCGCGGCTTCGGAGGAAGAGGTGGAGAAGATCAGCAGGTATTCGCGGCCCAGGTACTTCATGAGCTTGAAGATGCTGACGCCGGCGACCACCTTGAGCAGGCCGCCGAGGATCACGACGATGAACAGGGCGCAGGTGATGTAGAAGGCGCCCATCAGAGTGGCCATGCTGATGATGGCCTGGAAGCCGGTGGCACCGACGACGGCGGCGATCGCACCGAAGGCTCCGACGGGGGCCAGCCACATGATCATGATGAGGATGCGGAACACCAGGGCCTGTCCGTAGCCCACGGCCTTGAGGATCGGGGCTCCCTGCGGGCCCATCTTCTGCAGGGCGAAGCCGACCAGGATCGCGGCGAGGAGAGTCGGCAGCACGGGAATGTCGCCCGGGATGATGCCGAGCAGGAAGTCAACGGTGCTGTCGACCGCCGCCTTCTTGTTGGGATCGTAGGGGGCGAGCTTGAGGCCCTCGCCCGGGTGGATCAGGTTGCCCACCACAAGGCCGATCGCCAGGGCAAAGGTGGACATGACGACGAAGTAGCCGAGCGCCAGGCCGCCGACCTTGCCTACCGTGGCGGCCTTGGCGATGGAGCCGATGCCCAGCACGATCGTGCAGAAGATCACGGGCGCGATCATCATCTTGATGAGTTTTATGAAGCCGTCGCCCAGCGGCTTGAGGGACTTGCCGACCTCGGGGAACATCAGACCGATAACGGCACCTGCAATGACGGCGACGATGACTGCAATGTAAAGGTAGTGGGACTTGTCCAGTCCCTTGCGCTTCTTGGCCAGCGTTGCGGCCGGTGCTGCCGACTCTCCTCGTTGAGAGGCCATGGTGTTTCTCCTTGGATAGGCTGGACTTTCGTGAGGCCCACTCTGTGGTCCGCTCGGTCCGTTCTTGCGTGTACCACCATCATTGATGACAAGGTGACGCGCATCACCCTTGCGTTCATATTGGTCATGGAAGGTGTTGATGATCCACCGCTGGAGCATCGCCCGCAGGCTGTTTGCGGCCAATCTGCTGTTCATCGTGGCGTTGACGGCCATCGTGGGCACGGCCACGTTCGTCGATGCACGCGATCAGGCCTATGACGAGGCCGGACGCCGGATGGCAGGCATTGCCACCACGGTGGCCGACGCTCCCTTCGTCCTGCAGGCGGCGAGCGCCGCCGACCCGTCAGCCCTGCTCCAGCCATACGCCCTGAAGGTCATGAACGACGCCGGCGCGGATTTCGTCACGATCATGGCCCCGGACCGGACGCGGTGGACCCATCCGCGCAATGAGGAACTGGGCAAGCCGTATATCGGTTCCATCGACGCAGCCCTCAACGGCCGGGTTTTCACGGAGGTCACGGCCGGCACCCTCGGCCCGTCCGTGCGCACCATCGCCCCGGTCAAAGGTGCGGACGGCAAGGTGCGGGCGCTGGTGGCCGCGGGCGTGACGGTCCGGACGGTGGATGTGGCGGTCTCCGGCCGGCTGCCGGCGGTGCTGGCGATCGCCCTGGCGCTGCTGGTAGGTGGTTCGCTTGCATCCTGGCTCCTGGGACGGTATCTGCGCCGGGTGACCCGCGGCTGGGGACCCGAACAGCTGGGCCAGCTCTTCGCGTACTACGAATCTGTGCTGCATTCTGTGCGTGAGGGCGTGATCCTCATCGACCCGCAGGGCAAAGTGGTGATGTACAACGATCAGGCCGCCGACCTGCTGGGATTGCCGAAGCAGTCGGCCGACGGCGCTGCCGCTGCCGGGACGGATGCTGCCAGTACGGCCGCCAACGGCGCCACAGGCGGGCGCCAGACGGCGCCCTCCCTCGCGGACTTGCCGCTGGCACCCAGCCTGAAGGAACTCTTCGAATCCGGGCGGACGGCGCTCGACGAGATCCATCTGACCGGGTCCCGGGTCCTGGTGGTCAACCAGGGCCCTGCGGTGGGCCCTGCATCCACTGCAGGCCGCCAGCGGGGAGCGGCTTCCGGGGCTGCCGTCTCAGGAGCACCTGCCCACGGCACTCCTGTTTACGGCACTGTGGCCACCATCCGCGACCGCACCGAAATCGAATCCCTCGGCAGCGAACTCGAAACCATGCGCACGCTCTCGGACGCCCTTCGGGCCCAGACCCACGAGCACGCCAACCGCCTCCACACGATCGTCTCGCTCATGGAACTGGGCCGGGCGCCCGAGGCGCTGGACTTCGCCACGAAGGACATGGAACTGAGCCAGCGGCTGACGGACGACCTTGTCAGTTCCATCGAGGAACCCGTGCTCGGCGCCCTGATCATGGGCAAGGCAGCCGAGGCGCACGAACGCGGCGTCGAACTGATCCTGAACACTTCCGGCTCGACGGCGGTGACCGGACTGGCCGTGCAGGACCTTGTGGCCATCCTCGGGAACCTGCTGGACAACGCGATCGACGCCGCGGCCGAAGCGCCGGCGCCCCGGCTCGTGGAGCTGACTGTCGAGACCACCGGGTCCGCCCTCGAAATCACCGTGGAAGACAGCGGGCCCGGGATCGACCCCGCGGCCGTGGACGACGTCTTCCGCCACGGCTTCAGCACCAAGGCACCTGGGCCTTTCGGGCGCGGCCTCGGGCTGGCCCTGGTCCGCCAGGCCGTGCAGCGGCTGGGCGGTACCATGACAATCACCAGCCCGGCCGGGGCGCTGTTCCGCGTCACACTGCCGACCACAACCCTGCCGGTCACAAAAGAGGGACAGCCATGAGCGACATCCGGGTGCTCGTCGTCGAAGACGAGCCCATCGCCGCCGCAGCGCACGCCGCCTACATTGAGAGGCTGGACGGTTTCACTTTGGCAGGATCCGCGCCGGACGGGCAGTCTGCCCTGCGCCTGCTCACGGACTTCGCGGCGGCGGGCAACCCGGTGGAGCTGGTGCTGCTGGACATGAACCTCCCAGACCTGCACGGGCTGGACATCGCCCGCCGGATGCGGGCGGCCGGGCTCTTCGCGGACATCATCGCCATCACCGCCGTGCGGGAACTGAACATCGTCCGCAGCGCGGTGGCCACCGGCGTGGTCCAGTACCTGATCAAGCCGTTCACCTACGCAACGTTCGCGGACAAACTCGCCAGCTACCGGCAGTTCCGCGAGCAACTGGCTTCGCCGGTGACCGGCGTCGCGGGGGCCCGGGCGTCCCAAAGCGATGTGGACCAGGCCTTCGCCAGCCTGCGCGCCCCCTCCGAGGTGTCGCTGCCCAAGGGGCTGGCGGTGTCCACGCTGGAGTCCGTCCAGGACTACATCAAGGAGCAGGACGGGGCGGTCTCGGCCAGCGAGGTCATGGAGGCGCTCGGGATGTCCCGGGTCACCGCCCGGCGCTACCTCGAATACCTCGCCGACGCCGGAACGGTTTCCCGCGCCGCACGCTATGGCGCCCCGGGCCGGCCGGAGAACGAATACCGCTGGACTCGGCCGCGGCCCCAGCAGTAGACCCAGCCGCGCGCCGGCAGTGGGTGGCTCCCCCGTCGGGCGTCACGCAGCGCCGAGTTTCGGGATGGCCCCATCCGGCACGACGGCGGATCCCCGCCGTCGTGCATCCCCGAGGCCCAATGGAGGCCCAGCGGAGGGGTCCGAAAGCCTGCCCTGCGTGACGCGGCGCTGCGACGCGGCGTTGGCAGGCTACTCCGGAGCGGCGGGGCGCAGGGTTTCGAGCAGCCGGTCGATCACGCCGGCATCCTCGATCGTAGACGGCACCACGTAGTCGTCTCCGTCGGCGATCTGGCGCATGGTCTTGCGCAGGATCTTTCCGGACCGGGTCTTGGGCAGCGCCTCCACCACCGTGACGTGCTTGAAATCCGCCACGGCCCCGATGTCGCGCCGGACCAGGGCGATCAGATCCTTGGCCAGGATGTCCTCTTCAATGTCCACCCCGGATTTGAGGACCACGTAGCCGCTGGGACGCTGGCCCTTGAGCGGATCGGCGAGTCCGATCACCGCGCATTCGGCCACTGCCGGGTGCTGGCCGATCACTTGTTCCATGGCGCCGGTGGAGAGCCGGTGTCCGGCGACGTTAATGATGTCGTCGGTGCGGCCCATGACAAAGACATAGCCGTCCTTGTCCCGGTAGCCGGAGTCGCCCGTGGCGTAGTAACCCTCAAATGCCTGCAGGTAAGAGGAAATGTAGCGTTCGTCGTTGCGCCACAGCGTGGTCAGGGTGCCGGGCGGCAGGGGCAGGCCCAGGACGATGTTGCCTTCCGTGCCCGCCTCGACGTCCCCGCCCGCGCCGTCGACGATGTTGAGCCGGAAGCCGGGCATCGGGACGCTCGGCGAGCCGGCCTTGATCGGCAGCCCGTCGAGGCCGCGGGGGTTGGCGCAGATGGCCCAGCCTGTCTCCGTCTGCCACCAGTGATCGACCACCGGAACGCCGAGGACCCGGGAGGCCCAGTGGAAGGTGTCGGTATCCAGCCGCTCGCCGGCCGCGAACAGGGTGCGCAGGCTGGAAATTTCGTACTTGTCCAGGAACTGGCCCTCGGGGTCGGCTTTCCGGATGGCACGCAGCGCGGTGGGCGCGGTGAACAGCACATTGACCTTGTGGTCCTGGATGACCCGCCAGAACGCCCCGGCGTCGGGCGTCCCCACCGGTTTGCCTTCGTACAGCACCGTGGTGGCGCCGGCCAGCAGCGGCCCGTACACAATGTAGGAGTGGCCCACCACCCAGCCGACATCCGAGGCGGTCCACATGACGTCCCCGGGGCCGACGTCGTAGATATTTTCCATGGTCCACTTCAGGGCCACGGCATGGCCGCCGTTGTCCCGCACCACGCCCTTCGGCGCCCCGGTGGTGCCGGAGGTGTAGAGGATATACAGCGGATCCGTGGCTGTGACATCCACCGGCGCGGCAGACTCGGCGGAGGCCATCTCGGCGTCCCAGTCGAGCCAGCCGGGCTGTTCGGCCGCCATGGACGCCACGGTGGTGCCGAAGCCTTCCCTGGCCTTGACCAGCACTGGGGTGTCCGGGGCGCCGGCGAGGCCCAGCGCCTCGGCGACGGCCGGCAGGTATTCAATCCGGCGCGATGGCTCGATGCCGCCGGACGCCGTCACCACCGCGGCGGGGGCGGCGTCGCGGATGCGGGCGGCGAGCTCCTTGGGGGCGAACCCGCCAAAGACTACCGAGTGCACGGCGCCGAGCCGTGCGGTGGCCAGCATCGCGACCACGGCCTCGGGGATCATCGGCATGTAAATCACCACGCGGTCGCCCTTGCCGACGCCGCTGCGGCGCAGGACTCCGGCGAACCGGGCCACCAGGTCTGTCAGTTCTGCATACGTGTAGCTCTGCTGCGTGCCCAACATCGCGGAGTCGTAGACCAGGGCGTCCTGCGCACCCCTGCCCTGGGCGACGTGCCGGTCGAGGGCGTTATAGGACGTGTTCAGGACTCCGTCCGGAAACCAGTCGTAGAGCGGTGCACGGCCGGAATCAAGGGCCCGCCGCGGTGGCGTCTGCCAGGAGATCCCGTCCGCGGCCTCCAGCCAGAACTCTGCGGGATGATCCAGGCTCCGCTCGTAGGCGGCCTGGTAGCTCTTGGTGACCATGACGTACATCCTGTCCACGACGTTGTGATGCAACCGATGATAGACAGAGTAGACCGGGGCGGACCGGCGTTTCAAGAGATTCTGTATACACAGCCCCTCCGTTTCAGCACTAATGGCCTAAATTGCTGGGCAAATCAGCCGCGCGTGTATACACTGTTGCTGTTCCATCGTTACAGAGCCACCACCGAAGGAGGCAGGATGCGCGCCAGCGACAAGGCCTACGCGGCCCTGCGCGACGACATCATCGAATGGCGCCTCCTGCCCGGAACCGTGCTCGCGGAAGTCGAACAGTCGGAGCGCCTCGGCATCTCCCGCACGCCGCTGCGGGAGGCCCTGAGCCGGCTCACCGCAGAGGGCCTGACGACGACGGGGGGCCGCGGCGTCGTCGTGACCGACATTTCCCTGGACGACATCGACGAACTGTTTGAACTGCGCGAAACCCTCGAAGGCAGGGCAGCCGCCCTGGCCGCCGAGCGCGGAGAACCCGCTACGTTCGAACAACTCCGGCGGGAACTGCTCAAGGCCCCGGACCTGATCGGCGGCCCGGATCCGGCCCTGCACGACTACTACGCCCTGGTTGGACGGCTGGACACGGCCATTGACGCCGCAATCTCCAACGCCTACCTCGTCCAGGCCATGCGCAGCCTCCGCGTCCACCTGGTGCGCGTCCGGCGCCTGGCAGCGGACGACGCCGCACGGCTCACCGCCGCTGCCGCCGAGCACGCCGCCATCGCCGAGGCGATCGCCGCCGGCAACCCGCGGCTGGCCGAGGCCGCCACCACGCTTCACCTGCACCGCAGTCTTTCGCACGTCAAAGCCACCCATACACCTCAGCAAAGGGAGCACCATGGTTAAGGAACACCACGTCCGCGTTTACAAGAGCGAGGAAAACCTGGGCCGCGAGGACCAGCTCGCCTACAAGATCGCCAAAGTGGCCGCGGATCCCGTGGATGTCACCGATGAGGTCACCGACATGGTGATCAACCGGATCATCGACAACGCCTCGGTGGCAATCGCGTCGCTGAACCGTGCCCCGATCGTCGCGGCCCGGGCCCAGTCCCTCACCCACGGCCCCAGCACCGGCGGCAAGGGCTCCAAGGTCTTCGGCATCGAGGAACGAGTCTCCCCCGAATGGGCCGCCTGGGCCAACGGCGTCGCGGTCCGCGAACTCGACTACCACGACACCTTCCTGGCCGCGGACTACTCGCACCCGGGCGACAACATCCCCCCGATCCTGGCCGTCGGCCAGCACGTCGGTTCCAGCGGCCAGGACCTGATCCGCGGCATCGCCACCGGCTACGAGATCCAGGTCAACCTGGTCAAGGCCATCTGCCTGCACAAGCACAAGATCGATCACGTGGCGCACCTCGGCCCGTCCGCCGCCGCCGGCATCGGCACCTTGCTGGGGCTCGACGTCGAGACCATCTTCCAGTCCGTCGGCCAGGCCCTGCACACCACCACCGCCACCCGGCAATCCCGCAAGGGCGAAATCTCCACTTGGAAGGCCCACGCCCCCGCGTTCGCCGGCAAGATGGCCGTCGAATCAGCGGACCGTGCGATGCGCGGCCAGACCTCCCCGGTGCCGATCTACGAAGGCGAAGACGGCGTGATCGCCTGGATGCTGGACGGTCCGGACGCCTCCTACACCGTGCCGCTGCCCGAAGCTGGCGAGGCTAAGCGGGCCATCATGGACACGTACACCAAGGAGCACTCGGCCGAATACCAGGCCCAGGCGTGGATCGACCTCGCCCGCAAGCTCAACGGCGAACACCCCGAGGTCACGGATCCGGCCAACGTCGATTCCGTGCTGATCAAGACCAGCCACCACACCCACTACGTGATCGGCTCCGGCGCCAACGACCCGCAGAAGTACGATCCCACGGCCAGCCGCGAGACGCTGGACCACTCGATCCCGTATATCTTCACCGTCGCCCTGCAGGACGGCCGCTGGCACCACGTGGACTCCTACGCCCCGGAACGCGCCGCCCGCCCCGACACTGTGGAACTCTGGCACAAGGTCAGCACGGTCGAGGACCCGGAATGGACCCGGCGCTACCACTCCCTGGACATCGCCGAGAAGGCCTTCGGCGGCACTGTGGAGATCACGCTCAAGGACGGCACCGTGATCACCGACGACATCGCGGTGGCCGATGCCCACCCGCTGGGCGCCCGCCCGTTCGCGCGGGAGCAGTACGTCAACAAGTTCCGCACCCTCGCCGCCGGCCTCGTGGCCGACGAGGAGATCGAGCGCTTCCTCGCCGCTGCCGCCCGGCTCCCCAAGCTCGCCGCCGGCGAGCTGGACCAGCTGAACATCCAGGCGGCCGACGGCGTGATCGACCTCGCCGCCGCCCCGAAGGGACTCTTCTAATGTTGTATTCGAAGGTCACGCCGGAGCAGAAGCGGATCCGGTTCCGCGAAATCCTCGCCTCCGGCACCATCGCCCAGTTCCCCGGCGCGTTCAACCCGCTCTCGGCGCGGCTGATCGAGGAGAAGGGCTTCGCCGGGGTGTACATTTCCGGCGCCGTCCTCGCCAACGACCTCGGCCTGCCGGACATAGGCCTGACCACCCTCACCGAGGTGGCCACCCGCGCCGGGCAGATCGCCCGGATGACGGACCTCCCGGCAATCGTCGACGCCGACACCGGCTTCGGCGAGCCCATGAACGTGGCCCGTTCGGTCCAGGAGCTCGAGAACGCCGGCCTGGCCGGCTGCCACATCGAGGACCAGTTCAACCCCAAGCGCTGCGGCCACCTCGACGGCAAGAACGTGGTGGACCTGGACACGGCCACCAAGCGGATCCGGGCCGCGGCCGATGCCAGGCGCGACCCGAACTTCCTGATCATGGCCCGCACCGACATCCGCGCCACAGACGGCCTGCAGGCCACCCAGGAGCGTGCCCGGGCCCTGGTCGAGGCCGGTGCGGACGCGATCTTCCCCGAGGCAATGAAGGACCTGAGCGAGTTCCAGGCCATCCGCGACGCCGTCGACGTCCCGATCCTGGCCAACATGACCGAATTCGGCCAAAGTGCCCTGTTCACCGTGGAGGAACTGGCCGGCGTCGGCGTCAATATGGTGATCTATCCGGTGACGCTGCTCCGTAGTGCCATGGGCGCTGCGGAGCGTACTCTGGAATCGATTAAGGCCGACGGAACCCAGGAGGCACAGGTTGGGAGCATGCTGACCCGTGCGCGTTTGTACGATCTTGTTGACTATGAGGCTTACAACCGTTTCGACACCGGGGTGTTTAATTTCCAAATTCCCGGTAAGTAAGCCCACACAGAACCACCGGCTCGTGCCGGTACAGGCGTCAGAGACAAAGGAGTTTCAGCATGGCTGAACAGGACATCAAAAAGGGCCTCGCCGGCGTCGTGGTTGACTACACCGCGGTCTCCAAGGTCAACCCGGACACCAACTCGCTGCTGTATCGCGGGTACCCTGTGCAGGAACTGGCCGCCAAGTGCAGCTTCGAGGAGGTCGCCTACCTGCTCTGGAACGGCGAGCTGCCCACCACGGACCAGTTAGCGGAGTTCACGGCCCGGGAACGTGCCGGCCGCGCCCTGGATCCCGTGGTCAAACAGGTGATCGACGCGCTGCCCATCACCGCGCACCCCATGGATGTCTGCCGCACCGCCACCTCGGTCATGGGTGCCCGGCACCCCTTGGCGGAGGATTCCTCGCGCGAAGCCAACCTGGCCAAGGCCGTTGACCTGTTCGCCGCGATGCCCGCCGTCGTGGCCTACGACCAGCGCCGCCGCCACGGCCAGGATGTGGTGGAGCCCCGCGAGGATCTGGGCTACGACGCCAACTTCCTCTGGATGACCTTCGGTGAGGAGGCCGTCCCCGAAGTGGTGGACGCGTTCAACGTCTCCATGATTTTGTACGCCGAGCACTCCTTCAATGCCTCCACCTTTACGGCCCGGGTGATCACCTCCACGCTCTCGGACCTGCACTCGGCCGTGACCGGCGCCATCGGCGCCCTCAAAGGCCCGCTCCACGGCGGCGCGAACGAGGCCGTCATGCACACCTTTGACGAGATCGGCATCAGGCCGGAAGAGTCACTGGAGGACGCTCACGTCCGGGCCAAGGCCTGGATGGAAAACGCCCTGGCCCACAAGAAGAAGGTCATGGGCTTCGGCCACCGCGTCTACAAGCACGGCGATTCCCGCGTCCCCACTATGAAGTCGGCCCTGGACAAGATGATCGCGCACTACGGCCGGCCCGAGCTGCTGGGCCTCTACAACGGGCTCGAGACGGCGATGGACGAGGCGAAGGGGATCAAACCGAACCTCGACTATCCGACCGGACCCACCTACCACCTCATGGGCTTCGACACCGCGACGTTCACTCCCCTGTTCGTCGCCAGCCGCATCACCGGCTGGACGGCGCACATCATGGAGCAGCTGGATTCGAACTCCCTGATCCGTCCGTTGAGCGAGTACAACGGCGTCGAGGAACGGCACCTGGCCTAAGACCGACCTCTGCGGCAGATACGCCAGCAAGCAAAAGCGCGGGCCGGCCACCTTTGAAAGG
>NZ_JBHUBT010000014.1:0-133590 GCF_042788715.1 Arthrobacter sp. NPDC056886
CCAGCTGCAGATACTCCACGGTGCGCGAGAATTCCTCCATCCGTCCGGCGAAGTCCGACGCGGCCTGGAGTCCCCACGATCCCGCGTCCTCCACCACCGCCGCGCTCACCGCCTGCAGCGCAGCCAGCGCAGCGTCCACGCCGGCAACGCCGTCAACCCCGTCCACGCCGGGTTGCTGGACCGGGGCTGGGCCCCGGTCCGTGACCTCGCAAGCAATGAAATCCCTGACGGCTTCCATAGCTACACTCTGCTCCGGGGGGCTGACTTTCTAAGGACGAGCCAAGCGCGTCCAAAGGACACCGCACTGGCGGCGTCGGACCGGTTCCGGTCCAGCGCGGTCACACTCACGGGCTGGAACAGGTCTAAGCCGGCGTCCACACCGGACGGCCGGGCCGGGTCCGTGCCCCGCCCCTCGGTCTCGCAAGCAATGAAACACCTGGCGGCTTCCATGACTTGAGCCTACTGAAGGGCTGCGACAATTTTGCGAGCACCGGCCGTGCCCACTCGCTGACGCCGCGGCGCCAGTTGCCGGGTCGGCGAGCGATCAGGCGGCTTTCACGTCGTGTGGTTGAGGACCCGTGGCCGGCCAAACTGCGTGCGGACACCGGGAGAGAAGAGAACAGATTCGGGTGGCCCCGTGATCTCGATTCCCGCAGCAGGCATCAGTCGGTCCTCAAAGCGGGTCAGTCGCGCCGGGTACAGAGGCCACGCGGAATGCGTGTTGGGAATGTAAAGCGTCCTGCCCCTGTACCGGGAATGCAGACCGAACCGGGCCGTCAGGTGAACCGACAGCGGGTCGGTCGCTTCGACGTCGAACTCGGGGACGACGGCGAAATCACTCCGGGCGCCGCCCCGGAACCGCCGCACCGAATATCCGGTGCTCGGACCCTCCGCGCCGACGGCGGCAGCATCAGCCTTGCCGGCGCTCGCACCTGCCCCGGCTGCCGTGCCGACCCGGAAGCGGCGCCCCGAGCAGGCGGTCGAACGTAAGGGGTGTGAGGCATCCGTGCCCGTGAAGCTCGCCCGCGACCACACATAGGGAATCCCGGCCGCCCGCGCGGCCAGCACCACCGCCAAGCGTGACGCATCCAGGCTGCGGAAAACTACGCCACGGGTACCGTCCGGCTCACGGGAGTAGAGGCGCACATTGATCTCGTTGAAGCTTCCAAAATAGGGGACGCCAGGACCGCGGCCAAGCCCGGCACGCTGCATGCGGAAGCCGATTAGCCCTACCCAGGCGGATCCGTCGAAGACGTCCGGCGCGACGCCCGGCGGCATGAACGACGCCGATGCTGCCTCGGGGATGCGCCAGTGCAGGAAGACCGCGTCCAGCCAGTGCTGCTCCATGACGATCGGCGCCGGAAGCCTGGGTGCCTCCGGCCAAGGATCTACGCCCAATCGCATCAGCTCTCTTCGGTCGACATAAATGGGCATAGGTCGACATAAGCAGGCAAAGCTCGGCATGGCAGGAATGCTCGGGACACGGACGAAGGTCAGTTCAGTGCCCGGGTGTCTTCCGGCAGCGCCCCGCCGGCCAGGAGTGCCGCCGTCGCGTCGGCCAACGCCGTCAGCGCCACGCGCTGGGTCCACGGGCCGTAGGAAATGCGCGCAACGCCAAGTTCCTGCAATTTGGCCGGGGCCAAGGATCCGGGCACATTGATGACCGACACCTTATTCCAGCCAATTCCTTCTACCAACGCGGTGACAGTAGCCTCGTCCAGGAGGCCCGGCACGAACACCGTGGCTGCCCCGACATCAAGGAAGGCGCGGCCGCGCTCAATGGCATCGGCCAATACCGCGGCCGGGTCGCGGTCCTTGCCCTTCAAGAAGGCGTCGGTGCGGGCGTTCAGGACGAAGTCAATGCCCTCGGCCTTGGCTGCGCGCATTGCAGCGCTCATCTGTTCAACGGCATCGGCCAGCGGGCGCATCTGGTCCTCGATGTTGGCGCCGACGGCGCCGGCGCCAATCGCCTTGCGCACCGTCTCCCCGGGGTTCCCGTAGCCTGCCTCGAGATCGGCGCTGACGGGCAGCGACGTAGCCGCCGCAATCACCCCGACGGCGGCGATCATCTCGTCCACGGGGATTTTCTCACCGTCTTCATAGCCGCGGGACGCCGCAATGGAGTGGCTGGCGGTGGCCAACGCCTTGGTGCCAGGAATATCGCCGACCACTTTCGCGGTGACCGCATCCCAGACGTTGATGACCTGGAGGATCTCCGGGGCCTGGTGGAGACGGAGCAGTTCGGTGGCTTTGGACGCAAGAGAACGCGCGTAGTCTGTCATGCCCCGAGCCTAACCGGACGCCTCAACACCAGGAAGGGTTCAGCCGGCCGCCGACTGTGCCGAGGCGCCTCCGCGCTGCGTCTGCCAGGGCCAGCGTCCGGTGATTTCCAGCTCGAGGGAGAAGCTCAGGAAGGTCCGGATCAGGACAATAATGGCCAGCACGCCGACGCCCTCGAAAGTCGGTGTGACGGCGACCGAACGGATGATGTCGGCCGCGACCAGCAGTTCCAGGCCGAGGAGGATGGAGCGACCCAGCAGTTGCCGGTAGGAGCGGTAGACGGAGAGCGGTTCGGATTCCGAGGGCAGGCGCCTGGGCTGGAATCCCCGCAGCGCCATGGGAATGGACACGAGGGCGCCGATCACCATGACGGCCACGCCGGCGAAGTCCATGACGCGGCCCGCCGCCTCGATAATGTGCTGAAGATCCATGGTTCCCCTCGGAGAAGGTGGGCAGTGAGATTCAAACCTTACGGGTGCCGGACGCCGACGCCGGCGAGCACGGCCCGGTAGCCTTCCCGGAAACTTGGGTACTGAAACTCGAATCCGGTGCTGCGGAGCAACCCGTTGCTAGCTCGCTTATTTCCGCCTCGAGACGGCTCGCCGCCCGCTGTACGCGCCGACGCCGAAGCGCCGCCGCCCGCCGACGCCGAACCGCCGCCCGCCGCACCCCCGGACTCCGACGCCGGCCGGGGGAGTCCCAGTTCAGCGGCCAGGAAGCCCAGCACGTCGCCCAGCTCGGCCGGTTCGTTGTCCACGCCCAGATAGACAGGCGCAGGAACCGCGTCCATGGTGCACAGATGGACGATTGCGCCGGCCGCGTCGTCGCGGTGGATACGGTTGGTGAAGCGCGACGCTGCCGGAATGACCGCGGTTCCGCTGCGCACCTGGTCGATCAGTCGCGTCCGGCCTGGGCCGTAGATCCCGCCCAGCCGCAGCACAACCGGGGTGATGCCGGTGCCGCGCAGGCGGCTGTGGAGAAGTTCCTCTGCTTCGCGGATGATGCGGCCCGAGAACCCGCCGGGTTCCGGCGTCGTGCGTTCATCAATCCAGCCGCCGCCGGCGTCGCCGTAGACGGCGGTCGAGGACACAAACAGGATCCGGCGGACGCCTGCGCCGGACGCCAGGACTGCGTCCAGCACGTTCGAGAGCCCGTCCACGTAGGCGGTCCGGTAGGCACCTTCCGTCGGGGAATCCGCGGCAATCGCAACAACGACGGCGGTGGTTTCCGCCGGGATGGGCGGCAGCTCGTGGGAGCTCAGGTCAGCGACGACCCCATCGATGGCAGCCGGAAGCTTCTCAGGCGACCGGCGCCATCCCACTACGCGGTGGCCTGCTGCCGCGAAACGCAGCCCGGCCTCGGTGCCCAGGTCGCCGCAACCGGCCAGCAGAACAGTCATGAGGCCAGTCTGCCAGCCTTCGGGAAGCCCCGCGGACAGGCTTGAGAAAATCTTGAACTGATCTTGTCGACCGCTGAAGCCTTGCCTTGAAGGAGACCGGGCATCGTTGTAACAGTCAGCCAGGGGGCTGGCGGACACAACATACGTCGCCCGGCCAGTTACGGCCGGCTCCACGAAACGGAGAATCCAATGCGGCTCGTGGACCGGAGCGCCGCTGGAGCGCACTGTCACCTGCTAGCCGGCCGGACCACTGCCGCTCGGCTGGGGAGAGTCCGACGTCGAACCCGTGTCCGACGCCGGACCCGCCCAGGCGGGACGCCCGACGCCGGACCCGCGCAGGCGGGGTGCCCGACGTCGGACGTGCCGGCGTTGTCCGGCTACCGCGCCGGAATCGGGAAGAAGGCCCGGGGGTCCTGCATCAATGCGGGGTAATCGAAGACGGAGCGGTCCACGATCTCGTCCACCTCGAAGTTGCGGGCGAAGTGGCCCTCAACGGTGATCGGACGGCCCACCACCTTGCCGACGGCGAAGGAGCTGCCGCCGTTGACCGGGATGGCAACCACGGAGTTGCCGGGAAGAGTGGTGAACGCCTCTTCCTGCTGCTGGCGCTTGCGGGTGGGCTTCTTGACGAGCTGCTTCGGCGGCAGCTTGCGCACCTTGCCCGGACGGCGGGAGCCTGATTCGGCGTAGACGAACTGGTAGTCATCTTCCGCGGGGGCCTTGCCGCGGCCGACCGGCGGCAGGCTGACAGTCTTCAGCTGCTCGGGATCGGTGTCGCCGAGCGGCAGGCGCAGTACCCACATGCGTTCCCCGGCAGGATCCTCGGGCACAAGCTCGTGCTTCGGTTCGGGCCAGACGTACTCCAGGTCCGGGTCCGTGCCGGGGAAGACCTTCGTGTAGAACCGCGGGTCCTTGGCGATCAGCCGGGACCGGTGGCTGAGGTGGAAATCCGCGTTGCCCAGCCACGGCGGCATCGGGATCTTGGCAGCGTAGTCGGGGTGGGCCGCCTGCGGGGCGAACTCCATGATCTTCTCGCGCGTGGTGTCTTCGCCGCCGCGGGCCGTCCACTCATCCACCATGGCCAGGCCGTACATGGTCAGCGCGGGAACGTACCCCATCCACATCCGGACAGCCGGGTGCGATTGCCAGCCGTACTCCGGGATCACCAGCGCACGCAGGATTTGCAGCGACTCAACGCGCTGCTTGCCGAGCCGCACGCGGTCTAAAGCCGCGGCGCTCTGCTGGAAATCGGGGAAGGGGAGGAAAGTCTGCATCTCTCCAGTTTGAGGCCACATGATCAAACCACCAATTGCACAGGACCACGCGTGCGCATGTTCACATTTTGGAATGAAGCAGACAGCTCATTACGAAGGAGCGTAATATAGCAGGACCCCATCAATGCCGCCCGGAGGACACGCCATGAATCCAGCCCCTGTTGCGCCGTTTGTACCGAAATACGGTCAACTGCTCGGCCCGGAAGCGAACGGCATTTTGGTGCTCGAGGAAGTCATTCTCGACCCGGTGGCAGCCCGTAAGGAACAGCACGGGTTCCGTGCCGCAATGGCATCCTTCGCGCTGACCATGCGGCGGATAGTGGCGCTGCGCCTCTGCATCGCCGTTGTGGCGATCGCCAACCTGCCCCTCTTTCTGCTCAACACGGGCTGGTGGATCTACGCGGTCTCACTGACCCTAGTAGTTGCAGTCCACGCCGCAGTGTCCTGGCTGAACCGTCACGAGCCGCGGATCCGGCAGCGCCGCATGCTCGAACTGCATCTGCACCGTGAGCGGAGCGACAATTACCGCAAGGTCCGCGACGCCGTGAAGTACGTCATTGACGCCCCTGCCCGGGTAAATGAAAACCTCTACCTTGAGCTTCTCGCCGCGAAGCGGGTGGCGCTGCACTTGGCCATGGGCACCGTTGCCCTGTTGGACACCAGCGACGACTCCGCGTGGAAACTGCAGATAGTCCGCGAGATCCCGCAGGCCGCCTGAGCCCGCACAGGTCACCTGAGCTGCACAGCTCACCTGAGCTGCACGGCTCACTCAAGCACGACGACGCCGGAGCGTCCCCTTGCGGGATCGCTCCGGCGTCGTGCTGTCAACGGGCCCGTGCCCTAGCCAGCAGGGCCCGTAACAAGCGGTGCCTTGCCAAGTGGCCCTAACGGGGAAGCTGCAGCACCTGGCCCGGGAACACTAGGTGGGGGTTGCTGATGGTTGCCGTGTTCGCGTCGGCCAGCGAGCGCCAGCCCCCGGCGATGTTGAGTTTCTCGGCGATTGTGCTCAGGGTTTCGCCGCTCCGGATGGTGTGGGTCTGGCCACTCACTTGCACCGGTGCAACATGGCGGGGTGCGGGGACGGCTGCCTTGGGGGCCGCGTGCCGAACCGGCACCTTGGCCGGGACGGCAACCGCGGCGGTCCGGTGTGATGTGGGAGCGCTCTGCGGAGCCACGGCCCCGCCGCTCAGGCCCAGTTTCGCGGCGCAGGCCGGCCAGGCGCCCCAACCCTGGCTGGCCTGCACTTTCTGTGCGACGGCGATCTGCTGCTCACGGCTCGCGTTCGCCGCGGACCCCGAGCCGCCGTGGGCCGCCCACGTCGACTGGCTGAATTGCAGGCCACCCGCGTAGCCGTTTCCTGTGTTGGTGGACCAGTTGCCGCTGCTTTCGCACTGGGCAAGGGAATCCCAGACGGAGGCGGTGGTGTGCGCCGGAACCGCAGCGTTTGCGGACGTTGCGGAGAGTGCAACGGCTGCGATCGAAACAGCAGCCAGAGTGATGCCGCGGCGCGCGGCAGTGCCGTAGGTGGATTTCTTCATGGTTGAGATGCTCCTGAGGGCCACCAGCGCTCGGTCCGTCCCCGGACGTTCTCGCGCCACTGCCCGCCCCTGACAATAGAGGTCATATACGGTGTCTACCGGTCGGGCAGTATCTGGTGGTGGTAGCACCGGGCATGCGCTGCCCGGTTGCCGGGCATTGAACACTAGGCTAAGTCAGTCCCGGCCCGTTATCAAGACGTTATTTTTGCCGTTTCTGCCGTTATCATCTGGTCATCCCATCTCGTCGCGGCCTAATGTCGCCGCGGCGCGCCTTGTCGTGCCCGCGTCGCGCTGCCCGCCTCGCGCGGATGCTCGCGAATATGTCAGTGGGAATCAGCCCCCGAGCGTCGCGGCCAGGTACGGAGCTGTCCGGCTGTTCTTGGACGTCGCGACGGCGGCGGGCGTCCCGATCGCCACGATTTGGCCACCCGCGTCGCCACCTGCCGGGCCGAGGTCGATCACCCAGTCCGCTGCGGCCACCACGTCCATGTCGTGTTCCACCACAATGACGGTGTTGCCTGCATCCACCAGCCGGTGCAGCTGGGCCATGAGGAGCTGAACATCTGCCGGGTGCAGCCCGGTGGTGGGCTCGTCCAGCAGATAGAGGGAGTGGCCACGCTGGGCGCGCTGCAGTTCGGTGGCGAGCTTGATGCGCTGGGCCTCGCCGCCGGAGAGTTCGGTGGCCGGCTGGCCGAGCCGGAGATAGCCCAGGCCTACCTCTCGCAGCGTTTGCAGGCTGCGCGCCGCGGCCGGCACCCCTTCGAGGAACTCAGCTGCGGCGTTGACCGTCAGGCCCAGCACTTCCGCCACGTTTTTCCCGAGGTAGGTCACCTCCAGGGTTTCCGGGTTGTAGCGGGAGCCATGGCATTCGGGGCAGGGGCCGTAGCTGCCGGGCAGGAAGAGCAGTTCGACGGCGACGAAGCCCTCACCCTGGCAGGTCTCGCAGCGGCCGCCGGCAACGTTGAAGGAAAAGCGCCCGGCGCCGAAGCCCCGCGCCTTGGCCTCGTCCGTGGCTGCGAATTCCTTGCGGACCGCGTCGAAGAGGCCGGTGTAGGTGGCGAGGTTGGACCGCGGTGTGCGGCCGATCGGCTTTTGGTCCACTTTGACCAGCCGGTCCAGCTGGCCCAGGCCCGACACCGGTCCAACGCTGAGCGGGCCGGTGGACTCGCCGGCCTGGGACTCCAGGTCCTCACCAGCGGAGTTCGCCTCGGCGCCGGATTCCGGGTGCAGCCGGGCGCCGACCACTTCGGCCAGGACCTGGCTGACCAGCGTCGACTTGCCGGATCCGGAGACGCCGGTGACGGCGGTCAGGACGCCGAGGGGGAAGTCGGCGTCGAGTTCGCGCAGGTTGTGGCGGCTGATGTCCCGCAGCTCCAGCCAGCCGGCAGCTTCCCGGTGAGTGCCGCTGGCGGCGGGACCACCGCCGTAGTCCGTCATGGCGGGACGGCCGTCATCCGCGCCGTGGCGAGGGCTGGCCGCTGGGCGACCGCCGCCGTCGTCGGCCTTTCCGGCAGACTGTCCGGCAGGGCCGGCTGAGCCATTCGGAAACAGGAACGGCCGGGTGACGGACGCATCCACCCCGGCGAGGCCGGCGACGGGTCCGCTGTAGAGCACTTCGCCGCCGCCTTCACCGGCGCGGGGACCCACATCCACCAGCCAGTCCGCGTGCCGGACGATGTCCATGTTGTGCTCCACCACGAACACCGAGTTGCCGGAGGACTTGAGCTGGTCCAGGACCGCGAGGAGGGGCTCGGCGTCGGCGGGGTGCAGGCCGGCGGAGGGCTCGTCCAGCACGTAGATCACGCCGAACAGGCCGGAGCGGAGCTGGGTGGCGATCCGGAGCCGCTGCATTTCGCCGGGGGAGAGCGTGGGGGTGGACCGGCCCAGCGCGAGGTAGCCCAGGCCGAGGTCCAGCAGCACTGTGACGCGCTGCAGGAGGTCGCGGGTGATGGCGACGGCCACCTCGTTGCCCTCGCCGGAGGACTGCTTGCGGGAGGCGGTCCCGGCCTCGGTGAGCTCAGTGGTGGGCCGGATGATGCCCGCCAGTTCCGTCATGGGGACGGCGTTGAGTTCGGCGATGGTGCGTCCGGCGAAGGTGACGGCGAGTGCGGCCGGGGTCAGGCCGGCGCCGCCGCAGACCGGGCACGGGCCGGTTTCCATGAAGCGCAGCACGCGGTCGCGCATCGTGGTGCTCTTGGAATCGGCGAGTGTGTGCAGCACGTAGCTCTTGGCGCTCCAGAACCGGCCCTTGTACGGCTTGGCGACGCGGTCGCGTTGGGGCGTCACTTCCACCACGGGCTGTTCGTCGGTGAACAGGATCCAGTCTCGGTCTTGTCTGGGTAGCTTCCGCCAGGGGGTGTCGACGTCGTGGCCAAGGTGGGTCAGGATGTCGCGCAGGTTCTTGCCCTGCCACGCCCCGGGCCAGGCGGCGATGGCGCCGTCGCGGATGCTGAGCGAGGTGTCCGGGACCAGGGAGGACTCGGTGACGGTGTGCGCGATCCCCAGGCCGTGGCACTCGGGGCAGGCGCCGGCGGCCGTGTTCGGGGAAAATGCGTCCGAGTCCAACTGCCCGGCGCCGTCGGGATAGCTGCCGGCGCGGGAGAAGAGCATGCGCAGCGAGTTGGACAGCGTGGTGAGCGTGCCCACCGTGGAGCGCGAACTCGGCGTCCCGCGACGCTGCTGGAGCGCGACGGCGGGCGGAAGTCCGGTGATCATTTCCACCTTGGGGTTGTGCCCCTGCTGGATGAGCCGGCGGGCGTACGGGGCTACGGATTCGAAGTAGCGGCGCTGCGCCTCGGCATAGATGGTGCCGAAGGCGAGGGAAGACTTGCCCGAGCCTGAGACGCCGGTGAAGGCGACGATCGCGTCGCGGGGCACGTCCACATCCACGTTGCGCAGGTTGTTCTCCCGGGCACCGCGCACCTGGACAAAACCGTCCGTCGGATTGCCGGGAACCAGATCCGGGATGAGATCACGGTCGGCCGGGCGCGGCAAATGGGAAGCATGCTGTGTATTTTGCATTGGTTCGACTCTATCCGCTCAGGGCAGCGCCGGGCATATCCTTACCGGATGGATACGTACGACGACGAGACTCGGTTGACGGAAAAAGAGCCCGAAGAACCCGAAGAACCGGAAGCCGGCGAACCCCTCGCGCTCCCGGTCGCGGAACTGCACCTGCATATTGAGGGCACGCTGGAACCGGTGTTGATCTTCGCGCTGGCGGAACGCAACGGGATCGAACTGCCGTACGCGGACCTGGAGGAACTGCGCTCGCGCTACGAGTTCACGGACCTGCAGTCCTTTTTGGACCTGTACTACGCCAACATGGCCGTGCTGCAGACGGAGCAGGACTTCGCCGACATGACCCGGGCCTACCTGGCCCGGGCGGCGCTCGCCGGGGTCAGGCATGCCGAGATCATGCTGGACCCGCAGGCCCACCTGTCCCGCGGAATATCGCTGGAGACATGCGTCAACGGAGTGGCCTCGGTGCTGGCCGGATCCCAGGAGGAGTTCGGCATCTCCACCCTCCTGATCGCAGCCTTCCTGCGCGACCTCAGCGAGGAGTCCGCCCTCGAAGTACTCGAGAAGCTGCTGGCCATGGACGCCCCCATCGCCGGAATCGGGCTCGATTCCGCCGAGGTAGGCAACCCGCCGGCCAAGTTTGAGCGGCTCTTCGCCCGGGCCAAGGACGCCGGGTTGCGCCGGATCGCGCACGCCGGCGAGGAGGGCCCGCCGTCGTACATCACCGACGCGCTGGACATCCTCGAAGTGGAGCGGATCGATCACGGCATCCGGTGCATGGAAGATCCGGAACTCGTAGAGCGGCTGGTGGACGAGCTCATGCCGCTGACCGTGTGCCCGCTGTCCAACGTCCGGCTCCGGGCGGTGGACACCCTGGCTGAGCACCCGCTGCCGGCCATGCTCGCGGCGGGGCTGAACGTCTGCGTGAACTCGGACGATCCCGCGTATTTCGGTGGGTACGTGGACGACAACTTCGCGCAGCTGAAATCGGTGATCGGCCTGTCCGAGTTCGACTGCGTCCGGATGGCGGCGAACTCGATCCGTTCGTCCTTCGCCAGCGAGGAACGCAAGGCCGAGCTGCTGGCGGAACTGGCCGCGTCGGGGCACTAGGCTTCAAGGCAAGGCCGCCTCGCCAAGGGGTGCGTGGTGGGTGGAGCCGCCGCGAGCCTAGACGTCGATCGTGCCCATGTTCGGATATCGCGATCCGGCGGCCGCACCGGCTGGAGCGAGTTCGTCCAGGCGGTTAAGGTCGGCGGGGGAGAGCTCGACGTCGGCAGCGCCCAGGTTCTCCCGCAGACGGTCGCGCTTCTTGGTGCCCGGGATGGGAACTATGTGCTCGCCTTGGGCCAGCAGCCAGGCCAGTGCCAGTTGCCCGGGGGTGCAGCCCTTGGCGTCCGCCAACTCTTTGACCCGATCCACGAGCTGCAAATTTCGAGCAAAGTTCTCGCCCTGGAAACGCGGGGAGTGCCGGCGGAAATCGTCCGTCGCAAAGTCATCGGGGCTGCGGAATTGGCCGGTCAGGAAGCCCCGGCCCAGCGGGCTGTAGGGGACAAAGCCGATGCCCAGTTCGGCCAGGACCGGAAGAACCTTGGTCTCCGGCTCGCGTTCCCACAGCGAGTATTCAGTCTGCAAGGCGGTGATGGGGTGGACCGCGTGGGCCCGGCGTATGGTGTCTTCGCTGGCCTCCGAGAGGCCAAGGTGCCGGACCTTGCCTGCCTGCACCAGCTCGGCCATGGCTCCGACGGTTTCCTCGATGGGGACGGTCTTGTCCACGCGGTGTTGGTAGTACAGATCGATGTGGTCTACGCCCAGCCGCTGCAGGCTCGCGTCGCACGCGGCGCGCACATAGTCCGGGGAGCCATTGATGCCCACCCAGGATCCGTCGGCCCGGCGTTCGTTGCCGAATTTGGTGGCCAGGACCACGTCGTCCCGCCGCCCGGCAATGGCCCGGCCGACGAGGACTTCGTTCGTGAACGGGCCGTAGATGTCCGCGGTGTCGAGCAGGCTTCCGCCGGCGTCGAGGAAGGCCTGGATGGTGGCGATGGACTCGTTTTCCTCGCCGTGGCCGTAAAACTCGCTCATGCCCATGCAGCCCAATCCCAGGGCCGAAACGGTGAGCGAACCGAGCGTACGGGATTCCATGGATATCTCCTGAATCAGAACAGTGGGGGCGGCCTCCGGCACCTGATCGGGTAGCGGGACGGCACGCAGTTGGCAGACCGCCACTCTAGGCCCATCGGACCGGGGGCACAACGGTTGGTCGGGCGGGAGGCTGCCCCGGGTTGCCGGGGGTCACCAGCCGCCCCGCCGGCGGCGGTGGGCCGCCCGGGTCACCCTTGCCGGGATGCCACCCGGCTCACCCTTGCCGGGGGATGTGCCGTGCCGTGCCGAGCGGCAGAGTGCAGATATGACGAACACCACCGGACAGCGGCGAAAGGGCTCGCTGCGTCAAGTGATGCCTGGGCTGGACGTCGTCGCGGTCTATCAAAAGGACTGGCTGGGCAAGGACATCATCTCCGGAATCGTCCTGGCAACGTTGCTAGTGCCCCAAGGCATGGCCTACGCGGAACTGGCAGGACTTCCGGCGATCACCGGGCTGTACACCACCGTCCTGTGCCTGGTGGCCTACGCCATCTTCGGCCCGTCCCGCATCCTTGTCCTGGGGCCGGATTCATCACTGGGCCCGATGATCGCGGCCACGGTCCTGCCGCTGGTGGCATCCGGCGGGGACCCACAGAAGGCCGTGGCGCTCGCATCGATGCTCGGGCTCATGGTCGGTGTCATCATGATCCTGGCCTCGGTCGCCAAGCTCGGCTTCATCGCAGACCTCATCTCCAAACCGACGATGATCGGTTACATGAACGGCCTCGCGATCACCATCCTGGTGGGCCAGCTCCCCAAGCTCTTCGGGTTCAAGGTGGACAGCGAAAACTTCATCGGTGACCTGGTCGGCTTCGCCCAGGGCGTGGCCAACGGCGAAACAGTGATCGCCGCCGCAGCCGTCGGCATCGCCGGAATCGTGCTGATACTGGTGCTGCAACGGTGGCTGCCCAAGGTTCCGGCCGTGCTCGTCATGGTGGTGCTCGCCATCGCAGCGACCTCCGTGTTTGGCCTCGCCGACAAGGGCGTTTCCTTGGTCGGGGAACTCCCGCAGGGCTTCCCGCCGTTCACGATCCCGCACGTTTCTTTGCAAGACGTCGGGCTAATGTTTGCCGGGGCCCTGGGAATTGCGCTGGTCTCGTTGACGGACACGATTTCGACGGCGACGGCATTCGCCGCGCGCTCCGGCCAGGAGATCCGCGGCAACCAGGAGATGATCGGAATCGGTGCCGCGAACCTGGCCGCGGGCTTCTTCCAAGGCTTCCCCGTGAGTACCAGCGGTTCCCGGACGGCCGTGGCAGAACGCTCCGGCTCGAAGACCCAGCTCACCGGCCTGACGGGCGCACTGCTGATCGTCCTCATGCTCGTGCTGCTGCCCGGGATGTTCAAGAACCTGCCTCAGCCGGCCCTCGCGGCCGTGGTGATCACCGCGTCTGTGTCCCTCGCAGACATTCCGGGCACCGTGCGCCTGTGGCGCCAGAGCCGGACCGAGTTCGGCCTGTCGATGGCGGCCTTCCTCGGCGTGGTGCTCCTGGGAGTGCTGCCCGGCATCGGCATCGCGGTGGGCCTGTCCATCCTCAATGTCTTCCGCCGGGCCTGGTGGCCCTACCAGACCGTGATCGGGCGGGTTCCGGGCCTCGAGGGGTTTCACGACATCAACGTCCACCCGGATGCCAAGCACCTGCCCGGCCTGGTGATCTACCGGTTCGACGCGCCATTGTTCTTCGCCAACGCCACGACCTTCCGGGACAACATCCGGCGGCTGGCGCGGGCCGAACCCAGTCCGCGGTGGATCCTCATCGCGGCCGAACCGATCACTGACGTGGACACCACCGCGGCGGACATGTTGCTCGAATTGGACCAAGAGTTGAACGCGCAGGGAACCTCGCTGGTGTTCGCGGAGCTCAAGCACCGGGTCCGGGCCAAGGTGGAGCGATTCGAGCTGACACGCGAAATCGAACCGCAGCACTTCTACCGCACCATCGACGCTGCTGTCGCCGCCTACTCCGCCCAGACCGGCGCGGAATGGAGTGCCGGGGACTGACCAGCTGGGGCACAAAGGTCCTGGACGTGGGGGCGGTGGCCCTGAAGCGGTGCCTACAGGCGGTGGCCCCTGAACTGGTGCGTCGAAGCGGTGACTTGGAAAGGGTGCCTACGATCGAGCTTCCTGACGCTGCTCGGCCGGCACGCGCGCGCTGCGGATGATCCACCAGCCCAGGGCGGCCATCGCCAGGCCGATAGGAATCCCGTATGGCGGCAGGCCCACGTTGAACCCCAGGGCCCCGGCGACGACGAACGCCGCACCGGCCCACGCCGGGAACATGTGCGTCCGCCAGCCCACAATGCCGAAGATGATCCAGCCGAGCGCAAACAGCACGTAGCTGGAGAGTGCGCCGACCACCAGCATCCCGGACCCGCCAGCGAGGATGGCGTCGGGCGCGGTTTCGGCAATCCACGGACCGGCAAACCCGTCGAACCACATGTTCCCCGCCATGTCCATGGTGCCGATGAGGGCGGCGCAGAAGCCGACGACGCCGAAGCCACCGGCGCTGTCCGCGTACCTCATGTAGACGGCCACCAAGGCGAGCATCAGTCCGATGAAGACCACAAAGTAGAACGCGTTGGCCAGCTGGAACGGAGTCTGCCGCATCATTTCTATTCGCTCGAGGCTGTGGTCGGCCGCGAGCATACGCCAGACGTCCTCGGCGGCGAAGGCCAGGCCGGCGGCCAGGGCAATGGCCCCGGCATGGGACGGCAGGGGTGAGGACATGATCCCTCCTTAGCGGGGGACTGGATCTGATCCGGAGCGGAGCAGCACTGAGTCGATGGCGGAGGCAGGCGCCGCACGCCACGCGCCCCGGTCCAGGAGAACGGTGGTGAGGACTGCGAGGACCACGACGGCGAAGTAGATGAGTTCCGCCCGCTCAGCGGCCACGCCGGAGAAACCGAAGGAACCAACCGTGAACGTGCCCTGGCTGTTGTGGAAGAGGTACGTGAGCAACACGCTTCCGCCGGTGCGGTTGAACAGCCACACGTAGAGGAAGGTGATGGCGAAGGTGGTGGGCAGCCCGATCAAGCTGAGCTGGCCGAAGAGGACCATCGGAAGGTGCCAGAGGGACACCACGACGCCGAGGAGTGCCGCGGACCGCAGCGGATTCCACCGGGCCTGGAGCAGTGGCACGGCATAACCGCGGAAACCGGGCTCCTCGCCCAGGGGTCCGTCCATTGGATTGACCAGCCGCACGGCAAAGACAGCCAAGAGCGCGGACCAGCTCACCTCTGCCAGCCCCGGTGCAGGGGCGCCGAAGGCCATGGTGGCGAATCCGGTAATCAGCGCCATCACCGCCGGGAGGAGGAGGGCCACGGCGTACCAGATCCAGCCCACACGCCATCGGATCAGCCGCCGGCCCCACGCCCGGTAACCGGCTTTTCCCTCGGCGAGGCCAATGATGATCAGCGCCGAGGCGAGCGGACCGATCGGCAGGAATTCGAACTGCGGCATCAGCCCGGCCGCATAGAGCGGCCAGGAGCACCAGGAAATCGCGAACGCCAGGACAAAGAACGCCGGGAGGCGGTGACGCTGCAGCCAGACCTTGAATCTCGGCATGACGGCTCCTGTGGAACGGCTCCTGAGGAACGGCTCCTGAGGAACGGCTCCTGAGGAACAGGGACGAATACGGCTCATTGTCCGTCCGCAGGGGCCCGCGGGTCCAGCACTGCCGAATCCAGCACTGCCGAATCCAGCTCTGCCGGTCCGGCGCCCCGGGCTCCGGACGCTACCGAATTCAGCGCCGCCGGATAGCGACCCGGTCCACCGCGGTCGAATCCAGCACTAGCGAATCCAGCACCGCCGGATAGCGCCCCGGGCCCAGTAGTGCCGAATCCAGCACCGCCGAATCCACCGCTGCCGGATCCAGCGCCCGGGGTCCGATCCTGCCGAATTCAGCGCTGCCCGAGGGGGAATCTCAGCTCCAGAACTGCCGGCGGGGCATGGCGGCCAAGAGTACTCCGACGCCGGGCTACTCGCGGGTAGCGGCGAGTTTGACCCTCGCGTACCCCGCTCAGCCCTGTCATAGTGGGTCACGACACATAGAGTTAACGGAATCCGCTCGCAAAAACTAGCCTTTCCTTGGCAAAATGCAGGTGGATCAATTGCTTCTAAAGGAGACCCATGGGCGCGAACACCGCGGAAAACACCAACCTTCGGCTCAAGGCCGTGCTTGATGTCTTGGCAGAGGAGGTATGGACTGGCGAGAAGCTGAACGCCGGAGCCGTTCTGGGCGAGGCAATCGCACGGGTGCCCCTCAACGATCGCGAAAGCGAACTCCTCAGCGGCGGCATTCCCCGCGGGCACAAGACGCTGACCACCGCCACCTCCAAGCTGGTCAAGGCCGGCTGGCTGGTCAAGGGCCGCTCCGGCTGGTCCATCACCGATGAAGGTCAGCGCGCCACGGTTGCTTTCGCCGAGCCTGCCGCCTTCGCTGCGGCGCTCGACGCCGGCACTGCGGTTCCGGCCGGCACCCCGCTGCCTTCTGCTCCCGCGGTAAAGCCGGTGAGGGCCGCAAAGCCGGTCGCCGTCGCCGACGAAGCCCCGTCGAAAACTTCCAAGGTTGCCGGCAAGGCCGCCAAGCTCATCGAGGAGGCCGTGGCCCCTGTGGCCAAGGCTGTGCGGAAGCGCAAGCCTGCTGCCGAGGCCCCTGCGGCGAAGGCTGCGTCAGCCGAAGCTCCCGCCACGGCCCCGGCCGTCAGCGTCGAAACCATCGAGCAGCCGGATGCCGTCGCGGTTGCCGGTGACTTCAACGTCCTGATCGGCGCGCCCGCCAACTGGGCGCCGCAGTATGACGAAGCCCAGATGGAACTGGACCAGGTGGACCAGCTCTGGAAGATCGCCGCGGACATCCCGGCCGGCTACTACACCTTCAAGATCGCCCTGAACCGCTCCTGGGACGAGAACTACGGCGCGTTCGGCGTCTTCGACGGACCCAACCACGAGGTCCACCACGGCGGCGGCCTCCTGGTCATCCAGTACGATCACCGCACCCGGGACATCGTCCTGCCGTAGGCACCGACACCCAATATTCCTGACGACGCGCAAATGACCCTGGGACACCCGAATTCGGGTGTCGCAGGGTCATTTGCGTGTCGCGGGTCGGTTTGGGCCTCGCGGGCGGGTTAGGCGTCCGGGTGGGTTTGCGTGGCGCAGGGTCATTTGCGCGTCGGGGGTGGGTTTGCGCGTCCTCGGTGGGTTGAGCGTCCGGGTGGGTTTGCGTGGCGCAGGGTCATTTGCGCGTCGGGGAGTGGGTTTGCGCGTCCTGAGCCCGCCCGGGGGACCGCGGTCCGACCTAGCATTGCCTCATGGATACCGTCGAGGTTGAGGGCCTGCGCATCCGGTACCAGCGCACGGGTCAGGGTCCGCCGCTGGTCCTGTTGCATGGCGCCTACGAAGACAGCCGGATCTGGCGGCGGCAGCTCGACGGGCTGTCGGATGAATTCACGGTCTTCGCCTGGGATGCGCCCGGGTGCGGCGGCTCGGACGATCCCCCGCAGGACTTCACCGGAAAGGATCTGGCCGACGCACTGGCCGGATTTCTGCGGGAAGCGGTGCCGGTAAGGCCGCACATCCTCGGCTTATCCATGGGCTCCGGGATTGCGCTGGAGTTCTACCGGGCATACCCGTCGGTCCCGGCGTCGCTGCTGCTGGCCTCGGCATATGCCGGCTGGGCGGGATCCCTGCCGCCCGAGGAAGTGGAGCGCCGCTACGCGCAGGTGCTCGCCGAACTCGAGCAGCCGCCGGAGCAGTTCATCCCCGCGTGGCTGCCAACCTTGTTCACCGACCGTGCTGATCCGGCGGCGGTGCAAGAAACCAGCGCGATCATGGCCGACTTCCATCCAAGCGGCATGCGGGCACTGTTGAACGCGAACGCACATGCCGACTATCGCGATGTCCTGCCCACCATCGCGGTGCCCACACTGCTGCTCTACGGCACAGAAGACGTTCGCTCGCCGCTGAGCGTGGCCCGCGAAATGAACCGGCGGATCCCGGGTTCGACGCTCGTGATGATTCCCGACGTCGGGCACATGGGCGCCGTCGAAGCACCGGATGCCTTCAACGCCGAGGTACGCCGGTTCCTGCGCGGGGTTAGCGCTGGTTGACGCCTGCTAGAACCGGGTGGGGTCCGGCCGCGGCGGCACCGGGCCGGGATCCGGAATCGGGAGGGGACTGGGCGGCGTCGGAAACGGCCCCGGTTCCGGTGACGGTGTGGGTGCGGGTCCTGGTACCGGCTCGGGCCCCGGAACCGGCGGCGGCGTGACCGGGCCAGGTTCAGGCGGGAACGGGTCCCGGGGCTCCGGCTGCGGCGTCGTGGGGCCCGGCTCCGGCGGAAACGGATCGGGTTCGGGGGGCGGCGGAATGGTCATATCGGGCTTCCTTCCTCAGCTGGTGTTTCGGATACGGCAATCACGCGCGGCCGCGCCGGCGCAAGACCCGTAGTTCCCAGGGCCGCAGGCGCATCGTGCCCGTGCCAGCGCCGCCGGCTGCGCCGCGTCGAACGGCGCTTGCTGCCGAACCGCCGTCGGCAGCTCCGTCCCGCACGGCACTTGCGGCTGCGCCGCCGTCGGCTCCGTCCCGCACGGCGCTTGCGGCCGAACCGCCGTCGGACGGGTAATTGCCCAAGACCAGTTCGGCGTCATGCCAGGTCTCGTCCCCAAGTTCCGCGGCCCGCTCCTCGCCGGAGAAGTTGCCCAGAACCAGAAGCTCCGTGCTGTCTGAAGGACTGCCGGAGGGAGCGCCGGGGGAACCGTCAGAACCGGCCAGCGCCCGGGTGAACGCGTATATGTGCGGGTGGTCGGGCAGGAGCATGGTGAAGTTCCCGTGGGAGACCACCGGCTCGGTGTGGCGCAGCGCAATGAGTTTGCGGTAGAAGCTGTAGACCGAGTCGGGGTCGTCCACCTGGGCGGCGGCGTTGATGTGGTTGGCATTCGGGTTCACCGCGATCCAGGGGGCGCCGGTGGTGAATCCGGCGTGCCGGGAGGCGTCCCACTGGACCGGGGTGCGGGCGTTGTCCCGGTTCAGCGGCGCGAGGGCGGCGAGGACTTCGGCGTCGGTGTGGCCGAGGTGGGTGGTGGCTTCGCGGTGGTGGTTGAGGACCTCGATGTCGCGGTAGTCGCTGATCGCGCCGAAGCTCATGTTGGTCATGCCCAGTTCCTCGCCCTGGTAGACGTAGGGCGTGCCGCGGTGCAGGTGCAGGATGCCGGCGAGCATCTTGGCGGAGAGTTCACGGTAGCGGGGGCTGTCGTCGCCGAAGCGAGACACGGCGCGGGCCTGGTCGTGGTTGCCCCAGTACAGGCTGTTCCAGCCGGTCTGGGCCAGGCCGTCCTGCCAGCGCCCCAGGGTCTGCTTCAGCTCGGTGAGCAGGAGCTTCTTGGGCCGCCATTTGTCGCCGCCCTCCTGGTCCAGGGCCACGTGCTCGAACTGGAAGACCATGTCCACCTCGGCTCGGGCGGGGTCAGTGTACAGGACGGCGTCTGCCACGCTCACGCCGGGCATTTCGGCGACGGTGAGCAGCTCGCCGGTGCGGCCGGCGAAGACTTCCCGGTGCATCTCCTGCAGGAACTCGTGCATGCGCGGGCCGTCGATGTAGAACGGGCTGCCGTCGCCAAAGAGCTTGCCGTCCGCCACCGGCCCGTCCGGGAGGGCGGTGTCCTTGGAGATGAAGTTGATGACGTCCATCCGGAAGCCGTCCACGCCCCGGTCCAGCCACCAGTTCATCATCTCGTAGACCGCGGCGCGGACCTCGGGATTCTCCCAGTTCAGGTCCGGCTGCTTCTTGGAGAAGATGTGCAGGTAGTACTCCCCGGAGGCCTGGTCGAACTCCCACGCGGGCCCGGAGAACGCCGAGCCCCAGTTGTTCGGCTCCGCGGCGGTGCGCCCTGGGGAGGCCCCGGCGTCGGGTTCCCGCGGCGGCCGCCACCAGTACCAGTCGCGCTTCGGGTTCTGTTTCGAGGACCGGGATTCGACGAACCAGGGGTGCTCGTCCGAGGTGTGGTTGACCACCAGGTCCATCACCAGCTTCATGCCGCGCGTGTGTAGGCCGTCGGTCAGTTCCCGGAGCTCGTCCAGGGTGCCGAAGAGCGGGTCGACGTTGCGGTAGTCGCTGATGTCATAGCCGTTGTCGTCCTGCGGGGAGGTGTAGATCGGGGAGAGCCAGACGACGTCGACCCCCAGCCGCTGCAGGTAGTCCAGCTTGCTGATGATGCCGCGGAGGTCCCCGATGCCGTCGCCGTTCGAGTCGGCAAAGCTGCGCGGATAGATCTGATAGACGACGGCGCTCTGGAACCAATCGCTGGCAGTCGCCTTAGGTGTTTCCGCGGGGGCTTGTTCGACCGTCATGGGACTCCTCAGCTGGTCCATCAGACAATGGGGCAGCGCGTTGCTGACCCGCCAACGTCTGATTATCGACCAGTTGGCGGGGGCTGGGAAGACCCTGCCCGGTCCGCGGTCCGGTAGAAGCGGTCCGGCGTTGGCTAGTTCTGGGAGGCGATGGCGTTGTCGCGGTCCTCGAAGACGTCCTCGCCCGGGCCGGAGAAGGCCTTGGAGCGCTGGATCGCCTCGATGGATCCGGTGAACAGCTGTGAGTCGTGCGGGTCCGGGTGCCGGGGGTGCTCGGCCGTGGCGGCAGTCTTGCCCGGACGTTTGGTGCCCGTCCCGGCGTCGGCCGTGTTGAAGGAATCGTTGGCGGAAGCCGCGGACGGCAGCGATTCGAGGCGCACGTGGGGGAGCGCCGTCGGGTGGTCCTGCTGCAGGAACAGCACCAGCTCCTCGCGGATCAGGCAGCGGAGATCGAACAGCGAGGCGCTGTCGGCTGCGCTGACCAGGATGCGCACGCGGACAAAGCCGGCGGTGGCATCCGTGATCTGCAGGATCCCCACGCGCTGGTCCCACAGCGGGGTCTCGGCCAGGACCTTCTTCAGCTCGCCGCGCATTGCCTCGACGGGTGCGCGCCAGTCGAGGTCGAACTCCACGGTGCCCATGACCTCGGACTGCCGCCGCGTCCAGTTCTCGAACGGGGTGGTGGTGAAGTACGTCGAGGGCAGGATCAGCCGGCGGTCGTCCCAGATGTGGACCACCACGTAGGTCAGGGTGATCTCCTCGATCCGGCCCCATTCCTTCTGGACCACCACCACGTCATCCACCCGGATCGCGTCCGTGAAGGCGAGTTGGATGCCGGCGAAGACGTTGACCAGCGAAGTCTGTGCCGCGAGGCCGGCAACAATCGAGATCACGCCCGCGGAGGCCAGGAGCCCGGCGCCGAGTGCCTGGATCGCGGGGAACGTCAGCATCATGCTGCCCAGGGCCACCACCACGATCAGCGCGACGCCGATCCGCCGGGCCAGGATCACCTGGGTGCGCAGCCGCCTGGCGCGGCGGTTGTCCGCGACATCCACCCGGTACCGGGTCAGGACCATCGTCTCGATGATGAGCAGCATGGCGACGGCCAGCCAGGCCAGGGACGCGATCAGCGCAATAAGCAGCAGATGGTCCAGGCCGTGACGCCATTCGAGGTCCCCGGCGCTGGTGGCCAGCGCGATCCGGACGGCCACCAGACACAGCGACAAACGCAACGGCAGCCGGGCCACGCGGGACGTCTCGCGCAGTTCGGGCTTGCTGCGGTTGAGCCGGAGCACAAGCTTGCGCACCAGCCAGGACAGGACGAGTCCGGCAACCACGGCGAGGGCCATGGCCAGGAACGGCATTGCTGGTGTCAGGAACTCTTGCATTAGTTAAGCTCTAGCAAGCTTCCGCGGGCAATTGAAATCGTCCGGATGTCAACGTGGGCCCGGTCACGCCGCGGCAGAAGCCGCGGCAGCAGCTGGCAGGCGCGGCACGCTGCAGCGCGTTACGACGGGTTCTGGCGCTCAACCCGGGACTTTTGGCCTCTTGCTTTTGCGCCCGGACGTTCCAGAATGGTCGAACCACTTGAATCCCAGGGGGAGGGTGACATGCGTCGACTGGCGGCGTTCGGCTCGGCAGCATCGGCCGGTTTCTTGGTTGCGGCACTGCTCGGCGCCTGCGGCGGCCCCGCGGGTCCGGGCCCGACGTCGCCGTCCATGCCTTCCGTGCCGCCGCTGACGTCCGCGCCCGGCGCAACAGATGTTGCGCCGACCGAGCCGCCCTCCGCGCCCTCGACGCCCGCGCCGACGGCGGCGGACTGGAAAACCTACAAGACCTCCGACGGGAAGCTGGAGTTCGACCACCCAGCCGAGTGGACCGTGAAGGACCGCGGTGCCGAGGCCTCGCCCGGCGCGGTGTTCCTGGAGGTCCTCACCGCGGGCGGCAAGTCGCTGGCCACGTTGCGGACCAACGTGGCCACGGGCGCGGAATGCACGCAGCGGATTCCCTACTCGCTGCTCGATCTGGTGCCCGTCCCGGCCCTGGTCCAGCAGGGCGTCACGCCGAACTTCATCTTTGAGTTGCGGCTGTATCCGGCAGAGAAGGACCCCATGAAGGCCAACGTCATGGCCTACGGCATCAGCTCGGCGCCCAAACCGTCCGGGCCGGATGCCTGTCCGATCTTCCATTTCTTCACGTGGCCGCCCAGCGGAGCGTCGTTCGGGGGCGTCTACAACCCCTTCGACACCAGCCCGGGCAACGAGCCGCATGTCGACACCCCGGAGGCCTACATGGAGACCTCTGAATTCAAGGACATCAGGAAGATGATCACCTCGCTGCGCCCGGCGGGGCAGTAGGGCCGGCCAGGGTTCATGGTGAGGCGGCAGCGAGGCGCAGTCTTTCAGGCTCCGTTTGTCTCGGGGCTGGTCCTCGCAGGCTTGCTGCTGGGAGGTTGCGGCTCGCCGGCGGGGCCGCCCGCAACCTCCGGCGCAGCGCCGGCGCCGAATGCCACGTCCGGTCCCACGTCCCCGGGAAATACAGAGTCGGGAAACACTGGGTCGGGAACCGCTGAGGGAACGCAGGGAACCCCGCCGTCGGACACGACACCGGGAACGGGTCCGGGGACCACGACGCCGGTCACCTCACCTGCGGAGGGGGGCCCGCCGTCGTCGTCCGGGTGGAAGACGTTCACGACGTCGGACGGGACGCTGAGTTTCGACTACCCGGCCACATGGGTGATCCGGGACCCGGCGGGCGAGGCGCCGCTGGGCGGTGAGTTCGTGGACGTTGTGAACGCCGCGGGGAAGCAGATGGCCGCGCTGCGCACCAACATAGTCACGGGCGCCGAATGCGGTGATCAGCAGCCGTACGTCCTGATCGATTCGGAGCCGATGCAGGCCCTCGCCGAACCCGGCGCGGCGGACCAGGCTGTGCCGCGCTACGTCTTCGAGGGCCGGGGTGATGCCACGGCCAAGAACGCTTCGCCGCCCACCATCGCGTCGTACGGGATCACCATGATGCCGGAGGAGACCGGGCCCATGTCATGCCCGATGTTCCAGCTGTTCCTCTGGCCACCCAGCGGCGCGCTGTTCGGCCAGGCCTATGACCCGGCGAAGAACGCGACGCCGGGGGACCCCGGGCTGCCGTACCTGGAGAAGGCGAAGCTGTACGCCACCACGGCGGAGTACCAGGACGTTAGGAAGATGATCACGTCCTTGCGTCCTGCCGAGGCTGCGGTCACCGGTACCGTGACGGAACCGGCGAAGTAGCCGTAGCCGGGCAGGAGGCGCCCTTAAGACTGTCTTGCAATCTGCAGCCTGGCCCCGAACTGCCCTCCAAGCATGGCCTGCAAGCCCGCTGCCCTCCGGGCCCGGCCTGCGAGCCCGCGCCGGGCCCGGCTCAGCACCCGGCGGCAGCGCCGGCTGGCAAAGTAGCTGTGGACTAAACGGCGGGAAGGTGCCGGTTGTGATGGCGTACCGGCGAGGCATTCCTGCTGCCACGCTGCCCGGTCCACGGGTTGCTGCGGGCCTCCCGGATCAGCCCGGTGCCGGCGCACTCGCGGACGGCCATGATGCCGTTCGCCGCCTGGCGTTTGTCGTCGAACGCTGTGGAAACGGCCAACACGGTCCCGTCGGCGGCGAGCAGCCGGAACCGTACCTTGGATTCAGCGTCGGTGAAGATTTCGAATTGTCCAGCCATTATCTTGTCCGTTCTGGCAGTTGTGACCGCCGGTGGGGGAAGAGCACTTCGGTGTGCTGTTGCCGGGTCTTCGACAAGCTGTAGCAGTGCTGGAAACCAGCCTTTCGCGGACGTCGGCCCTCCGAAAAGGGGCAAAGGTCCTCTTGTGTCTGGGCGGTGAGACTAGGCCTGCAGGACCAAACCCGGTATGACCAAACCCTGTATGACCAAAAACTGTGACTAAAATCGGCGCCCTTGTGGGCGCTAGATTGGGAGCATGACTGAGAAACACCGTGCGCAGTTTCCGGCCGATTCCGGTGAGCCCGTGCGGCTGAACGCGCGGGTGTCCGGTGTGGTCCAAGCGGTTGGCTTCCGGTACTGGACGGTCCGGAAAGCCGAGGAGCTTGGGCTCAGCGGCACGGTTAGGAACAATATGGACGGCTCCGTGGGCATCGTGGCCGAGGGGCCGCAGTCCGTGGTGCTGGAGCTGCGGCGCTGGCTGCGCTCGCCGGAAGCGCCCGGCCGGGTGGACGACGTCGAAGAGTCCGTCTCGGCTGCGACGGGGGAGTTCGGCGGATTCGACGTGGCTTACTAGAGCTAGTGGCGTACTGGGCTGCAGCTGCACGCCGCCGCTCTGGGCGTCCCGGCGACCCTGGAACGGTGGCCTGAGGGCCATGACCGGAATGGTGCCCGGGCCCGGGCGTCCAGGCGACCCAAGAACGGACTCCCGACGCCCCTGACCGGAATGGTGACCGGGTCGGGGGGTCTGTCCGGACCCGACTCCGGGGCGAAGGACCCTCGGCAGCGCGGCGTGAGGCGAGTACGGTGTGCCCATGCAGAAAATATCGATCGATGCCCTGGCCAGGCAGCAGATCGCGGCTGCCCTCGCGGCAGGGAGCGGACGGGCTGCTGACACGGTGTTCGGCGGGCACGAGAAAGTTCTGCGCCAGACCGTCATGGCGTTCCGGGCCGGGACGCAGCTGAGCGAGCACCAGAACCCGGGCGAGGCGACTGTGTTCGTGCTCCGCGGCTGTGTGCGCTTGCGGGCCGGCAATGAATCCTGGCAGGGCAAGACCGGCGATCTGCTGATCGTGCCGGCTGGGCTGCACAGCCTGGAGGCCGAGGAAGACTCGGCGATCTTGATGACGGTGGCCAAGATCAGAACCTGAACCGCCGGCCCGATTTCTGTGATGGCCGCATTCATTCGAGGCGAAGGAGAGGCCGAAAGTGAATTCCAGGGATGGCAGAGAACTCAGGACCCTGCGCCCTTGGCTCGAAGGGGAGCGCAGGGCAGCGGCCGGGCTGATCGCCGCCGTCGGGGCAACTCAGATCGGAGGCACGACGTGACCGTCATGCCGGCCATCGAACAGGTCCCCGAAACCCGGCGGTGGTGGGCGCGGGGGGCCTACGTCGCGCTCCTCTTAGCCGTGGCTGTCCCCCTGGTGGCTGCGGGTTTGGCAGGCACCATTGCCCTGGTCATCACCGGGTTGGGCGCCGTGCTGGTGGCCGTGGCTGCGATCTACTGGTTCCTCATTAGCCGCGGTTTCTTGCGCTGGTGTGCACTGGCACTGGCGGTGCTCGCCCCGCTGGTGGTCCTGGCCCTATACGTCCAGGCAAGCCTGCTCCGGGAGGTCGTGATCGCGCTTGCGCTGGCGTTCCTGGCGTTGGTTTGTGCCCGCGCTGCCCTTCGGGAAAGGGGTGAGGGCAAGGCGATGGCCGAATACCCCGCTCCCACCTGGCGGCATGCCTTCCTGGTGATGAATCCGCGTTCCGGCGGGGGCAAGGTGGTGAAGTTCGATCTCAAGCGGAAGGCCGAGGAACTCGGCGCCGAGGTGGCCCTTCTGGAAGGTCCGGGACAGGTGGATGTCGACGCGTTGGCCCGGCAAGCGGTGGAGCGCGGCGCCGATCTGCTCGGCGTCGCCGGCGGCGACGGAACCCAGGCGCTCGTGGCCGGCATTGCGGCCGAGCACAACCTTCCGTTCCTGGTGATCAGCGCCGGCACCCGCAACCATTTCGCCCTGGACCTCGGGCTGGACCGGGAGGATCCGACGGGCTGCCTGGACGCCCTCCGGGACGGGGTAGAGCTGCACGTCGATCTCGGCAAGATCAACGGCCGCACGTTCGTCAACAACTCATCGTTCGGCGTGTATGCCGAGGTGGTGCAGAGCCCGGAGTACCGCGAGGACAAGACCGGAACGGTGCTGCAGATGCTTCCGGACCTGATCAAGGGCCACAAGGGGGCGCGGCTCCGAGCCCTGGTGGACGGGGCAACAGTGGACGGCCCGCAGGCGGTGCTGGTGAGCAACGGACCGTACGGCAGCAACGACCTCGCGGGCCTGGGCCGCCGAACCCGGCTGGACCGCGGCGTTCTCGGCGCCGTGGCACTCTCCGCCGCCAGCACGCGCGAAGCGGTCGGGCTGCTGCGCCGTGCCACGAAGCGCGGACTGATCCAACGCCCGGCGGCGGAGGTGGTGGTCGACGCCGACGTGCCTGAGATCCCGGTCGGAGTGGACGGCGAGGCCCTGCTGATGAGCACGCCGGTGCGCTGCAGCATCGAACCGCGCGCACTGCGGGTCCTGGTTCCGCAGAACCGGCCAGGCGTCCCGCCGGCCCAGCCCTCCCTGGACCTGGTCCGGCTCCGTGAGCTGGCCTGGGGGCGGCACCCGACGGCGCCTGCCGCGCCCGCGTCCGCCGCCGGCCGTTGACAGCGCCTCGCCTGGCGGATGCACGCGTGAACTGATCCGGCCGGCGTCACGCACGGCAGTCTTTCCCGTCCGGCCGCGGGGTCTTCCGCGGTTGTCCGCGAGACGCCCGCCGCCGTCGGGCCCAGAGCCTGCTGTGCGTGACGCATTCAACGGACCGTCGGCGCGGCGTGTGTCGTCTGGTTCGATTTCGGCCGGCGACGTAGGACAGACTGTTGCCGTGAGCAACTCTCCCCGGACGGGCCTGGCCGTCGCCGGACTCAGTCTCGGTACGTCGCTGAACCCGTTGAATTCGTCGATGATCGCCGTCGCCCTCGTGGTGCTGCGCGAGGATTTCGGGCTCGACGTCGCTACGGTCACCTGGGTGATCACAGCGTTTTACCTCACCTCCGCGGCTGGCCAGCCGCTCATGGGCCGGCTCGCGGACCGCTTCGGCCCGCGGCGGCTGTTCCTGCTGGGCATGGCCCTGGTGGCCGTGACCTGCGCGCTCGCACCCTTCGCGCCGAACTTCGCGCTGTTGTGTGTGGCGCGGGCGTTCATGGCCCTCGGCACCGCCACCGCGTACCCGAGCGCCGTCGTCATGGTCGCGGCGCTGGCGCGGGAGGCGAACGTGAAATCCACGCGGCCGCTGGGCCGGATCCAGATGGCAAACACGTCGGCGGCTGCTGTCGGGCCCGTGGTGGGCGGCCTGCTGGTGAGCCTTGTGGGGTGGCAGGCGTTGTTCCTGATCAACGTCCCGCTGTCCCTGGTCGCGATCCTCGCGGTCCGGCGCTTTGCCCCGGCGGACGGGGTCCGGGAGCGCGGCCGCGTATCGGAACTGGTCCGGGACTCGGACCTGCCCGGCATCGGGGCCTTCATCGGTGCCCTGGTCCTCGTGATGATGGCGCTGCTGAATGTGCTGCCCGACTACCGGTGGTGGCTGCTTGGCGGAGGGCTGGTCCTCGCGGCGCTATTCGCGTGGCGGGAGCTGCGGTTCAGCCCGCCGTTCCTGGACCTGCGGCTGCTGGGCCGCAACCGGCCTCTGCTGCTGGTTTACCTGGGCTTCGCGCTGTTCAACGGCGTCTACTACTTCGCGTTCTTCGGTCTGCCCCAGCTGCTGCAGACCGCCGGCGGATACAACCCCGGCGTCGTGGGCCTGCTGATGCTGCCGCTCGCCGCGATCTCGGTGGTCGGGACGCCGTTCGCGGTCCGCGCGATCGACAGGTTCGGGGTGCGGCGGGTGCTGATCGCTGGCGTCGTGCTGCTGATGGTGGCGTCGGCGGCGATGTGGCTGCTGACAGTCTCCCTCGCCATACCGGTGGTGCTCGCGCTGACCGCATTCCTGGGTGTGCCCTATTGCGTGGTCGCCATTTCCTCAAGCCAGGGCATGTACGTTTCCACCCGGCCGGAGGAGCGCGGTGTGGCTGCCGGGATCTTCCAGACCTGCCGCTACCTGGGCGCGATCACGGCCACCGTGCTGATCGGCATCTTCTACGGCACCGGGGTAACTCAGGCGAACTGGGGGCTCATGGTATTCGTCATGCTGGCGCTGGGGGCAGTGGTGTTCGTGGTCTCGCTGGCGTGGCGGGAGCGGCGGTAGGGGTTAGGCCGCGGGCCGCAGGCGCGGACTCCGTCGCAGCCTCCGCGCCGGATGGGCCTTCGTAGTCGTACAGATACGCTCGCAGGGCGTTGGACCGGGAAGGCTCAGAGCTTCTCCATCGCCGCGACCTCGATCCGGCGGATGCGTTCGCGGGTCACGCCGTAAGTGTTCGCTACGACGTCCAAGGATTTGGCCTCGCCGCCCGCAATGCCGAAGCGCATCGCAATGACCGCGGCTTCCTGGGCCTCGAGCGTGTCGAGCGCGGTATGTACCTGCGCCTTCATCTGCTGATGGAAGAGCGAATCGGTCGCGTCTACGTCGGAGGAATCCAACAATTGTTCGGCCAGGGCTTCAGTTCCGCCCCGGCCATCGGGCACCTCAGAGTCCAAAGAATAGACTGGCTCGTCCGAGGTCAGCAGGCACTCAACTTTCCCGATCGAATTGTCCGTCAGCTGGCTGAGAACTTCGTGGCTGTAGACGGTCCCTGTCATAGCGGCCGTCCGTTCCGCTGACCGCACCTTTTGTAGCTGATCGATGACGTTCACCGGCAGCCGGATCAGACGGGCCTGATCAGCCAGCGCCCGGAGGATGCCGCTGCGGATGAACAACGTGGCGTGCGTGGAGAATCTGAAGCCCTTAGTGAAGTCGAACTTGCAAATGGCCCTGTGCAGACCCAGGTTTCCCTCTTGGATCAAGTCCGAGAATTCGAGGCCCCGGTGGGTGTAGTGCTTGGCGATTGACACTACTAGCCGGAGGTTGGCGTGGAGCAGCGTGTCGACTGCACGCTTGCCCAGAAGGACGATGGTCCGAAGTTCCGCTACCTCCTGACCGGGCCGCGCTGTGCCGTCCGCCAGGATCTGCTCCGCGAATAGCCCTGCTTCGATTTCTTGCGCCAATTCCACTTCCTGCTCGGCGGTGAGTAAGTCGTATTGGCTTAGCCGGCGGCCGCTCGCTGCCAGCAAGCTCGGCCCTTCAGGGACGGGCGGCTCCAATGATTCCGGAATCGAGGCATCTGTTTCAGGCAAGGAAGGCGTCGTACCCATTGCCTCGCGGATTAGGTCAGCCACGTCATCCCCTGTCAGGTGGATCAAGCTCGTGAACGCAGACTACGTGGCCGGTGTGACAATATCCGGGGGCGTTTTGTTGACGTTGCACCGCTGAACTCGAGGACCGGGCGGGAATCGGCGAGGCGACAGGCCAGTGATCTTGACAGGCCCGAAACACCGGAATACCTTCGGCCTTAAACGGGCTAGGTGGCCCGTTCCATCCTATTTTTCACAGTCTTTCCCGGCGTTCCGCGTGGGCCTGCCCGGAATGGCTGGCGGCGTGGTCTGCCGAACAACGCGTTGGGGGATCCACATCGGTCTCGCGCCTTCTAAGGAGTCGGAAATGGCTGACGGGACTGGATTGATCAAGCGGTTCTACACAGAGGTGATTGGGGACGGAAATCTCGCCCTCATCGATGAACTGGTGAGCGACGACTTTGTCGATCACGATCCCATGCCCGGACAATCGCCCGCCAAGGACGGGGTCGGATTCTTCGTCAACACCATGCGGGCGGCATTCCCGGATCTTAGGGCCAAGACCACCGAACCGGCGTTGGTGGATGGCGATCTGGAGGCACAATACGTGGTCCTGACCGGAACGCATCAGGGAGAACTGATGGGCGTTGCGCCCACCGGTCGGAGCGTCGAATTCAGCGGCGTGGACATCATCCGGGTCGAGGACGGCAAAGTCGTCGAGCACTGGGGAGCCACGGACACCATGACTCTCATGCAGCAGATCGGCGCCGTACCGGAATGACAGCTGGCCCGGTCACCGCGCTGCCTGGCTATCAGCCCGCTCGACTAACGGCCACTACGCCCGCAACGGTTTGAAGCCACCGACGGCGGCGGCTCGACGGCGTCTCGCCGGCGGCTCGACGACGGCGGACCGGCCGCAGTTCGGCTGCAGCCGGCCTGCCTCAAACCGGCGTTGAGGCGGCTCCGCCGTCCGTCAGGCCCATGAACATGGTCTGGTGCAGGATGTCCACATGCTTGCGCGAGACCCCCACCGCTTCTTGGACATCGCCGGCACGCAAGGCTGCTACCAGGGCGATGTGGTCGCAGTTTGACTTGTGCAGCAGCTCGATCGGGTAGGGGATGAAGTAGGCATAGAGCTCCGCCAGCGTCTCGTGGTAGGCCTCGACGGCGGTGCCCAGCCTCGAGGCCGTGCCCACCAGCTGATGGAACTGCTCGTCTGCCTGGTGGTAGTCGGACCAGTCCGTGGATTCCGCCATGTCCTTGGTCAGCCGGTCCAGTTCATCCAACTGTTCTGCCGTGGCGTTGACTGCCGCGTAGTGGGTCACCGCGCATTCGAAGAGCAGCCTCCGGTCCACCAGCCGGTTCACGGCCCGCGACTCGGCCGGGGACGCCGCAAGTTCCGCCAACACACTGCGCGGCGGTTCATCGGCGACGAACGTTCCGCCGCCCCGGCCGCGGCGGCGGACCACCACCCCCTGTTCCGCGAGGCTCGCCAGTGCGCGGCGGGCGGTAATCGGGCTGACTGACAGGCCCAGGGCCACGTCTTCCTGATCGGGCAGGCGCTCGCCGGGTTTGAGGAGCCCAAGCGAAATCGCCATGCCGATCCGCAGCCGAACGGCGTCGATGGCGCTGCGGCGGTCGATTCCGGCCAACCGGCCGGCGCCGATGGGCGAAGGCTCGGCGGTGTCCTCCAACTGACGGGTCATATCCGCTACTTTACGGCCCATTCTCGCCTCTTCCCATAATTAGATCATTCTGATCTAATATAGTGCAGATCACATCCCCAACGTGGAGAACACCATGCAACGCATCCTTCCCCTCATCGCAGCCCAGGCCCGGCCCCGGCTCATCGGCGAACCAGTCTCGGCGTTCGCGGACGAGGTCAAAGCCGCCCTCGCCGCCCAGCCGCACAGCAGGCTGGTGGTCTTCCCGGAGCTCCACCTCTTCGGCGACGAAAGCCCGGACCAGCAACGCACGGAGGTGCTCCAGGACTCCGCCGAGCCGCTGGACGGCCCACGGGTCAAGGAGCTCCGGCAGCTTGCTGCGGACCTCGGGATCTGGCTGGTGCCGGGCAGCGTCTGCGAGCGCGGCCCGGAAGGCCAGTTATTCAACACCCAGCTGGTCCTGTCCCCGGAGGGCGAGCTGGCCGGGTATTACCGGAAGGTCTTCCCATGGCGTCCGTTCGAGCCGTACGACCCCGGCGACCGGTTCACCACCGTGGACCTCGCCGGTATTGGCCGGGTGGGCCTGAACATCTGCTACGACGCGTGGTTCCCGGAGGTCTCACGCCAGCTCGCCTGGATGGGTGCTGAGGTCATCCTCAACGTCGTCAAGACCACCACCCCGGACCGCCGCCAGGAACTGGTGCTGGCCAAGGCCAACGCGATCGTGAACCAGGTCTTCGTGGTCAGCGTCAACTGCGCGGGTCCCACCGGGAAGGGCCTGAGCATCATCGTCGACCCCGAGGGCAACACCCTGGCCGAGGCCGACGGCGACGCCCCGGTGCTGCTCACGGCGGAACTGGACCTTGCCGACGTCGAGCATGTCAGGACCCATGGCACCGAAAATCTCAACCGCCCCTGGTCCCAGTTCCGCGACGGCGAGGACGCCGTCGAACTGCCCGTCTACCAGGGCCGGATCAACCCGGCCACCTGGTCTCCCCAGTCCTTCAACGCCTAAGGAACCACCGTGACAACATCACCCACCCTGACCCGCACCCTGAAACTGCCCTCGCTGGTCCTCTTCGGCCTTGCCTACCTGACTCCGCTGATCGTCCTGGGAATCTTCGGCATCATCGCCGAAACCACGGGCGGGGCAGCGCCGGCGGCCTACCTGATGGCAATGGTCGCGATGCTGTTCACGGCGCACAGCTACGGCCGGATGGCCATCGCCTACCCCGTGGCCGGTTCCGCCTACACCTACGTCCGCCGTTCCATCGATCCCAGGGTGGGGTTCCTCGTGGGCTGGGCCATCCTGCTGGACTACCTCTTCCTCCCCATGGTCATCTGGCTCATCGGCGGCTCGTACCTGAGCGCGCAGTTCCCCGGAATCCCCATCGGAATCTGGATTGTGGGCTTCATCCTTATCACCACGGGGCTGAACATTCTGGGCATCAAGGTGGCGGACAAGGCCAACTACGTGCTGATGGCGTTCCAGCTCCTGGTCATCGCCTTCTTCGTGGCGCTGTCCATCGGTCACGTGGTCTCCACCGCCGGCGTCAGCGGCCTGGCCAGCACCCAGCCGTTCTTCAATGACACCTCCAGCGTTGCCACCATCTCGGCCGGCGCCGCTATCGCCGCGTACTCGTTCCTCGGGTTCGACGCCGTCACCACCCTCACCGAGGAGACCATCAACCCGCGCAAGAACGTGCCGCGTGCCATCATGCTGGTGGCCCTGATCGGCGGCGGCATCTTCGTCGTCGTGTCCTACGTGACGCAGCTGGTGCACCCCGGCGGGGTGTTCGAGGACTCGGCCTCCGCCGCCAGCGCCATCGCCCTGCAGATCGGCGGCCAGCTTTTCGGCGCGGTGTTCCTGGCCGGCCTGGTGGTAGCGCAGTTCGCGTCCGGCCTCGCAGCGCAGGCCAGCGCCTCACGCCTGATGTATGCCATGGGCCGCGACTCCGTTCTCCCCAAGGCGGTCTTCGGCCGGCTCAGCGCGAGGTTCCACACCCCGGTGATCAACATCGTGATCACCGGCATCGTCGGCCTGATCGCGATCTTCCTGGACGTCGCCACGTCCACGTCGTTCATCAACTTCGGGGCCTTCACCGCCTTCACGCTGGTCAACCTCTCCGTCGTTTTCCACTACCTGCGCCAGCGCCGGGCCGGGAACCCGCTCAATCCCGTGTCCTACGTGGTGGTCCCGGTGATTGGAGCCATCGTTTGCGCCTACCTGCTCTCACAGCTGGACAGCAACGCCATTACGCTGGGACTGTCGTGGCTGGCGCTGGGCGTGGTGGTCCTGGCCCTGATCACGCGCGGGTTCAAAGCGGCACCGCCGGAAATGGCGGCCACGGAAAAGGCAACGATCGAAGCAGCCGCCTGAGCTGGGACGGCTGAACTGGGAGGCTGGGCTGGGCCGACTGAACTGGGCCGGCTGACAGAAGGGAAAGACCAACCGTGAAGATAGCGCTCGGGCAGCTGGCGTCGGGCACCGACATCCAGGCCAATCTTGCTGCGATCGACCGGTTCGCCGGCGCCGCCGCCCTCGACGGCGCCGCGCTGGTCGCCTTCCCGGAGTACGCCACTTACGAGAAGAAGATCATCGACGCGACCTTCCCCGAAGTCGCCGAGCCGCTGGACGGTCCCATCTGCCAGGAGCTCGCCCGCACCGCGCGCCGCCACCGCATCACGCTGGTGGCGGGCGTGGTGGAAGCGACCGGGGAGCCCGGTCAGGCCTACAACACCTTGGTGGCTTTCGGGCCCGACGGCGCCCAGCTCGCCTTCTACCGGAAGATCCACCTCTTCGACGCGCAGGGCTTCGGGGAGTCGACGTTCATCAGACCCGGCCCGTCCACCAGCCCGGTGGTGTTTGATGCCGCCGGAGCGCGGTTCGGCCTGATGACCTGCTACGACCTGCGGTTCCCGGAGCTGGCCAGGTCCCTCGCCGACGCCGGCGCGCAGGTCCTGCTGGTCTGCTCGTCATGGGTGCCGGGCACCCACAAAACCGAGCAGTGGCTGGCGCTGAACGCGGCGCGCGCCATCGAGAACAGTGTGTACGTGGCAGGGGTGTGCCAGGCCCCGCCCGTCTCTGTGGGCCGGAGCGTCCTGATCGATCCCATGGGCGTCACGGAAGCCGACCTGGGCCTCGATACGGGTGTCCAGTCGGTGGACGTCTCGCTTGAGACGGTGGCCCGGGTGCGGGAAGCGTTCCCGATGTTCCGGCAGCGCCGGCTGTAGCCCGGCGGCCCGCCGGACGTCGTCGGAAGCGGACGTCGTCGGAAGCTGCCGGACGCCCGCGCGTCGAGCTAGGTGAGCCAGCCTGGTGCCCCTTGCGGCCCCTTAAGCGAGACGTTTTCGTTGCCTGCACGGAGGTTTTCTGAGGGGTAGCGAAGGCATCTTGACACCCTCGAAACCCCGGAATATCTTCTGCCTTAACGGACAGTTTCGCCCGTTCCTCACTCGTTTTTTCACACTATTACTCGGCGCTTTACGCGGACCGCTGATGCCTGCCTGCGGGTTCAAAACCTCCTGCGGGGCAAAGACGGAGAGTCCTTCCGGGGTGGTCTGCGCGTGCCGCCGGGGCATTACGCCGGGGGGATCCAATTTCGGTCTCGTCTACTAGGAGTGGGAAATGTCTGGAGATGTTGGATTGATTGAGCGGTTCTACAAGGACGTCATTGAGAGTGGAAACCTCGACCTCATTGATGAGCTGGCCGCGGACAGCTATGTGGATCACGAAGAAGCCCTCCCCGGGCAACCGCCCGGCAAGGACGGCGTGAAGTACTTCGTGAAGACGATGCGGTCGGCTTTCCCGGACATCAAGGTCAAGGAGATCATGCCCAAGGTCGCCGCCGGAAACCTGGAGGCGTGCCACGTGGTTCTCACGGGTACGCATCGTGGGGAACTGGCCGGCATCCCGCCAACGGGCAAGAACGTCGAGTTCGACTGCACTGACATCATTCGTGTCGAGGGAGGCAAAGTGGCCGAGCATTGGGGCACCACTGACAACCTGAGCCTCATGCGGCAGATTGGCGCCGTGGCTGTTGCCTGAACCAGGTGACGAACAACAGGGCCCGACGCGCGGAACCAAGCCGACGCGCGCAGCAACAATGGCTGTCCACGTTCCCCTCGGGAAACGCGGACAGCCCCTTGTTGACAGCCCCCTTGTTGTTGCCAAATTGACCTCAGAAGATCACAGTGAAGTAGGTCACATCGAGGCCGGGAGTCCGGCCGCGGCTCTCAGGAGCCGTGTACCCGCTGCGGAGGTCAACCATGAGCACCACGTCCGACCAAGTCTTCGATGTAACCCCCGAAGGTGACGAACCCACACTCAAGCGGGTCCTCGGACCCAAGCTCCTGCTCCTGTTCATCGTCGGCGACATCCTCGGCGCCGGTGTCTACGCCGTCACCGGAACCATGGCCGGCACGGTGGGAGGCATCGTCTGGCTGCCGTTCCTGCTCGCTTTCATCGTCGCGACCCTGACCGCATTCTCCTACCTGGAGCTGGTCACCCAATATCCCCAGGCAGCCGGCGCGGCGCTCTACACTCACAAGGCGTTCGGAATCCACTTCGTCACGTTCCTGGTCGCGTTCGCCGTCGTCTGCTCCGGCATCACCAGCGCCTCCACCTCCGCGAACGTCCTGGCCCAGAACTTCTTTGGCGGCCTGGCGATCAACGGCTGGATGGAGATGCCGCCACGGGAGGTGGTCACCGCGGTTGCCTTGGGCTTTATGCTGCTGCTGGCGGCCATCAACCTGCGCGGCGTGGGGGAGAGCGTGAAGTTCAACGTGGTGCTCACCCTGGTAGAGGTGACCGCCCTGTGCATCGTGATCGGCGTCGGCTTCTACGTGATGGCACAGGGGACAGGGAATCCCGGAGAGATCACGGTCTTCACCGACCACCAGGACAAGGGCCTGTTCCTGGCGGTCACGGCGGCCACGTCCATCGCGTTCTTTGCGATGGTCGGCTTTGAGGACTCCGTGAACATGGTCGAGGAAACACAAAACCCCGAGAAGATCTTCCCGCGGACCATGCTGACCGGTCTGGGCGTCGCCGTGATCCTCTACATGCTGGTGGCCGTGTCCGTGGTCAGCGTGCTCACGCCCACCGAGCTCGCGGGGATCAGGGAGGCCGAAGGCGCGGCCCTCCTCGAGGTAGTGCACAAGGGCTCTCCGGACTTCCCGATCGACAAGATCTTTCCGTTCCTCGCAGTCTTCGCCGTCGCCAACACCGCGTTGATCAACATGCTGATGGCCAGCCGGCTGATCTACGGCATGGCCCGCCAGGACGTCCTGCCGCGGCCGCTCGGAAAGATCCTGCCGGGACGCCGCAGCCCGTGGGCCGGCATCGCGTTCTCCACCGTCCTCGCGCTGGGGCTGATCTGGTACGTCACCAGCGACCCGGAGAGCAACGTCGTCCCGAACCTCTCCGGCACCACGGCGTTCCTGCTGCTGTGCGTGTTCACCGTGGTGAATGTGGCCTGCTTGGTGCTCCGTGGTAAGAGGGATCCCAACCGCAAGGTGTTCTTCACCTCGCCCGGGCTGATGCCGGTCGTCGCGGCCGTGCTGTGCGCCTTCCTCGCCGGTCCATGGGTGGGCCGGCCCGTCATCCAGTACCAGATCGCCGGGGGACTGATGGCGATCGGCGTGGTGCTGTGGTTCATCACCTGGTTGGTCAACAAGAGGACCAACACCAGGGAGGGCGAACCGGTCGGCATCCAGAACATCGGCAAAGACGAACAGGTCCCGCCGCCACCGGGCCACTGACCACGTGTCGTTCGCCGACGGCGGCGGCGGCGTCCGACGTCGGCGTCGTTCGCCGTTCGCCGTCGTTGGGTCAGGTGCCGTTAGGTCAGGCGGCCTGCGCCGGCGCCACGTCAACCACCTGGACCGTCACGCCGGATTGCCGGAAGAGCTCAACCTGCTCCGGGTCCGCGCGGTTGTCTGTGACCAGGACCCAAGGGGCGGGCAGCCGCACCCAGGCATGGAACGGGCGTTTGCCGAGCTTGGTGGAATCCGCCAGGACGTAGACAGAGTTGCCGCGGCGTGCCATCAGTTCTTTGAGGCGCGTCTGGGCCTGGTCGGCCTCACACAGGCCGGCGTCCACCGTGACGGCGTCCGCGCCGAGGAACACCCGGTCAAAACTCATCCGCTCCAGGGCCGCCTCGGCGATGGGACCCACGAAGGTCTGGCTGAGTCCGCGGAGCCGTCCGCCCAGGCAGTCCACCTGGATGCCGGGTGAGTCGGCGAGCTCCTGGAGCGTGTTGATGCCCGGGGTGGTGACCGACAGGTTCTCCCTGTCCCGGAGGGCGTGCGCAAGGGCCCCGACGGTGGAGCCGCCGTCGAGCAGGATGTTTTCACCCTCCTTGACTTCGGCGGCCCCCCAGGCGGCGATGGCCTGCTTCTGTTCGAACGCCTCGCCGGTCCGTTGCCGCAGGGACGGCTCGGGGTGCGCGCCGAGTGCCACGGCGCCGCCGTAGGTCCGGGCGAGTTTTCCCTGCTCGTTCAGCTGGGCCAGGTCCCGCCGGATCGTGGAGGCGGTCACGGCAAAATGCCGCGACAAATCCTCCACGGACGCCAGGCCCGTGGTCACGGCGAGGTGGTAGATCTCTTCGCGCCTGGCTTTGGCGGTAGTCATCGTTGGCTCTCCTTCACCGGTTGCTGTCGCATCCGTAGCTGTACCGAGCGGTACATTGCTGTCCTCATGCTATTCGGACCCGGCGCGCTTCCGTTCACCATGCATCCGTTCATAGGGACGCGCCGCCGCAGATCACATAGTTCTGTCCCGTGATGGACTTCCCGCGGCGCCCCAGCAGGAAGCCGGCCAGTGCCGCCACGTCCTCCGGGTCCACGAGCTGGCCGAGGGCCGGCAGCTGCGGCGGCGTGGCGGACCGGCCCGGGTCCGCGAGCATCGGCGTGTCCGTCGGGCCGGGGGACAGCACGTTCACCGTGATGCCGCGGGGTGCCAGTTCCTGCGCCCAGGTCCGGCCCATGCCGAGCAGCGCAGCCTTGGTGGCCGCGTACTGGCTCTTGCCGGGGGAGCCCGTGGAGGTCCGGCTGCCCACCAGGAGCACGCGGCCGCCGTCGGGCATCCGCGGAACCAGCGCGTTGGCCAGGCTGCTCGCGGCCGCCACATGCACGGTAAACATCCCGGCCAGCGCCTCAGGATCCAGCTCGCCCAGGAGGGCGGTCCGCTGGAAGCCGGCGGCGTGGACCAGGGCATTCGCCGGAGCCAGACCCTCGACGCACGCGGCCAGGGACGCCGGGTCCGAGAGGTCCGCCTGCCGCCACTGGAAACCCGGCCCGAGCTCGGATTCGCTCCGACTGAGCCCGGTCACCTGCCAGCCGTCCGCCAGCAGCCGGGCGGCAATGGCCTTGCCGATGCCCGAGCTGCAGCCGGTGACGACGGCGTGCGGCGCCGCCGTTGTTAGCTCAGCGGCCGCTGTTGGTTCGGTCATTACTGCCCTCTATCCATTGCTGCTCACCGTCCATGCTGCGCTCTATCCATTACTGCCCGTCCATTACGGCGCTCCATCCTTTACTGCTCGCCGTCGCCTGCCCGGTCCGCCGTTTCGCCGGGCGTGCCCGTGCCGTCGTAGGCCCACTGCGGATCCACGCGGACGTACTTGATGGCCTGCCGGAAGTAGGTGTAGGCGATGTTGAGGGCGCCGTCCGGGCCCTGGTGGATGGACGGGTACGAGTATTCGCGGTTCAGGCCGTCGCGGGAGTTGTTGGACAGGCAGTAGCCGTCGCCCACGTCGAGGTTTCGACGGATGGGCCAGCTGCGGCCGGAGTCTTCGGAGATCGCGAGCGTCATCGGGGACCTCGGAGTGCCCCAGAAGGCCTTCCGCTCGCCGCCGTCGCCGGCAGCAGACCCGCCAGGAGATTCCGCGGTGACCACCGGCTCGGTGATCTGCCCCTGTTCCTCGGCCAGGCCGTCGTCGTCGATCTCGTCGTACAGCGAGAGCCGCCGCTCGGTGGAGGCCTCGGCCCGGCTGTGGTTGTAGACCAGGGCCAGCCGGCCGTCGGCAAGGGCGACGAACTGGATGGAGGAGTTGTTGTTCGGCAGCTCGGTGGGAACGGGTTCGCTCCAGGTGGTGCCGCCGTCGGTGGAGCGGGATTCGTAAATCGAGTCGGCCCAGCGGCTGCGGAACAGGGCCAGCAGGGACCCGTCGGCCACCGGCTGGATGTTCATGTGCACGCAGCCCAGGCTGCCGGGCAGGACATGCTCACTCCAGGTGGCGCCGGCGTCGTCGGAAATCATGACCGCGCTGTCGTCGCTGTTGCCCACCCACTTCTCGCCCGGGGTGGTGATGCATCGGAAGATCGGGATGATCCAGCGGCCGGACGGCAGCACCACCGGCAGCTGCCGGACGAACACGCCGCCGGTGGCGTTGGCAGGGAACAGAGTCTCCACCGGACCCCAGGTCCGGCCGCTGTCCGAGGAAATGCGACGGCGGACCTCGGCGGTGTCCTGGTTCCCCGCCTTCTGTGCGGTGTACAGCAGCCAGAGCCGGTGGTCCGGGGCGGCGAACAGGATGGGGTTCTGCTCCGAACGGGCGGAGTCGTCCGAGAGCTGTTCGGCGGCCGACCACTGGCGGCTGCCGGGCTCCAGGGCGGAGAACCAGATGGAGATGTCCGGCACGCCTTCCTGGGTGCCGCCGAACCACACGCAGCCGAGCCGGCCGTCCGGAAGTGTCAGGAGGTTCGCGGCGTGGCTCTGCACGGTGGGCGCCGGCAGGTACGCGTACAGGCTGCCGCCGGCTTCCTTCACCGCGCCGTCGGGCGTGATGGTGGTGTAGCCGGCGGCGCCGGGAGCCTGAGTGCCGGGAGCGTCAGTTGCGGGCACGTCTGTTGAAGAAGTCACGGTTCAGTCCTTCGCCGTTGCGGCTGCCAGGTGGGCCTTGGCAATCTGCTCCAGGTGGGTCAGGTCCGAGGCGATGGTGGTGAACGTGTAGCCCTGGCGCAGCCGGAGCGCGGCCACCTCACCGGCCGGGGTGTGGATGCCCGCGGCCACGCCGGCAGAGGCAGCGGCTTCGGCGATGGTCTCCAGGGCGGCGTTGAACTCGGTTTCGACGGCCGGGTCGCCGGGGTACGCTGCGCCCACGGCGATGGCGAGGTCCGAGGGGCCCACGTAGATGCCGTCCAGTCCGGGCGTCGCGCAGATTTCCTTGACGTTGGCCAGTCCTTCCGGGGTCTCAATCATGGCGAAAACCAGGGTTGCGGCGTTGGCGTCGGCGGGAACCGGGCCGATCCGCAGGGCAGACCGCATGGGTCCGTAGGACCGGCCGCCCAACGGAGGGTACTTGGCCGCGGCGACGGCCGCGGCGGCGTCTGCCGCAGAGTTGACCAGCGGGACGATCACGCCGACGGCGCCGGCGTCGAGCGCCTTACCGATCGCGGTGAAGTCGTTGCCCTCCACCCGCACCATGCCGACGGCGGTGTGCCCGGCGTCGATCGCCATGAGCCCGTTCAGGATGCCCGAGTAGCCCAGCAGTCCGTGCTGCGCGTCAAGCGCCACGTAGTCGTAGCCGAGCCGGCCGATGCGCTCGGTGGCGACGGGCGCGTCCAGGACGGCCCAGTAGCCGACGGACTGTTCGCGGGCGCGGATCTTGCGGGCGAATTCGGTGGCGAGTTCGGATGTCATGTTGTCTCTTCTGCCTTCAGTCGGGGGAATGGTTGCGTATGTCAGCGGTTGTAGGCGGGCATGGGACCGCGGAGGCCGGCGCCGACGGCGTCGCACTCGGCGGAGACGTCTTCTGGCAAAGGACCCTTGGCCACGGCGGCGATGTTGGCCTGCAGCTGCTCCACCTTGGATCCGCCCAGCAGCATCGAGCCGACGCCGTTGCGGTAGGCCAGCCAGCGCAGGGACAGTTCGGCCAGGCTGATCCCAACTTCCTGCGCGATGAGGGAGAGTTCGTTGACGGCCTCGAAGAGCTGCTTGTCCCAGTAGCGCTGGGTGTACATGGCGGCGAGTTTGGAGTCGCCGTAGCGTCCCTCGGTCGGCTTGGCGTCGAAGCTGTGCTTGCCGGTCAGCAGGCCGCCGCCGAGCGGGTTGTAGACCATGGTGTGGACCTGGTGGGTGGCGGCGAATTCGAGGTATTCCTCTTCCACCCGGCGGGCCACCAGGTTGTAGAGCTGCTGCGCCACGACGGGGCGTGGTGCGCCCACTTCACGGGCCACGTGGATGACGTCGGCGATCTGCCAGGCCGCGAAGTTGGACACACCCAGGGCGCCGATTTTTCCTTCGGCGGCGAGCTCGGCCACGGTGCCCAGGGTTTCCTGTAGCGGGGTGGCCCGGTCCGGCTGGTGCAGGTAGAACAGGTCGATGCTGTCCGTGCCGAGACGGCGGAGGCTGCCCTCGACGCTGTTGCGCAGGCCCTCCCTGGAGAGCGGGGCGTGCTGGCCGTGGTCCGGATGCGGCATGCCCGCCTTGGACGCGAGGACGACGTCGGCCCGGCGGTCCTTGAGGAGGCGGGACAGCATCTCCTCGGTCGCTCCGCCGACGTAGGCGTTGGCGGTATCGATGGTGGTGATGCCGGCGGCGAGCGCCTCGTCCACCATCCGTCCCGCGGTGGCCTCATCGGCGGTGTCGCCGAACGTCATGGTGCCCAGGACGAGCCTGGAGATCGGTAGCTTCAGGCCGTCCACTGGCGTGCCTTCGGGCTGGATGCTCATTGGTTGATTCCTCGCAGTTGCTTGACGTTTGGGTGCGTTGACGGGTGAGTGGCCGGCGGGCTCAGGCGCTGGTCTTCAGCGCGAGCGACGAGACCAGGTGCCGGGGCTTCAGGCCGCTCATGGTGGACGGGTCGAGGGCGGCGCGGCGGAGCCGGCGGGTGTAGTCCTCCCGCGGCGCGGTCAGCACCTGCGCCGTCGTCCCGTGCTCCACGAGCTTGCCGCGCTGCATGACCATCACGGTATCGCTGATCTCCTGCACCACGCCGAGGTTGTGCGAAATGAAGACGTAAGTGATGCCGGTTTCGTCCTGGATGGACTTCAGCAACCGGAGCACCTGGGCCTGCACCGAGACGTCCAGCGCGCTCGTGGCCTCGTCGCAGACCAGCAGTTCGGGCTTTGACGCCAGCGCCCGGGCAATCCCGATCCGCTGCCGCTGCCCGCCCGAGAACTCTGACGGTTGCTTGTCCAGGGATGCGACCGGCAGGCCCACCTGGTCGATCAGGCTGGCCGCCGCCTTGTTCCGCTCTTTCCGCGACCGGACACCCTGGAGCTTCAGCGGCTCGGCCACGATTTCCTGCGCCGTGAGGTGCGGATCCAGGGAACCGTACGGGTCCTGGAAGACCATCTGGAACTTGGAGCGCAGGGGCCGGAGCTTGGCCTCGCTGAGTGCTGCCAGGTCCGTGCCGTCCAGGTCGATCCGCCCGCTGGTCGGCGTGACCAGGCGCATGAGGGCCTTGGCGATGGTCGACTTGCCGCAGCCGGATTCCCCGACGACGGCGATCGTCTTGCCCTTCTCCACCGAGAAGGAGACGTCGTCCACGGCCCGGAAGGTTCCGCCGGAGACGTGGTAGTCCACCACGAGGTTTTCGACGGAAAGGAACGGCTTATTCATGGCTGGCTCCGGTCGTGGTCAGGGCGGTGTTGGCCGCCGGCGTTTCGTCCCACGCGCCCAGGACGGGGATGGCGGCGAGCAGCTTGCGGGTGTACTCGGTGGCCGGGTTGTCCACGATCTGCTGGACCTCGCCGGACTCGACGAACGCGCCGTCCTTCATGACGTGGATCCGGTCCGAGATCAGACGCGCCACGCCTAGGTCGTGCGTGATCATCAGGATGCCGATGCCGCGCTGTTCCTGCAGCTCCAGCAGCAGGTCCAGGATGCCGGCCTGCACGGTGACGTCCAGGGCGGACGTGGGCTCGTCGGCGACCAGCAGCTGCGGCTCGCTGGCCAGCGCTATGGCGATCAGAACGCGCTGGAGCATACCGCCGGAGAGCTGGTGCGGGTACTTCTTGAGCTGCGCATCCGGGGTGGGGATGTGGACCTGTTCCAGCAGCCGGATGGCGCGGGCCCGGACGGCGCCCTTTTCCTTGGTCGAGGCCGCGCCGGCGATCCGGATGGCCTCGAACAGCTGGTTGCCGATCGAGTGCACCGGGCTCAGGGCCGTCATAGGGTCCTGCGGGATCAGTGCGAGGGTCTTGCCGCGGACCTTGTCGATTGCCTTGGAATCGGCGATCACGTCCACGCCGTCGATCTTGACCGACCCTGAGATCACGGCGAGGTCGTCCGGCAGCAGCCGGAGGAGGCCCATCGCCGTCGTCGATTTCCCGGAACCGGACTCACCGATAATGGTGACCGTCTCGCCCCGGTGGATGGTGAAGCTGACGGAATCCACGGCGCGGACAATGCCGGCGTCGGTGATCAGTTCCACCTGGAAGTCGCGGACCTCCAGCAGCGGCTGTTCTGTATACGCGGTGGCATCAACGTGCTTGTTCATCTCAGGCACCCTTCTTCTTGCGGCGGGGACGGTCGCGGAGGCCGTCGCCCAGCAGGTTCACGCCCACCACCATGAGCACAATCACCAGGCCGGGCAGCGTCACCAGCCACCAGGCGGTGGTGATGTAGTCCTGGCCGTCGGAGATGATGCGGCCCCAGGTGGCGAACGGGCGCTGCGGGCCGGCGCCGAGGAAGCTGAGCGCGCTTTCCAGCAGCACGGCCTGGGCCAGGAGGAGCAGAACCACCAGGGTGGCCTGCTTGATGACGTTGGGGATGATGTGCTGGATCAGGATCTGCACGCGGTGCAGGCCCAGGATCCGGGCGGCGGAGACGTAGGGCTTTTCGCGTTCCACCAGCACCATGGACCGGGTCAGGCGCGCCACTTCGGGCCATTGGGCGATGGCGATTACGAAGGTGATGACCGGAATAGAGGGCCCGAAGAGCGCCACCACCAGCAGGAGCATCATCAGCAGCGGCAGTGACATCTGCGCCTCGATCAGGCGGGAGACAACGGTGTCCAGCTTGCCGCCGAAGTAGCCGGCGGCTGCTCCGGCGATGACGCCGAGGACGCCGGAGACCAGCACGGCGAGGACGCCGATGGTGAGCGAGACCTGGCCGCCGTAGAGGACGCGGGAGAGGAGGTCGCGGCCCAGCTGGTCGGTGCCGAACAAGTGTCCGTCCGTCAGCGGCGGAAGCAGCCGCTGCGCAAGGTCCTGGTGGTTGGGGTTGGGAAGGGGCAGGACCTGGGCCAGCAGGATGGGAAGGGCCACCAGCAGGGTGCAGATGATGCCGGTGCGGATCTTCACCTTTGAGGAGATCCGGCGGCGGGTGGCCGCGGCCTTGGCGATCAGTTCCTTGGTGACGGCGCTGGGGGAGTGCTTCCGGGCAGATGCCTCGTCGGCGAGGCCCGCCGGGTCTGCTGCGGAAGGAGTTGCGGTGTCGCTGAGGCTCATGCTGTGGCCGCCTTTCCAAGACGAACGCGGGGATCAAGCAGGGGGTAGGCGAGGTCGATGACCAGCTGGACGGCGACCGCCAGCAGCGCGGTGACCAGTACGGTGGCCACGATCAGCGGGTAATCGCGGGTCTCCAGCGCCCGGACAACAAGGGAGCCGACGCCGGGCCAGGCGAAGACGACCTCCACCACCACCACGCCGTTAAGCATGGCCGCGAAGCGGGTGCCCAGGGCCGTGAAGACCGGGATGGCCGAGTTGCCCATGGCGTAGCGCCAGGTCAGCAGGGATCCCCGGACGCCGCGGGAACGGGCCACGGTCAGGTAGGGTGCGGCGAAGTTGGTGGTCATTTCGCGCCGGACCATCCGGGAGATCAGGGCGATCTGCAGGATGGCGATGGTGACGGTGGGCAGGACCAGGCCGCCCCAGGTGGCGAAGCCGGAAGCCGGGAAGATCGGGACCAGGACTGCGAAGAAGGTGAGCAGCATGATGCCGGTCCAGAAGTCCGGCATGGACTGCCCGGCGATGGTCAGGACGTTGACGCCGAATTCGCTCTTGGTGTCCGGACGGCGGGACATCCAGACGCCCAGCGGGATGGCGATCACCGCGGTGAGCAGGATCGAGGCCGTGGCCAGGGTCAGCGTGTACGGCATCCGTTCCAGCACCACCTGAATGGCCGGGGCCTGGAAGGAGTACGAGGTGCCAAGGTTGCCGGTGAACAGCTGCTGCAGGAAGATCCAGTACTGCTCGATCAGGGGCAGGTCCAGGCCGAACTGCTGGCGGACCTTTGCCAGTTCCTCGGTGGTGGCCAGCGGTCCGGCGTAGGCCACGGCAGGGTCGCCCGGGGCCAGCCGGATCAGGATGAACACGGTGGAGACCGTGAGGAACACGGTCAGCAGGCCCTGTCCGAGCCGCTTGAGGATGTACTTCGTCATGATCTAGGCCTCCAGCCGGACGTCAGCAAGCGGGTAGGAGTTGGTGGGCGCCAGCGACAGACCGCCCACGCGATCCCGGTGGGCCAGCACGGACTTGGGCACGAACGCCCACGCGCAGGGCCAGGTGTCCCAGATGGCCTTTTGCGCCACTGCGAGCAGCTGCTGCCGGCGCACGGGATCCACCTCGGTTGCGGCGGCCTGAATCTTGGCCTGCACCTCGGGCTTTACGTACCCCTGGTAGGTGTCGCGGGTCTTTTCCTTCTCCGCGGTGCCGGCGTACATGCCCTGCATCATGGTGATGGCCAGGCCGGTGGGGCTGCTGAAGCCGTTGCCCAGCAGGTCCCAGTCGCCTTCCTTGCCCTGGCGCCAGGCCAGGATGTTGCCGCCGGGTTCGAACTGCTGGAGCGTGGTCTTGACGCCGATATTGCCGAACATTTCCACCAGGGCCTCCATGACGGAGGTGTCGGACGCGAATTCGCCGGTTTCCCAGATGATCTTCAGGGTGAGGTCGGTGACGCCCAGCTCCTTGAGCCTGGCCTTGGCCTTCTCGGGATCGTAGACGTATGCGCCGGTCTTGGCGAAGCCGGTCAGGCTGGAGGGGGTGACGCCCTCGGCCTGGCTGACGGAGTTCACCAGCACGTTCTTCACCAGGGCTTCGCCGTCGATGGCCCAGCTAAGGGCCTCGCGGACCCGGACATCGGCCAGCGGGTGCCCGGCCGGTTTGCGGAAGTTGAAGAAGATCTGGTTCAGCCGGAGGCTGGACGCCTCTTTAAGTACGACGCCGGGAAGTCCGGCCAGCTGTTCGCGCGAGTCGGGCGTGATGGAGTCGATGACGTCCACTTCGCCGCTGCGCAACGCAATGACGCGGCTGGATTCCTCCGGGAGGAACCGGACCTCGACGGTGTCCACCGCGGGAGCCGGACCCCAATAGTTCTCGTTCCGGCGGAGGCTGTAGGTGCCGGCGCCGCGGTTGAACTTGGTCACGACGTACGGGCCGGTGCCCACGCCGTCCTGCAGCTCTTCGGGCTTGTTCTTGGCCGCGGGGCTGATCAGGATCATGCTCATGAGCGAATCCAGGATGGGGATGGGCTTCTTGGATTCCATCCGGAACGTCCGGTCATCAACCGGCACCACGGTGGGGAACTCGGGGAAGAAGCCGGCCACAAAGGAGCCCTGGACCTGCTGGTACATCTTCAGGGCCGTGGCCACGTCCTCGATCTTCAGCGGCGTGCCGTCGGAGTACTTGACGCCTTCGCGGAGGCGGACAGTCCATACCGTGGGGGAGGTCATGACGAAGCTTTCGGCCAGGACCAAGACGGGCTTGGTCTCGGGGCCGATGGCGGTGAGTCCCTGGCGTACGGCGCGCTGGACCGTGACGGCGGCGTCGAACTGGTTGAGTTTGTTGTCCAGGCTGACCAGCGAGCGGTTGAGCGCCAGGGTCAGGGTGCTCGGCCCCGGCAGGCCGGTGGGGCCGGCACATCCGGCAACGCTGCCTGTGCTCAGGAGAAGTCCGGCCAGTCCGCCGAATTGCAGCAGGCGGCGCCGGGAAATCTCGGGTCCTTGAGGAAGAACGGTCATCGTTGACCTCTCGGTAGAACGGGGGACGGCTGGCGACCGGATGGCCTGCGCCGTGTTACATGGATCACCTTGCCACGTTTGCGCGATTCGCGCAACAGTTCTAGCGCGATTCGCGCAGTTGTGTCATGATGAGGACATCGACAGCTTGATGAAGAACTCGATACTTAGTCACTTCTGGCTCATTTGCTGGCTCGCTATCCAGTTCAGTGCCAGTTCCAATAGCAACTCAACGTCCAGTTCGATCCAAGGGAGGAGGGGACATGGCAACAGTGCTCATACAGGCCGATGACTTTTCCGGAGCCGCTGAAGTGGGGGAGCGCTTCGCCCGGCAGGGGTTTGACACGCGGATCCTGCTTGAACCATCTTCCGCGACTTCCGACGTGATCGTCGTTGACACCCATTCGCGGTCATCTGCACCTGAAGCTGCCGCAGCCGCCGTGGCCCGGGTGTTCGCGGGGTCGGCCGCTGCCGACGCTGCGGTGCTGTTCAAGAAGATCGATTCGCTGTGGCGGGGCAATGTGGGCGTCGAAGTGGCGTCCCTGACGGATCTCGGTTTCCACGTGTTGGTTGCCGGCGCCCTGCCGCAGTTGCGGCGGACCGTGATGGAAGGGCGTCCCTACGCCGACGGCGTGCCGCTGGCAGACACCGGACTCTGGAAGGCGGAGGCAGCTACGCCGCCCGCACGTGTGGCCGACGTCCTGATGCAAAGTTCCGCGCAGGCGTTGGATCTCGCCGCGGTGCGCTCCCCAGACCTCGCCGAGCGACTCCTGCAGCTGTTCTCGAATGAAGGCGCCGTGACCGTGGTGGCCGACGGCGAGACGGAGGCAGACCTGGAAGCCGTCGTCGCGGCCCTGGCGGAATTGGACTACGCCGCCGGAGGTCGCAGGATTGTCCTCGTGGGCACGGGCGGCATCGCTGCCGTGCTCGCCCAGACGCTGCGGCCGGTATCGCGCTCCGCAGCGAACGCCGAAGCCCCGGCCTCTGCGCGAAATGCGCAGCTAGCAGGGGACGCAAGTACCCCAGACCTCACCGGAAGCCGTCCCGCACGGCCGGTGCTCGCCGTCGTCGGCTCCGCCTCCGAGGCCGCACGCAGGCAACTGCGGGAGCTGCAGGCCGGCGGATTCACGCGCGTCGGCCTCAGCCCGGCGGAATTGCGTGGGCCTGGAACGTCGCCGAAGCTAGGCGTTGTCCGTGAGGCCCTGGCCGCTAGCGAGCCGGTGGCCCTGACGGTCACCGCGGAACAAGTGGATCCCCGCGAGGCCGGCGCGATCGTCAGCAACCTGGCGGACTTCGTGTCCGCCGCCGCCGGCCCGCAGTCGGGACCCGTCGTCGTTCCCGATCTCATCCTTACCGGCGGCGAGACCGCCCGCGAGGTGCTGGAGCGCCTTGGCATCCGCGCGCTGGAGCCGCTCGGCGCCGAACAGCACGGCGCGGTGGCCAGCCTCGCCGACGACGGCAGGCTGGTGGGCACCAAGCCCGGGAGCTTCGGCGATGACCGGGCCCTGCTGCAGCTCTACCACTCGATCCAAAACCGCCGGGCCACTGAACCGGCCGGCACCGCACGTCAAGAACCACTCGACCCTTCCGCAAAATCTGGAGAAACCATGAATTCAGTCTTGAAAGCAGCCGAGTTGAATGCCACCGATTTGAAGGCAACAGCCCCGGATGCCCGCCCCGTTATCGCCGTAACCATGGGCGACGGCGCCGGCGTCGGCCCCGAAGTCACGGTGGGCGCGCTGCTGGCCGAAAACGCCTACCGGGACTGCCGGCCCATTGTCATTGGCGACGTGTACCGGCTGGAGCTGGGTGCGAAGGCGCTGGGCGTCGTGGCGGACATCGTGGAGATTCAGGACGTGACCCAGGCCGTCTTCGAACCGGGCCGCATCAACGTGATTGATCCCAAACTGCTTTCGCACGACCTGCCCTGGGGTGTGGAATCGGCCGAGGCCGGCAACGCCGCCTACCACTACATCCGGATCGCCTGCGAGCTCGGGATGAAGGGGGAGGTGCAGGGGATCTGCACCGCGCCGCTGAACAAGGCCGCGCTGCACAAGGCCGGGCACGTTTACCCGGGCCACACAGAGCTGCTGGCGCACTTCATGGGGATTGAGGAAGTGTCCATGATGCTCTCCACGCCCAAGGTTAAGGTCATCCATGTCACCACGCACATCGGCCTGATCGATGCGATCAACAAGATCGAGCCCGGCCTGGTGGAACGCACTGTGCGGCGCGGCTACAGCGCCATGCAGCGCGCCGGCATCGCCAACCCCAAGATCGGCGTCTGCGCCATCAACCCGCACGCGGGGGAGAACGGCCTGTTTGGCTATGGCGAGGAAGCGGAGAAGATCACCCCGGCCATCGAGAAGCTGCAGGCCGACGGCATCGACGCCCGCGGCCCGCTCCCGGCGGACACCGCGTTCTTCCTGGCCGGCCGCGGCGACTTCGACCTGATCGTCGCGATGTACCACGACCAGGGCCACGGCCCGGTGAAGGTCCTGGGCATCGAGGCCGGCGTCAACATCACCGTGGGCCTGCCGGTAATCCGCACCTCCGTGGACCACGGCACCGCCTTCGATATCGCGGGCAAGGGCATCGTGGACGTGCGCAGCATGATCGAGGCCCTGCGCCAAGCCGCCGAGATGTCCCCCAGCCCGGTGATGCAGGGGTAAGAGCTTCCACAAAGACGGGGGCGGCCACCTTGGTGGCCGCCCTCCTTTCGTTTAAGCGGGCGCCGCCAGTCGGGGCTAGCGGACCAGACTTCCTCACGTGCGGCTATCTAAGACCGCCTGCAATTTCTCGAACGACTGGGTCCAGCCGTTGCGGTGCAGGTCCAGTCGTTCCTCTGTCAGGAACGGTCCCTGGGAGAGCGCTACGCGTGTGCCTTCGCCGGCGCTTCCGAGGGAGAGGTCGACAACGGTCTCCCGGTCGTCCGGCGTCGGTTCGTCCCAGCGGAAGGTGTACACCAGACGCCATGGTGGGTCGATCTCCAGGAACTCGCCGGAGAGGTGGAACGTTTCGCCGTCCGGTGGCGTCATGGCGAGGCGGTAGCGGCCGCCCACCACAAGGTTGACGTCGGCCTCGGGGATGGCGAAGCCGTGCGGACCCCACCACTTCACCAGCTCGGTCGACTCCGTCAGCATCCTGAAGACTTCTTCCGGGCGAGCCGCGAGCGTGCACTCCAGGTTCAGGACCAGCCCGCCGGTTGCCCGGCCGCCGGCAGTCTCGTTACCGGTTTCCTCATTCATCCTGCAACTCTGGCATCCTCCGGACGCTCACGGAAGCGGACACAGCTGGCAGCGCCAATCATGTCGCGAGCCGCAGCAGCTTGCCTTGCGTCACGGCCTGGCGGGACAGCGTTTTGTAGCCCTCCTGCTCGAACAGCACCGTGATCACGTCATCCTCGTGCCGCATGACGATGCCCGGCCCCCATTCCTTGTGGACCACCGCGGCCTGAAGCGGGAACGGTTCCCCGCCCGCGGCGGCCGCATCGCCGTCGTCGTGGTCCTCCTCGTAGGCGGAACCGTCCGCGCAGGTGTCGCAGTTGCCGCAGGGCTCGGGGAGGTCCTCGCCGAAGTAGCCGAGCAGGAACTGGCGCCGGCAGCCGTCAGTCTCGGCGTAGCCGCGCATCATCTCGATGCGGGAGCGGTCCACGCGTTGGCGTGCTTCGGCGTGTTCGACGGCGCGTTCCACCACCGTGGGCAGCTTCGCGCCCGCCTCCAGCCGGCTGCCGCGCTTCCCGATTTTGACGGCGCGGGTTTCCTGCAGCTGGTTCAGCAAACCGGTGAGCTTCCGCGGGGAGAACCCGGTCTGCTCGCCGAGCTCCTTCTGCTTCAGGGGCCCCTCGGCGGCCCGCAGCGCCTGGAGGACGGCCAAGAGCCCTTCCTCGTCCGGGGCGTGCGTGCCGAAGAACTTGCGCAGGCCCAGATCCTCGGGCCGGTAGTGCAGGACCGCGGAGGCGGGTTCGCCGTCGCGCCCGGAGCGGCCGATCTCCTGGTAGTAGCTGTCCGGCGACTCCGGGATATCGGCGTGGACCACGAAGCGAACGTTGGGTTTGTCGATGCCCATGCCGAAAGCGGTGGTGGCCACCACCACGTCAAGTTCGTCGTCAAGGAACTGTTCGTGGACGCGGTCCCGCTCGCTCTGCTTCCTGCCGGCGTGGTACGCCGCGCTGCGAAGGCCGCGGTCGGCCAGCTCGGTTGCGTAAGCCTCGGTGTCTTTGCGCGTGGCGGCGTACAGCAGGCCGGGGCCCTTGAGCTCGGCCACCTGCTCCGTCACGGCGCGGCGCTTGTCCCTGTCCGTGAGGTGGCGGACCACGTCCAGGCTGATGTTGGTCCGGTCGAAGCCGTGCACCAGCACCAGGGGGTCCTTCATGCGCAGGCGCTGCTGGATCTCGTCGCGCACCGGGGGAGAAGCGGTGGCGGTGAGGCCCACGACGGGCGGGTTGCCCAGCTGTTCGCGGACCTCGCCGAGGCGCAGGTAATCGGGCCGGAAATCGTGGCCCCAGGAGGAGACGCAGTGTGCCTCGTCCACCACGAACAGCGAGACGCCCAGGGCCGCGAGCCGTTCCACGGTTTCGGTCTTGGCCAGCTGTTCGGGGGCCAGGAACATATAGACGGCGTCGCCTCGCTCCGCGGCATCCCAGGCGTCGTTCACCTGGGTATCGCTGCGGCCGGAGTTGATGGCGACGGCGGCCTCCCCGCCCAGCGTCTCCAGCAGCCGGTCCAGCTGGTCCTCCTGGAGTGCGATCAGCGGGGACACCACGACGGCGGGACCGCGCCTTGGGCTGCCTGCTTGGGTTGGCTTCCGGGCGGCTTGGCCCTGGCCTTGGTTTCGGTGTAGCTGCAGCGCGGCCAGCTGGTAAAGGGCCGACTTGCCATAGCCGGTGGGCATCACGGCGAGGACGTCCCCGCCGCTGACGAGGGCCTTCATCCCTGCGAGCTGGCCGGCGCGGAGCTGGGGGAGCCCGAAGGTCTCGGCCGCGAGTTGGCGGAGGTCCGCGTCCGGATTAGGGCTGGTGGTTGCGTCGCTGCGGACGGTATCTGTGGGGGCTTCGTCTGTGGGCAGGGCGGGGGCAATTGCCTCGGTCATGATGGCAGCTCCGTAGGGGGTGCGATCTGATGGCCGGGTGTCTTCAGCCGAGGTTCCAGCATATCCCTTGCCGCTGAACGATTGGCGGCCGTCTAAATGAACGCGGGGTCACTTCCGGCCTTAAAACGCGGGCGCCGCCCAGGCCTACCTTCGACCCGGACGGCGCCCGCCTTATTTCAGGGAGTGTCAGTTAGCGCTGACGCGCTCCTGTGCAATCGCTGCGTTTTTCTCGTCCAGCTCCTGGGCGGCGGTGATGCGCCGGTCCAGCTTTTCGAGCGTTTCGGGTGCGAGCAGGGTTGCGACGACGGTGATGACGCCGATGATGCTGAAGTACAGGATCACCCAGCCCGGCTTGCCGTTGCCGGCGGTGAGGAGCGCCACGGCGACAAGAGGCGCGATGCCGCCTGCCAGGACCGAGCCGAACTGGTAGCCCATGGACGCGCCGCTGTAGCGCAGCTTGGTGGAGAACAGTTCCGCAAAGAAGGCCGCCTGCGGGCCGTACATCGAGTTGTGGAAGACGGCGAGCCCGATGATGATGGCGAGCGTTGCCAGCAGCGCGCTGCCGGTGTCCGTCATGACGAAGTAGAGCGGGAAGAACAGGAGTCCGCCAATGGAACCGAACAGGTAAAGCGGCTTGCGCCCAATCTTGTCCGAGAGGATCGCCCACAGCGGGACGGCGAAGACGCCGATGCCCGAGGCAATGAGAACGGACATCGTGCCCTGGTTGGCGCGCTCGGCTCCAAACGTCTTCATGATGTAGACCACCGAGAACGTCGTGTACAGGTAGAAAGCGGAGTTTTCTGCCAGTCGCATGCCGACAACGAGCCAGATTCCCTTGGTTTCCTTCTTCATGGCCTCGCCTAGCGGCTTCTTCGAGGTCTGGTTCGTCGCCACGAGTTCCTTGAAGTCGTTGGAGTCTTCAAGCTTGCTGCGGACCACCATGCCGGTGACGATCAGGATCACGCTGAGCAGGAACGGAAGGCGCCAGGCCCAGGCGTCGAAGACCTCTGCCGGTACGGCGGCCTTGACGGCCAGGACGCTGGAGTTGGCCAGCAGCATGCCTGCCGGGACGCCCATCTGGGTGAAGCTTCCGAAGAATCCGCTGCGGCCGGCAGGGGCGTGTTCGATGGAGATGACGGCAGCCCCGGCCCACTCGGCTCCGGCGCCGAAGCCCTGCAGCAGGCGCAGCACCGTCAGCAGGATGGGAGCCCAGACTCCGATCTGCGCGTAGGTGGGAAGCAGACCCATGGCCAGGGTGGCAGCACCCATGATGAGCAGGGAGAGCACCAGCATGGGCTTGCGGCCGATCTTGTCCCCGAAGTGGCCGGCGAACATGCCGCCGAACGGGCGGGCAACGAAACCTACCGCGTAGGTGACAAACGCCATCAGCAGACCGGTGGCCGGATCCTGCTCGGGGAAGTACAGGCGGCTGAAGACTCCCGTGGCGGCGAGCAAACCGAAGATGTAGTAGTCGTACCACTCGATGGTGGTGCCGATGAAGCTGGCAGCCGGAACGCGCCAGGGCGCCTTCGTCTTGGCTTTGGTATTAGAGATCGTCATTGGTCTTTTCTTTCGGATGGAAACAAAGGGAGCCGCGGGCTACCAGTCGAGGGCGATGTATTTGGTTTCGGTGAAGTCCAGCAAGCCCTGGTGGGCACCTTCGCGGCCGAGGCCGCTCTGCTTGACTCCGCCGAACGGTGCTGCGGGGTCGGAAACGAGTCCCCGATTGAGGGCCACCATGCCGCTTTCGATGCGTTCGGAGACCCTGAGCCCGCGGCGAAGGTCCTCGGTGAACACGTAGGCTGCGAGACCGTACTCGGAATCGTTGGCGGCGGCGATGACTTCCTCTTCGGTGTCGAAGGGGATGACCGAGGCCACCGGCCCGAAGATTTCCTCGCTGACCATGCGGGCCTGCAACGGCACGTTGGTCACGACGGTGGGCGGGTAGTAATACCCGGCGCCGTCGATGGCCTTGCCGCCGGCCAGGAGCCTGGCGCCCTGGCTGACCGCGTCCCGGACCAGCGAGTCGACTTTGCGGACGCTGGCCTCGTCCACAAGCGGACCGACCTCGGTGTTGGCGTCGGTGCCCGGGCCCACGCGCATGGCGCCCATGCGTTCGGCCAGCCGGCGGGCGAACTCGTCGTGGACACCGCGCTGGACGTAGATCCGGTTGGCGGCGGTGCAGGCCTGGCCGCCGTTGCGCATCTTGGCAATCATGGCGCCGTCGAGGGCCAAATCGAGGTCCGCGTCATCGAAGACCAGGAACGGAGCGTTGCCGCCCAGTTCCATCGAGCACTTGAGCACGTTGTCGGCTGCCTGCCGCAGCAGGTGGCGTCCGACGCTGGTGGAACCGGTGAAGGACAGCTTGCGGACCCGGGGGTCCGCAAGGATCGGGGTCATGACCTCGCTGGTTTTGCTCGTGGTGATGATGTTGACGACGCCGGCGGGGACTCCCGCGTCGATCATCAGCTGGGCGATCGCCAGGGTGGACAGCGGCGTGAGCGTGGCGGGCTTCAGCACGGCGGTGCAGCCGGCGGCCAGGGCCGGTGCCAGCTTCCGAGTGGCCATGGCCGCCGGGAAGTTCCAGGGGGTGATCAGCACGCAGACACCGATCGGCATGTGCTGGACCAAGATCCGGTTGGAGCCCGACGGCGCGACGGACACATCGCCGATGATCCGGACCGCTTCTTCGGCATACCAGCGGAAGAATTCCGCGGCGTATGCCACTTCTCCGCGGGCGTCGGCCAGGGCCTTGCCGTTTTCGAGGGAGATGAGGTGGGCGATCTGCTCGCTGCGCTCGGTCATCAGGTCGAAGCAGCGGCTCAGGATTTCGGCGCGACGGCGCGGGGGCGTCGCGGCCCACTCCGGGAGGGCTGCTGCTGCGGCGTCGACGGCGGCGAGGCCGTCCTCGACGTCGGCGTCGGCGATGTCGGTGATAACCGAAGCGTCGGAGGGGTTGATCACCTCGACGGTGTCACCGCTGCTGGCGTCCTGCCAGTTCCCCGCGATCAGCAGCTGGCGGGGCACCGCCAGCCCGTCGACGTCGAGCGGTTCAGAGGTTGAAAGGAGAGTCATCAGTGGTCCTTATTGCTGATTAGCGGATCGTGCGGTCGCCGGCGTAGGCGGCGTGGACGATGGAGGTGACGGCGTCGAGATCAAGCGGCACGGGGTTGTTGTCGATGAGCCGCTTGGAGTTCAACGACAGCTTGGCGATCTGGTCGAGATCGCTTTCCTGCACGCCAAGGGCCTGCAGCGTCGGCGGCAGCTCGATGGCCGCGATGACCTCGTCGATTGCCTCGACGCCTGCGACGGCGGCGGCGCGCTCGTCGAGCCCGCGGATGTCGCGCCCCAGGGCCTCTGCGATCTGCGCCAGCTGCGGCTGGATCGTCTGGAAGTTGTGGCGGACGACGTAGGGGAGCAGGAGGCCGACGCCCACCCCGTGCGGGGTGTGGGTAAGTGCGCCTACCGGGTACTGGATGGCGTGCGCCGCGGCGGTTCCGGCGTTGCTGAGGACCACACCGCCGTAGAGTGCCGCGAGCATCATCCCGCCACGGGCCTCGGTGTTCTCCGGGTCCTTGTAGGCGGTGACCAGGCTACGGCCCACCAGTCCGATGCCGTTCAAGGCAATCGAGTCCGTCAGGATGTTCTTGCCGACGAAGACCCGTTCCGAGGCCAGGGTGGAGGTCGGCTCACGGGTGATGGCTGTGAAGGACTCCACCAGGTGCACGAAGGTATCAGCACCGGTGGCGGCCGTCAGGGACGGCGGGCAGGAGTAGGTGAGCTCGGGATCGCACACCGCGGCGAACGGGATGATGTGGGGACTGGAGATGCCCATCTTCATGCCCAGATCAGGATCGGAGACGACGGCGATTGCGGTCGCTTCGGACCCTGTGCCCGCCGTGGTGGGCAGTGCGATGACCGGTTTGGTGGGGCCGGGAACGGCGAATTCGCCGTAGTAGTCGCTCGGCTTGCCGCCGTGGGTGAGCAGCACGGAGACGACCTTCGCCATGTCCATGCAGCTGCCGCCGCCAAAACCGATGATGACGTCGATCTCCTGGCCGTTGAGCTCCTCGACGCAGGCGATGATCCCAGGCACCGGAAGCTCGGCCTGGGTGTCCCCGTAGACCCGGACGGTCAGGTTCCGGTCCTCAAGGCTCCGGACCAGGGCCTGAAGTTCCTCCGAGACGGCCAGCCGCGGATCGGTGCAGACCAGGACGTTGGTCCCGAATTCGGCTGCGATATTGGCGACGGCGAAGCGCTGCTGGGCGCCGACGACGACGCTCCGCGGCAGGCGGAGGACGCCGAAAGTTGCGGGACGGATACCCGCTGCATGCGCACACGACATTGTGAATAACTCCTAGAGGTGGGATGGGCGGCTCCCCAAAGGTGCCGCAGATCTCAGCATTCCAGAGCTACGTGACCCTCACCATGTGGTTTCGCGCCATATATCGCTCCTGCGCATGTGTGCCGGTGCCATGCCCCTTCGAGCTGGTGGCAAGCAGGCGCGTTAGATCAGGAACTGGCGGAGCTGACGCCGGCTGTCTTCATCCGCCACAAGCGCAGCGCCACTTGGACGTCAAGGGAACGGCTTCCCCGGCGCCAGGAGGCACCGATCAGGGCATCGATCCTGTCCAGCCGTTGCCGCAGGGTGTTGGGGTGGATGTGGAGAGAGTCTGCGGTTTCCTGGGCGGCGCCGCCGTTTTCGTGGAACGTCCACGCCGTGAGGACCAGCTGCGTTCCCCGCCGCTCGTCGTAGCCCAGAAGCGGCCCCAGCTGTGCAGTGAGAAGCTGTCCGGCGAACGGGCTGTCCATCGCTCCGAGTAACATTCCGGCGGCGCCCAGGGCGGCCCGGTCGGCTGCCTCGCCGTTGCGCGAGAGGGCCTGCAGTGCACGGAGGACGGCGTGGGCTTCGGTGTGCGCGGCGGCCAGCCGGGCAAATCCGGTGACTTGTTCGGACGTCCCGACGGTGGCGGTGATGCGGCGTCTTTTCAGTTCGTCGATGATGGACTGGCCGATCCGGCCGGCGCCGCCTGCTTCGTTCGGGCGGTTGTCGTGCCGTTCCACGGGTTCGATGATGCACAGGTGTGATTCGTGCAGGGCGATGATTCCCGGAGCGCCCTCGGACCGGTGCCTGAGTATGGAGAGTGCCCGCTGGCGCTGGTCGTCGGGGACCCCCACCACGCGCACCACGAGCTGGAGGTGGTTTGCCAGGCCGAACTGCCCGGCCCTGCGGGCAAGTGCGGCGGCGTTTTCGGCGCGCGGGCTGAGCAGGTCATCGATGAGTTCGAGCTGCAGCCGGTATTGGGCGTCCTGGAAGGTGCGTTCCAGCAGCAGGGACACACTCAGCACCAGGGCGCTGCGTTCGAGGACCGCGAGCCGGGCCGGGCTGAGTTCCTCGGCGACGATGAGGGAGGCGAGGTGCTGGTCGCCCGCGACGGCGGACATGACGGTGTACAACTTGCCCTTGATTGCAAAGCGCACGGCCGCCCTTTTGGCCGCAGATTCTTCGGCGGCGCTCAGGGCCGGGAGGCTCCCGAAGTCTGCGTCCGCTGCGAGCTCCGCCAGCGGCTCGCCCATGGGAGAGACTAAGAAGACACCAGTGCCCAGGGACTCGGCCAGCAGGTTGAGCAGGTAAGGCAGGCTGCCGGTTGAGGCCAGGGTTTCCATGAGCCGCCGGTCCAGGCTGGAGAGCTCCTCCAGGGCCCGTACATGGGCCAGATTCTGCTGCTGTGCCTGGTCCAGCCGGGTGAGGGCATTGGCCATTTCACTGAAGTAGCGGGCGTTTTCCAGCGCGACAGCCGCGTGCGTACCAATGGATTCCATCAAGGCGACGTCGTCACTGCTGAACTGGTGCGCATGCCTGTCGGCGACCAGGAGCGCGCCGATGACTTTCCCTTCTGCACGAAGGGGGACACCCATGATGGCCCGGACGCCCTCGGCTGCCACCGCGGTGTCGCTTGACTCCAGATGCGATTTGGTCTCGTCCATCAGGTAGTCGGCGCTCTGGGCTGGCGCCTCGCCGGTCGCGACGGCGCCGAGCACGCCCTCGCCGAGGGGCATGCGGATGTTGCGGAAGAGAGCGGTGGTTGCGCCGTCGGTCACCCGGACGTATGACTCGCCGGTGTCGTAGTCGTTCAGGCTCAGGTAGGCGATGTCGCTGCCGATCAGTGACCGGGTGCGCCGGACTATGGCCTTGAGCACTGCCTCGACGTCACGTATGCCGGTCAGGTCAGTGGCCGTGTCGTACAGGACGCGCAGCAGGCCCTCCCGGCGGCTCGCCTCCCACAACCGGGCATTCAGCCGCCGTGCGGCCGCCGCAGTGGACTGGTCAATGGCCCCGGCTGCCAGCCAGGCGGACAGCGTGGTTTCCAGATCAGCCGCGGAAACGCCATGGTCAAGCATGGCCATGAGTTGGCCGGCATCTTTGGTATCGCCAGACGGAACTCCACCGCTACGAACGGCAGAACTGTCATCGGCACCCATGAACCTAATGCTAGTAGGTGAGGGCGGGCCCAGGCCGGGGACGCCGTGCGCAGTGGCGTGAACAGCTTGGGCAGAGTTGCCAGGGACTCCGGGCCGTCCTCGAATGCCGGAGCGGCGGCAAAGGCTTGCTCGTGTTCGAGGAGGCCCTCCAGGTGTGGCCCGGCAACGAAGCCCCGGATCATAGCCGTCCAGAGCTCCGTTGCCTTCGGCGGCGGCGGTTCACGGCGTCGGAATATGCCACACCGATGAGGGGAAGAACGGCCCCCATAGCGGCAACGAAGGCCGGGAGGAGAAAGCTCAAGCTTGCCAGGACCGCCAAGGCTCCGATGCCGGCGAGATCAGATGGTTCGCGGTGGCCCAGTACCCGTCGAATAAAAACGCCCCGGGCGGCAAGGAAAAGAGCGGGCCCACCAAAAATAAGCAGAACAGTAGTCAGATCGGGCCGGGCGGTCGGATCGGTGATGACGAGCTGATCACCAACCGCCACCAGGATCAGGCCCGCCAGTAACACCACCAAGGTGTTGCCGGCCAAAATACCGGGCCGGAACTGATCGTCGACAGAATCAAGCTTCTCCAGAACCTCCTGCTCGAGGCCGTGGAAGTAGCACCACCAGATCGCGACGCTTCCGGCCAAACTTACGGTCCCGGTCAGAAGTATCAAGGGGTCCTCCAGATTGGCCGCTATCGCCAGGCCGGTTGAAAGGATTGTCTCGCCGAGCGCGATCAGGTAGAACAACCCGAACCGCTCAAAGATCCTCTCGCCCGGGAGCGGGACCCGGCTTCCTTCGGTCTTCCGGCCCGGCAACCGGTGCGCCAGCATATGGCCGCCCAGATCGATCGCGGCAGCGACACCCCAGAACATCAAACGGGGCCCCGGATCGAAGAAGGCGCCGGCAATCCAAAACGGCGCGCTCATAAACCCCCAGATCAGCGTGCGCACGAAATGGTCGTGGGTGGTCCGGTCAAGTCCCACAGTGAGGATCCACGCACCTCGGCCCAGTTGGACCAGGAGATAGCTCGCAGCAAAGAGCCAGCCGAAGGCGCCAAACGCTGAGCCGATTGAGGCGTTCATGAACAGTGAGACAAGCATGACGATCAGCAGCATCCACTGCACCTCAAGCCGCGAAGTGTCCAGCAATGTCGCCGTCCAGGTGGTGTACACCCACACCTTATAGACCGCAAGAAGAAGCACAAATGTCTCTCCGGCCCCCACCCATGAGGGATGCTCCAGCAAATAATGGGACAGCTGCGATAGCGCGAAGACAAAGACCAGATCGAAGAATAGCTCAATGCGCGTAACCCGGTCTCCGGTGGTCGCGGAACGCATCAGCGACCTGGCACGGAACATCAGTGTCCTCCACGGGGCTTCAGGAGCCGACGGACGCCCCCTCCTGTTGTCGAAAAGAGTGACGACGGTCAGCAGAGAAGTCAAGGGTGGTCTCGCAGGCGACGCGGGGTAAGTTCTCACCAGTTCGGCAGGTTCCGTCAGCATCCTGAAGACTTCTTCCGGGAGAGCCGCGAGCGTCCACTCCAGGTTCAGGACCAGCCCGCCGGTTTCCGCGGTTTCCTCAGTCCCGCTCGCCTCATTCATCCTTCAACTCTGGCGTCGTCCGGAAGCCCACGGAAGCGATGCCAACACCCCTACTTCCGCAGACCCAAACCGGGCCATAATGACCACATAACTTCGGGGACCCCTCACGCCGGCCGTGCGTGGCGTGGCGTAAAAAGAGTCCCAGGTGACGGCCCCGGCTCGGCGCGCAAGGGGCGGTCACGGGCTCCGGATAAAGGATTCCGGGGGCCGAAACCGGGGGGAGCCTCGCCATCGCTGCGGTCATCCGCGCACTGAAGGGAATCATCATGCTCAAGGATTCAAACATCATGGCTGTCCTCCCCGCGAAGGACATCAACAGGGCCAAGGAGTACTACCGGGACAAGCTGGGAATCGAGCCCTCCGAATCCATGGAGGAGGGCTCCGTCATGTACAGCTGCGGCCAAGGAACCCGCTTCCTCGTTTACCAGACGGACAATGCCGGGACCGCCAAGAACACGCAGATGGGCTGGGAAACGGACAATCTCGAAGGCGAGATGGAAGAACTGCGAGGCCGCGGCGTCGTCTTCGAAGACTACGATTTTCCCGGCCTGAAGACGGAGAACGGCGTTGCCACCGCTAGCTGGGGGAAGGCGGCCTGGTTCCTGGACAGCGAGGGCAACATCATCAACATCTCCCAGCGCACGTAGCCGGAGTCTGGCAGCGATCAACGGCTCAAAGCATCACTGGGGGCAACGACCTCGGACGGAACCAGCCCCCGCCTTCAGGGCGGGAGCCGGTTTCAGCGTACCCACGGTTGTCCAGAACGCGGGCCCCTGGAAATCAGTGCATCAGCCCTTGGCCGAGTACGCCTTGGGCAGTTTCAGTCCGCGCTCTTCCATGACAGTGCGCAGCCGGGTGGGGTAGTCACTGATGATGCCGTCCACGCCGAGGTCCATGAGCCGGTTCATGTCTGCCGTGGTGTTGACAGTCCAAGGGATGACCGGCAGGCCGAGCTCGTGGGCTTCCTTGATCGTGCCCGGGGTGACGGAACTAAAGGTTGGGGAGATGACGTCGTAGCCCTGGGCAGCCGCGGCTTCGGCGAGCGAGCCGCCGTAGGAGTCGATGTCGATGCCGCCGAGGTTGGGGCTGGCGCCGGGTTTGCCGACCTGGAGCCAGGTATCGCCGCTGGACAAGGCAACGAGCGGCAGCTGCGGGGCGATCTCCTTGGTCAGGTTCAGCGAAGACCAGTCGAATGACTGCACGGTGCTGCGCTGGGCCATGCCGGCGGTGTAGATCTCGGTGACCACGGCCTTGGTCAGGGCCACCATGCCCTCACCGCCGGCCCGGCCGTCCTCCACCTTGGTCTCGATGTTGAAGCGGACCTTTTTGGCATCGGCTTCGCGCACCAGCTGGAAGACGTCCTTGAGCTCGGCGATCCGGTTGCCCTCGATCACGTGCTGCTCCGGGTACCCCAACAGCGGCGTGAAGCCGCAGTCCAGGGTCTTGATCTGCGCGAGCGACAGCTCGGCGACCCGGTCACCGACGTACGGGTACTGCGTATCGCCGGGAGCCGCCGGTGCGGTGTCGCGGCACTTGTCGGCCTGGATGGTGTCGTCATGCCAGACGATGACCTTGCCGTCGGAGGTCAGGTGGGTGTCCAGCTCCAGCGTGGACACACCGAACTTCAGCGAGTTGGCGAAAGCGGCCAGGGATTCCTCGGTCCATTCGCCACGGCCTCCGCGGTGGGCCTGCAGGTCAAAGGAGCCGTTGCGTTCGCTGGTCTTGATGGCAGCCGTTGCGGCAGCGTTCGACGACGGCGCGGAGCCGGCTTCCGGGTTGGTTGCGGCGGTGGCGGGGCTCGCCAATGCGGCGAGGAGCGCGGCGGCGGCCGCGGCAGTCAGGGGTGTGCGCATGGGAATGGTTCCTCCTGGATGACAGTTGCCGGCGCTGCGCCGGCAACTCGACCACCGTAGGGAGGCCAGATGGACTGCCGTGTTCGGGGAGCTGGACCTGGAGTGAACACACAATGATGCGGGAGATGCGTGGGCGGGCACTGCACCTTGATGTTGCCAAACTGACCTCAGAAGATCGCAGTGAAGTAGGTCGCATCGAGGCCGGGAGTCCGGCCGCGGCTCTCCGGAGCCGTGTACCCGCTGCGGAGGTCAACCATGAGCACCACGTCCGACAAAGTCTTCGATGTAACTCCCGAGGGTGACGAACCCACACTCAAGCGGGTCCTCGGACCCTAGCTCCTGCTCCTGTTCATCGTCTGCGACATCCTCGGTGCCGGCGCGAGACCTCCACGGCTTGCTGCGAAAAGCAATCACAAGGTTTCATTCGTGACTAGTGTTTGACCCATGACGCGACGGATGAAAGACACGGGTTTTCTTGTTGAAGAATGGGAACACCGTTATGACAACCACGTGGAGCCAATTAATCGCCTTGTAGATTCTCTGATTTCCGAAGGTTCATCCGCCGGTAAGGGCTGGATGCCGTATGTCGCGCCTTGGCATGGGGACACAAAAGCTCGAGTCCTAAGCATCCTCCGCGACCCCGGGCCAATGACACACAAAGACGGAGGTAGCGGTATGTTGTGCATCGAGAACGATGACCCGACCGCTGCCAAGCAGTGCGAGCTGTTCCTGGACAAGTTGGATCCTATCGATCTGACGCCGTGGAACGCATATCCGTGGTATATCAACAGGCCTCCAACCTCTCGACAAGTTACGGAGGGCGCTCACGTTCTGGGACGACTCATAGCGCTCATGCCGGACCTACGGGTCGTGCTGCTGCAGGGCGGCCACGCTCAAGAGGCGTGGCGGAAGTTCCTGAAAATTGCTCCCGGAGCGGTAGTCCGGAGGGGCCTCGTAGCAGTACCTACATTCCACCCAGGCAATCAGGCACTGCAAACCAGCAACCCAGCGGAGCGGCAACAGCGTATCGCCCGACGGATTGAGGCTATAGACGAGGTCATTGCTGTCCTAAACAGTTGAAACTATGTCCATGGTTCAGCCTTCGTCAGCGATTCCAGAGTCCGGCCCGGTACTCGCGAATAAGCTCAATTTCGAGCTTTATGGCATGAGCCCTGGTCTCGACGGTCTGCCACCGTACTTCGAGGCCCGCGTGATCAATCGCTGAACGTGCTGCCGCCGTCGCCCGCATCGGAGTACCTGCAAGGGCCTCGTCGAGCCGGGCCTGGAGCCATTTCGAGTCTTCCAAAGCTCGGTCTAAGGCATGCTCTCCCAAGCCGGAAGCGGCTCCTTTGCCGCTTGCGTATATTGCTAGGCGACCACGGAGGCCGGTGCCCTTCCGTTCTCCGGCCATGCCGATATAGACAGGGCCCCTCTCAGGCTCCTTGCCGATCCGACACATGTACACACCAGGGAAGCGCGGTGCGACTCGCAAAGCATTCTGGAACGGGATCCATTCCGACCAGACTCGATGCGGGATCTCAACTGTGGGGATGGGGCGGCTGTTGCGCGCGGGCGCATCCTCGGTAGCGCGCGGTGGTGGGGGCGTGGGGCGGTTGCCTGAAGAACTTGTGGTCCAGGGCACACTACGACCGCGTTGCGCGGCGAGCTGCTCGACATAGCTCCGCTTGAGGAACCAGTTGCCTCCGTGCTGGGGAGGAAATTGCCGAGCACCCAGAGGGCGTTCGTCACGCAGCCGTTGCCTAAGGGTCTTCCCACTTATTCCGAGAATGGCTGCAGCTTCTTCCGCGCTGACAATGTAGTCGTCCACATAGACATCTTGACGCGAACGTGTAATTTGGAGCCGCAGGCACGACGCACGATTCACGAAATCAGACGCGAAAGGGCCGTCCTCATGCCGCTCCCCATTTCACTGTGAAGCGGCCCACGTGGACGGCCCTTTTCGCATGGATCGGCTGGCGCGAGCAGAAGGCTTACGCGGGACAGTCTGGGCTTGCTAGTCCTAGTTCTTGGCCGTGAGATAAGCACTATCGCCGGGGCGTTGATATGTGACACGTTTGAATTTGCCGAGACTATCGGCCTCTTTATCGAGTTGGGACTGTAGGTCCGACAGGTAGAACTGATATTTTTCCGGTTTGACGTTGGCCTTGTGCAGGAAAAGATTGCATGCCCCTGCCATGCGGGCCAAGTGGTCGAAAGCGCCGGAATTTGGTCTGAGCTGAAGACGGGCATCCCTGAGGAGCCCGCGGGTATCGAGTACGGACTCTTTACAGCGGCCCAAGTCTGCGGCAGTTGCTTGGAGATCCGCGATGCGCGGAGTGCCGACACTGAGAGCACGCTTCAAACTCAAATCGAGGAGGAGACCGTTCAAAGCTGCAGCTTCTTTAGAATGTGCCTGGCTCCGGCCCGCAAACCAGCTGCTAAGTAGGGCAACCGCGGCCCCCGCTACGGTGCCGATGAAACCTATTGCGATTTGCTCCCAGAAGTCCATGTGATGACAGTAGTGTGGCCAGGCGAGTCACAGAACTCACACGACATTGCGAATGCGGCCCTAACCGCCCAGAACCCAAGCCGCGCTGTTCGGCTGGAGCCAGCCGTCCTCGGCCAGCGGAGCGGCGCCGGCCCACGCCTCCGGATCCTAGCCCAGTTTCGCGAAAGGGGAGGCGAAGGCCCGGTGCATCTCGAACCTCGAGCTAGATTCCTGCAGCAGGTGTTTGCGAAGAGCTTGTCCTACTTCGCGGGGATAACCCACTCCCATTGAGTAGTTCCGTCGATACCGAAGGCAAGTATGCCGGTGGTAGCGGGAACATCGAAGACGATTTTTCCTGTTACCTTCTCTCCGGGACCGACGCGGGCTGGGATCATCTCAGCCTCCGGCAGGCAACCATAGGAGTTGCCTCCGAGGTCAGCGTTAAACGTAGTTCCGTTTGATGCAATGAACTTCCAGTTCGGGGACTGCATCATGACGGGGGATATCGACTCCAACGCCGGGAAAGTCTGCAGATCCACCGTCGCGGCCAGGAAGTGTCCATTCTTGGCTGGTTGAGCATATGCCTCGGTGCACTTGACCGGCGCAACTGACTTGATGACGAAAGTTGCCGCCTGGGTCGTGCCGTCGTCTGATGTGAACCCGGCAGGTTGTCCCATCGTCTTGATCAGGTTGCCGCGTGCGCTCTTTGTGGGAGCCACTGACGGGGTGGGCGATGCTGACTGAGAAGTCGTGGCCGAAGCCGTGGTGACGGGTTCCACGGACGGAACTGACGGCTGCGGCGACGCCGCCGGGGCGGAGCAGCCTGACACGAGCAGGGCCAAAAGGCCCAGCGGAGCGATGAGTTTCTTCAAGGATTCCTCTATAAGACGGTGCGAGTGATACGAGCACAGTAATCCGGCTTCGGATATGTGAGAAATCGTGAATCTTGTACTGTACTTGAATAGGTTCCGGGCCTGCCGAGAGTGTGCGCCTCCCGCGGCGGAGGATCGATGCGGCTGCTGCAAGGAGGTAGACCTCCCGCAGCGCGCCGCCGGACCGGTCGTGATGGGCTGTGAGACGCCGTTGCTCGTACTGCAATACTCAAGTTCATGAAGACATTGCTGATCCTGATGACGCGCTTGCTTTCGTCGTCTCCTTTGGCGCGATCCTTTGGGCGTGGATGAAAGTCCGTAAGGACATGCAGGATAACGAGGCCTTGCTGGCACGGCTCCAGGAGATCGAACAGGAGTATGCCCATGAGCCTGCACAGTTATTCGGCGATGGAGACCGCAGGCACGAGAAGCGCGAGCAACAGCAGGCTGCGGGAAAGACGATGTTCACGTACGGCGACCTGGCCAACATGCCCGAACTCGTCAAGCACTTGATCTACAGCCACGCCCTCAATGGTCTGGCCTTGCAGGTATGGCTCGTAGGGCTCGGTCTGGCGGTGGGAACTGCCGCAAATGTGTTGTCGCTGTTCGTACGCACTGGCGATTGACCTGTCTGCAAAGGGGTGGGGGTGGACCCCAAGGCGCTGGTGCGCCGGACCGGTGGTAATAGCGCCTCTATTCTCATACGGGTTGGAATGTCGCGGCTGCCAATAGCCGGCCTGGTTTCTTGGGCAACCGGACCTCGACATCCTCGACGTCAGCGTGGAAATCGATGCGATATCGGTGTCGTCGACGACAGGGCAGCTGGCGGCTCTGCGCATGACCGGCCGCCCTACAGGCCAGCCAGGACGCTGCCTATTCGCCGCCTGTGGTTTCGTAGTCCGCGTGGCCCCAGGGGAGCGGACCCGGACGGGGGCCTGCGGAAATCAGGGTCGCCTTCCGTGATTGCCCGCGAAGCTCCAACGGATCGGGCAATCCTTCGTCATGTTCCGTGGCGCAGATTGACTTTTGGATGGGCGAAGAACCTTGGGTGCTACTGTGACCTCGTCGCACGTGCGACCATCACTTTCCATGGGGGAATCATGCTTGACAGTCCTACCCCGTCAGCGCGCCCGCAGCGCGGCTGGCGGGCAACCAAATCATTCTGGATTGTTGCGGCCATTGTGCTGCTCTTGGTCCTCAGTGCCGCCGCGTCCGGCGGCTTCGGTTCCGTCCTTGCGCTGCTGGGCATCGTCGCTCTGTTTACGGGGCTGTACGCGCTACTGTTCAAGCGCCGGTCTTGGGTGGGCATTCCCCACCGCAAGAGCGCCGCGATTGTGGCTGCATCGGGTGTCATCGCAACTTTTGTTGGCGGTGGAATCGGAGCCGCCACTGCCGCCCCCAGCGGCAGCCATGTTGTGGCCGTAGCGGAGTCCTCGCCGTCGGTCACTGCTACGCAAACGGAAACGGCGGAGTCCTCGCCGTCGGCCACAGCTACGCCAACGGAAACGAGCCCAGCAAACGCCGCATGCACGACGGCGACTGAGTCACGGACTTACCGTGACGAGATTTTCACTTGCACTGTGGCGAGCGATAACAAGCTTGTCTGGCTATCCGAAGCCGATTCCAAGAACCTCGCGACGCAGAAGCAGGAGGCGGCTAAAGCTGCCGAAGCGAAGGCAGCAGCGGACAAAGCTGCCGCAGCGAAAGCAGCAGCGGACAAAGCTGCCGCAGCGAAGGCTGCCGAGGCAAAGGTCGCCGCTGAAAAGGTGGCGGCTGACAAGGCTGCGGCGGAGCGCCTTGCCGGTGAAAAGGTGGCCGCCGAGCAGGCTGCTGCGGCGGAGGCTGCTCGACAGGCAGCCCAAGTACCGGCACCGGCGGCACCGGTTGCTGGATATGTACACCCCGGTGCCTTTTGCAGCGGAGGCACCGGTGTCAGCAAGACCGGCAGGGCCATGGTCTGTGCCCCTGCAACGGACGGACGGTTGCGCTGGCGGAGCGCATAGGTAAGTAGCCGACCAGGCTATAGCCCGCGTAGTCCGGAGTTCCCTCCGGCTGCGCGGGTTTCTTATTGGGCAATGAACTTGGAGCGGACTTCAGGGACGCCCGGGTTTGTCTTGATGGTGGCTCGCATAACCGCAGCAGGACAGGCCGCTCATTACCGGCGGGAGCATGGCCCCCACCTCAGCGGCGAACCGTTAGCCCCGCCGACTTGGAGCGATTGCACGGACCGCACAAAATCTGAAGGTTCTCCGCCTCATTACTGCCGCCCATGGCCAGAGGGATGATGTGGTCAAACTGCAGTTCCGTTGTAGAACCGCAGGCGCGGCAGGAGCCCGCGTCGCGCCTCATGACGTACACCTTTACGTCGTCAGGAATGGCCCGGCGGCCTGACGCCGTCCGTGGGGCGGAACCCATAGCGAAGGTTGCCTGGGCCGTGTCGATTTGCCTCCTCTTGCGCTGCTCGCGCATAGCCAGGAGCGCGTGGACCTCACCGGACCTGAGGCCGTCAGACTCCCAGTAGAACTTGTTCTGAAATTGCCAATAGTGTCGGCCATTGATTTTTGTAACCAGGTTGGGGTAATGCCTCTGCGCCTCAAGGCGCTCGAAGAAGGCCTGTTCCTTGACCTTTCCCAACAAGTAACGTTTCCTGCCGACGGTGATAATGACGTCGACGTTACTGGTCCAGAAGCGCCGACGGTATTCAAGTCGGACGTTTTCGGCCTTGTGCAGCATCCCCAAATACCTACCTGATCTCGCGAAGCGGACCGAGGCCGCCGGTGTTTAGTTTCAGTCGATTCTACTGTTCCTTGTCCATTGGGATCGCGTGCGCGGCCTGAACAACGGATCGAGCTTTGTGCTGTGCGTCAACGATATTGGGACTGCCGGAATGTGCACTATGTATGCGAACTCTGCACATGATGCGGTTACGAAGATCTGCACGCTGCCGTTGCTCGCCGGTGACAACATTTTCAGAGAAAACGTTCCTAATGACTATCGTGCCAAGACGTAGTCAGGAACGTCAGCTCTCCATAAACCGATGCCTTCGCCCAGACGGTCAAGCTCCGCAATGGGGACCACCGGTGGCTCGATGCCACGTAGGGGCGCAGCGCCTTCAGCCCTTCAGAACCCAAGCGGCGTTGTTCGGCTGCAGCCAGCCGTCTTCGGCCAGCGGTTCGGCGCTGAGCAGCACGGTGCCAGCCGGGAGTTTGACTGGCTCGGCGCCCATCGCGACGGCGACGAAGAAGTGCGCGTTGCGTTCACAGACGAGGAGGTTTCCAGCCTCGACCCGCCAACAGCCGCCGTCGTCTGCGGTGAAGACCTCGTTCCTCCACAACTGCCGGCGCAGCTCCAGGGCCGCTTTCGTGAGGTTCAAAGTGGACTGCCCGTCCTGCTCCTGACGCTCGACGGCGTGAGTTCCCCAGCCCGCCGCGATCGGCAGCCATGGTTTCGCGGCAGTCTCTGCGAGCGAGAACCCGTGGGTCAGTGCCGCGTCTTTGGTCCACGGAAGCGGGACGCGGGCGCCGTCGCGGCAGACGCCTCCGCGGGCCCACATCGGATCCACGCGGGCCTCCACCGGGACGTCGACCTCGGGCAGCCCGAGTTCCTGGCCCTGGTAGATGTAGGCGGCACCGGGCAGTCCGAGCAATGCCACCAGAGCCGCCCGGGCTCGCAGGCTGCCGAGCTCGCCGCCGCCGAAGCGGGTGACGGAGCGGACGATGTCGTGGTTCTCCAGTGCCCACGTGGGGGCGGCGCCGTGGAGCTGCCGGGCGGCCTCGAGCTTGTTCCCGACGGCGGCCCACGCCTCCGGATCCCAGCCGAGTTTTACGAACGCGAAGGCGAAGGACTGCTGCATCTCATCGGCCCGGGTATAGCGGGCCGCGCGGGCCGGTTCCAGATTGACCTCGCCCACCAGCAGCCGGTGCGGCTCATACTTCTCGGCCAGGGTGCGCCAGCGGCGGTAGACCTCGTGGACGTCCTCCTGGTCCGAGACCTGCGGGTTGGACCGCAGCCCGTCCACCACCCCGCCCGTCGAGGGCGAGTCCGGCAGCCCGTCAGCCTTGAACAGCGCATGCGCGACGTCGATGCGTAGCCCGTCCACGCCCCTGTCGAACCAGAAGCGCAGCACACCGTCGAAATAATCGCCGACGGCGGGATTGCGCCAGTTCCAGTCCGGCTGCCCGGCCGAGAACAGGTGCAGATACCAGTCCTTGTCAGTCGCCGAATCCGGGTTGGCGCGGCTCCACGCCCGGCCGCCGAAGACGCTCTGCCAGTTATTCGGCGGGGTCTCGGCGGCGCGGCCTTCAACGAAGTGGAACATGTCCCGTTCCGAGGAGCCCGGGCCGGCCGCGAGGGCCGCCTGGAACAGCAGGTGCTCGGAGGAGCAGTGGTTGGGCACGACGTCGAGCAGGATCCGCAGCCCCAGCGAGTGGGCGAGATCCAGCAAAGTATCGAACTGTTCCATGGTGCCGAACAGCGGGTCCACGCCGCAGTAGTCGGTGACGTCGTAGCCCTGGTCCACCTGCGGGGAGGGCTGGAACGGGGTCATCCAGATGCCGTCCACGCCGAGGGCGGCGATGTAGGGCAGCCGGGCGATGAGCCCGGCGAGGTCGCCCACGCCGTCGCCGTCGCCGTCGGCGAAGGAGCGCGGGTAGACCTCGTAGATGACGGCGGACTGCCACCACTCGGGGGCCGGCGCGAGCGTCGTTTCCTCGACCGGAATCACGTGCGGAACAGGGCTCATTTGCTCGCGCCCGCGGTGAGGCCTTCGACGATTCGTCGCTGGAAGATCAGCACCATAATCACCAACGGTACGGTGACGATTACGCCGGCGGCCATCTGCTCGCCGAAGGGCGCCTGGAATTCGGTGGCGCCGGTGAACTTGGAGATCGCGACCGTGGCGGTCTGGATCTTGGAGTCGTTGATCATGGACAGCGCGATGATGAATTCGTTCCAGCTGTGGATGAAGGTCAGGATCGCGGTGGTGAACACGCCCGGCGCGGCCAGCGGGAGCAGGACCCGGCGGAACGCCTGCCACTTGGTGCAGCCGTCGATCATCGCGGCCTCCTCCAGATCGAACGGCAGGGCCTTCATGAACGTGGTGAGGTTCCAGACCGCCAGCGGGATCGCGAAGGACAGGCTGGGGACGATCATCGCCTGGTAGGTGTTGATCCAGCCGAGGTCCATGAAGAGGCGCAGCAGCGGCACCACCACGGAGATGCCGGGGAACGTAATCGGTTTCGGAAAACGGTTTACGTAAACGGTTTCGTGACTTGCCTCATCAACAGTAAGGGAGAGGCGCCGGAGTGGTGCCTGCTTCGGAAACAACCCCTTCAGGACGGCCAGTTGGCGGTGCCCGGCCCGTCGAACAGCGCACTGGTGCTGCTCTGGGGAACGACCACGTGGACGGCGTTGCGCTCGATGGTGAAGTCGGCCGGCGTGGTGACGGCGATCTCGCCGTCGAGGTTCACCGGCATCTGCGGCTCGGTGACCAGCCGGACATGCCGGCTGGTCAGGTGGTACACCCGGTCGTGTTTGATGAAGCTTCCGTCCTTGAGCAACCGTGCGATGCTCACGTGCTCCCGGAGCGGCCCCGCCAGGATGGCGTAGATGTCAAGGATGTGATCGTCGATCCCTGCCGTGGGGGAGACCGTGTTGCCACCGCCATAGTGCCGGCCGTTGCCGACGGCCACCTGAAGCAGGTCCTCGAGCTCCAGCGGCTCGTGGTCACCCTCGGGGAACTCGAGGCGGGCCCGGAACGGCTTGTGCCGGGCATAAGCCCCAAGCGTGGCGATGCTGTACGCCAATGGCCCGATGTACCGCTTCAGGCGGGGGCTGAGAGCTTCGGTAACTGCCACCGAGAGGCCCACGGACGCGACGTTGAGGAACGGCTCACTGTTGGCCCGGCCGAGGTCGATGTCCACCGCCTTCCCTTCGGCGACGGCAGCGCACGCCTCGGCAAGATTGTTCGGAATCTCCAGCGTGCGGGCGAAGTCATTGGCGGTGCCCAGCGGAAGAACGCCGAGCACAACGTTGGTGCCGGCAACCCGGCCGGCGGCGTAGGACACCGTCCCGTCGCCGCCTCCAACAACGATCATGTCGTGCCCGTCCGCAAGCACCCGATCAAGCGTCCCGGCCAGGTCTGCCCCGGACAGCACGTGGTGCACGGAGGAGATGGGCACTCCTGCCTTGCGCATCGTGTCCACGGCAAGTTCGGGTGCCGCCCCTCGGCGGGATCCGGCGTTGATGACAACGGCGGCAGAGCGTGCGTCCCGGGCAGTCTTCATGTGGGCCATGTTAGGTGACGGACCTGTGCCTTTCTATGGCGCCGGCGCCGTTCGGAGTAGTCCATAGATGCCTTGCGTAAGACGTGAGCCTTCCCACCTTATTCTGAGTAGCTCACGATAAGCCTGTAAAGTTAGGTGCAGGCCGCCGTAGCCCTTGAGTACCGCACCGGTGAAGACACCCGGGCCAGCGGGGCAAGCGACACAACGCGCAACCGCCCTCCTGCTTGAGCGGCACAAGAACCTGTACGTCCCTCATCCCGAAACCCCACGGAGAACCCATGACTTTGCTGACCGAACGCCCCACACCCTCCTCATCCACCACCGAAGCCACCCTCAAGGCGGCTACCGGGACCCGTGTCGCTGACACCGCAGTGCGCGGCGGCAGCTACGTGACCCTCCCCGCCGGCAGCGTCCCCGCCGGCGTCGAGGGCAGCTATGTCACGGTCGCTGGCGCACGAAACCTGCCCCCCGTCACCCGGGGCAGCTATGTCACAATAGACGGCACTCCCGTTGTTGGCGCCGGCGTCACCGAGGGCAGCTACGTAACGCTTCCGACGGCGGCCTAGGGGCCAGCCCCATGCGCGGATAGCACCACCGCGGGGGCATAAAAGGAGGCCGACGGCGACACTGGGTGTCGTCATCGGCCTCCTTTTTCGTGCCAGCCGGGCAGCTAGCGGTGTATCCGGCTCGACACGCCGGGCGGTAAGCCTGACGGGAAAGAGCCCGATATGGCCGCAACACTTGAGGCTATGCCGAGTACCAAAACCGTTGACCAGACAGAAACGACCGAGGCCGACGCTGCCCGCGAACTGGTGAGGATGGCGAAGGAGCGGGGGCTGTCCCCGACCGGTCCTGACGGGCTGCTGAAGATGCTGACCAAGACCGTCATCCAGACCGCCCTGGACGAGGAGCTGACCGGGCACCTCGGCTAGGAAAGGCATGACGCGGAACCGCGCTCGATCAGCCGGTGCGGCATGATCTTCGGCCCCAGGTCGCGGGAGCGCAGCAGCTTTTTTACGGCCATTCGGCCCATCTCCTCGAGGGGCTGGGCCATGGTGCTCAGCGGCGGTTTCACGTGCAGGGCGGTGGAGGTGTTGTCGAAGCCGAGGACGGAGACGTCTTCCGGCACCCTGAGGCCGCGCCGTTGCAGTTCATTGACGACGGCGGCGCCCATCTCGTCGCTGATGGCGAAGATTGCGGTGAGGCCGGTTCCTGCTGCAGCAGCTTGTCGACGCCGGGTGCGCCGCTTTCGTAGAAGAAGCTGCCCGTGGCGGTCACCGGTGTGCAGCCGGCCTCGGTCATGGCGCGGAGGTAGCCGCGTTTGCGGGGCTGGGCGACGTGGACCGACGCCGGGTCGCCGGTGAGGAGGCCGATGCGCCGGTGGCCGAGCCGGAGCAGGTGACGGGTTGTGTCGTAGGCTGCCTGTTCGTCGTCGATGGCCACGCTGGGCGAGCCTGATTTGTCGCAGATGGCGACGGAAATGATGGGGACGTTGGGCCCCAGTAGCTGCCGCGTCTCCGCGTGATCACCGCGGAGATAAGGATGACCCCGGCGGCCCGGTAGGTGCGCAGGGTCCGCAGGTAGCCGGCGATGTAGGCGGATTTGGCCCCGGTGCGCCCGAGCATGACGGCGTAGTCGCGTTCCTGGGCTTCCTCCTCCACGCCCTGCATGACCTGGGAGGCCAGGGCATCCGACACCATCGGGGCGAGCAGCCCGATCAGGGAGGTCTGCCGGGTCTTGAGGCCCCGGGCGAGGTAGTCCGTCTCGTAGCTGAGGCTCTTGACGGCGGTTTTGACGCGTTTCCTGGTTTCGTCGGAGTAGCCCACGAGGCCGTTGACAACCCGAGAAACCGTGGCCGGAGAAACGCCGGCGTGCTTGGCGACATCGCGGATGGTGACCACTGTTTCTCCTCACTGAGGGTGTCTTCTGGGCTGCATTGCCAGTTTGCGTAAGCGTTACGCAAACGGTTTACGTCAACGGTTTCGTTGCGTGCAGGATCAACAGTAAGGGGTGGGCATGGGATCGCGTTGCGTTTCGTAAACGGGCTAAAACCGGGAAGATCATTAGTGCCGACGATATCGATCGGGCACTCGAGTGGCTCGAACCCGGGCTGCCGGTCCGGCGCCGGACCGGGGGGAGGCTACCACAGCGGATCGACCTCCTTATGGCGGCAGCCGAGCGCCACCATGCCTTACGACTACCGCTACCAGACGTTCTTGGGCGGACTCCTGGGAACTGATGGCCGTAGCGCTAAGATCGGGACGGTGAGATAAGATAGGTTTTTCGAAACGTAGGGGCACAAGGAGACAAGTGACTGGCCGACGACGACAGGGCTGCTCGTGTGGTCCTAACCCGTATGAATGTCTTCCTGATAGCCAGATTGTTACCCAACTGAATGACCAAGACGGAAGCTTCAGGCCGCAGCCTCGTTTGCCCGGCGAGTCGGACATGTCGGTTCTTATCGGGAACCTGGACGTTGAAGCCGCGTTTACGAACGTCGTTGGCAGGAACCCGATCGACGGCGAACTGCTATCACGCATGGTTAGGGTCGCGACAGTGGGCGATATTCGGCAGCTCGGATTCGGTGTAGTTCATACCCCTGCACGTAGAGTGAAAGCCAGCCTTCACGCATCGGTCGTGTGGCCGGCAGATCCCGCGTCTGCACCCGAAGTCCCCTGGTCGAACGAGATGGTGAGTGCGCTAGACTCACTGTTTAACGAAATAAACGAGAAGGTGAAACCGTGAACCTGGACACTATTGTGCACGTCGGTTCTCGTCCGTGGCTTCCTAGTCCATCAGCTTCAAATCTAGATGCCTGGCATGAAGACGACGTCCCAGTCGCCGGCATCTTTGATCTAGGTGGCGAGAAGATACTGTTCACGGCCGTGGGCGGAGTGGACAGCGACTTGACTGTGTGGGCGTATCTGCCACTCTCCGCCGCCGAATACTTTGAATTAGATGAGTTAATTTTCGAATCTGTTCCAGAGTTAATTTGCGAGATTGAGCGTAGATTTGAGGGTAGATGTTTCGCGCTGGCCTCGGCGCGCAGTTTTGTAATCGACTACTGGACGGCCCTGCTTGAGCCTGCGGATAGCGTCTATTCAGCATCCACTAATTTCCTCAAGGACTTAGTGGCGGCGCTTAAAGCGGAAGTACGCGCATCGAAGAATGATCCTGGATTTGTGCAAGACGATCAAATGACTCGTTTGATGAGGGTTGAATACTTTAGATCCCCTCAAGCAATTGGGCGGCGGGATGAAGTGCGCGATTTTCTAGTGAATCGCAGCGTCATCGGGCTCGTTCTGAGCTAACAGCGCGAAAAGACTCTGCTCAGGTAGAGTGCATTTCAGCATGGCGCATCAGACTCGACTCCCGGATATTTCGCGGTGGTATTTTAGGTTGCCTAGCGTTGATACGCTGCGATTTTCCGGATGAGTCGGCCAGTTGACCTATTCCTGATAAGCGGGCGCCTGGGGATCATCTGCTTACGCATACGCGTGCCTACTTTATGCACCAAGCGGTCGACCATGATGAGGAATTTCCACCGCCGAGGGGGCTCCTGGCGGAGTTTGGGCTGCGGCGTCCGCCGTCCGAGCTCGTCCGCTGACCATCCGCGCTACTCATTCGATTTAGGTAACCGACCCTCGACTTTGACCCTCGCTATTCGGCGCTGATGAGCAACTACGAGCGCTCGACAGGCAAACAACTGTTTAGGCGGTCTCTGCTGTTGAATAGGCGGCCGTAACGCTGAAGACGCATGCCAGCGCGACCATTCGCCCCGCAGGGAGGTAGATTACTTCCGGTAACTTGCGGTCTTGGAACTTCTCCAAAACACGAGTCCGGTTTTGTGGCGCTCAGGAATGAAGTGAGGCTTCGCCTTGGGACTTAGTCTCAACTCTGGGCGCGAAGGAACCTCGGGAGCTGGCGCCAAGGTGTTCGCCAAGCTACACCGTCCAGGTTCTTTCGCCCTTCTTGAGTTCGTCGACGACAAACTGAACATTTCCCAATTCCTTGAACGGGCTGGACTTTGCCAACTCGGCGATCTTCTCGAGCACGTCGGACGCGATTTGAGCGTCCTCCGCTTTCATTGCGTCGTCGAGAGAGTCGAAGAGTCGTCGGAAAGTCTCCCTGCGTTCGTCGAAAGTGAGGTCGAGTCCTTTGATGAGGACATCCCGCTGAGCGATTATGCTCTCTCGCTGCGTCGCCTCCCAGGCGCGGATCTCAACCCTTCTTGTAGTCTCCCCCTGCACTACCTTGACCCATGTGTCGATTGCGGTAATGACTTGCGTGGCGAGCTGTCCAAGGTAGAGGTGGTTGCCCGAAACGCCGAGCCAATCTGGTGCGTCCTTGCCAAGTGACGTGATGTCCCGGATGCGCTTAGAGCTGGTCATGAGTATTTCTCCACGATCTTGACGGAAATGTCGGTCGGGTCGCCGGTTTCGGGATCGGTGACAGGGGTATCGATTACCTCGGCAATCGCGGTGATGAGCTGGTAGGCGTTCAGGAACAGCCGACCGTGTTCGTCGGGGTCAAAATCTTGGCGGCCGAGCTCGTCAAGCGCTTCCTCCCCACGTGAGACGAGGCGCGACAGGACCGTGCGGAGTTCGGTTATGCGCGTCCTGACCGCCAGGAGTCGCTCGCCGGCTGTCTCCATGTGCTCGATGGAGACGTTGATCTCCGAGGCATACTTCACGGCCTTGGTCTTTTCCACGGCTCCCAGCACTCCGACCGTGAGACCGGCGATGAGGACACCTGGCGCAAACATGATCATGTTGAGTACCACGGCGCCGGCGGCCATGCCGCCCCCGCCCGCTGCAAGGGTGCCGCCGCCCAGCCAAGCCAGAGTGGCATTGGTTGCAGCTACTCCGGAGAGCCCGGAAATGGCCGTGCCTGTGCTGGCGGCCGCGAAGGTGCTAACACCCCAGAGAGCAGCTCCTTGTGCGCTTGCGGCTGCACCGAGAGCACCGAAACCCCCGGCGAGCCCGATCCTCGCCTGCTCGACGTCGAACTTCAGCTTCGGGATCGACGGCACCTGGACCTCTACACCGTCGACGATTCGGCGGTCAAGACGGTCCACGAGGTGAGAGTGGTTCTCCAGCCAATCGGCGAAGCGGCCGATGGTATCCCGCTGCGCGCGCAACTGGCTTCGCCCGTACTCCTCGACGATCTCCTGCGTGACGCTCTGTACAGCATTAAGATCGCTGACTGCCACATCGTGGCGTCCCTTCGCGTCTGCGGCTATCGATCGGGCCTGAAGATTGTCCATCACGCCCTTACCACCTGCAACGAGGCCTCCGGCAACCACAATCAGAAGAGGGACAACGAGCGGGGCGACCATGCATTCCTCCGGTCATAGGCAAGAAGCGTGATGCCTCTGGGTGAAGCTAATCCTAAGCTTAGATGCCCGTGAATTGACCGATTCGGTCGTCTGAGTCGTCGTCTTGCCCGGCTGAGTAACGAACTTGCGGAGATGCGGCTGTCCTGGCAGACACGGCGTCATTGCCGATTTCCTCAGGGAAGCTGCGTTAAGCTGAGCCAGGCTGCTGCGGGCGCGCGGGGGGAATAACCGGATACAGGAGCGTCACTTGACTATCAGGAGATCCACCGAAACTGAGCCAACCGTTGCGCCGAGTTCGGTGGTCCGTGTCCGGGACGAGGACTGGCTCGTCACACCAAGAGCCTGTCCACGATCGCCGCCGGGCTGTGTCTGGACGACCGGGTGGAAGCGGTCGGCTCGCCCGCACGCGAAGCATCTGGCGCGAATGGCTGCTGCTCTCTAACCTGTTGGCGTTCAAGCCGATCGGTCTGATGATCGGGTCGGTGATTTCTACGTTCAGCGCCGGTGGATCGGTCGAGGAAGAGGCTGCGCGGCTGGAGCTGTCAGATGGGCTCAACCCTGCCTGGCACGAGCTGCTGGAACAGGCCACCGAGTTCGACAAGACTCTTCTCCTGGCTATTGCCAATGCGGACATTAGAGTCCTGCCCGAACTTGGCTTCGAGGTGGACGGCCTGCCGGTCTCGATCGCATGGCCCGACTACCGGATCGCCGTCGTGCTGGACGGTGACGACGGGCGCACTGAACTTGAGGCCGCTGGCTGGGCCGCCGTGGGAACGGACGTTGACGATATTCGCGAACTGCTGAAGACGAAGGGAGCTTGATATGGCGCTGGTGACATGGATCAAGCAAAAGGACAAGATCGACGGCACCATGAAGAACAAGGTGTACTCCTTCTTCGAGAAGCTCCAGAAGGACGACACCGCGCCCGGGCTCCACATCGAACCCATGCATACGCCCGCGGACCCCCGCGTGCGGACGGGCCGAATCGACCTGAACTACCGGGCCGTGCTCTTTAAGGTCGCCTTCGACACCATCCCGCACTACTTCTATTACGGCGCATGGCCGCACGACGAGGCGATCGACATCGCCCGCTCCAGCGTGCTTCAGGTGAACTCAGTCAACGGCGTCCTGGAGGTCATCCGGGCCTCCACGCCCGACGGTGAGCAGCCTCCTGTCCCGCCCGTTCCCCCTGTTGCGCCGGTTGTTCCTGATGCCCCGACGCCGGAGCTCGACGTCGAGCCTCAGGTGCCGGATGAGCAGGAGCGCGCCTCGCTTCAGGAGGAGACCCTCGAAGCCTGGATCAACCCTCTTCTGGGTTGCGGCATGGATCCGGCCGAATTGATTTCAGACCTTGGCCTCGCCGCGGATCTTGTGGGCAGGGCATTCGCCGCGTCCTCGGACGAAGAACTCTTGGACGTCTTGGACGACGCGCCGGAGTGGCAGGCGACTGCGCTCCTTGAGCTGGCTGCCGGCACCTCTATCCAGGAAGTCCGGGACAAACTCGCGCTGAGCCGCTACGTAGACGACCCGCAGGCGACAGAAGAGGAGAAGATCCGGAAGTCACTGGAGCATCCCGCCACGAAGATGCAATTCACGTTCGTGGGCGACAACTCTGACGAGCTCAAAAAGGTCATCGAAGGTGGAGACTTCGATTCTTGGCGTACGTTCCTTCATCCGGAACAGCGAGTCTATTCGGAACGCCGTTACAACGGCGCCTTCCGTCTCTCCGGTGGGGCTGGGACGGGCAAGACCGTGGTCCTTCTCCACCGCGTGCGGATGCTGGCGGCAGCTGAACCGGCGTCGCGAATTGTTCTGACTACCTACACAACGACGCTTGCTGACTCACTGGAAAACGGCTTGTCGAAGCTGGACGCCGATGTTCCGCTGGCGGCAAAGCCAGGAGAAACCGGCATCTATATTTCCGGTGTGGATTCACTCGTCAACAGGGTGTTTCGCGGTGCTCAGGAAATCGAGCAGCGCCGCGCCATGAAGGATCTTTTCGGGCTGGAGGTCTCTGCACCGGGGAAGCTTCTGGACGCGGATAGTGCCCGTCAGCAGTGGGAGTCAGCACTGGCCGACGTCGATCATCAGCTGGAACTCGAGCTCGCGAATCCGACATTCCTGCAGCAGGAGTACGAAACGGTGATCCTGCCCAACTTCATCAGCGGCAAGGACGAGTACCTGAAGGTGCCCCGCGCCGGGCGGGGCACAGCCCTGAACCGGGCGAAACGGCTTGCAGTCTGGAAAGTCGTGGAAGCCTACCGGTATTACAACCGGATCGAAATGCATGCTTCGTACGTGGAGCTGGCGCACCTCGCTACTCTGGTGCTTCGCCAGCGTGCAGCGGCCAGCGGAGCTCGTCTCGTTGATCATGTACTGATCGATGAAGCCCAGGACTTGCATGCCGGCCACTGGCTCTTCCTCCGGGAGCTGGTCCAGCGGGGACCGGATGACCTTTTCATCGCAGAGGATTCGCATCAGCGCATATATGGCCAGAAAGTCCCGTTGTCCCGTTTCGGAATTGGCATCGTCGGCCGATCACGCCGGTTGACTCTCAATTACCGCACCACCCAGCAGAACCTGGCGTACGCCGTCGGACTTCTGAGCGGTGCTCCGGTGACGGATATTGAAGGCGATCAGGAGTCAATTAATGGCTACACCTCTTCGCGGGTAGGGCCGCGGCCGGAAGAAATAGCTTCCGCCTCGATCGCTGAGGAACTGGACAACCTTGCTGATTATCTGCGGAAGTGGAAAGAAGAGGGGGTGCCGATGGATACCGTAGGCATCCTGGTCCGCTCCAATTTTCAAATCGGCAAAGTCATCAACGGGCTGAACGAACGCGATCTCGAAGCCAGGACGGCGGGTGCGGTGACGGTCCTTGGCGTGCCGTCGGTGATGACAATGCACCGGTCGAAGGGGATGGAGTTCACCCGGGTTGTTCTTTTCGGAGTTTCGGACCAAACGCTGCCCGCTTCCTACCAGATCAAGGACCTGGCGCCAGCTGAGCAGGCTGATGCCATATTCCGGGAACGTTCCCTTTTGTACGTTGCGGCAACCCGAGCGCGGGACGGGCTCGTCGTGTCGTGGAGCGGAAAACCGTCGGAGCTGCTTGCGACAAAGTAGGTTCAATAATTAGCAATTTCGGTCACAAGCATTTGGGGGAGTAATGGCGGTTAGCACCGTTGGGAAAAAGGCGCGCTGGTGGGACGGCGACGCCTCGCAGCGTTACTGGATGGAAGTGGTTCACGTTGAGAAATTTGGGAAAGAACTAGTCGCACCAGAGGAGAGCCGTCACGACCGCATGCACGACGTGCGCGTGGGAGACATCGTTCTGCACTGGGTCAGTAAGAAGAACCCCAAACGCTTGAAACCTGGGGTTTATGGCGCCTCTAGAGTTGCCGGCGAACTACAACCGAACGCGGCCACCTGGGAAGGAAAGCCCGCGAACAGGATCCCGCTGACAGAATACAAGGCTCTGCGGGAGCCCTATTTGCTACCAGAGCTTCGGACGAACCACCAGGAAGATATTCTCGGTATTCTTGGGCGTCTTACTCAGGAGCTGGGGCACAGGCCGAAGCAGAACGGATACTTCCCCTTCAACAGGCATCCCACGGTCGGACTCAAGCCCAATGAGGGCTACTTGTTCAAGATGCCCCGCCAGGTTATCGATGCCGTGCCCGATCTGCTCCCTGAGAGCGACTGGGGCGGATTCGACACGCCACTCATTGCGCCGCCCGTCGGGGGACAGAACGGCATCAAGCAGCGCTACGCGGGCTTCTGTGCTGACCCGATACTGAAGAAGTCCATCGAGATGCAGGCCGTCCTGCAGGCGATTGTTCACTACGAAGGAGCCGGGTACGTCGTCGAAGACGTCGGTGCCTACCGGTCCTACGATTTGCTGGCAAAACGCGGTGACGAAGAGCGTCACATCGAAGTGAAGGGCTCTCAGGGATACGTCCAGAAAGTCATCCTGACGCGCAACGAGGTGACACACGCGAACGACCATGGCCCAACGGACCTGGTTGTGGTGGCGGATATTCAGTGGGAGCGCCACCTCGATGGTTCCATCGCCACCGACGCCGGGACGATGAGCGTCTACCCGGATTGGCGGCCCTCGCCGGAAAACCTCAAGCCGCTGAGCTACGAATACTTCCTGGACTAGCCGGGCGTTGGGCGGGAACGGGCTGGAATTCCGTCCCCACCCAAACGTCAGTAGACCTTGTCTGCCAGTTTGTCTGCGAGGTCAGCGGGCGCAAAGTCCTGGGTGTGATAAATCGTCCAGCCCTGCTCCGCGAGCCAGTCGTCACGTTCGTCATCGCGCTCTACTAGCACTGCCACGCGCGCGCCCGCCCAGGAGAGGTCAACCTGCCACTGGTTGTCGGGGCCGATGTCGGCACCCCAGTCCCCTAGGTCGACGTCGACCTCAACCAGCTCGGGAATTAGCTCCTGAAGTTCGGGCCCAGATTCCGCGAAGACTGTCAGCCAGGGGCCCTGGCGCACGCTGACGGGGATGTCCTCGCCCTGAGACACAGTTGCGACGCTGGCCGGCCTCTCGCTACCAGAAGTCAAGATGGGGTTTAGCGCTGCCCATTCTGTGAATCCAAGACCGATCTGCCCGGGAACGCCAAACAGTGACCCTCGGTCGAGATTAGAGTTGAACAGCTCGCAGCTCGTTTCGGGGACTAGGACGCAGCAGTGGCAAGCGGCAAGATTCCGTGCGTCGGTTCCCGAGCCGCGGGATTCAATGCAAACAGGATCCGCTGAACACCAGGACATGCGGAACAGGCCCTCGTTTAGGGCGGGCCCGAGACGCTTCGGGCTCGCGTGTGCGGCGATGCCGCCCAGGCTACCCGCAGAGTCAGACGACGCCGTATACAAAAGAACCCCGACTTGATCCGAACCTACGTAGAGCCGTTCCCGAATAGACGACGCTGGGTAGCCTGCATCCAGCGAGAGCTGGTCGATGATGATATGGGAGAGCGTGTGGATCAGAGTCTCCACGATGCTGACAGGTACCGGATCCAGGCCACGCTGCTCCGCGGCACGTTTCGCGTTCAATCGGAGCGTTTTCTCCCTGCCGGCTGCGAAGTCCGTTTCAGCCCACGCTTCGACCTGCGATCGATCCAGAGCCACAAAGAGTCCCTCACCCAGCGTCTCGATTGCGGGCAGCCAGTTCTGACGATTGTCGTCAGGGGATAGTGGCGACAGCCTGGCATCAGGCTTGTCTTCACTCCTGGGGTGCAAGCGACTGAAACCGTAGAGCGCCCTGACTTCCCGGAGACGGGTCACCTTTCGTGCGGCCTTGATCCAGTGTTGGTGGACATCTGGTACGGCCACTTTCTCAGCCACAAAGTCGGTGTCCGGACTGTCACGGCGACCGTTCATCAGCGCGAGGAACTCTTGCTCTCGGAGCTGCTCCTCGGACAGTTCAATTTCCTCATTACCGCGGAATTGGCGCTTCATCTCGGCGCGAAGTTCGTCAACGGAGAAGCGGCCGTCAAATTCCTGGACCACGCCCTCCAGAACCCACATGGATCCGGGCTCTAGCGCCTGAGGCTGACTGAGCTGGGGCGCCTTTGACGTCACTACCTTGGCAAGAAACTCCGAGTAGGGCGGGATGGAGATCGCAGACCTAACCACCGGGAACCAAACATTTGACGCACCGCGTTGAACCGTTTTCGGAGCTTTGCCACATTCGCGTTCCCGATAGCCCCAACCGAGCCACGGACGGTGGCCCTGACATTTCATTTCCTTCAAGGCGATGGAGTTAAACGCGTCAGCCATATTCCGAGATTTCCCGCACGAGCACCGAACCACCATGTCGGCTAGCGATGAGGTTCGACCCTCGGAAGCGAGACTCAGCAGATGTTCGGTGTGGTCGTTTGGCGTGTAGCCGTGGACCCAGTAAGCGTAGGGAAAATCATCGATATGGCCGTCTTCGCACGCAATGACGAAACGCGATGGCGTAACCGGGGCCAGTGACTTGCACAATCCGCACTTCGGGTCCTCGTACGTTGCCTGCAGCTGTTTGACTTTTCCGATCCGATTGCAGTTGGGACAAACAAGCATTTCCGGGAAACGGATCACGGGAATCTTCCCGCGTGCGCCAGCCGGGGGCAGCAGTAGCTGTGAAACCCTCAGACTTCGGGCCAGACGTGGCTCGCTGACCGGCTTCAGATGCTTCTTGTCCCACTGATCGATGCTCGTGATCATGAAGCTGTTATTCTCGGCTGGGAACAGGCTTCCGACTCCGAACGTGGATATCAGTTGGCTGCGCCGGGCGGCGTATGTCTTCTTAGCCAAGTGAGGCATCCTTCCTAAGGGGGGCCGGGCTGAGGGTCGTTTCGGCGTCTACATCGCGCATGCTTCGAGGTGTGGGCCAGGGAATGCTGCTGGTGCTATAGACGAAGTCGGGATCTTCGAGGGCCTTGCTGGAATCGATGAGGAGCGAACGTGGTGAATTTCGCTTCCCTCCGTAGGGAAGGTCAGCGTCGGCCAGGGCAGCCTTCCGCCAGATGTTTAGCAGCCGCTCGAGCTCCTCGCGAGTTGCGGGGGCCTCCTCCGAGTCGACGGATGCGACTCGTTTGCCTATCCACGACACGACTTCATCGACTGCCGGGGATTCGTCTCGGACGTGGCCAGCAGTGCTCCGCAACTCGGGGATGAGCATCCGCAGCGCAGAGACGAGCGTGGCGTGAAGTCCGCGGTCGCGCGACCGGGCCGCGAACGGCGTCGCACTCGTGGCTTCCACCGCACGGTACAATGCACCATGAAAGTCGTTGAACGATTCGTAATGCGACCGGTCCCTCGTGCGGGCCGCATTGAAGATCGTCACGACAAGGCCCGGGTGCACGCGCCCTACCCGGCTGGTGGCCTGGATGTACTCGGCACTGGACTGCGGCTGACCCATGACGGCCATCAATCCAAGACGGTCAACGTCCAGGCCCACAGAGATCATATTGGTGGCCAGAACCACGTCCTCGGGGGTGAGTCCACTCCCCAGGCTCTTCTCCAGGGACTTGAGAGCCTCCGGAATCTTATGGTTCTCCACCCGGCTTGTTAGTTCACTCAGCTGGATACCTCGCGCCCCGAGCCGACCTTCTCGTTTGGCCAACAGATTAAGCCGGGCACGGACGTCGTCGTATACCTGAAGGTAGGCAGAGCCGAGGACACGGAGACTGTTGAAATATCCGATCAGCGTCCAATAGGGGTCACGGTCCTCAGCGGCGGCATGTTCGATGACGGTTGCTGAGTGCAGCAGCGATGCGTAGGTGCGCACCATGAGCGTGGCATGGCTGGTGCCGGAGGCGAGGACCCCGACGTATTGGCGGGTACCGAGGCCGTCAGCTGGGGCCTTCTTGGCGAAGAATGAATCGTCCGGGTCAAGCCCGGGCGGCGGAAACAGACTGGAGTCACGGTTGAAGACGGATCGGATTTGATCCTTGGCTCGTCGGATCGTTGCTGTCGAGGCAACGATTTTGGGCTTCCGACTGGCGTAGCCATCTTCACGTCCAATCCCGCTCGCTGCCAAGTCGACTGCTGTTTCAAAGAGGCCAACGGTTGAACCAAGTGGACCTGAAATGAGGTGGAGTTCGTCCTGAATGATGAGGTCCGGGCCCCGGTCGGCAGAAGAGATACGTCCGAATAGGGTCGCGATCTCTCCTCGCCATGGCATACCGGCGAACTTGTCCACGGTCCCGATCACGAGTTCTGGACGCTCCCGGTAGACATCCGAGTCGATGATGTGAACGGGTAGGCCGTTCGAAAACTCGCACGCCTTGTTGGAGCAGCTCACAAGCATCCGGTCAGAGGGCACCTTGACGATCCGATAGTCGTCGACTGTGAGCCGAGTGCCGCACCAAGGGCAAGCCTCAATCTGCTTCGGGTTTCCTTCGACTACTTCCTGGTTGTTCCGAAGCTTACCTAGGTTCGTTCGGGCAGTTGCGATGTCGTTGGGCGTAGCCCCTCCGCCTACCCAGAGTCCGATGCCGAACGGTGCTCCGCCGACCCGGTCCTGGTTCTCCAGCCGCACAGATTCCAGGGAACAAATGAGCATGGCAGCACGCTCAAATTGCTGGATGGTCAGAAGCCGGAGGGTATAGCGCATTATCACGGCCACGCCCCGGACACGCGTGTTTCTCAGCCGCCGCAGTATCAGAAGGTAGGCGACAAGCCCGAGATAGGCTTCAGTCTTTCCTCCGCCAGTGGGGAACCAGAGGAGATCTGCAACATCGCGTTCTGAGTGCTGATCGTCGGTCACTGACGGCAGATTGATGAGGATGAATGCAATTTGGAAGGGGCGCCACGCCTGGGCGCCAAGTACGAACTCCCCCTTGCCTCCCATGCGCACCCAATCCTGGCGCGAACGCTGCATGTGCATGGCCTGATTCGCCAGCTGAAATGCCTCAAAGGCCTCCTCGTCGTTGACCAGCAGCTGGATGCCCGCCTTGATTCGGTTGTGGGCCGTCCCCGCCTGCTGCATATGCTCGGCCGCGACACCCCGCAAGTGCTGCGGGACATGTGCCTGGCCGTCTGCCGTCATCGAGTCACTGGATGCCGTGATCCACGATGAGTAGTCCTGAGCGAGCAGGTTCAGCTGAGCGACGACGTCATCCCGCGTTGCCGAACCCAAGAACGACAGGGACAGGTTAGCGTCGCTGACGCCAGCCATGGACCGGTGCACATCCTGCCGGGGAACAAACGTCGTCGTTACTCGCCGACAAAGCCGGCCATCGACGTCGGACGCGTCCACTTCTACTGCGGAGCCATGCCCGGCGCCGAAGACCATGTGGTTTCGGTAGAGGAGTTCGGAAGACGCCAGGTCGGGGTCCGGCGGAACGCTGCTACGCAGCTTCGAACGATCCACAAGAGCGGGTTTCTCGGTGTGAACGGAAAGGCCAGCCTGGAACCAGCACGCCACGTCTTTGTCTGATGCGGGGTCAGGCTTGGGCTGCGTGTTCCGCAGCACCACGGTCACCGTGACGACGGCGTCTTCGGGAGTGCGTACCAAGGCGTACAGCTCCAGGGCCCCGCCCTCCAGCAGATGCCGCTGGGGCCCAGCTGAAGCCAGGTCGATCACGGTGTCGTGGAGTTCCGCTGGCTGACGCTGCCAGTCGTAAACGTCGCGGCGCTTGCTACCGCTCTCCCGGACGGTGGTGATTGGGGCATATCTGGACGCGGTTGGGGAGACGATCAGACCAGTAGCCAGCGTAGTGTCAACGGAAACGGTCAAGCCCACACTGCTCGGATAAGTCAGCCGTGCGTTGGCGACCGGGCTGTCGACGGAGGCCTCGCCGGAGGCGGCAGCTACGGATTCCGGCTCATCGGGTGCCTCTGCGTATGTGTCGTCTGCCGCTGGCCAGAGCACTCCTGTGACATAGCGCTCAAGAGGGCGCTCGGTGATGAGCTCGTCGGAAGCGCCAGGCCCGTAGAGGTCCGTGACAAGGCGGTCCACCATTTCGCGGCGGAATGCGTATTTGCTGTCTAGGGTCGACACTGTCATTCTCCTAATCCTTGATCCGGCTGATCAGTCCGGTTAGCCGGGGTACCAGCCACATACCGGAGGAACCGAGCCCCGCGAGCTTCGTCTCCTCTGGATGGCCCGTGGAGCACTCGATTGATGTGACGCGGGCGCCGGTAAAGGCGGTGGGCCACTCTTGGCCGCGGTTTCCCCTGAAGCCGAAATTCTTCTTCAGCGCGAACGCGAAAGATTGACTGGTTCTGCCGAGCACCCGGCCGTCGTTTGTACTGAGCACGTAGCGGGGAACTTCACCCGGCTCCGGTTGGGATTCAATGCAGCCGGACACTACTTCACCCAGAAGGTCGCCCAGGACAAGGTTTTCCTGAACGGCCAGGGTCTCTCCATCGGCGGGGCAGTACGGCGCGGCATCGTCTATGTCTGAGTTCAGGAACTCCATTCGTGCCGTGTACTGACCATATTTCCCGTAAGCCTTCTCCAGCCATCGCCCCTGGGACCCGTCGGCGTGCTTGAGGAACTTTTTGGGCAGCTTGGTGGAGACGATTTGTTCGCGGGCACGGCTCAAGGCAACGTACTTCTGCCTCAGAGTAGCTGCGTTCTGCTCGGCTGCAGGAGATCCGAACTCCGGTTGTAGGTAGAGGACATTCGTAAACTCGAGGCCTTTTGACCGGTGCACCGTGGAAACTACCAGAGGAGCGAAGTCCTCTACGGTTAGCGTCAGCGGGATGGACCTGCTGCGCAACCGTTGGCTGAGCTGGGGAACGTTCAGCGAGTCATAGGCGGGGAAGTTTCCCTCTGCGGTCTTGAGGGCCAGCCAGCGGTCGGCTGCTGACTCGCCGAAGAGCTGGAGCAGGCGGGACTTGATCTGATCGGCGTCGTACGTCCTGTCCTCGAGATCCCTAAAGACCTGGTGAACCCAGGGCGCCACACTCATGTCCTGTGCCTTACGCCGGATCAGGTGTGGGTATCCGCTGTGCCATAAGAGTTCACTCGCGATGAGGACCTCGTAATTGGTCGAACAGAGGAGAGCCGTCGTGTCGCCGGTATTCGGGCTGAGAGCCCCAGACTCACTCAGCACGGACGTGCTGGAGACCTCCTTGCGGAAGTCGTCGAGCAGACTGTGTGCCGACTCGCAAACGGAGCCTTCGAGAGCGCCGAGGCTCCGGATCTCTTCACCAACGGAGATGAGCTCCCGTGTGCGCTCGGTCATGGCCCTATAGTGTTTCGCCAGTGTCTGGTGTTCCGCACCAAACTCACTGATGAGGCTCCCGATGAGATCCGCCGCCGTCAATTTCGACGTGGATTCTTCCAACTGAAAGTCGTAGATGCCTTGCAAGGGGTCGCCGAGCACTGTGAAGCCGAGGTCGTCGCCGATGACGGAGAACAACGCCAGGACGAGCTCCGCCCGATCTCCTACCAAGTCCTGAGCCTCATCGACCAGGATGTGCTTCAGGTAGGTGATCCGCCCGGGCGTCTCCTCTCCCGCGATGTATTTCGTGGCTTTTCGAATCCGGGCGTCAAAGCTGTCGCCCAGAGTCTCCTCGTCCATGTCGATCAGAATCTGTGACGCAAAGGAGTCGAACGTGCGGATTTGAAGTCCATCGAGGTTATGGATCCGTGCGCGTTTCCTGACAGCCTCGACTGCGGCCCTGGAAAAGCTGAGCACGAGAATTTCGTCGGCGGGGTTGAGCCCATCTTCCACTAAGGTCTTTACCCGAGCCAGAAGGACCTCAGTCTTACCTTGGCCTGCCGCGGCCGTGACGAACATCCGCGCATCCGGCGCAGCTTCCGCAACCGCTCGCTGACTTTCGTCGAGTTCAATCTCAGCGAGCACTACGCATCGTCCTTCCACAGGTAGTCGAGCTGGGTGAACGCCAGCTTGTGGCCGTGCTGGTCCAAATTGTCCTTGACGTTGACGATCAAGACCTCTTCGCTTCCCCCGTTGAGCGGTCCTCGGAGGCCTCGACCGATCATCTGTATGTATTTATTGGGAGAGAACGTCGGGCGGCAGACGTACACGGCATCAACCTTGGGTGCGTCAAAGCCCTGGGTAAGCACGTCGAAGTTGGTCAGCACACGGATTTTTCCATTGCGGAAGTCCTCGATTATTGAACGCCGGTGGCCTAGGTCGGTCTTTCCCGAGATGGCGGCCGCTGGAATTCCTTCGACTGTAAGCACAGCCGCAAGGGCCTCTGCATGCTCCACAGAAGCAGCAAAAACCAGAGTCGGCCCATTCGTTTCTGAGGCCGCGATGTGATCCAGGATCGCTTCGTTACGCTGTGTGCTGTCCGCTACCTGCTGGAGGTCGATGCGGGCCTCAAGCATGGCACTTTGGGAATCCACGTCGGTCGCAGAGCGCATGTCCTTGAGCTTGAGCTCGATACCCTTCAGCTCTTCGTGGTTCACCCTTGCCAAGACCTTTATTTCCTGCAGGTACTCGTGTGCATTTTCAGCGCTGAACTCAGCAGGTTCAATTAGATTCTTGCCGAAGCGCGCAACCAGGCGCTCAGTCTCCTTGTCGTTCGTGCCCCGATACGGTGTGGCCGAGAGACCAAGCAGCGACCGGGACTTCTCAGTGAACGAACGACCAAACCATGACAGAACTGGCGTGTACGAGGTCGCAGTCGCCCCGTGCGCTTCGTCAATAATGACCAGGTCTGGGTTCGACATCCAGTCGTACATCTGCCGCCTGTTTTGTTGAATGCTGGCGAGGGTCTGGATCGTCGCAACCACGAGGTGAAGCTTGGTTTCTTCACGAACAGCACTGTTTCCACCCCATAGCCTGCTCACGGCCATTCGTTCGCCTGGGCAGCCGGCAGCCTGCCATACATAGGTCCACGTTTCGATGGCTTGCTCGCAGAGTTCTTCGGATTGCGCGATCCAAACGATGAGCCGGTGGTCGTCCTTGGTCGACGATGCGATGTCCCGAATGACCGATTCGACGGCCACGCGTGTCTTGCCGGCACCCGTGGGCAATTGAACCAGGCCCCGGCTGTGCTTTGTGCGACCGGCGAGGAGATCGCAGATCTTCTTGCTGGTGGTTTCCTGATATTGGTGCAGCGGATTCAGGCCAACCGGTCCAACAAATTCCTCGCGTTCCGGTTTTTTCTTGATCGATTCGCCAGCCATTGCGGGGGAGAAGCCGAGCTCTTTAACAAACTCCTGGGCCGTACGTCCGCCGCGGAATTGATCGGGGGTTTCGATGCCTGCTTCGGACAGGGCGGGCTTGAGTACTTTGAGCAGGCTGCTGCCGTGCAAATTGCTGACGATCTCGAACAGCCGTTCGTCGGTGAGCTCCAGGTCTCGTGCGTCCAGCATCTTCATAACCGCGTCGGGAATCAGCTTCCGAAGGGTGTCGCGACCGACCAGTTCGGCGACCTTACCTGCATCTGTCTTTTGCTTGCTGACGCGTCTGATCCGAGCTTGGGCCTCTTCGTCCTTCTTGAGTTGCTTCATCGCCTGCGTCACCTGGGATGCAGGCCGGTTGCTTCCGAATGCGCCCAGAATGGTCGTCAGAAGGGCTTGCTCGCTCTGAGGCGCTCGGTAGTACAGCACACCATCCTGGAGAATCGACGCTTTCGGTGTCGCCTCGGACCGCGAATCGAAGCTATTGGTCCGGACCTCGTCGACAGAAACGCAAGGAACGCAGAGCGTTTGAACTGCGACTTCACCGGCGGCACGCTTCAGGAACGGATACAGGGTCTTGATACTTTGTGGACTTTCCCCGTCAATCGGCACGGGAGCAGCTGAGACATGAAATTCCACGGGCTTGGGCTCGAGACCCCATTTCTCGGCGAGAGCAAGGTCGAGATCTGGGTGCCCCGTGTACAGAGCCGGTACGTCCGCGCAGTCGACGAGGTAGTCCCGGCTCGCGGGGTCGGGAGCCAACACCACTTCCGAATTCAGGTAACGGGTCTTTCGGCCCCCGCTAAGCGGAACCAGCAGCTCTTTGGGCGCCTTAACACCAAGTGCGGCCAAGGATCCGTAAAGCTCATGAAGTTGCCTCATCGAAAGCTTGAGCTCGGCGATGGAAAGGACGAAGTTCCAGTGGACCTGCCGCACGTCTGTGGGCAAACGCAGGGCTGCGGCTTCTTCTTGTCCGGGGTAAGGCAAATAGTCAGTCGGAATTCCGTCGATGGCTCCGACACACTGCTTTGTGTCCACCAAACCGAGCGATGTCTCGAGAACTCCGTGATTCTTGACCCACCACAGATCAGGCCCGTCGATGTTTTCACTGGCTCTGTATGAGCTACTGAATTCGACCTTCGACGGGTACTGAGGGCGGCTCAATAGCGTCCTGGTGACTTTGGCGCGCGTAGTTGCCGACGCATCGACCAGCAGATGAAGTCCATCGGTGGCGAGAGCCTGGCTGAAGCGGATGGCCGCCTCAGAAATGGGCGCCGGACCCGTGCGAGACTCCGACGAGATTCGGTTCGCTTCGCCCGACTTCCAAAAGTTGTAGGTTGCGCCAACTTTTGTCATCTTGGCTTCACCTAGAGATATGCGGGCCCCGAGATTCTTCAGGAGTGCCAAATCATTGCCATGGAACTGGTCATTGACAAGCAGGTGCTCGTCGCCGATGCTGGTGGCCGGCATCAAAGGCCCTGGCAGCCAAACGTCACCCAATCGACGCCACTTAGTATCGCGGCATCTGACCAGAAGTTTGGCTGGCTCGGTCCGATCGTTCAAGACCGAGAGGGCCTCGGGTACGGGAAGCGAGCGAGTAAGCCTCCAGAGCGATTCGGCCAGATCTTTGTCGTCGTAGTCCTGCGCGACTTGGCTAGATATTCGGCTGAAGGCCCCTCGGCCGTCCTGGGCCTGAAGGTCGAGGTCCCGAAGATAGCTGTTGGCTTTTCCGTGGTGCAGCAAGTCGTAAGAAACAACGCTGGCTGAATCGTCGTCCGCGCTCATCGGGAGAAATACCCTGGAGGTGATTGGCGGTTGAGTACTGCCGTCAGCCATAAGGACGATGCGGCTCCGCCGCATCGCGTGCTGGTACTCGATGTATGACTTGTCGATCAGGGCCGCCAGTTGCAGCGCATTCTCGAAATCTTGAAGTTCGCCTCCAGCCGCCACTTCTTCCAGCCATTCTTCGACTGAGGCGCGCTTCAGGTTGGCCTCTCCCAGGATTCGCATGACCTGGGGCTCGCGGCCGCGAAGGGCTGCCGCGTGCAACCACGGCCGGTCGAGGGGGATCCAGGACTCCCATAGGGCGGTGAGACGCGTGGCTTCTTCCAAGCTGGGCTGGACTTTGATCTCGCTGGGCAGCCGAAGGGTTCCTGAACGGTCAGGCAGACAGGGAACGAACGGCAACATAGCGTATATCGGTTTGTTGATGACTCCGTCGGCCCAGGAGCTGGACTCTCTTGCGCGAGAGGGAAGAATATCCAAGAACAGTCCTGGGTCATCTTCCGAGCTCAGCCGGGCGAGGGCGCCTGCAACCATCCGGGGGAGTGCCCTGGTCAGGATCTCCTCGTTGTAGCGAGTCTGGAGCATGCTGTGACGGTCTTCGTTCATCTTGAAGGCGGCGTTCACAATGCCGCGCAGCGACGTCTCGTGCTGGGTGGGGAAGTAGTTCCAAAAACGGCCGAGTTTTGCACGCTGGTTGCTCGTGATTGGTACCGCCCAGGTAACGTCCACGTGCTGGCGCGCAACGATCGAGCCAGCTTCGACGGCGGCCTGCACGCTGACCTGATGCTGATGGTGGAAAACGAGCCATTCTTCGCTCTTGCTACCGTCGCTGAGGACGACTTTGTCATCGTCCCTGGTGGCAGTCCAGACCACTGTAGAACTCTGAACGTGGTCATCGAATTCCAACGAGCCGATCTTGCTGGAGAACAGCAGGAATTCTTGAGGGAATTTCCTCATTTCTTCAGAAAGCCAACTGACGCTCCCTGCCAGCGGCAGCTTTACGACGGTTGTGGCCCATTGCATCAGGTCTGCAAGTACGGGGTCCACGGCCCCCTCAAGGGATGCGTCCACTGGCGATGCGACACGCAGAATGGGGTAGGTTTCCAGCCCGGGGTAAAGCTTCTGAAGAGAGTCGCGGCTGTGTTCTTGACTCCAAGAGACAGACCCGCTCCTGCTGAAGATTTGGGGGTTGTTGGTTACCTGGATAACGGATTTGAATCCCAGTCCGAACCGGCCGATCTCATCTTCCCTCTTCTCGGACGAGTGAGACAGCATGAGTGTGCGGAACCCAGCCTCAGTGAACGGCTGCCCTTCGTTTGCGCAGTAAAGTGCGTCGCGGGTTAGAACAACCTTGATTCGACCGCCTGGCTCCTTGATGGCGTCGGAGGCGTTCTGCACTAGCTCGTTGAGTTGCTTTCGGCCGTAACCACCCTGCGAGATGGCTGCCTCGATGTTGCTGTGTTCGCGTATGAGGTCCGGGCGGGCCCGATATGCGCTGAGCGCGCTCTCAGATTCTCCTGCAACAAACTGGCTGAGCGGCGAAGCCGTCCCCGCCCATGATTCCTGAACCATCATCGGTTCCGTCCCCCAAATCGAGATAAGTGCTCTCGGCCCCCGCCGAAGTCTTCACGACAATATTTACCATTGAGAGGCGACATTTCTGTGAAGCTCGGTCTGCGAAACGAAGTGTTCTACAAATGTTGCACCAGGTGGGCTGCCACGGCGCTTACTAGAGCCGTCGGAACCGCGTTGCCGATTTGCTTGACGATGGCCATTTTTGGGCTCGAGCCACATACGAAGTCAGGGTACGCGTGCAGCTTGGCCGCTTCTATATGGGTGACCGCATAGTCTTCCGCCGGGTGGGCGTAGCGGCCCTGTGGGCTTGAAGAAAATGGGTCCGCACCAAAGGAGCCGCGCTTGAGTACGGAGCCCCGAAGCAAACCCAGTCCTGCTCATGCGAAAAGCCAGCGCCGAGGCAGTGACCACTCTGGGGACGAACAAGCCACTTTGTCGCTGCTGCCTTCCTCACTGTCAAAACAGGGCTAGGTCCGCCGGGCCGCTCTCTGCTTTGTGTGCTACCGCGTTGACGGCGCCTTCTGGCACCCGTGATTTGGCGCCGACCGGAATGGATTGTACAGCCCATACCAGGTCGTCGTAATCTCGAATCCTTCCCTGATTGAGAAGTCGTTCAAATGTAATTCCGGGGTTCCACACCCCTTTCTTGCCCGAGCGGATCTTCTCAACGGCCCTTGTGAGGGCAGGAAGATCGACGTGATATACGTAGTCGACGGCGCCTGAACCATCCGCCAGGATTTTGAGCATGGCAGGGCGCGGCTCCATCGTGATTACTGCATAGTGCGGCATCGGTCCCCGGCGCTGAGAGGCCAGCTTTGAGCCCTGTGAGAAACAGTCCTGTGCCCTGTCAGTTCGCAACGTCCACTTTGACGACAGCCCAAGATGGAGAAGTGGCTCCATGCCCTCTCGCTCTGAGCCGCAGGTAATGTCCAACTTCAGCAGAGATTCTTCCGGCATGTATGACTTCAGCCGTTCGCTCATCTCGTCCTGCAACGCGAACTCCGCGGCAGTGGTCGCTAGTGCTGCCTGCAGCCTCAACGCCGTCGCCGACGGCGGCAAGGAGTCAGCGAGCTTCCGCAGGTGCCCTAGCTGGCGCGCGGTTCCGACGTGGCCTTTTCGAAACTCAGGAAACACGCGCAGGTGAGCATACTGTTCGAACTCGATGGCTGACCGTGAACGCCGAATAGTGAGGTCCGGCCGCAACGGCTGCAAATGATCCACGATCGCCTGCTCTAGGTAGGACCCAGGATTCGCTGGACCCTCCTGCCCTTCGGGGACACCCATCTCTTCGAGCAACGCCCGACCCAGTTCCTTGGAGCCGTCGTCCCCGTTGTCTGACGTGTTCGGGTTTCCACTATCGGCGCGGTAACCGCCCAGACTGGCGGCGAAAGGTGCAGGCATAGACTGAGACTTTCATTAAAGACGGCCCACCCGGGATCGACACACCTCCCTCGGGAAAAATGTCAGGGCTCGCCGGAAGGATAAGATTGCAACCGGAAGGGCATCATGGACATACGCACAATTGACTTATTCGCAGGCGCCGGAGGACTTTCTCTCGGCTTCGAGCAGGCAGAGCTCGGCTTCAGGCCGATACTCGCTGTAGAGATCGACCCCGCCGCCGCCAGGACATACGAGCGACACTTCGGCGGTGAGGTTGAGACCGGTTCCGTCACGGACGTGGAGACGTTCCCCGAGGCGGACGTCATCATCGGAGGCCCTCCATGCCAGGGATTCTCACCGCTGGGCCGCGACCGGGACGACGTCTCACGCGCCGAACTTAACGAGCTCTGGCAGCAGTACCTTCGGGCTGTCCGCCAAGTTCAACCCGCGGCATTCATCATCGAGAACGTGCCGGAATTTCAGAAGTCAGCGCAGTTTCACGCCCTCTTGGAGGCCATGGAGACTGACCCCGTACTGAAGAAATACGCCTTCGCCCACGGCCCGCTGAATGCCGCTGAGTACGGCGCTCCACAGCGCCGCATCCGTGGCATCTTCATGGCCGTCCGCGACGCCGAGGAAGTCGAGTGGCCGCCGCCCGTCACGCACGGTCCTAACGCCGCCAGCGGTACGCCATACGAGACCGTTCGGAACGCGATTGGTGATCTGCCCAAGTACCCGACTGAAACGGAACCCGAAGTAGTCCAAGGCGTGGGCGGGGATCGACAAGAACTTCACTTGAAGAGGAATCCAAGGCCAACCAGCTTAGAACGGTACATGGCCATTCCTGAGGGTGGAAACAGGTTCGATCTCGCGCGCAATCGTCCCGACCTTCTGCCCCGTTGCTGGGCCGAGAAGCCCACCGGAACGACAGATGTCATGGGCCGGCTGTGGTGGGAACGTCCCTCGCCGACAATCCGCACGGAGTTTTTCAAGCCGGAGAAAGGGCGCTACCTGCACCCCGAGGCTCATAGGCCGATCACACACCGTGAAGCAGCCCGTCTGCAAGGCTTCCCTGATGACTTCATCTTTGAGGGTTCGAAAATCGAAATCGCTCGGCAGATAGGCAATGCTGTTCCAACCGCGTTGGCTCAGGCGATAGCCCGGCATCTGCACGCAGCTCTTGTTGCCCAGGAACTGGATGCTGTCGCCTAACCATATATAATGCACGAAAGGCCGTTCTGATCTCATCAGAACGGCTTTTTGCTTTCACGGCAAAGCCTTGTCCTAGAACATCGGGTCGGTGCTAGGCCAACTCTGAAGGATGTTCGGCGAATTCGGCCCCCGAGCCGTTCCTCTTCGGTATCTCCGACGACGTCGACCAGAGCCAGTTGGGGTGGAAGCGCGGCAACTTCGACACCGCGCAGCTGGACAGCCTCTACACGGGCAACGATGCCCGCGCCGCCAAGGTGATCCGCGAACTTCGCGACAAGGTCACCAGCACCGACCAGATGCGGGCCATCGGCTTCTGTGTCTCGGTCCAGCATGCCCACTACAAGGCCGAGGTGTTCAACCGCGCCGGCATCGCCTCCGTTGCAGTCGACGGCGGAACCGACGACGCCGACCGCGCGGCGGCGCTGGATCGGCTCCGCACACGGGAGATCAACTGTATCTTCGCCGTCGACCTTTTCAACGAAGGCCTGGACCTGCTGCAAGTGGACACCATCCTCTTGCTCCGGCCCACCCAGAGCGCCACGATCTTCCTCCAGCAGCTGGGACGCGGGCTGCGCCGTGCCGAGGGCAAGGCCGTGCTGACCGTCATGGACTTCATTGGCCAGCAGCGCCGCGAGTTCCGCTTCGATCTGCGCTACCGGGCGGTCACCGGCTATGGGCGCAAGGAGCTGGAAAAGGCTGTCGAGGATGAGTTCCCGTACCTGCCGTCGGGCTCGCAGATCGTGCTTGACCGGGTGGAGCAGAAAGTCGTGCTGGACAACATCAAGGCGCAGCTGCGGTTCAACCGGGAGCAGCTGATGCGGGACATCGCCTCGTATGCGGAGACCGAGCTCGCGGCTTATCTGGAGCGGTCCGGGAACGACGTGAAGTCGATCTACCGTTCGACCAAGGATTCGTGGACCGGCTACCTCCGCCAGGCTCAATTGATCGAAGGGTTCTCGCCGTTGGAGACGGTCCTCCGCGGGAGGATCCGGGAGCTCTCTGACGCCGATGAGAAGAAGCTGCTGGGCAGGATGGCAGCGCTGATCCATGTGGACGATCCGGAACGTGCCGAGGCCTACTCGATGCTCGTCGGCGCCGACGCGCCCCGCTACGCGGACCTCGGCATGTGGGAACAGACGCCCGCCCGCATGCTCTTCTGCACGCTGTGGGGACGACGGCGGCGGGTTCCAGTCTTACGCCGCCGGGCTCGACTATCTGCGCGGCTACGAGTTTGTCTGCAGCGAGATCCGCCAGCTTGTGAAGCTCAGGGTGGCCGCCTCGAGGCACGCCGCCAAGGGTTTGAGTGCGGGGCTGCAGCATGTTCCGCTGCTCTCGCATTCGACCTACGGGCGCGAGTAGATCCTTGGGGCGCTGCATTACGGTTCGCTGGAGCTCGGCAAGAACTTTCAGCACCGCGAGGGTGTGGCCTGGTGTCCCGCGACGGCCACGGACGCCTTCTTCGTCACGCTCAATAAGGACGACAAAAAGCACTCGGCCACGACTATGTACAAGGACTACGCCATCAGTCCGGAGCTCTTCCGCTGGGTGTCGCAGAACGGCGACTTGACCGGGTAGCCCGACGGATAAGCGGTATCTGGACAGGACTTCGCACGGTACGAAGATCCTGATTTTCACGCGCGATACAGCAGAAGACGAGACTGGACTTACTGTCCCGTTCACGTGTCTCGGCCAGGTGGACTATGTGCAGCACACGGGGGAGAAGCCCATTGCCATCACCTGGCAGCTGCACCGGCCGATACCGGCGGATGTGTTTTCGGTCGCTACTGCGGTGGCACACTGTCAATCAAATGTACGTCTGAGGACAACGTTGTGGATTCTGCACTTGCCGTGTCCTTGACAAAAGCCACGAAGAAAATCACGCCGACTTCTCATCCAACTGACTTCGAGGCGCCCTTCAGCTCCAACCTAGTGGCGGGCGTGGTTGCTACAGGACATGACGGGGAATACGACGACGATGAACATGCGCCTTCGAATGCAGCCGATTCCGCCGTATGGCATAGTCCAAGGTCGCGCCTCATCCGATCTTCGAACATTCTCGTTTTGCCTCGGATACTCAGGACCTATGCAGCGGGCTGAGTATCAATGCTTACACTAACCATAACCGGTATAGCTGCAGGTACACTGAACTTTCAAGAACTGAACATCAAGGAATAACCAAATGGTATTTAAGCTTCTGTCGGTTAACTTAGTGGACCAGCACGACACTGGGGACGAGGTGGACCCTGCAAAAATCTTGCGAGACGGTATATCTTTTGCAGCGCAACCCCATCCAGATGATGTTACGGGCTCGATTACCGGAGTTATTGGAAAAAATGGCACAGGCAAGTCTCTGCTCTTGAGATCTATAGCCGAAGCATTTCTGAGACTTGAAGAGCTAGCCCGTGGGAAGTCGAAATCACTTAAGCCTTACCCCGTGAGTCGAATTGAATATCTGTACAATAATCACCATTGTGTCATTCAATCAAATGCAAGTGGAGTGCGCTTTTACGTCGATCACGCCAACGTTGCACTGGAAAACCTTCCGCGCCCCTCCTGTGTGGTTGCTCTTACAAATAGTCCGTTTGATAAGTTTCCACTCGAGAAATCTCAAACGATAAAGAGGCCATCCTCCGAGCAGTCTTCATATCACTATTTGGGGCTTCGTGATAGATCGGGTAGGGCATCAATCGAGAACCTAATGTATCGCTCACTAAATGCTCTTTTTGAACAGGGCGAAGAAGGCTGGATGCGCTATGAGATCATTCAAGAGATCTTTGCCTTCCTCGGACTAGAGCCTAGACTTGCTGTTGTTTATACAGCAAAAATTTCTGCACGAGTGGAACAAGCAGTTGCAGAAAACAAAAGCGTGCTGATTGATGGGGTAATACATGATACGCGAACGTATCACCGCACTGTCGAAACGGCAGACTCACACGACTTAGCAGACGGCGAATTGAACGAACTTCTAGCTCTGGCCCTTGAATATCGTGACATGCGAAAAATTCGGTCTGAAACTCGATTTGAGACTGGCGCCCGGTTCGATTCTGATTTCAGGAAGTTACAAATACTGCGTCGAGCCGGTTTTCTGCAGTTATCTGCAATTGAAATCTTCAGGGGACACGGCCCTCGCGACTTGAAAAACTCCAGCTCCGGGGAACTCAGTTTGGTCGGATCGCTAATAGCTTTGGCATCAGTGATAGAAAATGATGCTTTAGTTCTCATAGATGAACCTGAACTCAGTCTGCATCCGGAATGGCAGATGGACTACATTAGTCTGATACTTCGCGCTTTTGCCATGTACCGCGGCTGCCATTTTGTAATCGCGACTCATTCCCCACTGGTAATTTCAGAGCTTCCATCAAGGGCCACGGTTGTAGGCCTCGATCGGCGTGATCTTCCTTCCACCGGGGAGGTGGCGGGAGAATCGAGTGATCTTTTACTTGCCGAAATGTTTGGCTTGCCCACGGCCAATAATCTTTACGTCAAGGAGTGCATCTTACAAGTATTACAGATGGCCGCCGACGGTTTGGCCGACACGGACAAGTTTTGGACGGAGCTTCATCACATCGAGAAGCTGGGAGCAGAAATGGCAGAGGAAGACCCTGCTCGGGTAATAATTCAAAGCCTGCGAGTAGTTGGAGATTTGTCCAGAAAGAAGCATAATGATGCGTCCTGTTGACTATAGTCCCGACGTGCGGGCAAAGGTGGATGCATTCAGCCTCCAGTCCAGCTGGGACGCCAATTTGTGGTCCCATGCCGACTATGAAGATCTAAAGAAAGAAGTCAAAACTCATTACATAATTGAACAAGGGTATAAATGTGCATATTGCGATAGAATGAACGTCACTACCAACCATTCACAGTGGGATGTGGATCACATTATATCGCGCGGGAGTAGTCCAAGGTTCTTGTTTGAGCCAACGAATCTTGCCGTTTCTTGCCGAGATTGCAACATTACTAAATCAGACAAGGAGGTTCTTAGACGGCCAGGTCGCAAGACTCTGCCCCGCAATTCTTCCGACTATATAATTGTGCATCCTCATTATGATGAATACGGTGAACATATAGGATGGATCGATTTTATTTGTTATCCGAAGTTTGGCAGTATCAAGGGGCAGAAAACTATCGAGGTTTGTGGTCTTCTTCGGTACGCACGAATGCAGCTCGGGGTTGATAGTTTGGTCGTAGATGACAAATTTATGAAGGCTATTTCAGCCCTGACCCGCAAGACGCCGCGTCGAGAGGCTGTCGCTGTTATGAACTACTTACTTGAATACCTATATCCAGATGAAGAAAATAGCGTCGTGAGTTGACTAAACTTCGCATCGGTATCAAACGCTGAGGTGGGAATATGCACTCTGACTGTGTCGTCTGCTAAGAAGTTATTCCTGCCGCGTGGGTCTAGAGTCTCGCTCGTTCCCGGGCTCAGGGGGTGTCGAAGGCCGTACGCTGCGTGAGGCTTGCCCTATTTTGCCGGCGGTCTAATGGCCAGCAGACCGCTGGCAAATCGGCTCTTCACGGTTTGTGGGAACAGGAATCCCGGATGAGTGTCGTGCCGCGGTCCGGAGGCACTTCGCATGAGAATAACCGATTTGTAGTTGGCGGGGTTGCGGTAGCCGCGGGCGGTGCGTTTGATGTGTTTGATGCCGGTGTTGTTTGCCTCGACCTTGCCGGTGGTGGCGCCGGTGACTATGAGGACTTCGATCTCGCTCCACCATCGGCATACGGTGCGGTAGAGCTTGTTGGTCTCCGGCCGTCCGGCACCGTCCACGAGCATCTTCAGTTCCTCTTTCGCGGCGACGGCTTCGGCAAGAGAACTCATTCGCAGCAGTGTCCGGCTCTTCAAGGTTCGTGGGGAATTGATTTCGTGTCGTAGCTAAAAAGGGCCCGTGGCCCTGCTGGGATGAGTGTGTCTAGCATTCCACCAGGAACAGGACCACGAGCCTTGACTGAGCCTATCGTTGTGGCGGCTGACGCTGCCACCAGCATCTTCAACCTGCCCGACTACCGCGTCATCTCCGCCACCGTTCTGGACGACGGCAGGCGCCGGGGCATTGTGCGTCGGCAGGGGAACTCGTTCGCAGCAGTATCCGCAGCTGTTCCTTGTCCTTCCACGCGGCCAGCAGCTTGCCGGTAGCGTCATCGGCAGCGAACATCTCGGCCAGGCGGCATGCCGCGTTCCCGGTGCGTGTGTCGCCGGCGTGCAGGCGCATCCGGTGGGCCCAGGCCTTGTGGATCTCGCGGCCGCAGCCGTCCTTGACCTGCTGGGACAGGTTCTGCCGGGCCTCGGTCACGGCCTGGTTGGCCAGGGAGACCCGGTGTAAAGTGGTCAACGGCCACGGCGGTGCGCGACAGCCACATCCTCAAGGCTTTCCGGAACGCCGCCGACGGGTCGATCGCGACGACCTGGACACCCAGACGCCACTGAAGCGGGCGGGGGAAGAGCCAGTCCCCGACGCCCTTGTGATCCCGGCCGTCCACGATCCCAGGACCTGGCCGGTGTCCAGGTCAACGATGGTCGTCATCCGTGGCTCATGCCTGACCCACGACCTGGAGTCAGGGCCGCGGAAGTAGCGCACGGACCGGAACCGGTGTTCGTCGAGGCCGAGCATCCGCGGGCTGAGCTCATCCGCCTCCGGCAGAGTGAGAAAACAGGACTCGGTCAATGCCGCGCGGACCGTCCACCAGGAGACCGCGAACGCTGCAGCAGTCTTGGACACGGCGCGGCCGGAATTGGTGACGGCATCAACGACCTGGTCCCGCAGCCGGGCGGTGGATTCGAATAACGGCAGTCGGGCACACTCCGGTTCCTCGCGGTGCCAGCGGTACTTGGGCCAGAGGACCTCCACCGCGCCGGCGACGGGGATGTCCCGGACCCGCTGGAAGCGCCGCTCCTTCCGCCGCGATGCCACGACACCGCAGCTGGGGCAGCCCGGTTGCTGGTCGGTTTCGACAATGACCTGGCGCCTGCCGTCGTCCAGAACGGTGGCGGAGATGACGCGGTAGTCGGGCAGGTTGAAGATGCTGGTGGCAGCGTCAGCCGCCACAACGATAGGCTCAGTCAAGGCTCGTGGTCCTGTTCCTGGTTGAATGCTAGACACACTCATCCCAGCAGGGCCACGGGCCCCTTTTTAGCTACGACACGAAATCAATTCCCCACAAACCTTGAAGAGCCTCTAAGCCACATCGTAGGAGAGATCAACGCGGTCTCCACCTGTGCTCATCACCAAGGCCTGAGCCTTGGCATCGACGCCGCGGCCGCGCCGGGCGAGCCGGTACAGCCCGGCATCCGGGCAAACGGCAGTACCTCTTTCCTCACCGGTGGTGCTGGATGCAGGTGGACCGTGCCCCGGTTGCATCCGCCCGTGCAGCTAGTCGAAATATTGCGGGGAGCGCTGCGATAGTTCCACAATCATTGACAGCTCGTCCATAGCCATAAGCTCTTTGGCCAACAGGCGGACCTGCGCTCGAGCTTGACCCACAGGCAGCAGCCCTGCTTCGCCACGGGCAACAATCACGCGCACTGCAAGGGCCAGGTTTTGAGCGTCGCGCCGACTTTTTAGCGCCTCGTCAATAGAGGCCTGTGCCGAGTGAAGGTCGTCCGATGCAAGGGCCAGTTTCGCGCTGACGTTGAAAAGGACGGCAGAGGGTGCTCCTGGGAGGGCTCTGACCCTTTTTAGCGCAATTTCAGCGGATTCAGTCTCACCCATGTCAACGTGTACGCTCGCAAGCGACATCCAAGAGTCGACAAACGTGGGATCGATTTCCACAGAATGCTGGAATTCCTGCAGTGCCAGTTGCCTGTTCCCTAGCTGCAGGGCAATCCGTCCCAGCCTGTGCCGGTAACGGGGGTTGGTGGGCTCACGCTTTACTGCACGCGCCATCATCGTCTGAGCCTCGTGAAACTCGCCCTGCGCTTCTAGTGCTTGGGAATAAATGGACAGGGCGAAAGGCGTATCGCCGCCCTTATCGATTGCAGTTTTGGCCGCTGCTGCAGCCCCGTCCCAATCCTCCATTCGGATCTTGACCTGAGCAATGTCGGCATAGAGCTGAGCATTGTTCTGTCGGAGGGGGATGGCGCGTTCATACCAAGATATTGATTCAGCCCACTTCCGATCAATTTGCTCGACTCGCCCACGGTCGCGGAGTACAGAGGGACTGCGAGGATTTGCGGCCACTAGCGCATCACCAAGGGCGCGGGCTTCCGACATTCTTTCTAGACTGGCGAGTGACTTCATTATTAGTTGGCGTGCTTGGAGATCAACCTCTTCATCGCCAGTGATTGCCTCCTCAAGATAGGCGAGCGCTTCAGCCCATCTACGTTCCTGGAAAAGTTCCTTGCCGGTTTGGAATAGTGTGCCGATGAGCCCTTGACGGAGTCCGCGCGCTTCATCGAGCCGCCCTGCGAGGCCTAGAACTTTGACCGTTGATAACAACGCCTCGACGTATCTGTCCTCTGTCGGATCGAGATCATTGAGACGTTGATACAGCAACGACGCTAACCTATTCGTCTGCTCTTTGTAGTTGGCGCTTTTCCTGTATGACCTTAGGAAGTAGTCACGGAGCAACGGATGCAGCACCAAGGATCCGCTCGCTCCTAAGTGAACCAGGGCGTACTCCGTGGCTTCAGAAACTGTGGCGCTGTAATCGGAAGCGTCGAGATCCAGTACCTCCGAAAGGTCTTCGCCATTCAAGGGGCCGTCTACGAGTGACAAAACCTCTAGCAAACGCCATCCTCTGGTGCTGATTCGCGAGGGATCGATCAAGTCGGTTGCGATGTCGTGGCGTTTGTCATTCAGAATGGCTGGGCTGATAGGAAGTTGGGGCGCGATTACCTCCAGCGCCAATGGATGTCCGTCCAGCTCGCGCGCAACGTAGAGAAGCTGTGCCGGTTCCAGCCGCATCATGTGATCGCAGTAATGGAAGAGCGTGCTGCTCTCTCAACCCGTTCAAATAGAGTGTGTCAGTCGACGCTGCCTGCGAATCATCTAGTTTAGGCTTCCTTCGAGAAGTTAAGACAATCAGTCTGTTCGTGTAGTCGGCAGGCCGGTTGGTTGCTTCAATTACCTGTTTGAGTACCCGTCCGTATGTACCATCATCCTCCAGCCAGTGCTCTGCATCTTCGAAAACCAGCAGGCCGCCGGAATCCACAAAGCTAGACATTGCATCGGCGCTATGAGCGCTAATTTCTGAGAGATCGGCCCCCTCGTAGGCTGCGTTTATTCGGAGTGCACTGGACAGCCGTAAGTTGAGCTCTGGTTCGGCTGTTCCTTCATCTACAGTCACGGTCAGCACTGTTCCAGCACCGGTTGTCACTCTTGCAAGCGCTTCCTTGGCAAGTGATCGTTTGCCACTGCCTGGGACACCGCAAATCCACAGTACTGAGACTGTGGCGTCGTAGAGGTCTTGTTCGACACGATCTACCTCGGCATTCCGGTTGAAGAACCTGCGGCGTGGACTTGCGGCGGGAATATTGCTTCGAAGCGCAGATGCAATGGACTCTGCATCGGTGGCACCACGTGCCTGTAGGAACGGACGGAACTGGAGCGGCACAGGCGTGGTGTCAAGGCACACGATCCGCAGCGCGATCGCAGAGTCTTCGAGCCACCTGGTGAAGGCTAAAGTGGTCTCGAATTGTACCCATTTCGACTCCGACGATGCTCTAGACCACAGAAGGACGAAGTCGGTAGACGCTTCTATTCCTGCACTGATCTCGTGGAGAAGAATTTGGCCGACACCAATCTCATGCAGATCGACCCACGCATCATCGTTCAGAGCGGCCTTTAACTCCAAGGCGAGGGGCTTGTCGGGTCCAGCGTGCGAAATAAAGTATCTTCTTGCGGCCAAAATTCCTCCACTGAACCAAACCGAGCTGTCCCATGTGGGATAGGCGCTATCCCCAAGAGATACACCGTCAAGAATACGTAGGGCAGAGGCCGTCATCGGCACGGCCCGAGAATCAGAATAGAGCAGTTTCGTGTGATTGACGGTCATCCGCCATGGCAGCAGGATCAGTGTGTCGTCGCCATGCCCAGTTGCCCTGCCAGACTGTTCCTTGTACGTGCCTTGGACAGTGGATTACGTACAGCACGCAGGTGAGAAGCCGATTGCAATCACATGGAAGCTGCAGACCGATGCCCGGCGGACGTGTTTGCGACGGCGGCTGCGGTGGCGAAGTGAAGAAGGACATCCGACGTCTCGACGCATAATCTTGGGCGGGAGGTCGAGCCCAGGATGAAGCCGCCGCCGATCGTTAGGCCTTGTTACCTCGGCGGGAGCCGGGGCTGGCGCCATAGGTACCTGATGGTAGCCCCCGGGAGGACCGCCGCCGACGACCGGTTGCGCACGCTTCATCAGAACTGGTCGGTATTGCGTCGCTGGGCCGCACCAAAAGGTTGGGTCGTTGCTGTTTGCCCCGTGTTTCGGAGTGACCTTGTGCAAGTTTCGGCGGTCCGTCCGCTAGATTCGGGTCGAGGGGTCCGCCCAAGGCAGTCCAAGGAAGGTCGGCCCATTTCGACGCGCACGCTAGGTGCCTCGAGGCTACGGTGGTGAAGAACTAAACATCAAGGAGACCTGTGAAAGCCGTTGACTCGCATCTGCTTACGCTGCTGAAGGCGAGCAGCCAGTTCATTGTGCCGATATACCAGCGGCTTTACTCTTGGCAGGAAGCGGAGTGCGCCCAGCTGTGGGCCGATATTATGCGGGCGGGATCGAGTTCGGCACTTGGGTCGCATTTCACGGGGTCGATCGTCTACGTTGCCAGGGATCAAGCCACTAACACTTCTGCTGAGCCGGATCTGATTATTGACGGCCAGCAGCGGGTGACAACTGTAACACTGGTCCTAGCAGCGCTGGCTGCCCGGCTGGAGACACTGCCAGACGATCAGCGCGAGCCCTGGGACGGTTTCTCTCCGCGGAAGATTCGGAATCGCTACCTGCTCAACGATGACGAGGAAGGTGAGCGTCAGTTCAAGCTGATCTTGTCCCAGAGCGACAGGCTGGCATTGATCACGATTCTGCAGGGAGCCGAGCCGGCTAGCGACGTCGGTACTCGCGTGATCGAGAACTATGCCTACTTCCGGCGGAAGCTTGATGATCGGAGGCTCGACCTGGCCGTCGTTTGCCGTGGCCTCGACAAGCTCGTCGTCGTTGATGTAAAGCTCGAGCGCGGGGTGGACAATCCCCAGCTTGTCTTTGAGGCCATGAACTCAACCGGCAAGAAGCTGTCGCAGGCCGACCTGATCCGCAACTACGTCCTCATGGACTTACCACCTAAACAGCAGGAGAAGGTCTACTCCGCCTATTGGCGTCCTATGGAGCTCGAGTTCGTTGGTGCGGGGGAGAGCCAGTTCGACGAGTTCGTCCGCCATTACTTGACCATCAAGACCGGCGAAATTCCTCGACTGGACGACATCTATGACGCCTTTAAGGATCACGCGACGGGTTTCATCGACGCGGACGAAACAATCGAGTCTCTCGTTGTCGAGCTGCGTCAGTACGCCCGGCGGTACTGCGCGATGGCGTTGGGCAAGGAGACCGACCCGACGCTGCGACGGGCTTTCAAAGACCTGGACCAGATAAAGGCCGACGTCGTCTACCCCTTCCTGCTCGATGTCTACACTGACTACGAACTTGGAACTCTGACTCGCGAGGCCGTGCTCCAGATCGTTGATTTAGTTACCTCGTACATTTTCCGCCGCGCGGTCTGCCGCATCCCGACAAACTCGCTGAACAAGACCTTCGCAGGCGTCAGCTCAGCGGTGCGCAAAGATCGCTATCTTGAGAGCGTCGAGGCACACTTTCTCGGCCTCAAGAGCTACCGTAGATTCCCAACCGACGCCGAGTTCGTTTCCGCGCTCAAGTCCAGTGACCTCTATAACTTCCGACGGCGCTCCTACTTTCTGCGCATGCTGGAGAATTACGACCGCAAGGAGCACGTGACGATCGAGGATTACACGATCGAGCACATTATGCCGCAGAACGAGAACCTCTCGGCTGAATGGCAAGTAGCCCTTGGTGATGACTGGCAGGACGTGCATCCGAAGTACCTGCACACCCTCGGAAATCTGACTCTCACGGGCTACAACTCGGAGTACTCCGACCATGGGTTTGTCAAGAAGCGCGATATGGAGGGAGGGTTCAAGGACAGCCCGCTCCGGCTCAACAAGGGACTAGGGCAACTCGAAGCCTGGAACGCCAGCGAGATCCAGAAACGCGCCGCGCGGCTGGTAGACGATGCTCTCAAGATCTGGTCCCTGCCGGAGCTGCCAGCCGAAACGATCACGGAATTCGAGGGAAAGCGGGCAGAGTCGGACTTCTCCATCGAAGACCACCCCCATCTGCTCCGCCAGCCGCGGCGAGCCCTGTTCGAGAGGTTCAGTGCCGAGGTTCTGGCCCTGGACCCAGGCATCATTCAGCAATTCCTCAAGCTCTACGTTGCTTTCAAGGCAGAGACTAACTTCGTCGACGTCATTCCGCAGAAGGCTCGGCTCAGGTTGAGCCTCAACATCCCGATCGAGGCGCTCCGCGACGAGCGGGGCCTTGCCTGGGACATAAGCAGCAAGGGGCACTGGGGCAATGGCCCGACCGAGGTCAGCTTGGACGAGGACACCGACCTCGGCTACATCATCGGCCTGGTCCGCCAGGCTTTCGAATTCCAAATGGGTGGAGAGTAGGCGGAGCGCCGCCCCTCGACTTTATGGATTAACCGCATGGACCATCATGTAGGGGCTACTCTTTGCCATGGATCCAGAACGGGCAAAGCAAGGCCCTGGTTCGCTTCTAACAAAGGAAAGTGGGTCCTTGCTACGTTGCGGTGACTGTGGGATTTAGGTTGATACCATAACAAAGTTTCGAGTATTGCGCGTCGCACGGGACGAATCTGGCGACCCAGGGAGGGGTATGCCCGAAGGGCTCTACCGGCCCCTGGCGCCCGGTGCAGGATGGTCCGGTACGGCTTGCCTGCCTGGTGACACGCTGCCAAGCCCGCAAGGAAATACGGGATCGAGGGCATCCCCGAGCTGGGCTCCGGAACCGAATCATCGTCTCGTCCTCCATCCCGTAAGTGAGGTCTGAATCACTTCAAGGCGAACAGGGTCTCCCACGGATCCGTGACCTCCGAACGGCCATCACAACCTGGATCGAGAGAACATACCACCGCCGACGGCAAAGACGGCTGGGCAAACTCACGCCTGTCGAATATATGACACAATCAACCGGACCGCGCTCACAGCGGCCTAAGACCGCAAGTCAACAAAAGTCGGGGCAGTCCCAGTTGGCCAGTTACGATATCGGCCTGCGTGCCAGTCCGATGTTCTACATCAGGATGTCCATGCTGCTACCGGCCGACGCGGCGATGACCGAGCACATCCTGCCGATGGTGACTCGATCGCTGAGGTTCTTCCCCGAGCACGGTCCCATCACCAAGGACGGCTTCGTCGTCGCCGACCGGAGGAAGACGATGCTGCTGGACGAACGCGGCGGCTACAGCAGGTGGCGACCAGTGGCCGACGGGGACTTTCTGACCGCCGACACCTCTCTGGGACTTCAAGGTCTCAAAATGCGACACCGACGAAGGACAACACGCTACAGCTGCTGACGTACTTCCTCATATGCAAGGATTCCGGCCTGTCGGCATCTTCACTCCGCGGCTGAACAGCGTCTATCAGCTCGCGGTGAACGATGTGCCGGCGGACGTGATCGACATAGTTCGCCGAGATGTGATTGGGCATGAAGCATGACTTCCAAAAGGTCCGATTCGATCGACTACACGACGAACTGCACGGTATGCATCATCTACATTGACGCCGGGTTTGATAACCGCCTGGTGTATGAACTCCCTCAGATGCAGCTCCCGAATCGCCCGATGACCGCTGTCGAGCACAAACGGATGAGCTGGCTCCCAAACGATGCGGCACTGACGACGGAGGCGAGGGCAATCTTCTCGGACATGCAGATGAAGAGCCGGATTGGGGCATCTGCTGCCCTGCGCACGGTCTTTATCGCTCGCACCGCAGCGGCGGCGCTGGAGATGAATCTTTAGGTGGGCCTTGACCCCGTTCTTTCGGGCCCTTGGTGGTCGTTACAGAGGTGCTCCTGGTTCCTCAGGTCGCGCGCGACATCGTCACGAGACTCGGTCGGACGAGATCACCGGTGACTGGAACATGGGTCACGATCGCGACGGGCTACCGGATTGAGCTGGCGTCTTCTTAATCGAGGGCAAAACGTCCGTAGTCAAGGTCGGGCTCACTAGCCCACGATGCATCAGCTCGACACCACACGTCGCTCCTGGACGACAGCTCGTCGTAGAGTTCATCCCACAGTTCAGTGTCCATTTCACCGAAGACATCATCCATGGCCTCGTCGAGATCAACCATCTCGCCATGCAGATAGCGGTAGACGCCGTCCTCTTTATCCCAGAACGCGCCAGCCTGGTCGGGGGTTGAGTACTGGCTGTTGCACCGGCCGAGCATTCGTTCGACACTGTCTTCCCAACGGGGATACCCACCCGACCACGTCGCAGGTTTTTCACCAGGAATCGCCCAAGGAACCCACATGTCGATCTCTTCGAGGATCTTCGGGGTGCCACCGGTGTCGAGAATGATCCTCTTCACGTCGTTTGGCTCAAAGAAGAGATCTCCGCGAACACGCCATTCACGCTCCCAGCGCCAGTCATTTGGATTTTGACTGCCGATCGATCGGACGTTCTCGATGAACGGAGTGAGCGACCAGATCGGCGCATCTGGGTCTTTCTCGCCGGCCCGCATCGCATCGTTGACCGCGTCAAATTCGGGCGAGCCGTCGCTCAGGTACCACACCGACTGCGCGCCGAACCTCTTGCGCAAGCGCTCCTTGTCGAAGACGATTCCCCATGGTCTGGGGTCTTTGGACTTCGTCATGCGCTCCAATTCGGACAACGGCGTCTCGGTGAAGCACACGGAATGATGGCTGTCAGCTGCGATCGAGAAGGCCTTGCCTGCTCCGAAGGAGTTGCGCGCTTCGATGCAACCAGTTCGCAGGATCGAGACCAATTCGTCCTCCGAGCGAGTGAGGTGCACGAGCCATCTCGACAGGTCCCGTGCGTCGCGGTGCTGGTGCGTGCCCAGTAAGTGGCGTTCTACTCGTCCCACGGGACCTCCTGCCTGTCGATTCGGAGCACGAGACCCAGAGCCTCTGCTATCCGCATGAGCTTCGCCGTGTTCACATCATCGCCCGCCTCGACGCGGGCCACAGTAGGGCGGGAGACACCGGCGTGTTCGGCCAGCTCGTGCTGGGACCACCCGCGGGCCGCGCGCGCGTCACGGACCTGACGGGCGATCTCCGACATGGGCGAAGGGGAGGGAAGCATGGAGAGCGCGCTCATTCCATTGGCTTGATCTGGGTTTCGATGAAGTCGATGTCCTCAGGGGTGAGATCGTACTTCGCGTAGAGCTGCCGATCGATCTCGGCGACGCTTTTCGTCCAGTCGATGTCTGAGTCCGAGGTGAAGTCCTGAAGCGGGACATGCTTCCAGACCTTTGCGGGGTTGTGCTGCGTGATCTTGAGAACACCGAGCAACGTGCGGGCAAACTTTGTCTTGATGTACTTCAGGCAAGCATCCGCGGCAGCCACATCTCCGAAACTTCCGATTGTGAGGAACGTCTGCGTAACACCGACATCGGGTTCGAGGACAAGCGGCGAAGAGAGCACCTCACCAAGATGGCCGGAACCGTTAGCAGCTGCGACGGCGACCTTGTAAGCGCCAAGAGCTTCGGTGCCACTGACGTAGTCACTGCGGATCCAACGGAATACGCGTTTCTTCCCCGCAAGCCCGAGCACTCGCGTGTACGCCTGTCCGTCGCGCAGCGGCGAATCGTGGAACAACTGCGGAAGCCGCTGGAACGCATGCGGTCCGATCACGTACTCGTGCCCATGAGACAAAATATCGACCGCTGCCGGATGTTCCTCATGCATCCTGGCCGTGTATCGATACGAACGTCCACTCGTAAATCCGAGGCTTGTTAACGGCTTGAAATCACCGTGCCCCACCCGCTGCAGGATGTCGTTGAGCTCGTCGAACTTCGTGAATGCGCCGATCGGCTCGCCAACACTCTCCGCGTCACGATACGTCACGGCGATGCCTCCCTTGATGCCCGTGCCGGGGAACAAGTCATCACTGACCGGCGCGTAGTGGGGCACGCTCAGGTGCGGATCCGCGAGCATCTTCTCGTTCCAGGCCTTCGGGGTATAGCCGGCATTAAACAGGAAGCGCGCCGGCGTGATGAGAATGACTTTCGTCCCCACTTCGTACGCGGCTTCCATGAACTCGTGGTAGATCGGCATCGCGTGGGTTGCATCGCCAGTCGACTCTCCCTGGTACGGAGGATTGCCGATGACGACGTCGAACTTCTTGGTCATGGTCAGTTGCCTTCCTGGAGCATGTCGTTGATCGTTGCCTGGCGTTTGGCTGGGGTCATCGCGGCTAGGTTGCCCACTTGGTAGTGGCCGGATTCCTTGATCCATTCCCTGCGTTCGTCAACGCCGCCGGAAACCGCTTCAATGGTGATGTCGTGGAGGATCTGGTTGTGGCTCATCTCGAAGATCTGCTTCGTGAGGATGTGCCGCAGGCGCTCGTTCTGGTCCGGGATCGACGACGCCAATCCGCGGTCCAGCCGGCGCACGAGCTCCATGAGGAACAGGCCCGCGGTGGAGAAGAGATCGGCGAATGTCCTCGTGGGGTCCTCGAAGATGCCCGGGTTCTCCTGCTCCAGGAGGTCGACCATGCGCTTCACCACGGGCTGCGGGGTGAAGACAAGGGACGACTTCTGCCGTGGGATGTAGGCGAAGATGTCCTCGGTGAGAGCCTCGTCGAAGTAGTCGGCAAGCTCTGCCTTCTTCGCAAGGAACTCCTGAATCGCCTGATCGAAGACAGCTTCGTCGAAGAGGCCTGGGATCTGCATGATCGTGCCGTCGTCCTCGGTGACGTCCTGGCCGTCGCGCAGGATGCGGAAGTCCGCCTCGCTGATGCCGGTAATCTCCTCGAAGACGGCGTCTGGGGTGTGGTCGTCGAAATTCGCCAGGCGGATGCTCTCGTCGCCGTAGGCCATGAGGAACATGGGGATCGTGCGGGCGAAGCCGCGCAGGTGGGAACGGGCGTCGTCCATGGCGGTGTTCGCGCGCTTCTGCTCTTTCTTCGTCTCCTCGCGAGTGACTACCTCGGTGGTGACCGACGCCGTCGTCTCCTTGAGGATCGCGACAATGTCGGCCTCGAAGGCTTTCTCCTGCTCTGCGCGCTTCTCGGCGACGGTGGCGACCTCGTCGTCCGTCGTAGCCGCATCAAGCTCGTCCTCGAGGTGCTTCTGAGCGATCTCGTGATCGATGTATGCACGCTCGACGGCAGTGACGACGGTCGCTTCGGTGCGCTTCTCGTCGCGTGTGACCTGCGCGGCGGTGAGGCCATATTCCTCCTTGAGCCTCTCGCGGGTGTCGCGGGCCTTCTGCGTCACAAGGGAGGCGAGCTCCTTGGCTGCGGTCTCAGCCGGTGTGTCCGGGGTGATCGCAGGGATCTCCTCGACGCTCCACACGGGCGCACCGAGCTCGGCGACCTTCGGATTGATGACGGTCTCGACGTCGACTTCGACGTTGCCCTCGTGGTCGGTAATGGGGGCCGGCTCCTCGATGGTGATCGTCGTGCCGGTCTTGAGCTTGCCCTCCTTGGCCTCGGGCAGCTTCTCGAGGATCGACTTCACATGCTCCGAGTACCGGAAGATGCCGGCGACGTTGGCGAAGAGCAGGTTCGAGAGGAACCCGCGGCGTACGACTTCCTTGGCCTTGAAGACCTTCGGGAACGTGAGGATCTGCGCGGCATCAAGCTCGACCATGCGCCCCTCGGAGTCTTCACCGATAACGGGGAAGAAGTTGAGGAGAGTGCGGATGTTCTCGCGCCGGACGTCGGGGCTGCCTGAGGGGTTGGGTCGCAGGTTGTTGGCGAACTCGTCGAAGATCGTGAGCGTGCGCTCGGGGGCGAAGTCGAAGATGTAGGCGTTGCTCTTCTGCAGCATGCGCTCACCTCGCAAGAAGGTGTGCGGGTTCTGCGCGCGGAAGGCCGCCTGCATGTATTGGGCAGGTGACGACAGGTTCGAGAGCATGAGGACCGCGGTCCACTCGGGGACGGTCACACCTGTGGTGAGCTGGCCGACCGAAAGCGTGATGGTCTTGCCACCGAACTTCTCGGCCTCGGCGATGGCGGCGCGGACCTTGTCGAGAGACTTGGATGACGCGACCGTGTCGCTGTCGTCCTCGCTCCGTCCGTCACCGGCGGCGAGGACGATCGTGTAGTCCTTGAAGACCTCGTGCTGCTTGAGCAGCTTCTCGAGCGCCTTCGCGGACGCGACGCGATTGAGCAGCCAGAACGAGTGGCGGATCTCGTCACGAAGCTCAGCGGTGGAGAACGGGTACTTCTCGTTCGTCGTAAGGCAGTCGAGGAACTTCAGAACCTGCTCGCGGTGCTCGAAGATGCCGCTCTCCTTCGTCGCGAAGAACTCGCCGAGGTCGAAGGCGTAATCGATGTTGGCCTCGTCCTCAGCCAGCGCGACGCCCTCGGCGAGACGATCGGTGATCATCCTCGAGAGCTGGTACGTGAGCATGTTGAGCGTCGGCAGCGTCGCGTAGGGGTTCTCCTGCGCCCCGTCCGACCATTCGGCGCGTGCCGTCTGCTCGTCCTCGTACGTCCAGTTGAAGATCTGCTCGGCCTCGAACTTGCCAGCGGCCAGCGCCTTGAACGGGGTGCCGGAGAGGTGCAGCGTCCATTGGCGTTTGATCTTGTCGAACGCGATGTCGGTCTTCGTCGTGTCGACGCCCTCATGGGCCTCGTCGATGACGAGCAGATCCCACGTCAACTCGGCGACGTGCCGGAGCTTCTTGTGATGGCCGCCGAAGTACTGCGAACCCTTGAGGTCCTGCAGGGAGAGGAATTCGACAATGCGTGGGTCTTCGTGCTGAACGGCGTGATGGATCCACTGCTCGCGAGACATCGTCTCACGACCAACTAGCGATGCCGAGTCCGAGACGAAGACGTATTCGGTCTGGTGGCCGATGAAGCGCGTGAAGTCGTCGAACCACGAGTTGGCGATTGCCGGGCGGTTGGTGACGATGAGCACCTTTCGGGCATCGAGCTGGCGCATGAGGTCGTAGGTCGTGAGCGTCTTGCCGAAACGGGGCTTGGCGTTCCACAGGACCTCGCAGTGACCGGACGTGAAGACGTCCAGGGCCTGCGCGACAGCGGCCCGCTGCTCTTGGCGCAGACTGTAGTCCTCGGTGCCGGTGCGCTGGCGATCCGCGCAGTCCTGGCTGGCGAACTCGAGGAAGTACTGCTTTGAGGTCACGGACATGTCTACGAAGCTGTGCCACTCGGTTCGCGGATCAAGCTCACGTTCCACGCCGACCTGCTTGAGATACGCGTGGAAGTCTTTGTCAGTGAAGGCACCGCCCGCCTCGGACGTGAAGAAGGCGCGCTGCGACCACACCTTCCTCTTCTCGATGCCCATCTGCGACGCCTGCTGGGCGATGCGCACGTCGGCCCCGCCCTCCTGCTCCGTGTAGCCGATCTTCTCCCACCCCTCGTACTTGGGCACGTCGGGTGTCATCCATGAATAGACGACGGGAATGACTTCACGGAATGTGCTGATTTTCGGATTAGCCATCGGCCCTCACTTCTTTGTGGACGTGGTCGATGCGACACACGGCGTAGGTGTCATAGGTGGTGAAATCGAACATGACGGTGCTGTCGGCCATGCCGCGCAGTGACGCGAGCGTGAACGGTTTTCTGCGAACCACCCCGGGCTCGTTGAGCACGCGGTGCCACCACGAGAACTGGATCGCCTCACCGCGGACGTCGAAACCAGTAAGCGTGTTGCCGCAGATGATGTTGCGCTCCACGAGCATGGCAGCCGAACGGTAGAGATTCGTGCGGGGACCGCACGCCTTGCCAGCGCGCTCATGGAATGCGACAAACTCGGTCAGCAGCGTCGCCTGCGCGGCCTCGTGGTTGTCCTCGAGGAGCTCGACCGCGTAGATCGAGGCGAGCGCAAACAGCGACTCGGTCGACCATACGGTCGGCTGATAGCGCTTCTCGATAGCGTGGAGCTTTCGCTGGAGGATCGCTACAAGGAAGTTGCCATCTCCGGCGGCGGGCTCGAAGAACGTTTTGTCGACGAAGTTCGGCCCGGTCTCGAGCTCCGGACGGACGAGGTCGAGCATCTGGTTGACCATGCGGCGGGGCGTGAACACCTCCCCATGCGCCTTCACCCGGTGGTGCGACTTAATGAGTCGCTCCTCGGTTGTCAGTGATGTCATGAAGCCTCTTCGTCGAAGGAGTGGCACAGCCGCCGTGTATCAGAAAGTTTACTTCCGGATCGCGTTCTGTCGGGTCCGACACGCAACCAGGTCGTGACGTCTCCTCCCAAGTCATGCGGGGGAAGGAAGACGCCACGAGATAATAGATCGACGCGAGGCATGGACCACGCGGTCCAGCGACGAGACGACGAGCCGTTGGGGCTTGCGCGGGCATTCCTGGGCCAGGCTAACCGGTATCGAGCCCGGGTCTATCCACTAGATATACCGCCCAAGGACGTTGGTTCGGTTAATGTGATGACTCGCTGGAGTCGTTTACCCAAGGGTGAGGACCTCCGGTTGCACAGTGGAGTTGCTTAGACAACCGCTGCAGCGACCAGGAGGTCCTCGTGTCCCACCCTAATGCCGCTTTGACTCCACGCCAACGTTTGCGCGTCGTGCGTCTGGTCATAGACCACGGCTTGCCGGAGTCCCGGGGCTGCCGAGCAGTTCAATTGCTTCTGACCGACGGCCAAACGGTGGGCAGCACCTCGGGCGCGCCTAGTTCCGATCCTCCATGAGCGCCATAGGGTCCGCTTCCCCCAAAAGTGCGGGACACTGGAAGTCCCGAACCACGAAAGCGGGCCACCTTGATTCGTCTCCGGCACGATGCCGACGGCTCCACCCGGCCGACTCCATGGGATTGACTAGCGCCGGCGCCGCCGGCCATCTGGATCCGCTGCTGTATCCGTGGGACCCGCCCGTGGCCTCGGGCGTCATGGACGGCCATGACTTCCGGCCTCTTGAGCTTTCAGTCGGACTGGATGAAGCCCTCGCGCACGCCGGCGCGGCACCGCTGGAAGCCCGTTCCCTGGTGGTCTCCATCGGCTCGAATTCGAGCGCCGAGGTGATGCGGCGGAAATTCGCCAGCTATCACCAGCCTGTCAGCGCGGTCCTGCCGCTGGTCCGGGGGCAGCTCCACAACATCGCCGTTGGCCACTCTGCCCACGTGAGCAAGGCCGGCTACATCGCCGCCGCCCCGTATCCGCTGATGGGAGAGTGCACAGCGGTCTGGCTGTCCTGGCTGGACGATGTCCAACTGATGGCCCTCGACGAAACGGAACCCAACTACCGGCGGATCCAGCTCGACGGCGAAGCCTGCCCGCTCGTGGCGGATCACGGGGAACGCCCGGAGGAGTTTTCGCTGTTCACCTCGCGCTGGGGCGTGCTGAACGATGGCGACGGCGGGAAGCTTCCCTTCCTCGACCAGCCTGCCCTCTTCGGGCTCCTCGCCGGCAGTGGCACCGGAGACCTTCTGGTTGAGGGGAAGTCCGTGTTCGACGGGCCGCCGGAGCTTGTGGCCGAGCAACTCGCGGTACCCGCGGTCCAGGCCTGGGCGAGGGAATGGTTCTGCTCGGCCGGCCTCGCCGCACCCGTGGACTTCAAGGAGCCTTGCGCGGGGTAGCCACCCCTCTGGAACGCCGCCTTCACCCGGAGGCGACGTTCTATGCATTGTTCTCCGCGATGTGATGCGCAATGTACTCGGCATCGCGGCCCACGCCCGCCACGATCGACGAGCCGTGCCCGGTCAGCCACGGCAACCCGACGGCGTACAAGCCCGGGTGTTCGGTGACGCCGCGGGAGTGCCGGGGGTAGTTCCATTCGTCCAGCACCGGGATGTCCAGGATGCTGAAGTCCAGACGGTAGCCCGTGGCCCAGAGGACCGACGTGACGTTGGCGGCCTCAAGGTTCAGCCGAGCCGGCTCCGAAGGAAGCCGGCCGTCCTGGCGCGGCGGCTCCGGCTCCGGTGCCGCCATGCCGGTGGCGGCAATATAGCTGTCGAACATCGGCTTCATCCGCTGGTAGAACGCCGCCTCCACCTGGCCCAGGCGTTCCGGAAGGTCATCACTGAAGACGAGGTCGCCGTCGTCGGCTGCCTCCAAATGGCCGTGCAGCCGGACGCCGCGCCGGCCGAGGTCCCGCAGGTGGATATCGTGGCCGCCGTCGGCGCCGGACACCAGCGGGTTGCACCTGAAGCGCCCGTCAAAGTCGCCGCGTTCGACTTCACGAGCGGGCTCATGCCGCCCGTGGGGAACTGGGCGATCCAAATCGTTTCGTCCCTTGGCTCCCCGGATCACTTCGCTGAACACGCCGTCTTTGGGGCAAGGACCCAACCCGAAAGCCGGGTCCCTTGTCGTATTTCCTAGTAGAAGTCGTCCATCGACTTAACTTTCTTGCCTAGGACGACCTGTCCGGGATATTCATAGCCCAGTTCCCGACAAAATACGGCCGCCAGGAGTTCAGTATGACGGTAGTAGTTGATGATCGACTTCAGAGGACCGTCGCCAATTTCCGGTCCAGACTCTAACCTAATGCGAGCACAGTACAGGTAGCGGAGCGCGCAGATGGCGGCTCCCTCGCGCGGCTCGTTCTTGATAGCCCTTTTGGCTGAATCCTCTGATCCATAATTTTTGAGAGCGGTGCTGACTCGCGATCTGACATCGTCTACGTACGCGGCAACGGATTCCCCAGGGCCCGGTTGCCGGCTGGCGCCTTCTCGTTCGACTAGTCGAGCAGTTCCTCCTGCTGGCGAAACCTGACCGCTGGCACCGATGGTGAAAAGCGCAACTGCGGACTCGTTCGCCTCTGCGACAGCGGCTGTCGTGTATCCAGATGTTGAATAGAACAGGTGATGTTTCAGATGCGGCCTGGCGCCCCGAAGCTGCTGGATCAGTGGCGCACCCACGGGCACGCCCTGCATCTTTACTTGGGCTACAGCCTCTTCATGGACAATGTCTACGCCTTTATCTCTCGATCCACCTGTCAGACGCGCTCCGGCGAAGCCAATGCTCTTCATATGCATCAGCGCAAACTGCTCTGCAGCCCGCCAGTCTGTTACCAGCATGAATGGCTTCGGATCGTCTGCCACTTGGCCAGCCGGTAGCTTCAGGAGGTCCGGGGGTGCCGGCACGTCGCCCACATCAGGTAGCCGGAGGATGTCGAAGCCCGCCCCGTCACTCAGGCGTTCGATCAGATCAGATTCCCTATCGTCGATGTATATTTTGACCGCAGCGCCGTCGTAAGACGTGGTCCAGCTCGGCTCTTTGATATACATGCTCGTGGTTTCAGTGAAGGAACCTTCAGCGGGGCCGTCGAAAATGGTGGGTGCGTCTTTTCCTTCGCGCACCTCAATCCATCGACGCATGGTGCGTGCCAAAAGATGGCTTTTCTTCCTGCGGTGATCTTCGCTTAGGTCGGCTTTCTTGCCTCGTAAGATGACTCCGTGGGCGAACACCTCGACGTGGTCGTTTTCCGGGATCGCGCTCAAAAGTTGCTGGGCAAGGTCGTCTGATATGTCTCGAGGCTTCTCCGTGTCCAGGTACTCACTCCATGCCCAGGCGGCCCGCGGATCAGTTGCTAGATTTTCACTCACTGCTGAAGGTTAGGCGAGATACTGCTCATAGGCTCAGAGACTCGCCGGGCCCAAGGGTCAATGGGCCGCCCGAAATTGAGCAAAGCAGCCGGGCGAGTCTCGTCACAGGCGCCCGGGCCCAGACGCAACCTTGAGCTGCTCTTAAAGACCGCCATCAGGGGTGCGTTCTGAAATTCTGATGGCCTCACCGGGTTGCTCCACTTTCTAACGCTTTCCAAGGGTCGAACGACGGCATAACACTTACCCGGGAATCTATTGCCCAGCGGGACCAACAGCGAAGAGGATCTAAGTCCCGCGGATTTCGCCGGGCGATGTGCTCGGCAACGTACCGGGCGTCCTCGCCCACCAGCGCCAGCGTGGCCGAGGCATGCCGGGTCAGCCACGGCAGCCCGACGGCATACAGTCCGGGAACCTCGGTGACGCCGCGGGAGTGCCGGGGGTAGTTCCACTCGTCCAGCACCGGGATGTCCAGGAAGCTGAAGTCCAGGCCGTATCCGGTGGCCCAGATGATGGACGTGATGTTCTCCGCGTCCAGGTCCAGCCGCGCGCCCGACTCCTCGGGAAGCCAGGGATCGTCCTGGAGCGGTTCGGCGGCAGGCGCGTCGATGCCCGCCGCCCCGATGTAGGCGTCCGCCAACGGCTTCAGGCGCTGGCCGAACCCGGCCTCCACCATCGCCAGACGTCCGGGGAGGTCGTCGCTGAAGACGAGTACGCCGTCGTCCGATCCCTCAAAGTGGCCGTGAAGCCGGACGCCGCGGCGGCCCAGTTCCCGCAGGTGGATGCTGTGGCCGCCGTCGTTGCCGGAGACCAGCGGATTGCACATGAAGCGGGCGGCGGGGAAGGGGAGCTGCTCTACCTGGAGTCCGTTGATGCCGTACGTGGGGCCGTGCAGGTTGATTTGCACGATCCAGTAGAAGGTGTCTTGGCCGCGGTACCTGCGGGGCGCCTTCGGGCAGGCGGAAACGGACAGATGGACCTCGCGGCCGGCGGCGAGCAAGTCCTCGGTGATCTGGCCGCCGGACTGGCCGGCGCCGACCACCAGCACGGCGCCGTCGGGCAGCTGCTGCGGGTTGCGGTAGTCGTGGCTGTGCAGCTGGTGGGCATGCCCGGGGAGAGCGGCGGATGCGACCGGGATGCGGGGGTTCTGGAAGGCGCCGTTCGCCAGGACCACGTTTTCTGCCGTGAAGTGCCCGCCGGTGGTCTCCACGCTGAAGTGGTCGCCCGCCCTGGCGATCCGGGTGGCCTCCGTGCCCAGCTGTACCGGTGCGGCGATCCGCTGCGCATAGTCGCGGAACAGATCAATGACGGCGTCGCGGGGGAGGAAGGCATCCGGCTCGGGACCGTCGTATGTCAGCCCCGGCAGCATGAACGAGAAGTTGGGCGTGTTCAGGTAGAACGAGTCCCACCGGTCCTGCCACGCCCCGCCCAGCGTTTCGCGCCGCTCCAGGACCTGGTGCTCCACACCGTGCTGGGTGAGCCAGTAGCTCGTGGCCAGGCCAGCCTGCCCGGCCCCGACGATAAGGGTGTTGACGCTTTGCGGAGCCGCATGTCGGGCGGCGGTCGGGGTCTCCATGGTTCTTCTCCCGTAGCCAAGGTGCAGGGCTGGCTTTGTTGGCAGGATATGCCCGCAGCGCTGCTGCGTACAGGTGCCCGACGGTCCTTCCCTGCACCTCCAACCGGAATCCCCAGAGAAGTACGTCCTGGACGCGAAAACGGTAAGAGGACACGAATTGCGCGTCCTCTTACCGTTTTCGGATCGCAGGGGTTGAACTGCGTAGGTTGGCGAATTTCTAGTTGAAGAAGATCCGCGTTAGTTCTGGGCGCCGAGGACCGAATGCGCGATCAGCATGTCTAGGCGGCGCACATCCACCTTCTTACCCGTCTTAATTTTGATATGCCCCGCGCGGGTCCAAAGCTCCAACTCTGCATCGAGATCAAATCTCCCGGCGTTCTCTGATGACCACATGTTGATGTGAGAATAGGGCAGCGAGTACACCTCCACCTTTTTGCCAGTCAGGCCCTGGGCGTCGCGGACGATCAGGCGCTTGGTGGTAAAAATGGCGCTATCCCGGAACGTCTTGTACGCGGCCACCGGCTGCTCGCCCGGCACCATTAGTTCCGCGACGTCATTGGGTATCGGACATTCGTCGACGAACATCCACGTGGTCACTGCTGCTGCTTCCAAGGGGGTTGGCTCCTTTTCGTGTGGTCAAGCCTCGGAGTTCAGTGTTACAAAGGCATGCCCGGCCGTCGTGACCTGCAATCGGCGTGTCGCGATGGCGCCCTTCATATTCATGAAGGGTTCGCGAAAGTTTCGGTGAGGTCCCCCGCTTCCACCGGATCCGGACATCTGCGACGGGGAGGGCGACGGCACATACAGATGCTCCTGAAGCGTGACGTACGTACGCCGTCGTTGTACCAGTCTTTCCTGCTGGCCTGGCGACGGGTTCTGTGCGCCTTTCGCGCGGTTGCACCTGCTGCACGCGACGACGAAGTTCTGCAGGCTGGTGGATCCGCCCTTGAACCACGGGTAGAAATGGTCACCATGTTCCGCGGGACGGGAACAACGGCGGCGGAAGCCCGCCTCCATCTCGCACTGGCTTCTGCCCGCGACTTGCCTTCGCGGTACTGCCGGCGGCTAAAGCGCCGGACCGGGTCGCGGCGCCGGACGTCCCGGCCGCGGATGATGGCGACAATCATGATCAGGACGACGGCGAGTTCGTCAAGGGTGTTCTGGTTCAGGGCGGACTGCCCTATCTTTTCCTATGGCCATGGGCAAGCCTTTTTCGTATGGCCATGGGCAGCAACGGCGCTCTGACCCCCTACAGGAATTTCTACTCAGAAGGAGTGGGAAAGGTCATGAATCGGCGAACCAAAATCTTCTTTGGTGTGATCGTCCTCTTGCTGGTTGTTGCCGGGGCGACATTATTTGTCCTCGACAACGCAAAAAGAAGTAGGGCGGCGGAGTACAACCCGCAGATCAACCCAGCAGATTTCACCACCGAAATTACCAACAAATACTTCGCCCTCCCAGTCGGCAAAAAACTGACCTACGAGACCACCGATCACGGAAAAGTCACCGAGAGGATCGAGATCGAGATCCTGCCGGAGACCGTGAACATAGGGGGTGTTGAGACGGTGGTCTATCTGGATAAGGAGTACAAGAACGGGCAGCTGGTGGAGGAAACCCGGGATTACCTGGCGCAACACAAAAACGGCGACGTCTGGTACTTCGGCGAGGACGTGGACAACTTCTTGAATGGGATATTGGTGCACCACTCAGGCAGCTTTCGCCATGGAAAAGACGGGGCAAAAGCCGGCATCTGGATGAAGACCGAGCAGCGCCCTGGCGACTCCTACAGGCAGGAATTTTACGTTGGTCACGCGGAAGACATGCGGGACACCGTGGCTACCGGCGAGACCGTCTCCACCAAGTCAGGCACGTACACCGACTGCGTCAAGGTCTACGACTGGACGCCGCTTGAAAAGAACTCCCGAGAGTATAAGTATCACTGCCCCCAGATCGGTGCGCTGGCCCTTACCGAAGACCTGGAGACCGGCAGCCGGTCAGAACTCGTGAATGTTGTCCAGCCCTAGCCTTCCAACTTTTTGGGCCGGGGCGTAGAAACCTTCGGCTCCTTAGGCGGCAATCCGGCCACATAGGAATAAGCCTTCTCCACCCAGGCCTTGGCCCGCGCCTCATCGCCGGAGCCCTCGGCGTTCCATATTTCAGGCAAGCCGGTATAGCCGCCCATAGGGCGCTCCGGCGGCCCGAACGGCACGGTCCGCTCGGTGCCTTCCAGCATCTCCTTGTCCGCCTCGGCCAGCTTCACGCCGATGGTCGGGCCGAACAGGCCGGCGAACATGTTCCCATGCACGAACGCCCCGAGGTTCCCGAACATCGGCTTGACGACCACCTCGGGGTGGTCAGGCAGCACCGAACGGAAGTGTTCCTTGTCGGCGTCGGACGCTTTCGGCATTTCCATGGGTCTTCCTCCGGTAACTGACGGTCACGGGCTGGTCTTCCTGCAGGATATGCCCGCGGCCCGGCACGGTACAGGCGGTCCGCGCAGACGGCCGGCGTGGTGCCGGAGGGCAGCCGCGGACGTGGGCTCGACGGGGCTGTGGTAAGCCGCCCCGAAAATCTCCTGTATGGTTGATCCTGTTGTTGTGTTTATGCAGTTCGTAGTTCAGGCAGTACGCATGGTCGAAAGCCCATGTTCTTCTGAAGCAGCGGTTTTGAGCACCCCAAACAGGAGGACCCGAAAGTCGGGACAGTTCCTCCACCTTCACGAAGGACAAAAATAATGGCTACTGGTACCGTCAAATGGTTTAACGCTGAAAAGGGCTTCGGCTTCATTTCCCCCGATGACTCCTCACAGGACGTTTTCGCACACTACTCTGCGATCAACTCCTCCGGCTTCCGCTCCCTCGAAGAGAACCAGAAGGTCTCCTTCGAAACCGAGCAGGGCCCCAAGGGTCCCCAGGCCACCAACATCCAGGCTATCTAATTTCCTTAGATACCCGGGACCGTTAGGTTTCTAGCAGGGCCCGTCTTCGGACGGGCCCTGTTTTTGTTTAACCCGCCCGTGCCTTAACAGAGGTTCGACGACGGCGGCGCGCCACCGCCGTCGACGTTCAGCGGCCGCGCGGCGGCCATGGACGCCACGGGCCGGCGACATCCCGCAGCCGGATCTCTGCCTCGTGGAGTCGGGCGGGGGCGACGGGGCCGGGTTCGCCACTTCCGCCTTCCGAGCCGGAGCCGTCGAATGCGGTGAGTGCGTATTCGCTCCACCGCCGGCTGCCAACCGGGTAGCGTTCGGCGTATCCGCCGGCCGCGACCGAGAGCACCAGCAGCTCCATCCGGTCCGCTGTTGTCTCCGCCGTTTCGTCGCATGCGTCGCAGCCGCACACGGGAAATGGGAAGTCGTGCAGCACGCCGGCGTGGACCACGACGCCCGGATAGCCGGTCAGCACAAACGTCAGTGGCACCGCTCCGGAACGGCGCGGGGTGACCCGAACCGCGTGCTGCACGTCCCGGACCTCGTTCAGCAGGTCCCTGGCGTGGACCGGATCCTCATGGACGTCGACGTCGTAAGTGGCAGCCAGATGGTTGATCAGGGCACGCGCCACGACGTGAAGTCCGGCGAAACGCTCGGGGTGGCTGTCCACGCTGTAGGAATCAGGATCGGGCCCCTCAGCGCCCCACTGCCGGCCGTAGGGAATGGGTTCCCCGCCGGGGGAGTAGTAGGTGGCGGTCGGCAGGTCCGGCCGGACATAGCGGGGCTGTCCCGCCGGCGGTGATACCGGAACGGGCTGCATTGCTGGGGACTCATCCACTTCCTCCCGGGCCCAGTCCAAGAGCGCGGAAACGAACCCGCGCAATGATTCTTCGTCCGCACTGCGCACAGCCACCAGCAGACGGTCGACCTCGAACTGCCGGTGCCGGTTTCCCACCGTGGGAGATGCGCCTTCGTAGGCGGCCCACTGCGCGTCCGGTCTCAGGCGGGCGATGGCGTTCCCGGCGAAGACGGCCGCCGCGGCACTGAGGGTCCTGTCGTTTTCAAAGTGAGAGCCGAATCTGCGCAGGAACGAAATGAGCCGCTCAGGATCCGAGGCCAGTTCTTCGGCCCGGACTCCGCGGCCGGTGCAGAATTCGATGAACGGGGCATAGCCTCCGACGTGCCTGACCTTGGCCGGTTTGCCCGCGGCAGGTTGATACCGGGCCCTGCCCCGAGGCATCGGCTCCGGCAATCCGGACGGTTGACCTTCGAACAAGTCCTCGGCTGGCCCCATACCGCGATCCTAGGGCACGGAAGCAGCACGATAGATGGGTTACTCAGTTCCAGTGGTGAGAGCTGTGCTCGGTGCGCAGTCCTGCCCTGTGCTGAAGTCGTGCTCGGGCTAATCGCCCTGGGGGATGATGATCCACAGCGCGATATAGACGAACTCGCCCACACCGAAAAGGCCGAAGAACATGAACCCGACCCGGACGAATGCCCGCGGGACCTCGAAGCGGTCGGCCAGGGCCGCACACACCCCGGCGAAGACCTTGCCACGCCGGGGACGAACCAGGGTTGCTGCCATTTCGTCACCCTAGCACCGGGTGTCCGTCCCGTCAGCAGGAATCTTCGCGCCCGCGCAGCGGCGACACAGCGGCGCCACAGCCCCGCGGCTCAGCCCGTCGTCAGAGCTGGCCCCGCCGCGTCAGATACTCGTTCAGCGCCGGGTTGTCGATGTCCTTGGCCAGCCACGGGATGGTCTCCGCGGCGGCCGCATCGCCCAGGACTGCCCGGTGCGAGTGCGCCCGGACCAGGAGTTCGCGCAACGCGCCGCGGCTGGCCATGGTGCCCAGTCGGTCGGCGTAGTCCCCGGCGGCGGGGGAGCCGGCGTCGATCGCGACCTCGGCGGCCGTGTCCAGCAGCCGAGCCCGGTACCAGAGATACCAGGGCGTGGTGTCGAGCCCACGCTTCAGCCAGGATTCCGCCGCGGCCTGGTCGTCCAGCGCCATGCTGAGCCTCGCCTTGGCCCCGGCGGCCAGGGTCAGGTAGCAGTGGTCGCCGGCGACGTCGGCCATCACCCACGAGCGGTCGATCAGCGGAGCTGCGTCCTCCAGTCGGCCGGCGGCGAGGAAGGTCTCGCCGCGGAGCCCGGCGACAAAGGGCTCGAACGCCGTCCAGTGCTCGGCCGCGATCAGTTCCTGGGCCCTGTCCAGGCATTCGGCCGCCGGCTCCAGATCCCCGCGCAGCAGATGCACCCGCCCGGTCAGGGCCTGGCTGAACGCCAGCAGACGGCGGCCCCCTGCGGCGGTGGCGAGCCGGCTCGATTCGACCAGTGCCGCCAGCGCCTCGGTGTAATGCGCGGTGTCCGAGGCCGCCATGCCCTGAATGGCCAGGATCCTGGACCGTTCGTCGTCGAACCCGTCCGCCGCCCGGGCCGCCTGCTCCAGCCATCCCGCCGCGCGGTCCGGAATGCCCCGCTGCACGGACAGGTACCCCAGCTCCCGGTACGCGGCCGCCGCCACCCGCGACGCCGGCCGGCCGGGGTTCCGCGCTCCCTGCAGCGCCTCGGGGTCCAGTCCTTCGGATTTCAATGCCCGGTGCAGGAGATCGGCCACCTCGGCGCCGCGGCCGCCGGCCTGATGGATCAACGCCCCGGACAGCGTGACCAGGGATTCGGCCAGCAGATGGTGGTCACCGGTCCGCTGCGCGAGCTCGGCCGCGAGGCGTAACTGCTCCAGGCCGCGGTCCACCGAGCCTGCGGAGAGCGAGGCCTCGGCGGCGTCGAGGTAGGACCGCACCGCGGCCGAACTGGCCGGCAGCCCGGGCTCGGCCGCGGGCGCCGCGTCGGACAGCGCCCGCCGCACCTCCGCGGGCACACCGAGCCCGAGTTCCCGGCGGTACAGTTCCCGGCACTTGTCGGCCTGCTCCCGCGCCCGCCGGTACTCGCCCAGGGACACCAGGGCCTTGATCAGCACGGCGTGGCAGTCGGCGTTGAAGGGGTCCAGGTGCAGCGCGCGGGTGGCGAGGTCGACGGCGTCGTCCGCCCTTCCGGCCGCCAGCGCGGCGAGTGACGCCTCATAGAGCAGCGTCAGGAAGGCGTTCTCGAGCCGGTGCCGCTGGTCCTCCAGCCAGGATTCGAACGCTGGGCATTCTTCGAAGGTGAGGCCCTCCAGGAGTTCGCCGTCGAAAGTGCGGGGGTCGGCGTCTTTGCTGGGGGCCAGGGCAGCCATCGCATCGCAGTTCCATCCGGCCGGCAACACCAGCCGCAGCGGGTCGCCGCCGATCGATTCGGTGCCGAGGGTCCGCCGCAGCTCGGAGAGGTTCCAGCGCAGGGCGCCGAGCGGGTCCTCGGCGTCGGGGAACAGGAGGGCCGCGGTCCGGGTACGGCCGGTGCCGCCCGGTTGCAGCGCGAGGTAGGCCAGCACAGCCCACGCCTTGCGGCCCCGGGGCTGCCGGGGTGCGGTGCCAGCGGACTCGATCCTGGGCGGACCGAGGAGCCGAATCCAAGTCTCGGCCATATGAGTCATGCTACGCCGCTGATGGGGGAGCGGGAGGGGGTAACGGTGGGGCGTCAGTAGGGGAGTTCCGGGCGCGCGACGGGTGCATGACCGTCGTCGAAACGCGGGCGATTCCGGACGAAAACCGCTCACACGGTGGCTCACACGGTGGGCGCGGAAACTGGAGTTGTCATCAAGAAAGGACCGGAAACCCGAACCGCAGCCGCACCCTTAATCCGCAGCCATCACCCAGGAACCCGGCCCGAACAACCTGCTCCATCATCCGCCCAAACAACCAGCTCCATCACTCGCCCGAGGTGCATTTCAAATGGTATTTGCCGCTATCCTGCTCGCCGGACTCCTGGTCTACGCAGCCGTCGCCACTTGCCTCGCGGTGTTCCGCGACGGCCGGGGCCACACCCCGCCTGTCCGGTCCACCCGACCGTGGACGGCCGGCAACCTGCCCAGCGAACCGTACGCATCGCTCCGGTCCCTGCGCTGACCGCATCCCGGCAGCCGCACGCCAGTAACCGAACGGGCCTGGCCCCCGCTTCCAGCATTGGAAGCGGGGGCGAGGCCCGACGTCGTGCGGTGCCTATGTGGCGTTCAGCGCCTCGTGCCGGCGTTCCGTGATCGGCTGGTGTCGCACCACCGGGCGTGCTGTTGGCTTCTGGGTGAAGATAGTTCAGGATTTGGGCATCAGGTTCAGTGGCGTTGGCGGGAGGACAGCCGGGCCCTTGCACCATACTCGTGCCCAGGGGGAAGCGGATGATGACAGGAATCGACGATCTCATACCCAGGTCCGACGACCGTTGGGCCACCGCCACACGACGAGCGCAGGGCATTGCAGATCAGGGCCTCGGCAGCGCCCTCAAAAGGTATTACACGATATATTTGCCGGCCGGCGTGATCTTCTTTGTCGCGGCGGGGACGGTCCTTGGAATATTCGCCCTCGGAGGCGCCACGACGGACTGGCCGACGCTTCTCGGATTAGGATTCATCCTTGCATTCCTGGGTGGCGTCATCGGCGGACTCCTTTACAACGCCAAGAAAGTCGTGCCTGCGGCGAAGTCGGGCAGGGTCGATGTGCTGCTCTCACTGGAGGACGAAGAGCGAAAGGGCATCCGGCGCCAGATTCTCGGGAAGAGCCCCGTCGATCCGGATCACCTTGTCGTTTCTCGGGCCGCCGCCGTGCAACTGCGAAAGAATCTCGCCAGACAGCTCATCTGGGCCCCCGTGCTGCCGCTCATACTCATTCCCCAGCTCCTAGGAGGAAGCGCGTTCGGCTCCTGGCTCATGGCCGCCGGCGTAGCTGTATGGGTGCTTGGTGTCCGGGACTTCCAGCGGGCCGGCAGGTTCCTTGACCGCACGGCAGAGCCGGGCGCCCCGGACGCAAAGGCTTAGGCTGTAGCTGTGAGCCAACCGCTGGACGAGGGTCCGTTCTTTCACGGCACGAAAGCCGACCTCCGGGACGGTGATCTCCTGAGGGCGGGCTTCCGGTCGAACTACCGTCCCGAAGTCGTGATGAATCACATCTATTTCACCGCTCTTCCGAACGGTGCGGGACTCGCTGCGGAACTCGCGCCGGGTGACGGTGCCCCGCGCGTCTACGCAGTCGAGCCGACCGGGGCATTCGAGGACGACCCGAACGTGACCGACAAGAAATTCCCCGGCAACCCCACCCGGTCATATCGCAGCAGTGCCCCGCTCAGGGTGGTCGGCGAAGTCACCGACTGGACACGACTGGCACCCGAGGCGCTGCAGGCGTGGAAAGAACGCCTGGCAGCACTCCGTGCAGACGAACGAGGCGAAATCATCAACTGACGAGGATTGCCCACGGGGCTTGTTCGATTGAGCCCCGGCTCGCCTCTGGAGCTAATCGGCCCGACTCGGTAGCGTGCAGTGCATGGCCATTAAACTTGAGAACGTCGGCATCGCCGTTCGCGACCTCGAAGCAGCCATCGCCTTTTTCACCGACCTCGGACTCACCGTCGTCGGCCGTGACACGGTCAGTGGTGAGTGGACCGATACTGCCGTGGGCCTGGATGGCAACCATGCCAAAATTGCGATGCTCCAGACCCCGGACGGTCACGGCCGACTTGAGCTCTTCGAGTACATCCACCCCGAAGCAATTGAGACGAGCCCCACCCGTCCCAACGAGATTGGCATGCACCGCGTCGCCTTCTCAGTCGACGACATTGACCAAGCCCTTGAGATCGCCGCGAGGCACGGCTGCCGGCCGCTACGCGGCGTGGCGACCTACGAGGACGTCTACAAACTCACGTACGTGCGCGGTCCCAGCGGCATCATCGTGATGCTCGCCGAGGAACTTAATCCGAAGAACTGACGGCCGGATCTGCGCTGGAGTAAAGCCCATCACCATCGAGAGGGGACAGCTATGGATACGGCACCAGGTAACCGGGGGAGCAGCGGATTCTTCCACGGTCTGAACGTCCTCTGGACTGTCCTTGCCGGGATGTTCATCATCGGAATCTGCGCTACGGCAGCAGATCACTTCATGCGCCATGACCTTCTGGGCCACGTATATTTCGGCCCTATGGGCTTTGGGGTATCTGGTCTCCTTGTGCTGACGAGCATGGCTGTATTCATCATTGCGCGCGTTCTACAGCTTCTCGCGCAGTCCTGGACTACCGGACGTCGTCCCAAGGTCTGAGGCTTGGCCCAGGCTCTGGGTAATGGTTCCGTCGCGGAGCATGGCAATAATGACTTACCGGCCCCGGTGAATCCATTGCACACTGAACGTACCCGGCCCGACAGTTGACATTCCCTTACCAGGACGGCCGGACGAAGCCGGCGCCCGCTGTCCCCAACCCGCAGGCTCCCGGCTAAACGCTGTTTTCAGGGACTTTGGATCAGTGGGCGTTCCCCTTGGTGGCGGATCCGCGTGGCGTTCTTCCAATTAAGTAGGTAGACTGGGCTACCTACTTAAGGACGTGATGACGTGGGTGATAGTGTGGGCCGGGAGCGGCCGGCGCGTGATCGGTTGATGACGGCCGCCGCTGAGTTGTTCTATGCGCATGGGATGGCCGCTACCGGGATCGATGCGATCACCGAGAGGGCGGGTGTGGCGCGGAAGAGCCTGTACAACAACTTCGCGTCCAAGGACGATCTGGTGCTCGCTTATATCCGGGAACGCCACCAGGAGTGGCTGGGGCTGTACGAGCTGCGCGTCATCAATGCACAGACTTCGCGCGGTCGGGTGTTGGCGGTGTTCGATGCCTATATCGACCATGCCGGCGCCGCCTACGTCCATGGGTTTCGCGGGTGCGGGCTGCTCAACGCAGCCGCCGAGCTGCCTGCGGGCGCGCCCGGGCGGGTGGCGGTCCGCGAGCACAAGGAACAGGTCGAGGCGATTCTGGCCGCTGGTCTGGCGGGGATCGTCGACGCCGATCGGGCCGCGGTGCTGGCCGAGCAGCTGGCGTTCGTGCTCGAAGGTGCGGTAGCCCGCGCCGGCCTGGAGGGCTCTCCGGAGCGCTTGGTCCATGCCCGGGCGATCGCCGCCTCGCTGTTGGATGCGGCGTGAGGCGCGAAAGGTTGACCGCCATCGCGGCGATCACCATCACCTCAATACTGTGGGGCACCACGGGCACCGCCGCAACATTCGCACCCGGTGCCGGCCCGCTGGCGATCGGAGCCGCCGCCCTGGGGATCGGCGGCATCCTACAGGCTCTCATCGCGATCCCTGCGCTATGCGCCGGCCGCGGGCAACTACGCGCCAGCCTGCCCTTGACCGCTCTGGGCGCGGTGGCGGTGGCGATCTACCCATTGGCGTTCTACAGCTCGATGCACCTGGCCGGGGTGGCGCTTGGCACCGTCGTGTCCCTGGCCTCGGCCCCGCTGGCTTCCGGTGTGCTGGAATGGTTCGCCCAACGCACCCCGCTCAGCCGGTGGTGGATGCTGGCCGCAGGGCTCGGCGTCACCGGCAGCACCCTGCTGTGTCTTTCCAAGATGGCCCACGACCCCGGCGATGCCGGTTCGACGCTTGCCGGCATCGGGCTCGGTCTGGTCGCCGGCGCCACGTACGCCACATATTCGTGGTGCGCCCAACGCCTCATGAGCCAAGGCATTAGTCGCGCCGCCTCGATGGGGGCAGTGTTCGGGGCGGGCGGCATTCTGCTTGTGCCGGTCCTGCTCCTGACCGGTGCACCGCTGATCGCGAGCTCCCAGGCGTTCGCCGTCGCAGCCTACATGGCTCTGATCCCGATGTTTCTGGGCTACGTGCTCTTCGGATATGGTCTGGCACGCGTCACGGCCAGCACCGCAACCACCATCACCCTGAGTGAGCCGGCCATTGCCGCGATCCTGGCGGTGGCCATCGTCGGCGAACGCCTCAGCACTGTTGGCTGGACCGGACTTGGGATCATAGCCGTGGCTCTCGCAGTCCTGGCGATCGCCCCAACCAACACGGTTAGTGCACCGAAATCCGACTCCAAGCGCGGGAGCCCTCAGATGGCCGCCAGCTAATACGGGATCGGGCCTCGAGGAGCCCCGCACCATACGATGTTGGATTGGCGAAGCATGCTGACGGCTACCAGGACCGGCTCTGAAGACACGCCAGCCTGCGGCTGGACGATCCGCTGATCAGCTATTACTGTCTTGCAGTATCGAATTCAGGCAGGGGCGCACACAACGCCCGGGGAGGAGGCGCGCATCACCGCAGACCAAGACTGCAACCTACTGTCAAATTCCTGGAAAGCCCCTCACCTGAGGGGCTTTCCCATTTCCGGTACCGGGACCCTTGGCCGCCGCGGAAGTGAGCGGTGTCGACGGACCGGTAACCGGCACCGCGACCATCATCCGAATCACCGGCGAACACTTTCGCCTCGGCGACAGCTTTGCGCCCTCGTCCGCCGCATCCAGACGCTCTACCACCTCGATAGCTCACGCCCGGGATCATCGACGCTGCAAGGGAAACCCTCCTCATTCGCCACTAAGCGCTTCACTGCCAAATAGCTCTGCGATTCACAGGGTTCTCAACCAAGGTGTTTCAATTCCAATGCGATGCAGGACAACTCAAAGCCCGGTTGAGCGGCACCGAGCGGTCACCAAACGCCGCCACGCAGCGCTGGACTCCACACCCGACGTCGTCGGTGCGCCGGCGACCGGCGACGTCTGGCGCGGCATGCCGGCTAGGTGGTCTGTCTAGACACTCGCACTGGCGCGGGAGCATCCTAAACGTGTGCGCGTTTCGGGAGGGGAGCGGCAACGGGGCAGGGAGATCCCGCCCCGGCTGGGGAATCCGGGGAACCGGTGGACCGCTGGCGGTCGGATCCACTTTCCAGGCGTGCGGACACGATCGGCGAGGGAAGCTGGTACCAGATCATGGACGAAACATCGGATACGCGGCAGAGACTGTCCAACCGCATCGACCAGAAGCAACGAGACCTTCAGTCCTACCTCGGCAGGGAACGACCGCGGCGCACGCGCCTGGCGAGCATCAGTATTGTGGGCAGCGCGCTGGCCGCCTCGCTCACGGCCGGTCCCGCCGTCGGGGGCACGGGGTTCACCGAAGCGGTGGCGAACATCTTCAACTTGGCCGACGACTCGATTGTGTGGCGTGGGCTGTGTCTGCTGGCGGTGATCTGTTCCGTTGCCGCGGCGCTGGCGACGAATTTCGCCACGTCCCGTTCGGTGGCGGACCGTGTGAGCGCGGCCGAGACCGCCAGCGCCCAGCTGGAGGGGCTGCAGGTCTCGCTGAACTTCGGCCACATCGACATCGACGAGGCCGTCAAGCTCTATCAGCAATATGCCACCCAAGTGGCCTTCGTGGAGGCATCGCCAGCGCGGTGACTTTCCGACACCGGCCCTTGGGGGTGAGGATCCACAGCTCGTTCTATCCAGTCAAGCTAGCAGTGCCGTAGCAGGGAGTGAATGGCGCGGCGAAACTCTGTTTAGGTGTCGGGCTCATGATCTCCTCCTGAACACGCCGCGCCCGTTAGGTACGACCGCGCTATTGCCATTAAGCAAAATATAGGCCCGGGGCGAAGCTTCATCCAGAGCCAGCTGATCAAGCTTCGCGGCAACCCTGGCTCAAGTCTGGGCCGTAGCCTTGAACCTTTGCCGTGGCGAGGCACGCCACGGGCCACCTCCACGAAAAGCGGCCCTTCCGGAGCAACATGGCGCTACAAGGGAAGGGCCGCACGGTGTACCCGACGCCGACGCCGGCTTCGGCGCGGGCGTCCGGAACTGGACTACGGCGTCGGGCTGCCGCCGTTGACGTTGAGCGTCTCGCCGACGACGTAGCTGGACTCCGCGGAAGCCAGAAAGACGTAGGCCGGGGCGAGCTCGGCCGGTTGGCCGGCACGGCCCAGGGGAGTGTCCTTGCCGAACTCGGGCAGGGCCTCCGTCGGCTGCCCACTGCTGGGCTGGAGCGGCGTCCAGATCGGCCCGGGCGCAACTGCGTTGACGCGGATTCCCTTCGGCGCGAGCTGCTGGGCCAGGCCTTTGGTGAAGTTGTTGATGCTGGCCTTGGTTGCGGCGTAATCCACGAGAGTCGGCGAGGGGTTGTAGGCCTGGATGGACGTGGTGTTGATGATGGTAGATCCAGCCGGCAGGTACGGCACCGCTGCCTTGGTCAGCCAGAACATGGCGTAGACGTTGGTCTTCTGGGTGTGGTCGAACTGCTCGTCGGTGATCTCACCGATGTCCTCCTGGGCCACCTGCTTCCCCGCGTTGTTCACCAGGATGTCCAAACCGCCCAGCTCGCGCACCGCAGTGTCCACCAGCTCGCGGCACGTCGCGGAATCCTTGAGATCGCCGGGAACCTTGATCGCCTTGCGGCCTGCTTTCTCAATCAGGTTCGCGATTCGGGCCGCGTCCTCCTCCTCTTCAGGTAAGTAGGAGAGGACGACGTCGGCCCCCTCACGTGCGAACGCAATGGCCGTAGCGGCGCCGATGCCGGAGTCCGCTCCGGTGACGAGCGCCTTGCGGCCTTCGAGACGCCCGGTGCCGCGGTAGGTCTCCTCGCCCAGGTCCGCCTTCGGGGTGAGCCTTGCATCCAGGCCGGGTTCAGGCTGGCTCTGCTTCGGGGGTGAAATGTGTTCGTACGCTGTTACCGGGTTCTTGAAGGTGTACTGGTCAGTCATGGAGCTCCTCCGGATCATGGGCTTCAGCGCGGACAGCCTGCCCGCCAAACATGCTAAGCATGCTTAGCATCAACCCTAGCCAGTGGGGCGGTTTTGGCGCAACGGACGGCGGGGCTAGGTGGAGTGGGCAGCGGTCCGGAGGGCGGTCCCGTCGGGAGATTGAACAACTCGTCGCCGTCAGGCGAGGCCGGTGCGGGATGTGATCCACTCCATAGAAGCCTGACGCCGGCGGACTGGCCCTTGGGGGCGACTGCGGAGGCAAGAATCCGCGCCGATCCGGGGATTATGACGCCAGGAGGCACCTCGGGAGGCCGATTTGTGCCCGGTCCTCCCGGCGTGTAAAGTAATTCGAGTCGCCGCCGCTGATGCGGAAAGAAAGCGACCGACCCCCTTCTAAACAGCCTGAAAATGGTTCGCGAATTTGCGTGCTAAATAACGGTGGGGACCTTCTTAAGAGAATGTAAATCGCAAAAATGCGAATTTGCAAACACTCCCAAGATCGGGTAAGTTTGAAAAGTTGCTCCGGAGCGATCCTCGACCGATTGGTTGTGGTGGTGCCGGGTGTGTCTGTTGTTTGAGAACTCAATAGTGTGCCAAGTTTGTTGATACCAATTTATTGTATTGAATTGGTTGAATT
>NZ_JBHUBT010000015.1:0-104887 GCF_042788715.1 Arthrobacter sp. NPDC056886
TTACTGGGGGGGGGCTGTTGTTTTCTCCGGGGGCCCCCCACTTTCCCGCCGTTGTGGGGCCCCCCCCCCTCCGGGGGGTGGCCGACGTCTTACGACGTCGGCCACCCAGCTCCGGCAGGCCCGATGCCACTCCCGGGCCCCCTCCACGGCTCCAAAGGGCCGCCGGAAGAATCCAACGGGAGTCCGTCGTAGACTCGCCTTAGGCGCGTGGCAACAAACCGAATCTGTGTACCTCAGCCGCTAACGCGCCGTCGTACATCCAAATTTTTAGGAGTGGAAATGGCTGATCCCGCACGGGCTGCCAAGTTGGCGCAGCGCATTAAGGTTGTCGTTGCCGAGGCGCTGGGCCGGAGGGTGAAGGATCCCCGTCTGGAGGGCGTCACCGTGACCGACTCGCGGGTGACCAACGACCTGCAGCACGCGACTGTTTACTACACCGTGTTCGGTGATGAAGTGGCCCAGGCCGATGCCGCCAAGGGGCTCGAGAAGGCCAAGGGCGTGCTGCGCCAGGAAGTCGGCCGGAACATCACCGTGCGGCTGACCCCGACGCTCGAGTTCGTGGCCGATCAAATCCCCGTCAACGCCTCGAACCTTGAGGAACTGCTCCGCGCCGCCAAGAAGCGCGACGCCGAGGTGGCTGCGCTGGCCGAAAGCGCCACGCACGCCGGGGACGCCGATCCTTACAAGAGTGACACGCCAGAGGACGTGGAGCTCGACGAGGACGACTTCGACGAAGAGGACATCGACCTCATCGACAACGACGCGATCGACGAGGACCGCAACAAGTAAGCGTGCCTTCCACAGCAGGGGCCGGAACCGGAAACGGATCCGGCCCCTGCTGTTTTCCGTATCCGGGGACCTTCGACCCTTGGCCCGTTCATGGGCGGCGGAGTCCCATGAAACCATGACTGCAGGTGTGCGCAAAGGCGCCGGAGTGCCGTGGAATCCAGCCTGACCAAGTGCCCGCACTGCGGGAAGACTAATCGGATTCCGGCGGCCGCTGCCGGGCACCCGCGGTGCGGGAACTGCGGCCGGGACCTTCCCTGGATTGTGGCAGCGTCGGACGCCGACTTCCCGATTGTCGCGGAGCAGTCTTCGGTCCCGGTCCTGGTCGATTTCTGGGCGGCTTGGTGCGGGCCATGCCGCATGGTCAGTCCGGTGCTGGACAAGCTGGCGCAGGAGCGGGCCGGGCAGTTCAAGCTGGTCAAGGTCGACGTCGACATCTCTCCTGGGTTAACCCGGCGCTTCGATATCCAGGCCATCCCAACCTTGCTTGTCATCAAGAAGGGGACGGTGACGGCCCGCCAGGCTGGCGCGCCGCCGGCCGCGGCGCTCCGCAGCTGGCTCGACGAGGCATTGGCGGCAAGTCTGGGGTGACCACCGGGCAGATGACACCGAGACGGCAGATCACGGCAGTGCGCGGGAGAAACATTGCCGCGAAATGCCCTCTCGAAAGGCTCTAGCGGCGCCGAGAGCGCCCTACGCCCAAGCCGCCCAGCACGGGCGATCCTGCGCCGAGGAGGAAACCGAAGTCATACCAGTTCCCCGCGCGGGCGGAGTTGTAGAACGGGAACTCGCTCCAAGCCCCGAAGACATGGGCGATCAGGACGATCCATGCCGTCAGCCCATTCCAGAAACCCCACAGTAAGTCTTGCCACCACACGATGTACTCCCTCGGCCGGAATCCACGGCCCCCGGACCGGGCCGGGCTAACCCGAGCCAGGATAATAGCGGGCCAGTCTGGGAGCGCCGTGTGCTCAGGCTAGGACGCCAGCCCTTCGGGCGATAGGGCCTGTAGACCCGACGGGGCGGCCAGCTCGCGGGCAGGCAGGCGCTTGAGGCCCTCCACGAGTTCGGTCTGGATTCCGCAGAGCGCAATGCGGATCCAGCCCTCGCCGATGGAACCGAACGCCGTGCCGGGGGCGAAGGCCACGCCGGAGTCCGCCAGGAAGCGGCGCGTCCATGCCCGGACATCCCCGCCGCTGGCGTGGGAGACGTCCGCCCACAAGTAGAACGCACCTTGGGCCGCAAGGTAGGGGATGCCACGGGAGCGCAGCACCGCCGAGGCCGCGTCGCGGTTTGCCCGGTAATGGGCGTGGGCGTCGCTGACGTAGTCCTGCGGCCCGGTCAACGCCGCCAGTGCGGCGTACTGCGACGGCGAGGCCACGCAGGACACGATCGACTCCATGACGTTGTTCATCTTCTGCTCCAGCCCGGGCGGGCAGATCAGCGCGCCGATGCGCAGACCCGTCAGCCCGTAGGTCTTGGAGAGGGTGAGCGAGGTGAACACGCGCGCTTCGCCCGGAGCGTCGCTGTCGAAGCTGGCCGGGCTGACGTGCGGGACATCGTAGGTGAAGGCCTCGTAGCATTCGTCGGAGATGATCCACAGATCGCGCCGCCGGGCCAGCTCCACGAGGCGGCGCGTCAGGTCCTCGCCCAGGACGGCGCCCAGCGGGTTGGACGGAGAATTCAGGATCAACACCTTGGTCCGCGGCGTGATGAGGGCCTCGATGTCCTCGATCCGCGGCTGAAAATCGTGCTCGGGGTACAGCGGATAGCGCACTGGATCGGCATGCAGCAGGCTGCTGGTCATCGCGAACGTGGGGTAGCCGGGGTTGGGAATGAGGATCTCGTCGCCGGGGGAGAGCAACAGGCTCATGGCGAAGTGCAGGCCCTGCTGGGCGCCGTCCACCACATAGACGCGCTCAGCGCCGACCGGCGTCGCGTTGTGTTCACTGAAGCGGGCCGCGAAGGCCTCACGGAGGGCCGGGATGCCGGCGTTCGGCGTGTAGTTGGTCTCGTCCCGGTCAAGGCAGGCCATCCCGGCCTCGAGGACGTGGCGCGGGACAGCGAAACCCGGCTCCCCGATGCTCAGCACGATCGCGCCGGGCGTTCCCCAGGCGGCCTCGGTGATCTCGCGGATCTGGTTGATCGGGACGTCGCGGATATGTGCTGCAAGCTCGGGCATGTGTGCCATCCTAACCGCCGTCCACCCCCGGCGGCAGGTACGGATGGCCTGTATCTGTGACTGACCGGTGAGTGGGGCGGTGGGCGGCAAAGCGGAGCGTGGGCGATGGGGCACGGCTGGCCCGCATATACTGGGAGGCGTGCTTTCTGGACTGGTGATAGTGGACAAGCCGCAAGGCTGGACCAGCCACGATGTGGTTGGACGGATGCGGCGGATCGCCGGTACCCGAAAGGTCGGCCACGCCGGGACACTTGATCCAATGGCCACTGGCGTTCTTGTGGTGGGCATCAACAAAGCCACCCGCCTACTGACGTACATCGTCGGCACCTCCAAGACCTACACCGCCACCATCAGGCTCGGCGAATCCACCGTGACGGACGACGCCGAAGGCGAGGTCACCGCAACCCGCAGCGCCGCCGGGGTCACCGAAGACGCCGTCCGCGCCGGCGTCGGCGCATTGACCGGGGAAATCGAACAGGTTCCCAGCAGTGTCAGCGCCATCAAGGTCAATGGCGAACGTGCCTACGCCCGGGTCCGGTCCGGTGAAGAGGTCAAGCTCGCGGCCCGTCCCGTCACGATCCACCGCTTTGAAGTCCACCAGGTCCGCCGCGTGCGGGAGGCCGAGGCGGACAGGGAAGCCCTGGATGTGGATGTCACGGTGGAGTGCTCTTCCGGCACTTACATCCGTGCCCTGGCCCGCGACCTCGGTGACGCTCTCGGCGTCGGCGGCCACCTGACGGCACTGCGCAGGACGCAAGTGGGCCCGTACACCCTTGACCAGGCGCACACCCTTGAGCAGTTAGCGGAAAAGCTCGACGTTCTGGAGATCTCGGACGCCGCCCGGGCGCTCATGCCGAACCGTGAACTCAGCGACGCCGAGACCACCGAGATTTCCTTCGGCCGCAGGGTCGCCGCTGGAGCCGCAGCCGGCACGCCGGAGGCTGCCACCGCGGATAAGCCGGCGGCGGCGTTCGCGCCGGACGGTACGCTCGTGGCGCTCCTGGCCGACGCGGGAAGCTACGCCAAACCTGTGCTGGTGTTCGCGCCCGACAACGAAAAGCGCTCCAACGAAAAGCAGGCCGACCAGTAGTGGACGCGTATTTCTACATCATCCTCGTGGTGGGCCTGCTTTCCAGCATCATCTGTGCCGCCGCGGGCATCCTGAAGAAGGCGCCCAACGACACGACCATCCTGTCGGTGGCCGCCGTCGAACTTGCCCTCCTGGTCTATCTCGTGGGATCGATTGTCCGGGTGGCCACCGGGGAGCGGATCGCGGGGGAGTCCTGGGAGTTCTGGGGCTATCTGGCGACGGCGCTGATCCTCCCGATCGGCGCCGTGTACTGGTCCATCCTGGAACGGACCCGCTGGAGCAACTTCGTCCTGGCCGCCGTCGGCGTCACCGCCCTGGTGATGGCAGCCCGCATGAACCAGATCTGGTACTGAGATGGAAGAGGCAGAAAACGTGAACGCAAAATCCCCGCAGGACGGCACGAGCACCCCGGCGGGGCCGGCCTCCGGCATCACTGGGGCAGCGGATGCTCGGCAGGCAGCCGCTGGCTCCACGGAAACTGCTCCGACGGAAACTGAGGCGGCGGAAACTGGGGCGACGGCTGGGCCGACGGCGAGTGGGACGGCGCAAACTGCGCCGGCGACCAACACCCGCAACACTGGGCCGGGACGGCTGCTGATTGCTGTCTATGCCGTGTTCGCTATTTCGGCCACCGCCCGGGCCGGCTACCAGATACTCACGAAGTTTTCCGAGGCGCCGCTGGCGTACCTGCTGTCCGCCTTCGCCGCCGCCGTCTATGTTGTGGCCACCGTGTCCCTCGCGAAGCCGGGGCGTACCGCGTTCAAGGTTTCCGTGGCGGCAGTCTTGGTGGAACTTGTGGGCGTGCTCGTGGTGGGGGCGCTGAGCGTCTTCGACTCGGTGAACTTCCCGCACGAGACGGTGTGGTCCTTGTTCGGCCGTGGCTACGGATTCATCCCGCTCCTGCTGCCCATTCTGGGACTCATCTGGCTGTATCGCCGGCGACCCGCGCCCCGGCACCACTAGGCGGGTTGCCCGTCCGGGGCGCGCCGCGAGGCTTCTCCGTCCGGGACTCCACCCGAACACGCGGCTGGGTGGACGGCGCCCGCTACACCCGGCTCGCTAGAACCAGGCTGGCTACGCCTGACCGGTGTAGCGCAGGGCTGGTTACGCTTGGCCGGTGTTGCGCCGGGCCTCCGTGAGCCTGCTGCGCAGTCCGGGCCAAGCGACTGCGAAGCCCGGGTGCAGTTCCTTGCTGGCGACGGCGTCGATCCCCACCCATTGCAGCTCGAGGCTTTCCGGATCACTGATGGCGGCCTCGAAGGGCTTCAGTGCTTCGGCAACCACCGTGGTGTAGGACCAGTAGCCGACGTCGAACACCGACGTGAACAGGACGCGGACGTTTTCCGGGGGCACGGCCGCTTCTTCGCGTGCTTCCCGCAATGCCCCGTGGATGGCCTCTTCCCCTTGGTGCAGGGCGCCTCCGGGGAGGCCCCAGGTGCCACCTTGATGGCTCCACAAGGCGCGGTGTTGAAGCAGGATCCCCTTTGCGGCGTCGTGGACCAGGAGTCCGGCGGAACCGAACCGACCCCAGAAGCGTCCGCGGTCGCCTTCGACCCAGGCGTCACCGGGATCGCGTGGACCCAAATGGTGGTGCGGATTGCCCGGCAGCGGTGGTGCGAAGGGTGATTCCCCGGCTTGGGGCGCGGCTGTGCTGTCCATCCCTACAGCTTGCCACGCGCCGGGCCGTAGGAGGGCGGGCAGCGTACGCAGTGTTACGCGCGGTGAGTGGGCGGGCGCCGCCGTCCACCCAAATTCCCGGACCAAACGCCACGACCTCAATCCTCGGTACCCGGAGTCACGCCGCGACCAAGATCCTGCGGCCCAGTTTCTCTCCCGAACCCTGCGATCCAAGCCGCTGCGTGGCCGCCTTGTCCCGGCGTAATGGCCCGGCGGAACCAGGCCGATTATTTCTGTCGTATCCCTCTGGGAGAGTTCGGCTATTGAAGCCATGGGTGAGTACATTCCGGATCAGGGCGTGTGGGCCGGCCCGGTGGTGGAATCCCTGCCGCCCCGCCATCGTGGTGCGGCGGAACCAGGTCCATTATTTCTGTCGTACCTCTCTGGCAGAGTTTGGCTATGGAAGCCATGGGTGAGTTCATTCCGGATCAGGCCGTGTGGGCCGGCCCGGTGGAATCCCTGCCGCCCCGCCATCGTGGTACGGCGGAACCAGGTCCATTATTTCTGTCGTACCTCTCTGGCAGGGTTTAGCTATGGAAGCCATGGGTGAGTTCATTCCGGATCAGGCCTTGTCGGCCGGCCCGGTGGTGGAATCCCTACCGCCCCGGCTGGCCCAGCTGGCTGCCGCTGGCGGCGCAGATGATGCAGCGGGCGATGCCCTGAATGGCACGGTGACCGGCCCAAGGAAAGGCACAATCACAGACGCGGCGGACCTTACCGCCGGCGACGCAGTGGACGCGGCCCTGGCTCTGCTGCGCTCCGCGGGCCAATCGGCGTGCGCTGAAGCGGATGGGTTCGGCCTGCTGGATGCCGCGGACTTCGCCGGCCGGATGGAGGACGTTTCCCGCACGGTCGAATACCTGCAGCTCGTTGCCGCCGGCGCGGTGGACCGAACCCGCAAACAATCCACCGGGACCTGGTCGGCCGCCGCGGGCCAGGGTCCGGACGCGGTGGCGCCCGCGGGCTGGCTCACCGGCTGGACGCAGGAACCAGACACCGGATCCGGCACCAGAACTGGAGCCGAAACTGGAGCGGGCACTGACGCCGGTTCTGACGCTTGGCCGGGCCCCGCGCCGGGATCCAGGGGTGCTGGCTTGGCCGGGCCGTGTGTCCTGTTCGCCGCGGGGGACGACGGCTGCCGGAACGCCACCGAGTTCCTGCGGGACCGGCTGCGGATCAGCGCCGCCGAAGCCCGGCGCCGGCTCACGCTGGCCGCGGAGCTGCTGCCCCGCACCGGCGCCGGTGGCCACATCGAGCCGCCGGTGCGGAAAGAGCTCGCCGCTGCCGTCGCGTCCGGCACCGTTGCCTCCCGCACGGCGACCGTCATCACGCTGGCCCTGGACCGGGTCCGGCACATCTGCCGCCCCGAAGCCGCGGCCACGATGGAGCACGTCCTGACCCTGACGGCGATCGAAAATGACGCCGACTTCCTGGCCCGGATCGCCCGGCGATGGACCGACGCCTTGGACCAGGACGGCGCCGAACCCTCCGGCTTCCAACGCCGCCACGGACTCGGACGCCGACGGGGGTGCGGAGGGGGACGCCGGTAGGGGAACGGCCGAAGTCTCGGCTGCGGCCGCCGTGAGCGACGCCGGTGCAACTGACCTGCTCGACCAGCGCTCCCGGCCGCAACGGCTGCTTGACGGCCTGGTCGGCGCCTGCAAGGCCGCCCTCGCCACCGGCGGGCTGCCCGCCGCCGGCGGACTCCGGCCCCAGGTCATGGCGACCATCGACTACGGCGACCTCGTCAGCCGCCTCCAGGGCACGGGACCACGCCACGAGGGCACCGGATCGCTGACGTTCACCGGTCCCATCGCCGCCTCCACTGTGCGCAAACTGGCTTGCGACGCCGACATCATCCCGGTCCTCCTCGGCGGCGAGGGGCGGATCTTGGACATCGGCCGCGCCTCCCGGGTTTTTCCGCCCCACGTCCGCAAGGCCATCACGGCCCGGGACCAGGGCTGCGCCTTCCCGCAGTGCACCATGCCCGCGCCGTGGTGCGAGGCCCACCACATCACGTATTGGTCTCTCGGCGGGACGACCGGGACAGACAACGGCACGCTGCTCTGCTCACACCACCACCACTTAATCCACAAGGAACAATGGACCATCCGGCTCAAATCCGGCGTCCCGTGGTTTATCCCGCCGCCACACATCGATCCCGCCCGGACGCCCCGCAGGAACAGCTACTTCCGCCTCGAGTGACCCTCCGCCGCGTCCGACCGTTCCTCGTCTGGCCCCTCGTCTCGACTAACCACGCGCTGCGTCGGGCCCTCCGCCTCAGCTAACCCCGCATCGCGCCTAGCCTCCCAGTCGGCTACTTCAGCGCGGAGGTCGTTTCGAGAGGGGATGTTTTGAACGGGAGGGACGTGCCGGGGCCGAAGGGAACGGCACCCTGCGCCGGCGTCATCGTGAACCAGTAGCCGTTCTGCTTGGTGGCATAGATCAACATCCGCCTGCGCCCGTCGAGCGGATCGCCTTCCGGATAGGACACCCCTCCGGTGCACGTCTCTGGCATCGCAGCGATGCGGAGCGGCCCCGGCTCCGGATCGCCCTTCAGGACCTCCTCAACCTCCACTACATGGATGTGTGCCGTGTAGCCGTAGATTCTGGTCTCCGAATCGGTGCCCGCCGGTGTCCCGATGACCACCAGGGTCGCCTGCCGGAACTGGTCCTGGGCGGTCTCGAATCGGACCCAGTCGACGCAGACTTCGGCCGTCGAACCGGGTATCAGGCCGCACCCGGCAATCAGCGCGCAAAGGATCGAACCCACCCCCGCGAGCTGCAATGGCCTCCGCATCTTCAGAACCTAATCGCTCAGATCGTAAATGGTCCAGAGGGGGGACCCGACGCCCCTGCCAACCCGAACCTCATGGCCGCCGCCGGGCAGGAGCGGCCGGGCCCAGCCGGGCCCAGCATCGCCTCCGCCGGGCGGGAGCCACCGGCCGGGCCCAGCTGCGCCCAGCCCGCCCCGCCGGGCAGGAGCCACCGGTCGGGCCCAGCCGGGCCGAATGCCCCTGAACCACGCAGACCTGCACACGCACAGCGCAGTGACTAGGCTGGGAGACATGGACCATCGCCGTCTGCTGTTGCGGGTAGTGAAGTCGATTCACACCATTGCCTGGTTCACGATCGAGGCCTGCATGGCCTACGTCCTGTACACCGGCGTCAGGGGCCGCACCGACAGGAAGACGGGCGTTGCCGCCGTCGTGGTCGCGGGTGAAACCCTAATCTTTGCCGCCAATGGCTTCCACTGCCCGCTGACCGCTGTCGCCCAGGACCTCGGAGCCAGCCACGGCTCCGTCACGGACATCTACCTGCCACGATGGTTCGCAAGGAGGCTGCCGGCAATCCACATCCCGCTGATCCTTGCCGCCGTGCTGCTGCACTGGCGGAACTGGCGGAGTCGCGCGGTCCGGGACAGCCAGCGGAGGCTACTGCTCGGGAGATAGCGAGCCGTTCCCATCGTCCGTTACCAACCCAGCGGCGAATCGCCTACTTCTTCCCGAACAGACCGCCAAGGATATCGCCAAGGCCGCCCAAGCCGCCTTGTCCCTCTTGTTCCCCTTGGCCTCCCTGTCCGGCGGCGCCGCCCTGGCCACCGACCATGCCACCGAGGATCCCGCCTAGTACGCCGCCGAGATCCATTCCGCCGCCCTGACCGGAATCGGCCGGAGTTCCGGCTTCGGTCTGGGAACCAGCCCCCGCCTGGTTTCCGCCGAGAAATTTCTTCGCCAGGTAGGACATGACGATCGGCGCCAGGATAGGCAGCAGTTTCCGGACCAGGTCGCTTCCGGCGCCGCCCAGTTGTCCGGTCCCGGCGAGCTGGCTGGCCACCTGATCCTGCTGGCCGGCAAAGACGTGATTGACGATCTTCTCGCCGTCGGCCGTGTCCACCTGGCCGACGTCGACGCCGCCGTCGATCAGTCCGTCCTGGTGCTGGCCCAGGGCCGACTCAAGCGAGGCAGCACCGTCCGGGGCCTGCGCATTATTATGCATACCGGCCAGCAGCGTGGGCACGGCGGCTTCCACCGCGGTGCGGGCTGTGGGTTCGTCGGTGCCCAGCATGCCGGCAATCTGGTCCATCGGTATCTGGCCGATGATGTCTTGGAGCTCAGTCATGTCGTACTCCTTCAGCCTCGCGCGGCGGCGGGCATCGCGGGAAACGGCGTCTGCATGGACGCCGTCGAACTAGTGCCTTTGAATCGTAGTCCTGCGGATCAGGCCGTGGAAGGCCCGCTCCGGGACCCGAGAACGGTCCGGGGGCGGCCCGGAATGCGGGTAATCTTAGAGAGTTCCGGAGCCGGCACGGTCGCTCCGGAGGAGTTCATGGCAGGCAGCAAAAGGCGAGGTTGATGGTCCACATCTGGAACGATCTGTCCGAAGTCCCGGCGGACTTTGGTCCTTCGGTTGTTACTTTCGGCAATTTCGACGGCGTGCACCGCGGCCACCAGCAGGTGCTGTCGCAACTTATCCGCACCGCCCGATTGAACCACGCCCGCGCCGTCGCGATCACCTTCGATCCGCACCCCGCGCAAGTGCACCGTCCCGAGTCGGCTCCCGAGCTGATCATGGGGCTGGAGGACAAGCTCGTGGCCCTGGGCGAGCTCGGCCTCGATGCCGTGCTGGTCATGAAGTACTCGATGGAACTCGCCAGCCTGACCCCTGAAGAATTTGTCGCCACGGTCCTGGTGGATGGCCTGAAGGCGAGCCATGTGGTGATCGGCCACGACGCCCGGTTCGGCCGCGGCAATTCCGGGGACCTCTCCACCATGCAGGAGCTGGGGCGGAAGCTCGGTTTCGAGGTGCTGGTCATCAGCGAGTTCGGCTCCGAAGGCTTCCCCATCCACGACGACGACGGGACGGACCGCCGCTGCTCGTCCACCTGGGTCCGCGAGGCCCTGCGCGCCGGCGACGTCGCCACCGCCGCTGCGGTGCTCGGCCGGCCGCACCGGATGCGCGGTGAGGTGGTGCACGGTGCCGCCCGCGGCCGCGACCTCGGCTTCCCCACGGCGAACCTCGCCTCGACCGCCAGCGGCTACATTCCCGCGGACGGGATCTACGCCGGCTGGCTGGTGGACCAGGAGGGCACCCGCTGGCCCGCCGCCATCTCCGTGGGCTCCAACCCCACGTTCGACGGCGTGAGCCGCCAGGTCGAGGCCCACGTGATCGACCGCCCGGAAGAGTCCGCCGACGACTTCGATCTGTACGACCAGACAGTTGTGGTGGAATTTGTCTCCAGGCTCCGCGGCATGGTGGCGTACCGTGGGGCTGAGGCTTTGGTGGACCAGATGCGCCTGGACGTCGTCCAGGCCCATGACATCCTGTTCGCCCGCTGACAACCGGGCCGGACCGGCGTCGGCCCCCGCGCTGACGGCGTTCTGGCTCACTGGAGCCGTGAGCTGATTCGCAGCCACGCGGCAAGGAAGGCAAGAGAGACGTGACCATCGAGAAGAACACGAGGGAACTGGACAAGGACATTGTCCGGGACTTCAGCGCACGCATGAGCTACGCGTCCTACCTGCAGTTGCCCACCCTGCTCAGTGCCCAACAGCCGGTCAGCACCCCGGAACACCACGACGAGATGCTGTTCATCATCCAGCACCAGACCACGGAGCTGTGGCTGAAGCTGGTGCTGCACGAGCTTCGCAGCGCCGCCGCCTGGCTGCGCTCAGACGACCTGGGCTCCGCCCTGAAGGCGATCGCCCGGGTCAAGCACATCCAGAAGACGCTCACCGAGCAATGGTCCGTGCTGGCCACCTTGACGCCTACCGAGTACTCCCAGTTCCGCGGCTTCCTCGGCAACTCGTCCGGATTCCAGTCCAGCCAGTACCGTGCAGTCGAGTTCATCCTCGGCAACAAGAACGCCAAGATGCTTCCGGTCTTCGAATCGGACCCCGAGGCCCACGAGATGCTGCGCGAACTGCTCGAGGCCCCGAGTATCTATGACGATTTTCTCGCGTACCTCAAGCGTCAGGGCTTCGATGTCCCGGCCTCCCTGCTGGAGCGCGACGTCACCAAGGCCCATGAGTTCTGCCCGGAGCTGGTCCCGGTGTTCAAGTACATCTACGAGAACGCCGCCGACAACTGGGGCGCGTACGAAGCGTGCGAGGAACTCGTGGATCTTGAGGACAATTTCCAGCTGTGGCGTTTCCGCCACCTGCGCACCGTCCAGCGCACCATCGGCATGAAGTCCGGCACCGGCGGATCCAGCGGTGCCGCGTTCCTGCAGAAGGCCCTCGAGCTGACCTTCTTCCCTGAGCTCTTTGCCGTGCGGACGGAGATCGGCCAGTGAACATCCCCGCCGCCCCCGCCGCCAACGACTCGGACACCCTGCGGCAGCGCGCCCAGGATCTCGACGCCGCCGATCCCCTGGCCGGCTACCGTGGCCACTTCGTCGGCACGGACACGGACCTGTCCTACCTTGACGGCAACTCCCTGGGCAGGCCGCTCAAGCGGACCGTCACCGACATCAGCAGCTTCATCCAGGACAGCTGGGGCGGCCGACTGATCCGGGGCTGGGATGAGGAATGGCTCGAACTGCCCCAGGCCATCGGCGACCAGCTCGGCCGCTCGGTGCTCGGCGCTGCGCCCGGACAGACCATCATCGCCGATTCCACCACCGTGGTGCTCTACAAGCTCATCCGCGCCGCCCTGGCAGCTGTCACGGATCCGGCCCGGACGGAAATCGTCCTGGACACGGACAACTTCCCCACCGACCGCTACCTGGTGGAGGGCATCGCCCGCGAAGAGGGACTGACGCTGCGCTGGATCGACGCCGATCCCGCCTCCGGGGTCACCGTCGAGCAGGTGCGTGCCGCCACAGGCCCGGCCACCGCCGTCGTGGTCCTGAGCCAGATCGCCTACCGCTCGGGGTTCCTCGCGGACCTGCCGGCCATCACCGCGGCAGTCCACGACGCCGGCGCCCTGGTGGTGTGGGACCTGTGCCACTCCGCCGGGTCCGTGGAGATCGCTTTGGACGACGCCGACGTCGACTTTGCGGCCGGCTGCACGTACAAGTACCTGAACGGGGGACCGGGCTCGCCCGCGTTCGCCTACGTCAACACCCGGCACCTGGCCGGGCTGCAGCAGCCGATCTGGGGCTGGATGGGACGCAAGGACGCGTTCGAAATGGGTCCCGGCTACGAGGCCGCTCCCGGCATCCGTGGCTTCCTCAGCGGCACCCCGGCCATCTTCGGAATGCTCGCCATGCGCGGCACCCTGGACCTGATCGAGGAAGTCGGGATGGCCGCCCTCCGGGAGAAGTCCCAGCGACTGACGGCCTTTGCCCTCGAACTCTTCGACGCCTGGCTGGCACCGGCCGGCGTGCAGCTGTCCACTCCACGTGACCCGGCACTGCGCGGCAGCCACGTGACGGTGGACCACCCTGCCTTCCGCGAAATGACGGCCACCTTGTGGGATCAGGACGTGATTCCCGATTTCCGCGCCCCGCAGGGCATCAGGATCGGGCTGTCGCCGCTGAGCACGTCGTTTGCGGAGGTCTACCGGGGCGTCGCCGCCATCCGCGAACTGCTTTCGGGCCAGGAAAGCGGAACACAGGCAACCGGCGCGGCAACCACTGAGGCAACCGGCGCGGCCGGCGGTTTCGACAAGACCGCGGACGTGCCACTAAACTAAACGTTGGATCCGGCTGCAGTCCGTGGCGGCTGGCTCCTGTTGTGCACGGGAAAACCGGCTTCGGCGGGGGATTCCGGGACAGCACCCCCGGCAGTGCATTACTGATTCGGGCCTCACGGCACATCTCTAGGAGTTATTGTGGCACTTGAAGCCGCTGTAAAGCAGTCCATCATCAAGGATTTCGCAACGTCCGAGGGCGACACCGGTTCGCCGGAGGTCCAGGTTGCGGTCCTGACTCAGCGGATCAAGGATCTCACTGAGCACATGAAGGAGCACAAGCACGATTACCACACCCAGCGCGGTCTGCTGGCCATGGTTGGTCGTCGCAAGCGCATGCTCACCTACCTCAAGAACACTGACATCACCCGCTACCGTAAGCTCATCGAGCGCCTCGGCCTGCGTCGCTAGTCAGCTTTAAGGGGCGGCCCCTTCCGGACCGGAAAGGGCCGCCTTCTTCAGGAAAAAACTAAACAGGAGGATCAACCGCATCACGCATTCGCGGTCCTCGGTAGTGATTCCCGGGAACGGCCTCAAGGAATGAGGCCCGGCCCGTGGGTCTCGATCGATGACCGGGTGCAGTGCAGGCCAGTAGACAGATGCTGGACTGGGTTGATGCGGCTGGGCTCCGTGAACCATGAAACGGAGGTGACTCTCTATGGAGGGTCCCGAAATCCAGTTCTCAGAAGCAGTCATTGACAATGGCCGCTTCGGCAAGCGTGTAATCCGCTTTGAAACCGGCCGCCTTGCCAAGCAGGCAGCCGGCGCAGCGATGGTCTACATCGATGAAGAGACCGCGCTGCTGTCCGCAACCACCGCCGGCAAGCACCCGCGTGAAGGTTTCGACTTCTTCCCGCTGACCGTCGACGTCGAAGAGCGTATGTACGCCGCCGGCCGCATCCCGGGCTCGTTCTTCCGCCGCGAAGGCCGTCCCTCCACGGAAGCCATCCTGGCCTGCCGCCTCATGGACCGCCCGCTGCGCCCCGCGTTCGTCAAGGGCCTGCGCAACGAGGTCCAGATCGTCGTCACCGTGCTGTCCATCAACCCGGACGAGCTCTACGACGTCGTCGCGATCAACGCGTCCTCGATGTCCACCCAGCTTTCCGGCCTGCCCTTCTCCGGCCCGATCGGCGGCGTCCGCGTTGCCCTCGTCGCTGACGAGAACGGCTCGCAGTGGGTTGCGTTCCCGAAGCACTCCCAGCTTGAGAACGCTGTCTTCAACATGGTCGTTGCCGGCCGCATCGCCGGTGACGACGTCGCCATCATGATGGTTGAAGCCGAAGCCACCGACAACTCCTGGAACCTCATCAAGGAACAGGGCGCCACCGCCCCGACCGAAGAGGTTGTCTCCGAAGGCCTCGAGGCTGCCAAGCCGTTCATCAAGGCCCTTTGCGAAGCACAGTCCGACCTGGCAGCCCGCGCCGCCAAGCCGACCGTCGAGTTCCCGGTCTTCCTGGACTACCAGGACGACGTCTACGCCGCTGTGGAGTCCGCTGCCGCCGAGAAGCTGGCCGCTGTCTTCCAGATCGCCGACAAGCAGGAACGCGACACCGCCTCGGACGAGCTCAAGGACGAGGTCACCTCTTCCCTGGCCGGCCAGTTCGAAGGCCGCGAGAAGGAGCTGTCCGCAGCTTTCCGCTCCGTCACCAAGCAGGTTGTGCGCCAGCGCATCCTCAAGGACCAGATCCGCATCGACGGCCGTGGCCTGACGGACATCCGCCAGCTCACCGCCGAGGTTGAGGTTCTGCCCCGCGTCCACGGCTCGGCCATCTTCGAACGCGGCGAGACCCAGATCATGGGTGTCACCACGCTGAACATGCTCAAGATGGAACAGCAGATCGACTCGCTGTCTCCCGTGACGCGCAAGCGCTACATGCACAACTACAACTTCCCGCCGTACTCCACCGGCGAGACCGGCCGCGTCGGTTCCCCGAAGCGCCGCGAAATCGGCCACGGTGCCCTCGCAGAGCGCGCCATCATGCCGGTGCTGCCCTCCCGCGAGGAATTCCCCTACGCCATCCGCCAGGTGTCTGAGGCTCTCAGCTCCAACGGTTCGACGTCGATGGGTTCCGTCTGCGCCTCCACGCTGTCCCTACTCAACGCAGGCGTGCCGCTGAAGGCTGCCGTTGCCGGTATCGCCATGGGCCTGGTCTCTGACCAGGTCGACGGCCAGACCCGCTACGCCGCCCTGACCGATATCCTCGGCGCCGAAGATGCCTTCGGCGACATGGACTTCAAAGTTGCCGGTACCTCCGAGTTCGTCACGGCCATCCAGCTGGACACGAAGCTCGACGGCATCCCGGCCTCGGTCCTGGCCGCCGCCCTGAAGCAGGCCCGCGAAGCGCGCCTGCACATCCTGGACGTCCTGAACTCCGCGATCGACACCCCGGACGAGCTCTCCGAGTTCGCGCCGCGCGTCATCGCGGTCAAGATCCCGGTAGACAAGATCGGCGAGGTCATCGGCCCGAAGGGCAAGATGATCAACCAGATCCAGGAAGACACCGGAGCCGACATCTCGATCGAGGACGACGGAACTGTCTACATCGGCGCCACCAACGGCCCCTCTGCCGACGCAGCACGGTCCGCGATCAACGCCATCGCCAACCCGCAGGTCCCGGAAATCGGCGAGCGCTACCTGGGCACGGTCGTCAAGACCACCACCTTCGGCGCCTTCGTTTCCCTGACCCCGGGCAAGGACGGCCTCCTGCACATCTCCGAGCTGCGCAAGATCGCCGGCGGCAAGCGCGTTGACAACGTCGAGGACGTCGTCGCCGTGGGCCAGAAGATCCAGGTGGAAATCACCAAGATCGACGACCGCGGAAAGCTTTCGCTGTCACCGGTAGTTGCTGACGAGGCAGGTTCCGAGAACACAGACAACGCTGAGGTCTCCGCGGACGCCGCAGAGTAGTCTCTCCTGAGTCAAACAGCGGGGCCGGTGGATCATCCACCGGCCCCGCTGCTGTTAAAGGTAGGATTGCAGGCAGATTTGGCACGTGTTCAATGAAAGGCCTTGATGACTGTCGTTCCCCTGCCGCTAGAGCAGAACCAGCACGCTGACACCCTGATCCACGGAGCCGACGGCGGCTCGGAAGTGCGACGCTCGGTCCTGCCCGGCGGTGTCCGCGTGCTGACCGAAGCGATGCCCGGCCAGCGCTCCGCAACGATCGGTTTCTGGGTCGGGGTCGGCTCCCGCGACGAAGCCCCGGGCCAGCACGGCTCCACGCACTTTTTGGAGCACCTGCTCTTCAAGGGCACCAAGCGCCGCACCGCGCTTGAGATCGCCTCGGCCTTCGACGAAGTTGGCGGGGAATCGAACGCCGCCACCGCGAAGGAGAGCACCTGCTACTTCGCCCGGGTGCTGGACTCGGACCTTCCCATGGCGATCGACGTCATCGCGGACATGATCACCGGCGCCGTCCTGGACCCGCAGGAGATGGAGCAGGAGCGGGACGTCATCCTCGAGGAAATCGCCATGGACAGCGACGACCCCACCGACGTCGCACACGAGAACTTCGTAGCCGCCGTGCTGGGAACGCACCCGCTGGGCCGCCCCATCGGCGGCACCCCGGCAGCGATCCGGGCCGTGGCGCGCGACTCAGTGTGGGACCACTACCGCCGCCACTACCGTCCCGACGAGCTCGTGGTCACCGCGGCCGGCGGCCTGGACCACGACGTCGTCTGCGGGCTCGTGGTGGATGCCCTGCACTCCGCCGGCTGGAACCTTGAGCCCGCTGCCGCCCCCGTGCAGCGCCGCTCCACCGAGCGTGCGGCGATCACCGGCACGGCCGGCCTGCATGTGGTCAAGCGGCCGGTGGAACAGGCCAACATCATCATGGGTTGCCCCTCGCTGGTCGCCACAGATGACCGCCGCTTTGTCATGAGCGTGCTCAACGCCGTCCTCGGCGGTGGCATGTCCTCCCGGCTCTTCCAGGAGGTCCGGGAAAAGCGCGGCCTCGTCTACTCGACCTACTCCTTCGCCTCTTCCTACGCCGACGCCGGCTATTTCGGCATGTACGCCGGTTGCACGCCGTCGAAGGTCCGGCAGGTCATCGATCTGCTCGGCGCCGAACTGGACAAGCTGGCGGCGGACGGCATTTCCGACGAGGAGCTCCGCAAGGCCGTGGGGCAGCTCTGCGGCGGAATCGTGCTGGCGCTTGAGGACACCGGTTCCCGGATGTCCCGGCTGGGCCGCGCGGAACTGGTGTCCGGCGAGTACCAGGACATCGATGAAACCCTCCGCCAGATCAAGGCCGTCACAGCGTCGGAGGTCCAGGAGCTCGCCCGTGAGCTCGCGGCAGCCCCGCGGACCGTCACGGTGGTAGGCCCGTTCGAGGAAACCGAGACGTTTGGGCTGTAGGTAGCTCCCGGGCCGATTTCTTCGCTGGGCCAATTTCTGCACGAGGCAATTAATGCAGTGCGGGCCGTGCCCTAGCCTTGCTGGGCACGGCCGGCTGGCGTGCGGCCGGTCTTTACACCGCAGTAGGCACGGCGTCATGATGGTGGCGGGGTCACTCGGGAGGAACTCCACATGGGAGAAACTGTGCACCGGCCACTGCCAGGGAGTGCATGCGAGGCGCTTGAGGCCTTCCTGGGCCGTTGGGCGGGGACCACGCACTGGGAGTCAACCGCGTGGGGTCCCGCGCGCAGTGCGGACACCGAGATCATCTTCTCCCCGGCGGCCGCCGGGCGTGCCGTCACCCAGAGCTACCGGCATACGGATGCGGATGGGACCCGCTCCGAAGGCCATGGTGTTTTCACAACGGACCCCGACCACCCGGAGACTCTCTGGTACCACGTCAACAGCCTGGGACTGCCGCCCGAGGCACCTGCGCGCGCCAACATGGAAGGGGACACCTTGACCGTGGAACGGCGCAGCGACCGCGGCACAGCACGGCACACCTTCCGGGTGGACGACGGCGAACTGACGCACACCGCCGGTCTCCGTCTGGGCTCGGCGAGCGACTTCACCACCCTCATGACTACCGTGTGCCGTCGCGTCGCCGAGGACGCTGCTGTACCGGCGTGAGGTTTCAGGAGGCGGCCTGCAGGATCCGGGTCTTCGGAGTTCCCTCAAGGGCGGGGGCGGCCTCGGCGGAGTTCCAGACGTTCGCCTGAAGATTGGCTAACAGGGCCTCCGCCTGCTCGCGCTGCTCGAAATCCAACTCGACAACCACAGAGTGCGGGTCGTCCACGGGTTGGTTGATGTGGTACGCGGTGACTCCCGACGCCGCGCGGTTCACCGGATCACGGTCGAACGCCGCCTTCCACGTGGCGAAATCCTTGATCCTATGCTCGATCTGCAACGTGAACATGCTGCGCTCCTCATTGGTGTTTGTTGCCCGCCGCGGCGGATATTCCACACTCTAGGACCGGTCAGGTCAACGCGATACCCCAGAATTCCTGGACCCGACATACCGGCTTCACGCCGCCGGCCATGCTCGGGCTAACCGCCGGCGAACGGCGGCAGGACGTCCACGACGTCGGCCGGCTTGAGCGCCGCGGCGTGGTCACGCACGGCAACTTCGTTGAGCAGGAAGCTGGAGCGGGACAGGATGCGGGCCAGCGGAGGCGTCCCGGCTGGCGGTTCGGGGCGCTCGACGGCGAGGATCGCCTCGAGCAGGGAGGCGAGGGTGTCGCCGTCGGTGAGCTCGTAATGTTCCTCATCCACGCCGGCGGCAGCGCGCGCCGCAGCGAAGTAGCGTACGTTCACGAAAAAATCAGCCTCCGATGGCGCTCATGCTGCGGTCCGGCTGGACGAAGTCGGGGGCGTCGAGCCCCACATGGTCCATGCCGTGCGCCTTGGGCTTGATCCACATCGCATCCTGCCAGCGTTCGGCGAGCTGTTCATCGCTTGCGCCCTCGCGCAGCAGCCCCAGCAGGTCCACTTCCTCGCGGGAGAACAAACAGCTCATGATCTTGCCCTCGGCGGTGATGCGCGTCCGGCGGCAGTCTGAGCAGAACGGCTCCGTGACCGAGGCGATGATGCCCACCGTGCCGAGCACGGGGCCGGTGGCCCGGTCGGTGCCGGAAACCCGGGCCCGGACCTCGAACCGTTCCGCCGGGGCGCCATCGCGGTCCCGCGGGTCGGAACTGAGAACGTAGTCGGCGGAGAGCAGTTCGCGGATCTCCGCGGCGGTGATCATGTTCCGGCGGGTCCAGCCGTGGTCAGCGTCCAGCGGCATCTGTTCGATGAAGCGCAGTTCATAGCCGCGGCCCAGTGCCCAGGCCAGCAGGGCCGGGGACTCGGTGTCGTTGATTCCGCGCATGAGCACAGCGTTGAGCTTGACCGGGCCCAGGCCTGCAGCCCAGGCGGCGTCGACGCCGGCGAGGACCTTGTTCAGGAAGGGGCGGCGGGTCAGCTGGGTGAAGGTCTCCTCATGCAAGGAATCCAGAGAGACGTTGATCCTGGTGAGTCCGGCGGCCTTGAGTCCGGCGGCCTTCTTGTCCAGGCCCACGCCGTTGGTGGTCATCGAAATCGGCAGCCCGGGGTGGGCCTGGCGGAGCGCGGAGATGATCTCCAGCAGGTCCGCGCGCACCAGCGGCTCGCCGCCCGTCAGCCGCAATTCACGCACGCCGAGCATGTCGACGCCGATCCGCACGATCCGGACGATTTCCTCCGCGGACATCACCGCCTGCTTGGACAACCACTCCAGGCCCTCGGCCGGCATGCAATAGGTGCAGCGTAGATTGCACTTGTCCGTCAGCGAGAGCCGCATGTCCGTGGCACGGCGGCCGTAGCGATCCACAAGCCCGGCAGGCAAGCCTTCCGGGCGCCCGGACAGTGCGGGCGCAGGAGGCATCCCGGTTCCGGGACTGCCGGCCACGCGGGGCTGGGGCATACCCAGTTGAACTGTCATAGTGTCAGGCTACGCCACCTCCCGGCCCACGTCACAGCCGCATGACGGCACGGATATTACGTGTTCGGGAAGGATGTCCCGCGGGAATCCGGAGCCCTGCCCGCGGCGCGGCCGCGAACCTATGCTGGAAGCGTGAACAACACCCAGCCGGCCCCGGAGGCAACGGAACACCGGCGCATCCTCCTCGTCGAAGACGAGCCGACCATCGCCGGTGTGGTCCGCGACTACCTCGTCCAGGCGGGATTCCAGGTGGTCCTCGCCGCCGATGGGTTCACCGCCCTGCGCCTCGCAGCCGAACGCCGCCCGGACCTGGTGCTGCTGGACCGGATGCTCCCGGGCCTGGACGGCGTGGAAGTCTGCCGCCGGCTCCGTGCGGCACACAGTGTCCCGGTCATCATGCTCACGGCCCTCGGAACTGAGGACGACCGCATCCTTGGCCTGGAAGCCGGCGCGGACGACTACGTCACCAAACCGTTCTCGCCGCGTGAGCTGGTCCTGCGGGTCCGCTCGGTCCTGCGCCGGAGCGTTCCCGAATTCAGCCCGGAGCCCTCCGTCGAAGTGGGCGGCTTCGACCTCAGCCCGGCAGCGCGCACCGTCTCCCGGCATGGCAGGCCCTTGGCGCTGACTGCCCGGGAATTTGACCTGCTGGCCTTCATGCTCCGCCGCCCGCGGCAGGTTTTCAGCCGCGAGGAACTCATGAAGGCCGTCTGGGGCTGGGACTATGGGGACCTGTCTACAGTGACGGTCCACGTGCGCAGGCTGCGGGAGAAGATCGAGGACGACCCCACGCGCCCCACCGTGCTGAAAACGGTCTGGGGCGTGGGCTACCGGCTGGACCCCAGCGACCAGGAAGAGTCCGCCGGTGCAGACCTCTGAACTCCTGACCATCATCGGCTGGGCCCTGGCATGGGGAGCCGTGATCGGAGCCGCGTCGCTGCTCATCCTGAAATCGCTGCGCAGGGCATCGTTCGCGGTCCAGATCTGCGTGGTGGTGCTCGCCGCCGTCGCGGTCCTGACCGCCGGAATGGTCAGCGCCTTCAACGCCATGTTCATCTCGGCACGGGACCTCGAGGTCATGTGGTACGTCCTGGCCGTGGCCTCGGCTGTGGCTGTTTCGATCGCCCTCGTGCTCGGATCAAGGGTGTCGCGGAACGCCAAGGCGCTGGCCGACGCCGCCAGGAGCATCGGCCGCGGCGAGAGCCCCGGGATCCAGTCACCGGTGATGAGCCACGAACTTGCCACCCTCGCCGCCGAGCTCGAATCCAGCAGCCGCATGCTGGAGGCATCCCGGCAGCGTGAGGCCGCCGTCGAGAACGCCCGCCGCGAACTGGTCAGCTGGATCTCGCACGATCTGCGGACGCCGCTGGCAAGCATGCGGGCCATGACCGAGGCCCTGGAGGACGGCATGGCGGCGGACGTTCCCGGCTACTACCGCAAGATCATCGCCCAGACCGACCTCATGGCCGGCATGGTCAACGACCTCCTGGAGCTGTCGAAGATCCACGCCGGAACCATGCGGCTCAAGGCCGAACCGCTGGACCTGTACGACCTCGCCAGCGACGCCATTGCCGATCTCGCCGCGCTGGCGCAGCAGCATGGCATTACGCTCGACGGTGGTGGCCGGCGGGAAAGCCTGGCCCTCGCCGACGGCCCTTCGATGGGGCGGGCCATCCGGAATGTGGTGCTCAACGCGATCGTCCACAGCGCGCCCGGTTCCCGCGTCACCGTCGAGGTCGGCCGGGAAGGGGACCGTGCCGTCGTCGCGGTCACGGACGGCTGCGGCGGGATCCCAGAGGCAGACCTCCCGCACCTGTTCGAGACCGGCTGGCAGAAGGACCCGGCCCGGAGACGGCCCGGCCGTTGGGCTGCCGGGGACGACGGTGCTGGAATGAACGGTGCTGGGATGGACGCCGCCGGGATGGACGGTGCCGGGATGGACGGAGGAGTCCCGAACGACGCTGACCTCGTGCCCGGGCCGGCCGGGGCGGCAGGCACCATGCGCTACAGCGGCGCCGGGCTTGGCCTGAGCATTGTCGCCGGAATAGTCAGTGCCCATCAGGGCACCGTCACCGTGGAAAACGTCGACGGCGGATGCCGGTTCTCGCTGCTGCTTCCTGGCCAGGGACCTGGCGGTGAGGCATCACCTGCAGACGCGCCAAACGCCGCCGTGGCAGCTGCCGGGGGAGTAACTGCAAGGGAAGCAGCTGCAGCGCGAGCCCAGGACCGAATTGCCCGCCCCGATGCGGACGAACAGCTCCGGGCGGGGCGGACACAGTGAGCAGGGGCGTTGGCTTAGACGGGCAGGGGAAGGACATGGACGAGACACTCGCGGGCAAGGCCCACGAACAAGACGGCACACAGGGGCAGCGAGGCTGGGCCCGGCAGCAGCCCACCCATCAACAGCGCACGCAGGAGCCACCCACCCTGCAACTGCGCAGTCAACAACCACCCACGCGGCAACGGCGCGAGCGGGACCTGTGGGCCGCCGCGGCCGGCCTGGTGGCCGTGGGGACCGCCGTAGTGCTCGGTGAACTCGCGGCCAGCCTGGTGAGCCCCACGGTTTCTCCGGTGACCGCCGTGGGCGGGGCCGTGATCGACACCGTCCCGCCGGGCGTCAAAGAGTGGGTTATCTCCGTGTTTGGCACGGCAGACAAAGTGGCCCTCCTGGTCGGCATGGCGCTGGTCATCGCCGCGCTCGCGGCCCTGGCCGGTGTCCTTGAAGTGCGGCGCCGCTTCGCCGGGGTGATTCTCATTGCGGTGTTCGGCGCGGTAGGCCTCATGGCCGTGCTGAGCCGGGCAGACCTGACCGCCAACGCCATCCCCGTCCCGGTGCTCGTGGCACTGGTGGGAATCGCGCTGTTGCGGTGGCTCGTCCGGAAACTGTTGGAGTGGCAGCCGGTGGCGGGCGACGCTCCGGCGCCGGAGACCGCGCAGCCGGATGCCCCTGCAGACGCGCAGCCTGTCGTGCAGGACGCCCCCGCCGCCGCGGAGCCTGCCCCCGCCGCACCGCAGCCTGCCGTACCGGAAGCCCCCGCCGCCGCGGAGCCGGCTCACGCTACAGCCAATGAAACCGGGCCCGCCCGGCGCCGCTTCCTGCTGGCCCTCGGCGGGACCGCAGCCGTTGCCGCCGTCGCCGGGGTGCTCGCCTCCACGCTCAGGGGAGCAACCGCCGTCGTCAGTGACGTGCGCAGCAAGCTGGTCCTCCCGAAGCCCGCCATCCCCGCACCGCCCGTACCGGCGGGAGCCGAATTCCGGCTGGCCGGTCTGACCCCGCTCGTGACGCCGAACAGGGAGTTCTACCGGATCGACACCGCCCTGCGGGTCCCGCTGGTGGACCCGGCGGAATGGACCCTGAAGGTCACGGGCCTGGTGGAACGCGAGATCGAGCTCGACTTCGCCACCCTCCTGGCCAAGCCCCTGACGGAACGCCACGTGACTATCGCCTGCGTGTCCAACGAGGTGGGCGGGGATCTGATCGGCAACGCCCGCTGGCTCGGTTGGCCCGTACGCGAATTGCTCGCCATGGCCGGGCCCAAGGCCGGGGCGGACATGGTGCTCTCCCGCAGCACGGACGGCTGGACGGCCGGGACACCGCTCGAGGCCCTCACGGACAGCCGCGACGCCCTGCTGGTGGTGGGAATGAACGGTGAACCGCTCCCGCTGGAACACGGGTTCCCCGTCCGGCTGATCGTGCCCGGGCTGTACGGCTACGTCTCGGCCACGAAGTGGGTCACCGAGCTGAAAGTGACCCGTTACGCGGACGACGTCGCTTACTGGACGCCGCGCGGCTGGAGCGAGCGCGGGCCCATCAAGACCTCATCCCGCATTGACGTGCCGCGCGACGGCAGCAGGGTGACGGCGGGGACCGTGGTGTTCGGCGGCGTGGCGTGGGACCAGCACACGGGCATCGGCAAAGTGGAGCTGCGCGTCAACCGCGGCGATTGGCACCAGGCCGAGCTGGCCCCGGGCATCTCCAAAGACACGTGGTACCAGTGGAAGCTGGCGTTGCCGCTGACGCCGGGACAGTACGAGGTCCAGGTCCGGGCGACGGCCCTGGACGGGGTGCCGCAGGTCGAGGAGTCCGCCCCGGTCGCGCCCAACGGAGCCACCGGTTTCCACACGGTTAGAGTTGACGTGAAGTCCTAGCGAGCCGAGCAAAGGTCAGGAAACGTATGCACCGCACCGAGACAAGGCACGTCAGCGTTCAAGCGCACCGGGACAAGGTGCGCGCACTGCTGGCCCCGCTCCGCACCGAGGAGCGGGTGGAACAGCTTCCGCTGCTCGAAGCCTTGGGCCGGGGCCTTGCCGCCGATATCCTGGCGCCGCTGGACCTTCCCCCCTTTGCCAACTCGCAGATGGACGGCTTCGCGATCCGCAGCGGCGACGTGCCCAACGGCGGCGCCGAACTGCGCGTCGTCGCGCCCGTCCCCGCGGGTGCCGCACCGGCCGACCTCGCCGCCCGCACGGCCGCCCCGATCATGACCGGCGCGATGATGCCGGCCGGCGCCGACGCCGTCGTGCCCATTGAACAGGCCGTGCCCGATTCCTTCCCCGCGCCCGGGGAGCCCGCCACGGTCCACCTGCCCGCCGCGGCTGCAGGAACGTTTGTGCGCGATGCCGGCAGCGACATCCGGTCCGGCGAGCTCGCCCTCGGTGCGGGGACCTTCCTCGGCCCCGGCCAGCTGGGACTGCTGGCGGCCATGGGCTACACGGAGGTGCCCGTCCATTCCTGCCTCCGGGTGCTTCTGGTCACCACCGGCGACGAAGTGGTGGAACCGGGCAACCCGCTGGGACCGGGCAAGATCTTCGACTCCAACGGCACGCTGCTCGAGTCCTCCATGCGCCAGGCCGGGCTCCGGGTCACCCGGACCGGCGTCTCCACAGACCAACCGGACGAGCTCGCCGTGTTGCTGCGCCGGCATGGCCCAGGCGCGGACCTGATCGTCACCACCGGCGGGGTCAGCAAGGGTGCCTATGAGGTGGTGCGGCAGGCGATGGCGGGGCACGACGTCGAATTCGGCGCCGTGGCGATGCAGCCGGGCGGTCCGCAGGGGATCGGCAGCTTCGACGGTGTTCCGGTGCTGGGGTTCCCCGGCAACCCGGTGAGCTGCCTGGTGTCCTTTGAGATGTTCCTGCGCCCTGTCCTCACGGAGCTGTTCGGCGCTCCGGCGCCCCGGCCAGCCGTGCGGGCGCGCCTCGCCGAACCGCTGACCTCCCCGCCGGGCAAGCACCAGGTCCGGCGCGGCACGCTGGCTCCGGACGGTACGGTCCGGCTGGAGGGCGGTGCGGGCTCGCACCTGGTCCACGCCCTGGCCCGCTCCAACGCCCTGGTTCATGTTCCCGAGGGGACTGCGGCACTCGCAGCGGGCGACGAAGTGGAAGTATGGATCCTGTGAATGAAGCAGAAAACCCTGAAGCGGATGCCGCACCAGCGGCCAACACCGCGGCGGACCACACCCGCCTGACCCACCTCCGCCACGACGGCACGGCCCAAATGGTGGATGTGTCCAACAAGGCACAGTCCACGCGGGAGGCCACGGCCACCGCGACCGTCCGCAGCACGGCCGAGGTCCTTTCCCTCCTCGGCGACGGCGAGCTCCCGAAGGGCGACGCCCTGGCCGTTGCCCGCATCGCCGGGATCATGGCGGCCAAGAAGACGCCGGATCTGATCCCGCTGTGCCACCCGCTGCCCATCGCGAAAGTCACCATCGACTTTGAGCTCGACACCGACTCCGTGACGGTGTTTGCCACGGTCAAGACCCGAGGTGTCACCGGGGTCGAAATGGAAGCGCTGACCGCGGCGTCGATCGCGGCACTGAGCGTGTACGACATGATCAAGGCCGTGGACAAGCACGCGGTCCTGACCGACATTAGAGTGCTCGCCAAAAGCGGCGGCAAGAGCGGGGACTGGACCCTATGAACATGCCCGAACCGCACCGCCACGGAGACGCCACCGGCCGGAAGGCCGGCGTCGTGATCGCCTCCACCCGAGCGGCCGCCGGTATTTATGAGGACCTCACCGGTCCCGTCATCATCGATTGGCTCACCGAACACGGCTTTGAGCCGTTTCCTGCCATGGTGGTGCCGGACGGAGCGCCAGTCGGGGCCGCGCTGAGGGCCCTCCTGAGCCAGCAGCCCGCCGTCATCATCACCAGTGGCGGCACAGGGCTGAGCCCCACTGACGCGACGCCCGAGCAGACCCTGCCCCTGCTGGACCGGGAAATCCCGGGCATCATGGAGGGCATCCGGAGCGCCGGGGCAACCAAGACGCCGATGGCCATGCTCAGCCGGGGCCACGCGGGCGCGGCCGGCCAGACCTTCATCGTGAACCTCCCCGGATCCCCGAAAGGCGTGATGGACGGTCTGGGCGTGCTGGATCCCATTCTTGGACATCTTTGCGACCAGCTGGAAGGCAGCCATGGGCACTGAAACTGGATTTGAAATCGTGCACGCCGTGCTGAGCTCCGAGCCGATTTCCGTGGACCAGGCCATTGCGGCGGTCGAGTCGGACACCGCAGGAGCGGTGGTCAGCTTCAGCGGCGTCGTCCGCAACCACGACGGCGGCAAGCAGGTTTCCCGGCTCAGCTACAGCGCCCACCCGACGGCGCACCAGGTGATGGCCGACGTCGTCGCCGGGCTTGTGGCGGAGCACTCGGCCCCTGCCGGCGGCCAGGCTCCCGGCGGATCCCCGGACGGCGCCGCCGCCGGTGCCGAGGGCACCGGGGAACAGCATCAGCCGGTGCGGATCTGGGCGGCCCACAGGATCGGCATGCTGGAGATCGGCGACCCTGCCCTGGTCTGCGCCGTCTCCGCGGCCCACCGCGGCCAGGCCTTCGAGGTCTGCGCCGAACTCGTGGACCGGATCAAGGCTCAAGTGCCGATCTGGAAGGAACAGTTTTTCACCGACGGCACTGTCGAGTGGGTCGGGGCAGGGGAGTAGTCAGCAAGCTAGCGCGCGATCAGGAGGAAAGAACCCTGCGCCGGACCTCGGCCCGGTCCACCCCCAGTTCATTGAGGAGCGCGGCTGCCGGATCATGTTCCTCACGGTCCAGCAGCGACAACAGAAGATTCGCGGTAGTGATCTGTCGTGACTTCTGGTCCACGGCGTACCGGAGCATGCCTTCCATTACCTGCCGGGCACCTGAGCTGAAGGGCGGCTTTTTGCCCCGGCTGGGCATGGTGACGCGTTCAAAGCCTTGGGCATCTATGCCGATCGACGCGAGTGCTGTGCGGTCTAGCGCCGCTGCCGCTGCCCGTGCCTGATCCAGCGTGACGCCAAGAATGCCTGCCGGACCGGGATCGTGAAGCGCCCCCAGCAGCAGATGGTCCGTGCCCAGCCGCTTGTCACCGCTGTGGCGGGCCTCTTCCATCGCAAAGCCAAGGATCTTACGGGTGTCGTCTGAAAATCGTTCAAACATCGCGATCTCACTCTCGGTATTTTGCGTGAACGGACTGCCGCGAGACGCCCAGGGCGTCACCGATCTGCTCCCAGGTCCATCCCTGGCGTCGCGCAGCTCGTACCTGCGCTGCCTCGACCTGCTCTGCCAGGCGATGCAGAGCTCCGACCGCCCGCAGGCCGATAGCGGGGTCAAGTGAATGAATCTGCGCGGACAGGTCGTCGGTCTCCATGGCTGTCAGTCTAGGTTGACGCGGCGGGCGCGTCAATCCAGCTTGACAGCCGCGGGCTGGAATGGACCACGTGTGTACCGCCCGCATCGCCGGCATCGCGGGGCGGCGCACGGGCTTCATGGCGATCGGACTGTCCGGGGCGGCGGACCTGTAATCCAAACACGCCGGTTCCGGAACGCAACGCCCCCGGCGGTAGGGTTGATGGCATGATCGAACAACTCTCAGTCGCCGTGCTGGGCGCTAGCGGGCGTATGGGCGAAGAAGCCGTGAAGGCCATCGACGCCGCCGCGGACCTGAAGCTCGTTGCGGCCCTTGGCCGCAACGACTCCCTTGACACGCTGGTCAGTTCCGGCGCGCAGATCGTGGTGGACCTGACCGTCCCCGAAAGCACCGAAGCGAACGTCCGTTTCGCCGTCGAGCACGGCATGCACGCCGTTGTCGGCACTACCGGCTGGGATGCCCAGCGGCTCGCGGGGCTGGAGGAACTCCTTGCCGGCCAGCCCGGCGTCGGCGTCCTCATCGCCCCCAACTTCGCCCTCGGCTCGGTCCTTGCCTCCGCCTTCGCCGCCAAAGCGTCCAAGTACTTCGAGTCCGTCGAAATCATTGAACTGCACCACCCGGACAAGGTCGATGCCCCCTCCGGCACTGCTGTGCGCACGGCGCAGCTGATCTCAGCCGAGCGCACCGACGCCGGCGTGCCTTCCAGCCCGGACGCCACCACCACAGAGCTCGCGGGCGCCCGCGGCACCGACATCGACGGCATCCGGGTCCACAGCGTCCGGCTCAGTGGTCTCGTCGCGCATCAGGAGGTCCTGCTGGGCGGGCCGGGGGAGCAGCTGACCATCCGCCACGACTCCTTCGACCGCGCCTCCTTCATGCCCGGAGTGCTGCTGGGGATCCGCAACGTCGCCGCGCACCCCGGTCTCACCGTGGGGCTCGACGGCTACCTGGACCTGGGGTTCTGAGTCCGATGTCCGCCGTCTTGACAGCCCTGAAAGCCAACCGCACCAAGATTTGGGTGGGGGCTGTCACGCTGCTGCTCGTGTTCTACCTGGTGGTGTCCCTCCAACGTTCCGTGCTCCTGATGTCGGACCCCAGCCTCGTGGCGAAGGCGATCGGCGCCGCCTACCTGGTGCTGCCGGTCATTGGCGCGTGGGCCATGATCCGGGAGCTGCTGTTTGGGGCCCGCACGGAGCGTTTGGCGAAGATCCTCGAAGCCGAGGGGGGCCTGCCGGAGGACACCCTGCCGCGCACGCCCGCCGGCCGGATCATCCGCGAAGCCGCCGACCTCGAATTTGAGAAGTACCGCGCCGAGGCCGAAGCCGCCCCCGAGGACTGGCGTTCCTGGTTCCGGCTCAGCTGTGCCTACGATGCCGCCGGAGACCGCAAGCGGGCCCGCGCCTCGATGCGCGACGCCGTGCGGATGTTCCGCGCCGGCGTGCAGGGGTCGTAGCGTGCAGAAGCCCTAGCAAGTCGTGGCCGGCCGCTGAGCCCCGCCGGGTCCGGCCGCGGCACGGCTGCGGCGTGCCTCGAGGAGTAAGGCCGGCAGCGGCTAGCGGAAGCGCTGAGGCTGCCGGCCTTGAGCCGGCTGGTAGTTGCCTACCTGGTTGGCCGCATGGGTTACCCACTCCAGCGGTCCGCGCCATGCCAGTGCCGCGAAAACGGCGCCAGTCACCAGCACCCCGATGGCCTGCGCCCAGTACACACCCTCCACGGTCCAGCCGGGCAGCAGTGGCTGATCGTGCAGGGCCCCCATGATGCACAGATGCGCCGTGTAGAGGCTCAGTGTCATGGCCCCGGCTCCGCGCAGCGGGAGCAGCAGATCAAGTTCCACCCAGTTGCCCAGCCGGCCGAGCAGCAGACACACGCCGATCACGGCGGCAGCGGTCCCCGAGGTGTGCAGCAGATCCAGTGTGGTGCCGGCGTGCGGTGCACTGGAAGCCAGCCACCACGCCGAGCCCGACTGTTCGACGCCGGCAAGGTTGACCTGCAGCAGACTCGCCAGCGGGTAGGTGGGATCGCCGATCTGCGCCTCCAGCGCCTGCCTGCCGCCCCAGTCCTCCATCATGACTATCCCCAGCCACTTGGAAATGATGGCCACCACCGTTCCGGCGGCCAGCAGCAGGAACGGCGCCGCTGCTTTCGACAGCGCCATCCGGCCGATCGCGAGCCCCACCAGGAGATAGGCGATCCACTGCAGCACGGGGTAGTAGCCCGTGAGGAAGAGGTCGCCAAGCAGCCTGTCCGGTGTGGCCAGGTCCTCCCAGCCCGGGTTGTGCCCCAGTCGCAGGGGCGGATCGGCGGACAGCAGCCAGGGCCGCAGCAGGAAGGCCAGGACCGGGGCTGCCAGGATCCAGGCGGCGGCCAGCACCAGTAGGCGTTTCACCCCGAGCCCCACAAAGGGCAGCACGCACAGGAACAGGAGGGCATAGTGGACCAAAATGATCGCGATGTTGACTTCCAGGCCGCCCAGGGAGAGCCCGACGGCGCCGATCACGAGCGCCCGTAGGGCGATGCCCCGGCGCGCCGCCCAGAGTTCGGGGCCTTGAAAGGGCTGCTGCTTCCCCGTGGACAGCGCGAGGCCGACTCCGGCCAGCACGGCGAACAGCGCGGCTGCCCGTCCGGAAAATGCCAGCCCGATCCAGGTGGGCGTGAGTTGTGAATCCGACTCAAAGGTGGCCAGCACGTGGGTGGCCATCATGGCCAGCAGCGCCAGCCCGCGTGCGGCGTCAATGCCGGCCAGTCGGGTACCGGAGGAGGTGCCCTTGACTGTCCGGGAAGCAGTGGTCGTTCCGCGCGCGGTCATCATCTGATCGTCTCATGTTCGGCCGGCCCGCAGCTGCAGTTAGTCTCGGACCGGGCCTTGTATTCGAATATATGTTCGAATAACATGAGCGCATGGACAACGCCTCAGAGCCCGCCTTCCTGAATCCGGAATTTCCAACCCCGGAATTCACCGCCCGGAAAATCACCGGCCCGGAAATCATCGGCCCGGAAATCGCAGGCCGGGAGACCGCTGGCCCGAAATTTACCGGCCGGGCAATCTCAAGCCGGGAACTTGCGGGTGGGCAACATCCGGGCCCGGATCCATCAGGTCCTTGTCTGGCCAACACCCCGCCCCGTGGACGATCGAACGGCGAGCCGGGGGCGGGCGTCCTCAAAGCCATGAGCCCGGGCGTCGTGGACTTCCTCTTCCGGCGCCTGGTCGCCGGGGAGCCGGCCGAGGACGTCCAGTGGGGCAAGGAAGGCACAGCGCTGGCTGTGCAGCCGCCGGGAGCGGAACTGGCCCGGCGGCTGGCCGAGACCGACCTCGACGCTCTCACTCCGACAGAGCTGTTCCATTACGTGCGGGCGGCCCAGCGCCTTGCCGCCTGGGCGGAGGCCCTGCGCGAAACCGCCGTCGCGCGGTACTGCTCGGCGCCATCGGCGCCCTCCGGGAAAGACGAGGTGCCTAGGATGGCAGAGTGACTGCTGGCTCAATCATTGGCTCAATCACCGCCCTGACGCTGTCCGCCATCCAATACGAGGCCCTGGACGGCGGCGTTGCCGCCAACGTGCCCGAGCACATCCGGCTGATCGAAGACGCCGAGTCGCACGGAGCCCGGCTGGTCATCTTTCCTGAGCTCTCGCTGACGGGGTACCGGCTGGACCTGCTGGAGGGGCCGGGGGAGTGGCTGAGCGCTGCTGACGGGCGGCTGGACGGCATCCGGGAAATCTGCCGGCGCACCGGAATAACCGCCGTGGTCGGAGCCGCGTTCAAGGAGGAAGACGGCACGCCGCGGCTGGCCTCCCTCGCGGTCCACCCCGCAGGCGTCATCGAGGCCAGCTTTAAGACGCACCTGCACGCTTCGGAGCAGGACCTCTTCGTGGCCGGCAGCCAACCCACCATCTTGGAAATTGACGGGTGGAAGGTTGCCTTGGCAATCTGCTTCGACGCCGCCCGGCCCGGCCACGCGGAATGGGCCGCGGCAGCCGGTGCGGACATCTATGCCGCCTCGGCTCTCTACACCGCTGGCGAAGACCACCGGCTGGGACTGCACCTTGGCGCCCGCGCCATGGACAACCGGATGTTTTCCGTCCTGGCGAATCTGGCAGGCGCCACGGGGCTCGGACCTTCCTGCGGGTTGAGCGGCTTCTGGGGTCCGGATGGGCTTCCGCTCCGGCAGGCGGCCGGCACCGGCACCGAAGTCTTGACGGCGAGCCTCCAGCACAGCGTTCTGGCGCGATTTCGGCGGCCCTGAGTCCGGCCGGACCGCGGAAACGTGACGTGCGGCCTGGCGAGTTTGACGTTCGTCACACCGCCGCCATTGTCCTAACATGCCGCGGACAAGGTAACGTTTTTCATATGGCTGACTCTGAAATTCGCTCTTACACGTTCGGGACCCTCGTGACTGCCATGGTCACGCCTTTCACAACGGACGGTGAGGTCGACTACCAGCAGTCGGCGGAACTGGCGAGCAAGCTCGTCGACGAAGGCAATGATGCCCTCGTCATCTCCGGCACCACGGGTGAGACCTCCACGCTGGAAGACGACGAAAAAGAGAAGCTCTTCCGCGTCATTGTTGAGGCCGTCGGCGACCGCGCCAAGGTCATCGCCGGAACCGGGACCAACCACACTTCGCACTCGATCGAGATGGCCAAGCGCGCCGCCAAGGCGGGAGCCCACGGCCAGCTGATCGTCACGCCGTACTACAACAAGCCGAGCCAGGCCGGCATCCAGGCGCATGTCGAGGCCGTTGCCGACGCCGCCGACCTCCCGGTCATGGTGTACGACATCCCCGGCCGTGCTGGCGTGCCCATAGAGCCGGAGACCATGATTCGGCTCGCCGACCACCCCAACATCGTTGCCTTGAAGGATGCGAAGGCCGATTTCGCCGCCATTACGCGCGTTCTGGCGAACACCGACATTGATGTCTACTCCGGCGATGACGGCCTCACGCTGCCGTGGATGGCTGCCGGCGCCGTCGGGCTGGTCAGCGTCTCCGCGCACGTCGCGTCGCCGCAGTTCCGCGCGCTGATCGATGCCGCACTTGCAGGCGATTTTGCTACCGCCCGCACCATACATTTCGAACTGGACCCCGTTGTCCGCGCAGTGATGACCCACATTCAGGGTGCTGTCGCTGCCAAGCAGGTTCTTAAGTGGCAGGGAGTCCTGCCCAACTCGGTTGTCCGTTTGCCCCTCGTGGAGCCGGGCGAGGCCGAGATCGCAATCATCCGCGAGGATTTGGCGGAAGCGGGGATGGTCTTTTCCTGATCCGGAGTCACTCCTGATCGTTAAGAACCAGCCCGGCCTCCGCCTGGAAAGTAGTGCACTATGACCCAAACCGCCCTTCCCGGCCTTGTCACGCCGCCGCGCCTCCCGAAGAACACCCTGCGGATCGTGCCGCTCGGCGGACTCGGGGAAATCGGTCGCAACATGACCGTCTTCGAGATCGATGGCAAGCTCCTCATCGTTGACTGCGGTGTCCTCTTCCCCGAGGAGACCCAGCCCGGCGTCGACCTGATCCTGCCGGATTTCTCCTACATCGAGAACCGTGTCCAGGACATCGTCGCGGTCGTCCTGACCCACGGTCACGAAGACCACATCGGCGCCGTCCCGTACCTCCTGCGCCTGCGCGCCGACATTCCCGTTGTCGGTTCACAGCTCACGCTGGCCCTCATCGAGGCCAAGCTGCAGGAACACAGGATCAAGCCGAAAACCAAGACCGTCGTCGAAGGCGAGGTCGAGAAGTTCGGGCCCTTCGAATGCGAGTTCGTCGCCGTCAACCACTCCATCCCGGACGCCCTGGCCGTGTTCATCCGCACCTCGGGCGGCACCGTCCTGCACACCGGTGACTTCAAGATGGACCAGCTGCCGCTGGATGGCCGCATTACCGATCTCCGGCACTTCGCCAAGCTCGGCGAAGAGGGCGTGGACCTGTTCATGTCGGATTCGACCAATGCCGACGTTCCCGGCTTCACCACCGCCGAGAAGGAAATCGGGCCCACCCTGGACCGGCTGTTCGGGCAGGCCTCCAAGCGCATCATTGTCGCCTCTTTCTCCTCGCACGTGCACCGCGTCCAGCAGGTCCTCGACGCCGCCGCCAACCACAACCGCAAGGTTGCCTTTGTGGGCCGCTCCATGGTCCGGAACATGGCCATCGCCGCGAAGCTGGGCTACCTCGAGGTGCCTGCCGGGATCCTGGTGGACATCAAGAACATCGACAACCTGCCGGACAACCGGGTCGTGCTGATGTCCACCGGCTCCCAGGGTGAGCCCATGGCGGCCCTGTCCCGCATGGCCAACGGCGACCACCGCGTCGTCGTCGGCGACGGCGACACCGTCATCCTTGCCTCGAGCCTTATCCCCGGCAACGAAAATGCGGTCTTCCGCATCATCAACGGCCTGCTGAAGCTCGGCGCGGACGTCATCCACAAGGGCAACGCCAAGGTGCACGTTTCCGGCCACGCTGCCGCCGGCGAGCTGCTGTACTGCTACAACATCCTCGAGCCGCTCAACGCCATGCCGGTGCACGGCGAAACCCGCCACCTGATCGCCAACGGCAAGATCGCCCTCGAATCCGGCGTGCCGGAGGAGAGCATCCTGCTCGCGGACAACGGCACCGTGATCGACCTTCGCGACCACCAGGCCGACATCGTGGGCCAGGTCGAGGTCGGGTTCGTCTACGTCGACGGTTCCAGCGTCGGCGAAGTCACGGAAGCGGACCTCAAGGACCGCCAGACTCTCGGCGACGAGGGCTTCATCTCCATCATCACGGTCATCCACCGTGCCACCGGCAAGGTGGTGTCCGGGCCGGAGATCCACGCCCGCGGCGTGGCCGAGGATGATTCCGTCTTCGACGAGATCATCCCCAAGATCAACGAGGCCCTCGAAGAAGCCGTGCTGAACCGCACGGACCACACCACGCACCAGCTGCAGCAGGTCGTCCGCCGGGTCGTGGGCACGTGGGTCAACCGCAAGCTGCGCCGCAAGCCCATGATCATCCCGGTGGTCCTTGAGGCGTAAGCCTCAGATGGTTCGCCGGGCGTAAGCCTCAGATGGTTCGCCGGGCGTAAGCCTCAGATGGTTCGCCGGGCGTAAGCCTCAGATGGTTCGCCGGGGCGTAAGCCTCAGATGGTTCACCGGGCGTAAGCCTGGTAAACGGCCTTCCCGGCCAACCGCAGCCTAACGGCCGCGGAAGGCGGGGGAGGCCGTTTTTCTGTTGGCTCTGGCGGCAACATGATCCCGGACGGCCCGGAAATTCGGGGTTTACGGCCCGGCATCCGGTACCGTGGCGAGTATGGCGACTCGTACTTCTTCCGCGCCTAGAGGAAACTCAAGCGGCAAATCAGGCAGTTCTCCCGGCCGGGGGTCCAGTCCCGCCGCATCCAAATCCACCCGGCCGCGGGGAACCACGGGCGGAACCACCGGAACAGCGCGGACCCGGCAGTTGGCCGTAGTTGAGCCGCACCAGCCCTGGGTGGTGCGGGTGCTGGCCGGTGCATGGCTGGGAATCGCCCACGTCGTCGGCGCCGGCATCAGACGGGTCGGCCACGACGTCAGCGACCTCGCTCCGGAGGACCGGCGCGACGGCGCCGCCCTGTTCAACCTGGCACTCGGCGTTTTCGTCGCCACTTTCGCGTGGTGGGGGTTTCGGGGCTGGTTCCCGGACCTTGTCTTCGCGATCGTCAACGGCACCTTCGGCTGGATGTCCCTGCTGCTGCCGCTCATGCTGTTCGTCTGTGCGTTCCGCCTGTTCCGCCAGCCCGACGACGGCCGCGGCAACAACCGGATCGGCATCGGCTTCCTCATCATGACGTTCGCGGGTTCCGGCCTGGCCCACGTCATCGGCGGCCAGCCGACGGTCGCCGACGGCTTCGACGGCCTGCGCAGGGCCGGCGGCATGCTCGGGTACCTCGCCGCCGCCCCGCTGGCCGCCCTGCACACCGCAGTCCCCGTGGCGGTGTACGGCCTGCTGGCGTTCACCTCGCTGCTGATCGTCACCGCGACCCCCTTCGGCGCCATCCCCGGCCGCCTGCGGGACGGGTACGAGCACCTGATGGGCATCGACCTGCACGACGACGACCACGGCGACGGCCACGACCGCAGCTACCTGTACGAAAACGACGCCCCGGCCCCGCCCAAGAAGAAGCGCAAGCGCCTCTTCGGCAAGGACCACGATGACGAGTCCGGCCTGGAAGGCTACGTCGGCGACGAAGCGTTCGAGCGCGCGGTCATCGACGCTGAGGAAGCAGCGGACGAGGCCCCGCCCGCCAAGGGTGCGAAGGGCACCAAGAACCAGGCCAGCGTCGCCCCCGGCGTCCGCCGTCCCACCCAGGCCGAGATTGCCGTCGAAAAGATCAAGGCCGCCCAAGGCCTCGGCACGGCGGGATCCGCTGGCGAAAACGCCACCGAGGCCATCCCGCTGGTCACCCCAGGGATGGTGGCTGCGGGCTCGCTCAATCCCGCTGCCGCCGCGGCAGCCGCCATGGTCCCCTCCAACCCGGTGGCGCCGGCACCGCTGCCCACCCCGATTCCGCAGCGCACCGAACAGCTCTCCCTGGCCGGCGACGTCACCTACACCCTGCCGGCGTCGGACGTGCTGACACCCGGCTCCATCCCCAAGGAACGCACCGAGGCCAACGACGCGATTGTCGCCTCGCTCACCGAGACCCTCAACCAGTTCAACGTGGAGGCCCAGGTCACCGGCTTCAGCCGAGGCCCCACCGTGACCCGGTACGAAATCGAACTGTCCCCGGGCACCAAGGTGGAGCGGGTCACCGCACTGTCCAAGAACATCTCCTATGCGGTCGCGAGCTCGGATGTGCGCATCCTGAGCCCCATCCCGGGCAAGTCCGCCATCGGCATCGAAATCCCGAACACGGACCGCGAAACCGTGTCCCTGGGCGACGTGCTCCGCAGCCAGAACGCCCGCCGCACCGACCACCCCATGGTCATGGGGGTCGGCAAGGACGTCGAGGGCGGGTACGTCGTGGCCAACCTCGCCAAGATGCCGCACTTGCTCGTGGCCGGTGCCACCGGAGCCGGCAAGTCCTCGTTCGTGAACTCGATGATCACATCGATCCTGATGCGGGCCACCCCGGACGAGGTCCGCATGGTCATGGTGGACCCCAAGCGCGTTGAACTCACGGCCTACGAAGGGGTCCCGCACCTCATCACTCCGATCATCACCAACCCGAAAAAGGCGGCCGAGGCCCTGCAGTGGGTGGTCCGGGAAATGGACGCCCGCTATGACGACCTCGCCAATTACGGCTTCAAGCACATTGACGACTTCAACAAGGCCGTCCGGGCCGGCAAGGTCCACCCGCCGGTCGATTCCAAGCGCGTCATCAAGCCGTACCCGTACCTGCTGGTGATCGTGGACGAGCTCGCTGACCTCATGATGGTGGCCCCGCGCGACGTCGAAGACTCGATTGTCCGCATCACCCAGCTGGCCCGCGCCGCCGGCATCCACCTGGTCCTGGCCACCCAGCGCCCGTCGGTCGACGTCGTGACCGGCCTGATCAAGGCGAACGTGCCCTCCCGCATGGCTTTCGCCACCTCCTCTGTCACCGACTCCCGGGTGGTCCTGGACCAGCCGGGCGCCGAAAAACTCATCGGCCAGGGCGATGCCCTGTTCCTGCCGATGGGAGCCTCCAAGGCGATGCGTGTCCAGGGGGCCTGGGTCACCGAGTCCGAGATCCACAAGGTGGTCGAGCACGTCAAGGGCCAACTCAAGGCCGTCTACCGCGACGACGTCGCGCCTGAAGCGCAGAAGAAGCAGATCGACGACGACATCGGGGACGATCTCGAGGTCCTGCTCCAGGCCACCGAGCTCGTGGTCACCACCCAGTTCGGCTCAACCTCGATGCTGCAGCGCAAGCTCCGGGTCGGCTTCGCGAAGGCCGGACGCCTCATGGACCTGCTCGAGTCCAGGGGAGTGGTGGGACCCTCCGAAGGTTCCAAGGCGCGCGACGTGCTGGTCAAGCCGGACGACCTCGCCGCCGTGCTGGCCGCGATGAAGGGCCAGGACGGCCCGGTGGCCGCTGACTCGCAGACCGCGGCCCTGAGCGATAACGCCAACGCGAACATCGCTCAGGGCGGCTACGCGGAGGACCTCGTGGCGGCCGACCTGGAGAACCGCACTCAGGCGATCGAGTACCACGACGGCGCCGACGCCGGCTCCGACGAGGACGGCTCAGAGGATGCCTGGTCGCTCACCGGACGGTAGAGAGCGAAGCGGGTAGCCTAGGAAGGTGAATAGCGCCGACTCCAACGCCGGATCCGCCTCGCGGATCTGGAACCTGCCGAATATCCTGACGATGCTGCGGATAGTGCTGGTGCCGTTCTTCATCTGGTTCCTCATCCTCGACGCTCCGGGACTGCATGCCCAGAACGGCCCCTGGCGCTGGGCGGCCGCCTTCGTTTTCGCGGTGGCCATCTACACTGACAAGCTAGACGGCGACATCGCCCGGTCCCGCGGCCTGGTCACCGACTTTGGCAAGATTGCCGACCCGATCGCCGACAAGCTCCTGATCGGCTCCGCGCTGGTCATGCTCTCGCTGCTCCAGGAACTGCCGTGGTGGGTCACCATCCTGATCCTGGTCCGGGAGTGGGGCATCACCGCGCTGCGGTTCTTCGTCATCCGCTACGGCGTCATCCCGGCCTCGCGCGGGGGCAAGCTCAAGACGGTGGTGCAGACGGCGGCCATCTTCCTGTACGTCCTTCCGTTGGCATCCCTTGCCCCGTGGCTGGGCGTTGTGGCGTTCGTCGTGATGATGGCGGCGCTGGTCATCACGCTGTGGACCGGCGGCGAATATGTCATCGAGGCCCTCAAGCTGCGGGCCGCCGGCATCAGGGCAGAGAAGGCACGGGTAAGGGAGAACAAGCAATGAACCATCCGGACCCCCATCTGCACCCCAACCTGCACCGCCTGGCGGAGCAGGCCGTCACCGGCGCCCTCGGCCGCGGAATGACGGCCGCCACTGCCGAATCACTCACCGCCGGGATGGTCACCGCCGTGCTGGCCGACACGCCTGGCGCCTCCGGGATGCTGCAGGGCGGGGTGGTGTCCTACGCCAACAAGGTCAAGGCCGACGTCCTGGGCGTCCCCGGCGAACTGCTCGACGCCGTCGGCTCCGTAGACGGCCAAGTCGCCGCGGCCATGGCCGACGGTGCGCGGCGCATCTGCGGCGCCGACGTCGGCGTGTCCACCACCGGCGTGGCCGGGCCGGAACCCCACGACGGCAAAGCGGTGGGCACGGTCTTTATCGGCATTGCCACGGCGGGAGGATCGACGTCGTACCCCTATTCCTTTGAAGGGAGCCGCGCGGAGATCCGCGCACTCGCGTGCGGCGCAGCCCTTGAACGTCTGCTGGAAGCTCTATCTTCCGAAGGCTACCGGGCGTAAAGTTGCCGGGAACAAAAGTTGATCCCGAATAGTTGTTACATTGTGTCGCTTCCAAATAAGGGAGGCGCCTAGGATGAAATCATCAGCAGAGTCCGCCCCCACCGGCGGACTCGACAGTACGAGGAGCAAGGCGATACAGATGGTAAAGCAGCCCGTATCCGTAAACGGCGTTGTCCGCTGGAAGGATGTGGGCCTCGCCGATCAGGCCAAGAGCGAACAGAAGGAGCGCAAGATGGTTGTACTTCGTCACGAAATCGGTGATGTCCTGCGCGATGTCCGCCAGCGCCAAGGCCGTACGCTCCGCGAAGTCTCGCACAGTGCCCGTGTTTCCCTGGGCTACCTGAGCGAAGTGGAACGCGGCCAGAAGGAAGCCTCCTCGGAGTTGCTGTCCTCGATCTGCTCGGCCCTCGATGTTCCGCTTTCGAGCATGCTCCGCGAAGTCAGCGACCGCGTGGCGGTCGCCGAGGGCGTCGCGGTTCCGGACACCGTCCCCCAGGAGTTCGCGCAGCGCTACGGCCGCGACCTCGACCGAGAACTCAACTCCGACCTCAGCGACGAGCTGGCGAAGGGCCTCCTTTCCGGAGCTCGCTAGACGTCAACTCACCTAAGACGCAAGAAAGGACCTCCGGCCCAGGCCGGGGGTCCTTTGACGTGTGCCTGACGTGTGCCGCGGATGACTTGCGCACCCCGCCGGAGGAATCAGGCGGTCTCGTCCCGGGGGAACCCGTCGCGTTCGTAGGTGGCGTTGAGTTTCGCCATGTACATGGCAAGAGCCTGCAGGTCCTCGGCGGGCCACTCTGCCAGGCGTTCCCGAAACACCTCACGCCGGGCGTCCTGAACCTGGTGCATCCGTGCCTCGCCTTCGGGCGTCAGCTGAATTGACTGCGCCCGGCCGTCCAGCGGGTCGGCCTCTTTCGAGACCAGGCCGAGGCCCTCAAGGAAGGCGATCTGCCGGCTCACCGAAGGCTTGCCGACGCCGATGCAGGACGCGAGGTCGGTGAGCCTGATGGGGCCCTGCTTGCGGATCACACTCAGAAGCCCGTAGGCGGCGGGCTCCATGTCCGGGTGGACCTGGCGCGAGAGCTGATGGGAAATCGACCGGCCCCGGCGCCAGAGCAGGCTCAGCTGGTTCTCGACGGCGTCCAGGGCGGCGTCCGCGCCGGCGTTTTCGGGAGAGGAATCTCCCGCGGACTCAGTTGGGTTGCTCATGGCAACCATTCTAGAGTCCTAGGCCGTGAGAGACTTTACTCGTGCGAATCAGTGACTTTTGGCGGCTAATGGACGACGAGTTCGGGGCGGGGTACTCCCGCGTCCTGAGCAGTTCGCTGGTCCTGGCAGGAGTCGGGGGACGCACGGCGGACCAGGCCCTCAGCGCCGGCGTTCCTCCCCGTCAGGTGTGGCTTGCCCTGTGCGACGTCCAAGACGTCCCGCCGGAGCGCCGCCTGGGCCGGGACGTCAAACCCCGCGACACCACCGGACCCCACTGACGCTCCACGCCGCCTGCATGGGCCGACGCCTGACACGCCGCCGGCCGGGACTGGCACTGCCACGCCGCTGGCATGGGCTGACGCCTGACACGCCGCCCGCCGGGACTGGCACTGCCACGCCGCTGGCATGGGCTGACGCCTGACACGCCGCCCGGTTGTTCGAATACCTGTTCGGATAGCGATATGCTTTTTTCAGAGCGTTTTCCCGATGCAGCGTTTTCCACATAGGTGGCTCTCTCGACAACTTTGTCGGAGGGTGCAGGTAGCGTCAGTGATGACAGACGAAGGGCCTACAGGGCCACTCCACAGCGAGAAAGTATTAGAGGTGTGAATCATGGCCGCAGCCCCGGATCGCCAGAAGGCGCTCGACGCAGCGCTTGCCCAGATTGACAAGCAGTTCGGCAAAGGCTCGGTCATGCGCCTCGGCGATGAAGTCCGTGCGCCCATCGAGGTCATCCCCACCGGCTCCATCGCATTGGACGTCGCCCTGGGAATTGGCGGCCTGCCCCGCGGCCGCGTCGTGGAAATCTACGGTCCGGAATCATCCGGTAAGACCACGGTCGCGCTGCACGCGGTCGCCAACGCCCAGCGCCAAGGCGGCATCGCCGCCTTCATCGACGCCGAGCACGCACTCGATCCCGAATACGCCGCGAAGCTGGGCGTCGACACCGACGCGCTCCTGGTCTCCCAGCCGGACACCGGTGAGCAGGCACTGGAAATCATGGACATGCTCATCGGCTCCGGTTCCCTTGACGTCATTGTCATCGACTCGGTAGCCGCCCTCGTTCCCCGCGCGGAAATCGAAGGCGACATGGGCGATAGCCACGTGGGCCTGCAGGCCCGCCTGATGAGCCAGGCGCTCCGTAAGATCACCGGCCGCCTGAGCCAGACGAAAACCACGGCTATCTTCATCAACCAGCTGCGTGAAAAGATCGGTGTCTTTTTCGGCTCCCCGGAGACCACCACCGGTGGTAAGGCGTTGAAGTTCTACGCCTCCATCCGCATCGACGTCCGCCGGATCCAGACCCTGAAAGAGGGCGCGGATTCCGTCGGCAACCGCACTAAGGCCAAAATCGTCAAGAACAAGATGGCCCCACCCTTCAAGATCGCCGAGTTCGACATCATTTACGGCCAGGGCATTTCCCGTGAGGGCGGCATTATCGACATGGGGGTCGAGCACGGCCTGATCAAGAAGTCGGGCTCCTGGTTCACCTACGATGGCGACCAGCTGGGTCAGGGCATGGAGAACTCCCGCCGCTTCCTGCGCGACAACCCGGAGCTGGCATCCGAACTCGAGCGCCTGATCAAGGAAAAGCTCGGCGTAGGCGTGAAGGCCCCGGCCGAAACCGAGGAGTCACCGAAGCTGAAGGCCGTTGACGGCTTCTAACGCAGGAGCGGGCCGTGGGTCAGGGTTCCGTCAGAGGGACCCGGACCGGGACGGCGCTGCCGACCCGCTTGCCGGTTCCGCCGGGCACAGTTCCCGCGGCGCTGGCGGCTCCCGCCGCTCAAGGGCGGCGCCGTCTCCGGAACTGGATCCAGACGCGGACCCGGCAGCGGTTGCTCGCGCCATCGTGTTGCGGCAGCTGACAAATTCGCCCAAGAGCCGGCTGCAGCTCGCGCGCAAGCTGGCCGAGCGCAACGTTCCCGAGGACGTCGCCGACGCCGTGCTGGACCGCTTCGAGGAAGTGCGTCTGGTTGACGACGCCGAGTTTGCTGACTTGTGGGTCCGCAGCAGGTCCCAAACGCGCAAACTTGCCAAGGGGGCCCTGCGGCGCGAACTCGCAGACAAGGGCGTCGACCCGGAAACCGCCGCCGGTGCGCTGGAACAGCTCAGCGACGCCGACGAAGAATCGGCCGCCCGTGAACTCGTGGAGCGCAAGCTGCGGGGCTTCACCGGCGGTGAAGACCGTGCGGAGCGTGACAAGATCACCCGCCGCCTCGCGTCAATGCTGGCCCGCAAGGGATACCAGCCCTCGCTCGCCTTCCGGATTGTGGGCGAGGTGCTCGACGCTGCCACCGGCCGTGCCGATGCCGGGGATTAAGGCTGCTGTTCCGGGGTCTTCGCAGGCCCTGCCACTGCCCGTTACCCATACCCGTTACCCTTAACAAGTGAGTTTTACCATTCCCTCCCCAGCAGCCGTCACGACTTCTCCAGCAACGCCTCCGGCAGTGCCGCCGGCATTCAGTACAGACGTGGCTGCCGCAACGGAAAGTTCCCGGCCGGCCCAGCCCCGCACCTACCAGGTGGGCACCTTCGGCTGCCAGATGAACGTGCACGATTCGGAGCGGATGGCCGGCATGCTGGAAGCCGCAGGCTACGTTCCGTCTGCCGGTGAGCTGGCCGACGTCGTGGTCTTCAACACCTGCGCGGTCCGCGAGAATGCCGACAACAAGCTGTACGGCAACCTCGGCATCCTCGCCCCGGTCAAGGCAGCCAACCCGGGAATGCAGATCGCCGTTGGCGGATGTCTCGCGCAGAAGGACCGGGAGACCATCCTCAAGAAGGCGCCGTGGGTGGACGCCGTGTTCGGCACCCACAACGTCGGTGCCCTGCCGGCGCTGCTTGACCGGGCCCGCCACAACAACGAGGCCCAGCTGGAGATCCTCGAATCCCTCGATGTGTTTCCCTCCACTCTCCCCACCAAGCGGGACTCAGTCTATTCAGGCTGGGTATCGATCTCCGTGGGCTGCAACAACACCTGCACCTTCTGCATCGTCCCGGCCCTGCGGGGCAAGGAAAAGGACCGTCGCCCCGGCGAGATCCTGGCCGAAATCCAGGCGCTCGTGGATGACGGCGCCATCGAAGTAACACTGCTGGGCCAAAACGTGAACTCCTACGGCGTCGAATTCGGCGACCGGCAGGCCTTCTCCAAGCTCCTGCGGGCCTGCGGCGACATCCCGGGCCTGGAGCGCGTCCGGTTCACCAGCCCGCACCCGGCCGCCTTCACCGACGACGTCATTGACGCCATGGCCGAGACCCCCAATGTCATGCCGCAGCTGCACATGCCCTTGCAGTCCGGCTCTGACAAAGTCCTCAAGGATATGAAGCGGTCCTACCGCTCCACCAAGTTCCTGGGCATCCTGGACAAGGTCCGCGAGAAGATCCCGCACGCCGCCATCTCCACGGACATCATCGTCGGGTTCCCCGGCGAGACGGAGGAGGACTTCCAGGCCACGCTCGACGTCGTGGAGAAGTCCCGGTTCGCCACCGCCTTCACCTTCCAGTACTCCAAGCGACCGGGCACGCCTGCCGCTGACCTGCCGGACCAGCTACCCAAGGCTGTGGTCCAGGAACGCTTTGAACGCCTCACGGCCCTGCAGGACCGGATTGCCGCAGAGGAAAACGCCCGGCAGCTCGGCCGCCGCGTCGAGGTCATGGTGACAGCCCAATCGGGCCGCAAAGCCCAGGAAACCCACCGCCTCTCCGGCCGGTCCCAGGACCAGCGGCTGGTGCACTTCTCCGTGCCCGCCGGCGCCGAGGTGCCCCGGCCCGGCGACCTGGTGACCGTCACCATCACAGAGGCGGCCGCTTTCCACCTCGTCTCCGACCCTGCATCGGCAGATGACTACAGCCTGCGCCGGTCCCGTGCCGGTGACGCCTGGGACCGTTCCCAGGCAGACTCCTGCGGCGCCCCCGCCCCGGCCAGCGCGTCGGGCACCTCCGGCGTGTCCCTGGGTATGCCCAGCCTCCCGGTCCGCGGCCGCTAGCGCCGTGCCTGGCCAGCAGGGCACCGCACAGGCCGCCGCGGCCACGGTGGAGCCGGATGCGCTGCCAAGTGCAACGCCGGGTGCACGGCCGGCTGCGCCGCCGGTGATCGCCGTCGTCGGCCCCACGGGGTCCGGCAAGTCAGACCTGGCTGTCGCCCTCGCCCTCGAGCTCGACGGGGAAGTCATCAACGCCGACTCGATGCAGTTCTACCGCGGCATGGACATCGGCACCGCCAAGATCACCGACGCCGAACGCCGGGGCGTGCCGCATCACCTCCTGGACATTCTGGACGTGACCGAGGAAGCGTCCGTTTCGGATTTCCAGCAGCAGGCCCGTGCCCTGATCGCCGACATCCACGGCCGCGGGAAGCGGGCCATCCTGGCCGGCGGCTCGGGACTCTACGTCCGCGCCGTGCTCGATGTCCTGGAGTTCCCCGGTACGGATCCGGACATCCGCCGCCGGCTCGAGACGGAACTGGCCACGGCGGGACCCGCGCCGCTGCGGGAACGGCTGGAAGCAGTGGACCCCGTGTCGGCGGGCAGGCTGGGCGATGACCGCAGGATCATCCGCGCCCTGGAGGTCTTCGAGCTCACCGGGCGCCCGTTCAGCTCCTTCATGCCGGCCCGCGAGTACTTCGAGCCTGCCGTCCAGATCGGCCTCGACGTGGACCGGGAACGGCTCAGGGAGCGCCTTGCCCAGCGCGTCCACGCGATGGTGGATCAGGGGCTGCTGGACGAAGTGCGCCGGCTGGACGCCGCAGGGCTCCGCACCGGCAGGACCGCGCCACGCGCCCTCGGCTATGCCCAGTTCCTCCGGGTCCTCGACGGTGAAGCCAGCCTGGAGCAGGCCGCGGACGAAACAATCATCGCCACCCGGCAGTTCGCGCGCCGCCAGCTGACCTGGTTCCGGGCCGATCCCCGTGTCACCTGGCTGGGCTGGCGCGATCCTGACCTGGTGGCCGAAGCCGCAGCATTGTGCCGCCCGGCGCCCCTTCTGCCGCCGGCGTAGCGATCGGGTCTCGGTCTCGGTCTCTGTCACGGTCACGGTCTAGGTAACGGTCACGGCCGGTCACGGTGCCGGAGCGGTCAGGGCGGACCGGTAACCTTGAAGCATGGACGAATCCCAAGCCGTAGCCGCCGACCGCACTGCCGGCGATACCGCACCGCTCAGCGGTCTGAAGTTTTCCAAAGGCCACGGAACGGGCAATGACTTTGTCCTGATGGCAGATCCCAACGGCACACTCTCGCTCAGCCCCGAGCACGTCGCGGCGCTCTGCGACCGCCACCGCGGCATCGGCGGCGACGGACTCATTCGGGCCGTACCTTCCCGGCTCCTGCCCGAGGGGCAGGAATTGCTGGCCGCGCACCCTGACGCCGAGTGGTTCATGGACTACCGCAACGGCGACGGCTCGCTGTCCGAGATGTGCGGCAACGGAGTCCGCGTCTTTGTGCACTTCCTCATCGCCGAAGGACTCGTGGATCTCCCGGCAGGCGAGTCCCTCGTCATTGGAACCCGGGGCGGTGCCAAGACGATCGTCCGGACAGCTGCGGGCTACGCCGTGGACATGGGCCCCTGGGAGTTCATCTTCCCGGGCGAGGCCACCGCACGGGCCATGGATTCGCTCGTCAGCGCCGAGGGGCTCGAAGTCGCCCGGCCCGCCCTTTCCGTCAGCATGGGCAACCCGCACACAGTGGTGGCCCTGGCCGAGACCGCCGAACTCGAGGCCACACAGCTGTTCACCGCCCCACGGGTAGACCCGACGCCGCCGCACGGGACCAACGTCGAATTCGTCGTGCCGTCCGAACCGCTGGTCCACGACGGCACCGGCACCATCACCATGCGGGTCCACGAGCGCGGGGTGGGGGAGACCCAATCATGCGGCACCGGCGCCTGCGCCGCCGCCGTCGCCATTCGCCACTGGGCCGGCCAGGGCGCACCGGACGCGTGGAACGTCCACGTTCCCGGCGGCGTCGTCGGTGTGAAATTCTTCCTGGGCCCGGAGGGGCACGAACACGTCGAACTCAGCGGCCCGGCCGTGATCGTCGCTAGCGGGACGCTTTCCTGACCCGAAGGATCCGGAACGACTTCGACGTGCTCTCCCGGGTCACGGTGAAGCTGGAGTCGAGTTCGGCCGCCAGCCAGCGCTGCAGCGAGTCGGAGCCGAGGTTCTTCTGCACCACGAGCCAGGCCGATCCACCCGGCGCCAGCCTGGGAACCCACAGGCGCAAGAGGGCATGAAGCTCATCCTTGCCGATCCGGATCGGCGGGTTGGACCAGATGGTGTCAAAGCGCAGTTCGGAGTCCACAGCGTCCGGAGTGCTGGCGGTGACGTTGCTCAGCCCCAACAGCCCGGCGTTTTCGTTGGTGAGGGTCACGCAGCGTTCGTTCACGTCCACCGCGTAGACGTGGGCGTGCGGTGCCCGCAGGGCCATGGTCAGTGCGATCGGTCCCCAGCCGCAGCCGATATCCAGCAGGTTGCCCTGCGGCGCCGGAGCCGGGACGTCGGCGAGCAGCACGGCCGTTCCCTTGTCGATCCCGTCCGGGCTGAAGATCCCTGAGGACGTCTGCAGGCGGCGCGTTTCACCGGCGAGATCCACGGTGAGCGGCTTGCGGGTGAAGGGCCCGGCCGGCTGGGCGCTGAAATAATGTGCAGACTCCATAATGGGCCAGATTAGTTGGCGGCCCGCCCCCTTGGGAAACCGGGCGGGAGCCTTGACGTCTGCTACGCTAAAAAACATGATCTTGATCTCCAAGTAGCCGGCACGGGCCTTGTCCCATCCCCGGGGTGAAGTCTGTCCCAGGAGTGACATCCCGTCCCCGGAGCGACGCAGGTAAACGCCTTCCGCTGAGTGCGCCATCGCTAGGGTGAGTTTTCTCACCCGCTGGGCGCATGCACCACTTGGAATCCAGCCATTTCCTGAGCACCTTGTTGTGCCGGCACCGTGTCCTGCTGGCACCGTGCTCCCCGGGCCGCTCGCAGGCCCGGTTCGGCGGAGGGCACCTACCTCACTGTGTTTACTACAGGCAGCGTTTTCCACAGGCACCGCCTCGCATAGCCAGTGTTCTCACAGCCAGGCGCTTCTGCCGCCTCTACCCAACACCTAGCCACCGCTCCGGACGGAGCCAGCCCCGCCCCGGCACCGTTGCCGCGGGCAATCCAGGAGGCCTGCATGACCCCCCGCCGTCAGCCCAGCGCGAATACCGCCCCACAGAGCACCAATCGGCACTATTCTGAAAGTGCCGAACCCTTAAAGGAGACCATGACCAGCCACCCCAACACCGGACCCGATTCAGCAGCCCAGGACATGAGTCCTGAGGAGATTCAGGCTGTAATCGACCGGATCCTGTCCAAGGACACCCCCGCCCCAGGCGCAGGCCGTGGCGGCGGCTCCGGAGCGGGCGCCAACGGAGGCGCCGGCGTGACCGGCGGCCCGACGTCGGTACTCGGCAAAGCACAGGCCATCTCCCGCCTGGACGAGGTGTACACCAACTTCGACGGCGACCAGCAGGATCTTGAGGAACGCCACGCGTTGCGCCGCAAGGCCGGCCTGTCCACCGAACTCGAAGACGTCACCGAGGTCGAATACCGGCAGTTGCGCCTTGAGCGCGTCGTCCTGGCCGGCCTCTGGACCGAAGGCACCCTCGCGGATGCCGAGAACTCGCTGCGCGAACTCGCGGCCCTCGCCGAGACCGCCGGCTCGGAGGTCCTCGACGGGCTGGTCCAGCGGCGGGCCAAGCCCGATCCCGGAACCTTCCTCGGCTCCGGCAAGGCGCAGGAACTCAAAGCCATCGTGATGTCCACCGGCGCCGACACCGTAGTGGTCGACGCCGAATTGGCCCCGTCCCAGCGGCGCGGCTTGGAGGACATCGTCAAGGTCAAGGTCATTGACCGCACGGCGCTGATCCTGGATATCTTTGCGCAGCACGCGAAGAGCCGCGAAGGCAAGGCGCAGGTGGAGCTGGCGCAGCTGGAATACCTGCTGCCGCGCCTGCGTGGCTGGGGCGAGTCGATGTCCCGCCAGGCCGGTGGCCAGGTGGGCGGGGCCGGCGCCGGCATGGGTTCGCGTGGTCCCGGTGAAACCAAGATCGAACTGGACCGCCGCCGGATCCGCACCCGGATGGCCAAGCTGCGGCGTGAAATCGCCGCCATGAAGCCCGCCCGGGAAACAAAGCGGGCCAACCGCCGTCGTAATGCGGTGCCCTCGGTGGCGATCGCCGGGTACACCAACGCCGGGAAATCCTCGCTGCTGAACAGGCTGACCGACGCCGGGGTGCTGGTGGAGAACGCCCTGTTCGCCACCCTGGACCCCACCGTCCGCAAGGCCGAAACCGCTGACGGGCTGGGGTACACCCTGGCGGACACCGTGGGATTTGTCCGGTCCCTGCCCACCCAGCTCGTGGAGGCATTCCGCTCCACGCTGGAAGAGGTGGCCGACTCGGACCTGATCCTGCACGTCGTGGACGTCTCGCACCCGGATCCGGAAGGCCAGATCGCCGCTGTCCGGACCGTCTTCAGCGAAGTCGACGCGCGCAAGGTTCCGGAAATCATTGTCCTGAACAAGGCCGACGCCGCAGACCCGTTTGTGGTGGAGCGGCTCAAGCAGCGTGAACCGCGCCACGTGGTGGTCTCGGCCCGCACCGGTGAAGGCATTCCGGAGCTGCTCAAGGCCATCAGCGACGGCATTCCGCGGCCCAGCGTGAAGCTTGAACTGCTGATCCCGTACAACCGCGGGGACCTGCTCAGCAAGCTCCACGAGACCGACGCCGAGATCCTCAGCCTCGACCACGAGGAGACCGGGACCCGAGCCGTGGTGATGGTGCGTGAAGGACTCGCAGCCGAACTGGATCCCTTCGTCAGTAATGACTGAGGCTGCGGTGACCAGGGCTGACGCCGGACCTGCTGACGCCGACGCGTCTGACGCTGAATTGGACGCCGCCGGAGGTGCGGGCGCATCGGCCGGCGCCGACGTCGGCTTAGAAGGCGGCTTAGAAGGTGGCTCAGACGCCGAAGGCGACGCCGCTGCGGTTGCGGGCGCGGCCGGTGAGGAGTTCGTGGTTAAACTTCTCGACCGTGCCGTGTCCGGCATGGGCGGCCAGAGCCGCGATGGCCAGCACGAAATGGCCCGGCAGGTGGCGCGCGCGATAGACAGCGGCGACCACCTGCTGGTCCAGGCCGGCACCGGGACCGGCAAATCCCTGGCGTACCTGATTCCGCTGATCGCCCATTCGCTGACCAGCAACAAGCCCACCCTGGTCTCCACCGCAACCCTGGCGCTGCAGACGCAGATCGTGGGCCGGGACCTGCCCAGGCTGCTCAAGACCATCACCCCTGCCCTGGCACGGCCCGTCAAGGTCGCCCTGGTGAAGGGCCGGTCCAACTACGTGTGCCGGCACAAGCTCGAGGGCGGTTTCCCGTCCGAGGAACCTTCCGAGGGACAGCTGTTTTCCCTCGGGGAGGATACCAGCGTGCCGCATTTCGCCGCCGCAGTGGGCGGGCCGTCCTCGCAAATGGGCAAGGAAGTCGTCCGCCTGCGCGAATGGGCTGAGGGGACCACGACGGGGGACCGCGACGAGCTCATGCCAGGCGTCACGGACCGGGCATGGCGCCAGGTCTCGGTCACCTCCATGGAGTGCCTCGGCGCGCAGAAGTGCCCGCTCGCGGCCGAATGCTTCAGCGAGCTGGCCCGGCAGAACGCCGCCGACGCCGACGTCGTGGTCACCAACCACGCCATGCTGGCCGTCAGCGCCTTCGAAGGCCTGGCGGTGCTGCCCGAGTACGACGTCGTGGTGGTGGATGAGGCGCACGAACTTCAGGACCGCGTCACGGGCGCGGTCTCCGGCCAGCTCTCCGTGGCGATGGTGCATGCCGCCGCGTCCGGGGCCCGGAAACACACGGGCATCACCGTGGACGCGCTGAACAATGCTGCCTCCCATCTGGAGCTGGCGATCGACGGCGTCCCGAGTGGGTTGATGCCCAACGGGCTGAACAGCGAGCAGCTGGACTGCATCGACCAGCTGCGCGACGCGTGCCGCGCCGCCCTGTCTGATTCGAAGGGGGACAGCTCCGTGTCGGCCGACGGCGGACGCCAGCTGGCCCGCTCACGCCTGATGGTCATCCTGGAACTCTGTGAGCGGCTCCTGGCAGCGCGCGAAAACCGCGAAGTGGTGTGGTTCTCCCGCAACAGCAGCTTCGACCCGGCGCAGGGCTACTCCCAGCCGGACGAGAGCTCGCCGGCATTGATCAATGTTGCGCCGTTGAGCGTCGCGGGGCGTCTGCGCGAGGGTTTGTTCGCGGACCACACCGTCATCCTGACCTCGGCCACGCTGGCCATCGGCGCTGCCTTCGAGCCGGCTGCCGGCGGCCTCGGCCTCGTTGGCAACGGCGCCCCGAGCTGGACCGGCGTCGACGTCGGATCCCCCTTCGACTATCCGAAGCAGGGCATCCTCTACGTCGCCCGGCACCTGCCCAAACCCGGCCGCGGAACGTCCCCCGAGGCCTTGGACGAACTCGAGAAGCTGATCCGCGCTTCCGGCGGCGGTGCCTTGTGCCTGTTTTCCTCGCGGCGCGCGGCCGAGGAAGCCGCCGAGGCCATGCGGCCCCGGCTGGGCCTCAGCATCCTGTGCCAGGGGGAGTCGACCATGACGGCGCTTGTGCGGCAGTTTGCGGACGAGCCGGACACCTGTTTGTTCGGCACGATGTCCCTGTGGCAGGGCGTCGACGTTCCCGGAGTGTCCTGCCGGCTGGTGGTCATTGACCGGATTCCGTTCCCGCGGCCGGACGATCCGCTGATGACGGCACGCTCGCGGGCCGTCGCCCAGGCCGGCGGCAATGGCTTCATGTCCGTCTCGGCCACGCACGCCGCCATTCGGCTCGCGCAGGGCGCCGGACGGCTGATCCGCTCGACGTCGGACAAGGGCGTGGTAGCGGTGCTGGATTCGCGGCTGTCCACGGAGCGCTACGGCGGATTCCTTCGCGCCGCGCTGCCGCCCTTCTGGCCCACCACCGATTCGTCGATAGCCATGGCGGCCCTGGAGCGCCTGGCCAAAGAATCGGCACAGGCCGCCAAATAGGCAATTGGGGAGCCAGTCGACCAGAAAACGCGAACGTCCCCGTCCGGATTACCGGCGGGGACGTTTGCTTTGGGTTTACGTGGTCCGGGATGACCCGGCCGCAGCCGCTAGAGGGAGCGGAGCACCGAGACGACTTTGCCCATGATGACGGCGTGGTCGCCGAGGATGGGCTCGTACTGGGTGTTTTGCGGCAGCAGCCACGTGTGGCCGTCCCGCTGGCGGAATGTCTTGACCGTGGCTTCGTCGTCCAGCAGCGCGGCAACGATGTCGCCGTTGACGGCATCGCCCTGGCGGCGGACAACCACCCAGTCGCCGTCGCAGATGGCGGCATCGATCATCGAGTCGCCCGCCACCTTGAGCATGAAGAGTTCGCCGTGGCCCACGAGCTGGCGGGGCAGCGGCATGACATCCTCCACCACCTGGTCCGCGAGAATCGGTCCGCCGGCGGCGATGCGTCCGACGAGTGGCACCATTGCGGTGTCAGTGGCGCTGGCGAGTTCATTCACTGACAGGCCGCCGACGGCCCGCAGGCCGCTGGACTTCTCGACTCCCGAAATCGGGGTGGTCCCCTCGTCCAGGGTCAGCGGCATGAGCACTTCCATGGCCCGCGGGCGCTTCGGATCGCGCCGCAGGTAACCGAGCTTTTCGAGCTGGGAGAGCTGATGGGTAACGCTCGACAGGCTGGCCAGACCGACAGTGTCGCCGATCTCGCGCATGGACGGCGGGTAGCCCTTGTCCGTGACGGACCGCTGGATGGTCTCCAGGATTTTCTTTTGCCGGACGGTGAGGCTTTTGGGGGCCCGGGCGGGCTGCGGGCTCCGTGAGGTGGCCCTGCCGCCGGTGGCTTGTGCTGCCATGTTCGCCAACGCCTTTCCGTTCCGCCCGGCTGCCTTGGCTGCTGTCACCGGGAACTTCCGGTCTGAAATGTCAGACCCTGCTGATCAACTACCAATGACTTCACCCAGTGAATTCATTTGTGGTTGTTCTGTCCCTCAAAAATAGGCCAGCCGCAAAGCTTTTTCAAACATTTGTTCTAGCGAGTCTCGACATCGTTCGTTAGTAAGTGCTAAAACAGAACAAGCAGAGTTCGAATATGTGTTCGAGTTCGGAGTTGCGACTCCGGATCCGGTGTTCGGTTCTATGTTCGAAGGTTCGGCCGGTTGGCGGCGAGTACGTGGAGTACGCCGGGCGGCACCGTATGGTCCAGGAGGGCTCAGTTCATGTCAGCTTCAAGCGCGTTTCAAGGCACTTTCGTTCAGGGCGTCACGAATCACCACCGCAGGGCTGGTGCCAGTGGCGTGGTGGATCTCGGCAGCGTCGGCCACAGCACCATCGGCCAGAGCAGCGCAAGCCAGAGCGGCGCCCGCCAGAGCAGTGTCGACCAGACCAGTTTCGGCCAGGGCAGCATCCGTTACGGCAATGTGTACCCGATCAACGCCGGCCCGCGCACCTCCCCGACGTCGCCCGCACCGCTAGGGGTGGCGGCCGCTGTTTCCGCCGGTCGGCCCAAGCAAGCGCCGCTGCGGCTCACCCGGCGCGGACGCTTCGTCTTCTTCGGTGTCCCGCTGATCCTGCTGGCGGCGCTCATTCTGTCGTTCAGCGGATTCCTCAACGCACCCGCGAAGGCGGCGGATTCCGCGGACCAGCTCTCCCCGACACCGACCGTTACCGTCACAGTGCAGCCGGGGGAGTCCCTCTGGGCCATCGCGGGGTCCGTGGCCCCGGAGCGCGATCCCCGCGACGTTGTGGCCGATATCGTGCAGCTGAACAACCTGGATGCCGCGCGTGTGATGCCGGGCCAGGAGCTGTTCGTCCCGTCCAAGTAGCGTCCGGCAAGCCAAGTTCCATCACCCAACTACCCTCACCCAAGTGCCGTTGCAGGCGTCACAGTTTCAGCGCCCGTGCCGGTACCACTTAAACTGGTCACGTGACTGACCAGCTTGAGCGCCTCAACCGACTGCCCCTCCGAACCAATCTGCGTGGCCTGCGTCCGTATGGCGCGCCGCAGCTGGACGTTCCCATCCTGCTCAACGTCAACGAGAACACCCATGGCGTGCCCGCCGATGTCCGGGCGGCGATCACCGAGGCCGTCAGCGCCGCCGCCGTCGGCCTGAACCGCTATCCTGACCGCGAGTTCACCGAATTGCGCGAGGCCCTCGCGGAATATCTTGGCCACGGCCTGGAAGCGGAGAATATCTGGGCCGCGAACGGCTCCAACGAAGTCCTTCAGCAGATCCTCCAGGCGTTCGGCGGCCCCGGCCGGACAGCCCTCGGGTTCCCTCCCACATATTCGATGTACCCGCTGCTGGCCTCCGGCACGGACACTGAGTACATCGTCGGCGCCCGCGCGGCAGACTACGGGCTCAGCGCGGAATCGGCGGCCCGGCAGGTCCGGGAGCTGCAGCCCAACATCGTTTTCCTCTGCTCCCCGAACAACCCCACGGGCACGGGGCTGGGGCTTGATGTCGTCGAGGCCGTCTACGACGCCGGCGAGGCCAGCCAAACCGTCGTGATCGTTGACGAGGCGTACCACGAGTTCGCCCACGACGGCACGCCCAGCGCGCTCACCCTGCTGCCCGGCCGGGAGCGGCTGATCGTGTCGCGCACCATGAGCAAGGCCTTCGCCCTCGCCGGCGCGCGACTCGGCTACATGGCCGCGGCCCCGGAGGTCGCGGACGCCCTGCGCCTGGTCCGTCTCCCGTACCACCTCTCCGCCATCACCCAGGCCGCGGCCCTGGCCGCCCTGCGCCACCGCGAGGCGCTCATGGCGGACGTCGAGGACATCAAACGCCAGCGCGACAGGATCGTGTCCGAACTGACTCGGCTGGGCCTGAGGCCGGCCGCCTCCGACTCCAACTACGTGTTCTTCGGCGGCCTGGAGAACCCCCACGAGGTCTGGCAGGGCATGCTGGACGCCGGTGTCCTCATCCGCGACGTCGGCATTCCCGGGCACCTTCGCGTGACCGCCGGCACTGAGACGGAAACCACAGCCTTCCTTGAGGCCCTTGAACGCATCCTGAACGGCTCCGCAAAGCCGCAGGCCTAGACTTGGTGGGGAGCCCCGAGCACCCCGCCACACTGCCCAACACCCTGCCTTCTTCCAAAGGACACATCTACATGAGCAACACGGGATCCACCGCCGCCGAGGGCCGGACCGCACGCATGGAACGGACCACCAGTGAGTCCTCGGTCCTGGTCGAGATCAACTTGGACGGCACCGGCGTTTCAGACATCAGCACGTCGGTCCCGTTCTACGACCACATGCTGACAGCCCTCAGCAAGCACTCCTTGATTGACATGACCGTCAAGGCCACCGGGGACACCCACATCGATGTGCACCACACGGTCGAGGACGTGGCCATCACCTTCGGCGAGGTCCTGCGGACCGCCCTGGGCAACAAAGCCGGGATCCGCCGGTTCGGCGAGGCGACCGTGCCCCTGGATGAGGCCCTCGCACAAGCCGTCGTGGACGTCTCCGGCCGGCCCTACCTGGTTCACGCCGGGGAGCCGGCAGGCCAGGAATACCACCTGATCGGCGGCCACTTCACCGGCTCCCTGACGCGCCACGTCTTCGAGGCGATCACGCTGCACGCCGGGATCTGCCTGCACATGAACGTCACCGCCGGGCGCGACCCCCACCACATCGTCGAGGCTCAGTTCAAGGCCTTTGCCCGGGCGCTGCGCGCAGCCGTCGAACCGGATCCCCGCGTGGAGGGCATCCCGTCCACAAAGGGTGCCTTGTGAGCGGCCCGCTGCTCCGCGACGGGGCCATCATCGATCCCGCCGCCGCGACCAAGCCGGTGTCCCCGGAGGGAAAGCCCACTGTCACGGTGCTGGACTACGGCTCCGGGAATGTCCGGTCCGCCGTCCGCGCGCTCGAGCGGGCCGGCGCCGAAGTCGTCCTCAGTTCCAAGCCTGAGGACGTCCTTAACGCCGACGGCCTGGTGGTCCCCGGTGTCGGCGCCTTCGAAACCGTCATGCGCGAACTCAAAGCCGTGGACGCCATCCGCATGATCGGCCGCCGTGTCGCCGGAGGCCGCCCTGTGCTGGCCATCTGCGTCGGGCTCCAGGTGCTGTTCGAGGCCGGCGTCGAGCACGGCACGGAAGCCGAGGGCATGGGGGAGTGGCCCGGCAAGGTGGAACTGTTGCCTGCCGACGTCGTACCGCACATGGGCTGGAACACCGTCTCCGCCCCTGAAGGGTCCAAGCTGTTCGCCGGGGTCGAGGGCGAGCGCTTCTACTTCGTGCACTCCTACGGCGTCCAGCACTGGGACTTCGACGTCATCCAGCCGCGGATGGCCGCGCCGCTGGTGACCTGGTCCGACCATGGTGCCCCGTTCATCGCGGCTGTGGAAAACGGCCCGCTGTGCGCCACCCAGTTCCACCCGGAGAAGTCCGGCGACGCCGGCGCCCGACTGCTGCGCAACTGGGTCCAGGGCCTGCGTCCAGCCGCGGAACAAACCGCGGCGCCGGAACGGACCGCCTAGATGTGGTCCCTGGTGCTCATGGGCGTCGCGGGCCTGCTGGTTGGCGGCGCGATCTCTTTCCGGCAGCAGAAAAGTCCGTTGTGGGTGCAGATCGTTTTCTATGTCCTGGCCGGAATGTCGCTGCTGGCCGCCTACCTCCTGACCCTGCCGGCGTCCTGACGGCCGCTCCCAACTACCATCCCCAAGCTGAGGACTCCACGATGACCACCGAATCCCCGTTGCCCGTACTTGAGCTCCTGCCCGCCGTCGACGTCGTCAACGGCCAGGCCGTCCGCCTCGTTCAGGGCGAAGCCGGCAGTGAGACGAGCTATGGCACCCCGCTGGAGGCCGCCCTCAACTGGCAGCAGCAGGGGGCCGAGTGGGTGCATCTGGTCGACTTGGACGCCGCGTTCGGGCGCGGCTCCAACGCCGAGCTCCTGCGCGAGGTAGTTGGGCGGCTCGATATCAAGGTGGAGCTCTCCGGCGGCCTGCGTGACGACGAATCCCTTGAGAAGGCCCTCGACCTCGGCGTCGCCCGCGTGAATCTGGGCACCGCGGCACTGGAGAACCCGGACTGGACGGCCCGGGTGATCGAACGCTTCGGCGACAAGATCGCCGTCGGCCTGGATGTCCGCGGCACCACCCTCGCCGGCCGGGGCTGGACCAAGGAAGGCGGGGACCTCTGGGAGGTGCTCGGCCGCCTCGAGGACGCCGGCTGCGCCCGGTACGTCGTGACCGATGTGACCAAGGACGGCACGCTCCAGGGCCCCAACGTCGAACTCCTGCGCCAGATGGTCGAGAAGACCGGCAAGCCAGTGGTCGCTTCCGGCGGCATTTCCAGCCTTGAGGACCTCCTGGTCCTGCGTTCGCTGGTGCCGCTCGGGGTCGAAGGCGCCATCATCGGCAAGGCCCTCTACAACGGCAATTTCACCCTGCCTCAGGCCCTCGACGCCGCCGGCCGCCGCTAGGCGGTCAGTGTCCATGACGCCCACCGACAGTCCTCACGGCCTCCACGACCCAAACGATGCAGTGCAGCCGGGCTCCGGGGCGGGTCCGGTCCGGCATCTGCCCGGACACATCGCGGCCGCCCTGGCCGGCTCCGGCGGGGCCGCTGACTCTGCCGGCCAACCCTGGGCGGGCCGCAGCCTGTCCGGCGATGACGCGAAGATCCACAATTTCGAGGACGACGACGGCACGGCCGACGCCGGCTACCTTGCGGCTTTGGCCGACCTCGCCGCGGGCACGGGCGACGAGGCGGCCGTGGTGGCCGCACTTGCCACCGCAAGGGTGTTCGTGCCGATCCTCGCCCAGCTCGCCGAAGAGGGCGAAGCCGCTGCGGGGGCGCACGGGGACCAGGCGCACGGGGACAAACTTCGCTCCGACAAACAGGCCGACATGGCCCTCGTGACGCTCAAGGCGCCGGACGGGCGGACGGCCATGCCGGTGTTCACCTCGGCGGCGTCGCTGACGGCGTGGCATCCGGAGGCCAGGCCGGTCGCCGTGTACGCGGCCCGGGCCGCCCTGTCCGCGGTCGCGGAAGGCGCCGAGCTGCTGGTGCTCGATCCCGGCTCCGACCTGACGTTCGTGGTGCGCCGGCCTGCGGTTTGGGCCCTCGCGCAGCAGCAGGCCTGGACGCCGTCGTACGCCGATCCCGATCTTGCAGCAGCCCTCGGGGAGGGCGCGGTTAGCTTTCCTGCGGTCCGCCGTGTTGAAATTCATCCGGGGGGAGGAGTTGCCACGGCCACGGCCGATGGCAGGCCGCTCCCCGGTGGCGGAGCCGGCCCGGAACTCCGGGTGGTCCTCTACCTTGAAGACGGGCTCGACGCCGCCGGCGTGCAGTCCATTGTCGCTGGCCTCAACAACGCCTGGGCCCGGAATGAAATCTTTGCCGAGCGGGTTGATTCGATCGAGGTCAAGCTGCAGCGCGCAGCACCATAGCTGACGGCCCAACGGGGGGACTTCCCGGTGCTGCCGTGGGCAGTACCAGAAGGAAGTAGTTTCGTGAATTTCGCGCTTTACCGTCAGCTGCTGGCCGTCCGGCCCATCCGGCGGCTCCTGCTGGTCGGCATGATCGCCCGCATACCGCACTCGGCGGCCGGAGTCTTGCTGACCCTGCACATCGTCCTGACCCTCGGCCAAGGCTACGCGGCCGCCGGCGCAGCCGCCGCCGTGATGACGATCGGAATCGCTGTCGGTGCCCCCTGGCGCGGGCGCCGGGTCGACACCGTGGGGCTGCGTAAGGCGCTCATCCCGTCGATGGTCTCCGAGACCGTGATCTGGTCGATCGTCCCGCATGTCTCTTACGAGGTCCTGCTGCCCCTGGTGTTCATCGGAGGCCTGCTGACCCTGCCCATCTTCAGCGTGGTGCGGCAGTCCCTCGGCGTGCTGGCCCCCGGGGAACAGCGCCGCACGGCCTTCACCCTGGACGCCATCGCCACCGAACTGGTCTTCATGATCGGCCCCGCTGTCGGAGCCGTCGTCGCCACCAGCGGCCAGTCCGTCCTGGGCCTGACAATCGTGGGAGTGGCAACATCCGTCTCGGGACTCTTCCTCATGTGGTTCAACCCGCCCACCCGGAGCGCTTCTCCCGACGCCGGGCTCGAGGCTCAGGAGCTGGAATGCGCGGAAGCCGCCGTCGTCGCGGCCGCGCCGGCCCGCCTGCAGGAGGCCGCAGCCGAACTGGCACCCCTGGCAGCCGCGGCCGGGGAACGGCGCCGGCGGGGCTCCGGCCTGCGGCACAGGGTCATCCACAACTTCAGCTGGTTCACCGCCGCCGTGGCCTCCGTATTCGCCGTCGCGGCCGGTGCGGGCATGGTCCTCAGCGGCACCGACGTCGGCATCGTCGCGGCCCTCCAGACCGGCGGCCACGAGGCGGAAATCGGCCTAGTGTTCCTCTTCTGGTGCGCGGCCTCGGTGGTGGGCGGCATCCTCTATGGCGCCATGCACCGGCCGATCTCCCCGATCCTCCTGTTGCTGGGGATGTCAGCGCTGACCGTCCCGATGGCGTTCGCGACCGACGTCTGGACGCTCAGCCTGCTCGCGTTGCTGCCGGGTCTGCTGTGCGCACCGGTGTTGTCCGCGGCCTCGGAAAAGGTGGCGGAACTGGTTGACGAGAGCCGCCGCGGCGAGGCCATGGGCTGGTACGGCTCATCGCTCACCGGCGGAGTGGCCCTCGGTGCGCCGCTGGCGGGGCTGTTCATCGACCTCATCGGCCCTTCGGCCGGTTTCGTGTCCGTGGGGCTGGCTGGGGTGGCCCTCTGCCTGGTGGGACTCGTCCTGCAGCGGGTGCGGCGCCACCGCCTGGCCCGCGTTTGACCGTCCGGTGACGCCGCTTCAGGCGCCCGAATCCGGAGAGCAAGGGCGTTAACGACGGCGGCGGCGGTCGGACCGAAGTGTCCGCCCGCCGCCGCTTTATGGCTGGCTTTTGTGCTTAGATGACCGTGCTTAGTTGACTCTGCTTAGTTGACCGGGCCGGTGTACTTCTCGCCCGGACCCTTGCCCGGAGCATCCGGGATGATCGATTCCTCGCGGAAGGCCAGCTGCAGCGAACGGAGTCCGTCGCGCAACGGTCCCGCGTGCTGGGAGCCGATTTCCGGCGCCGCCGCAGTTACCAGGCCGGCAAGGGCGGTGATCAGTTTGCGGGCTTCGTCCAGGTCCTTGAGCTCCTGGGCATTTTCCTCGGCGGCGAGGCCGAGCTTTACCGCGGCGGCGCTCATCAGGTGCACGGCGGCCGTGGTGATGACCTCGATCGCGGGGACTTCCGAGATGTCGCGGATCTGCTGCGAGACGTCGGCCTGGGCGGTTGCGGGCTCGAAGACGTGGGAATTACGGTCTGATGTGCTCATGCTGGTAAGCTTGTCACAGACCGACTAAATGTCGTTATTCTCAGGCTTATATAGAACGCAGTGCTTCTGGCTGAACTTGGAGCCTGAAGATGGCGCCCGGCGACGCACATGTGCGTTGAACGGGTATCTTTCTGTAGAGTTGACTTTAGTTTGCAAGCGGAGTTCTCTCCCACCCGCGTCAGCCGCGAAACTTCCTTCGGGAAGCCCCTCCCTCCGGGAGTCAAGGTTGCCGGGTACCTGGTCGGGCACCACCTCGGACTCCGGTTCGCAGGAAAGTGCATGCCACCTCATTGAGGGCGGCAGCTCCGATCTCGAGGCCTTCGATTGCTCCGGCAATTGGGGGCCTTCTCTTTTTGCCGGTGGAATACCTCTCACGAACACAGGAGCTTTAACATTAGCGAGCCAAGAATCAATGAGCGTATCCGCGTCCCCGAGGTGCGGCTGGTCGGCCCTGCAGGCGAACAAGTAGGAATTGTCCGTATTGAGGATGCCCTGCGTTTGGCTGCCGAGTCCGATCTTGATCTCGTTGAAGTTGCACCGCAGGCGAAGCCTCCGGTGTGCAAGCTGATGGACTTCGGCAAGTACAAGTACGAAGCCGCCGTCAAGGCACGCGAGGCCCGGAAGAACCAGACCAACACGGTCCTGAAGGAAATCCGCTTCCGCCTGAAGATCGACACTCACGACTACGAGACGAAGCGCGGCCACGCGCTCCGCTTCCTCGGTGCCGGCGACAAGGTCAAAGCCATGATCCAGTTCCGCGGCCGTGAGCAGCAGCGCCCCGAGATGGGCATCCGCCTGCTCCAGCGCTTCGCCGACGACGTCGCCGAAGTTGGCGTAGTGGAGTCCAGCCCCCGGATCGATGGCCGCAACATGGTCATGGTGGTTGGTCCGCTGAAGAACAAGGCTGAAGCCAAGGCAGAGGCACGCCGCGCAACGCAGCGCGCAGAAGCCAAGGCTGAGAACGAAGCCAAGGCTTCGGGACGCGTCGATGTCTCCGGTGACAGCAACGCCCCGCTGACCCAGACGCTGGCAGACCTCCTGCCGGAAGGCTACGTCGTATCGCCGGAGGCTCCCGCAACGGAGGCTCCCGTCGAGGAAACCAAGGTTGAAACGGCCCCGGTCGAAGAAGCCAAGGTTGAAACGGCCCCGGTCGAAGAAGCCAAGGTCGACGAGGCTCCCGCGCAGGAAGCACCGAAGGCGGCTGCTCCCAAGGCCGCCGAGAAGCCGGCAGTGGCCAAGGCTCCCGCGGCTCCGAAGGCAGCAGAGAAGCCGGCAGTAGCCAAGGCTCCCGCCGCTCCGAAGGCCGCTGAGAAGCCGGCAGCAGCCAAGGCTCCCGCGGCGGCTCCGAAGGCCGCCGAGAAGCCGGCAGCCGCTCAGGCTCCCGAGGAAAAGACGGCCGCTCCGGCGGCGGCACCGAAGCCGGTTGCCGCTCCGAAGCCGGTGCCGAGGCCTTCAGCGCCGAAGCCCGCTGCACGGCCGGCCGCCCCCCGGGCTGCCGCCAAGCCTGGCAGCAAGAAGACCAACTAGTTCACGGCTGCCGGACAGCAATGTCCGGCAGTAGGCAACCAGCATGCCGCCCGCAGGGGCGGCTGCACGAAAGAGCTGCAGACTTTTCTGCGGATACGTAAGGAGATCGGTTCCCATGCCGAAGATGAAGACCCACAGCGGTGCTAAGAAGCGCTTCAAGCTGACCGGTAGCGGCAAGCTGCGCCGCCAGCAGGCCAACCGCCGCCACTACCTGGAGCACAAGTCCTCCCGGCTGACCCGTCGCCTTGCCGGCGACAAGATCGTCTTCAAGGGCGACGCCAAGGTCATCCGGAAGATGCTCGGCATCTAAGTTCCAAGTTTTCTGACTGTTCGCCACCTGGCAGCAGTCAACTACCAAAAAGGCTTCTCAGGCCAGCCGGACCGATCCGGCAGTAGACGCTTGGGATCAGAATTTTCTAAGGAGTACGCACGTGGCACGTGTGAAGAGGGCGGTTAACGCCCACAAGAAGCGCCGGGTTATCCTCGAACGCGCAAAGGGCTACCGCGGACAGCGTTCACGCCTGTACCGCAAGGCAAAAGAGCAGCTGCTGCACTCGTTTGTGTACAGCTACGGTGACCGCAAAAAGAAGAAGGGCGACTTCCGCCGTCTTTGGATCCAGCGCATCAACGCTGCATCCCGCGCCAACGGCCTGACCTACAACCGACTGATCCAGGGCCTGAAGGCCGCTGAGGTTGAGGTTGACCGCCGTATGCTGGCCGAGCTGGCCGTCTCCGACGCCAACGCCTTCGCCGCGCTGGTCAAGGTCGCCAAGGACTCGCTGCCCGCCGACACGTCCGCTCCGGCCGTTCAGGATGAGGCCGCTCCGGCTCCGAAGGCTGCCAAGAAGGCTCCCGCGAAGAAGCCTGCTGCCAAGAAGGCTGACGCCGAGGCCGCAAAGTAGTTCCTGCCGTAGTCGAAGACTGCTTCGTTCAAGAACCGGCTGTGAAAGCAACTAAGGTTCTTATATGAACGAAACCGGGCGCCCGCAAGATTTTCCACTTTCCAATCCTCGAGCTGATCGGGTGAGGAAGGTGGCACAACTTGCCGGGCGCCCGGCCCGTTTAAAGCGCAGCGAGTTCCTGGCGGAGGGCCCGCAGGCTGTCCGGGAGGCCCTGGTCCTGCACCAGAAGAGGATTGCCGCGGGGGAGCCCGGGATCGTCTATGAGGTGTACGCGAGCGAGGCCTGCCTCGACCGGCACCCTGACCTGGAGACACTCGCAGAGGGCACCACCGCATTCCTCGCCACCGACGAAGTGCTGGCAGCGATGGCAGACACGGTTACCCCGCAGGGCATCCTCGCGGTCTGCGGTTTCCTGGACGTGAGCCTTGAGCAGGTACTCGACGCCGGCCCGCAACTGATCGCGGTGCTGTGCCAGGTCCGCGATCCGGGCAACGCCGGAACCGTGCTCCGGGCAGCCGACGCGGCCGGCGCGGACGCCGTTATCCTGACCGCATCCAGCGTTGACATCTACAACCCCAAAGCCGTGCGCTCGACGGCGGGATCCCTCTTCCACGTGCCAGTGGTGCTGGGCGCTGATGTCGAGGAGCTGGTGGCCCGCTGCAAGGAACGCGGCATCGGAGTCCTCGCAGCGGACGGCCAAGGCCAGCTGAACTTGGACCGTCTCCAGGACGAGAATGCGGCCAGGCGCCTGGGCGCCTCCGCTGCCGAGTCGGTCTTTGCGCTGGAAAGCCCCACGGCCTGGCTCTTCGGCAACGAGGCCCAGGGACTGTCCGAGGACGAGATCGCGCTGGCCGACCACCGCGTGGCCGTGCCGGTCTATGGGGGAGCGGAAAGCCTGAACCTCGGCACCGCAGCCACCGTCTGCCTCTACGCCAGCGCCCGGTCCCAGCAGACGTCCTAGGGGCTCTGCAAGGAGCTGGCACGTCCGGCAGGGAAATCCGGCCAGAAGCCCTCCGAACAACGAACGGCGGGGCCCACCGAATGGTGGGCCCCGCCGTCGTACTGTCACCGCCGCCCCACACACAGTGTGCGGTCAGTGCCTTGTGGAATTTATGAGGTCTTGTTGCGCCCTGTGATGGCGCCGTAAATGCCCGCTACGGCGAGACCGCCGACAATGGCCAGGAGCCAGGAACCGAGATTCCAGAATTCCATCTTGCCGCCGCCGAACAGAAGGTCCCCGATCCAGCCGCCGACAATTGCGCCGACGACGCCGAGCACGAGGCTGGTAACCCAGCCACCGCCGACCCTGCCGGGCATTACTGCCTTGACGATTGCACCTACTATGAGTCCGAGAATGATCCAGCCAAGAAAGCCCATGTCTCCTCCTACATATTCGTCGGCACCCAAATTGTGGATCCCGAATATGGCTTCAAGCTAACATAGGGCGGATTCGTTGTCAGCAGGGGACTACCCAATCGTTACGTGGCCCCGATGGCCCCTGCCGCGGTTCGGCTATGGCCCGGAAACGGGTACGGTATTCCTTGTGGGCGCTGGGTTCTTCCGGTGTTCGCGTACACCCTGAAGAACCCCATAAGGAGAAGCTCACGTGGCTGCAAATGGCGGTACCAAGGCGATTCTCGCGGCACTGGCCGCAAACCTGACCATCGCCGTTTTGAAGTTCGTCGCCTACTTTCTGACGTTTTCCTCGTCCATGCTGGCCGAGGCGATTCACTCACTCGCAGACTCGGGCAACCAGCTGTTGCTCCTGGTCGGCGGCAAGCGCGCACAGCGGAAAGCCAGCCCCGAGCACCCCTTCGGCTACGGCCGCGAGCGGTACATCTACGCCTTCATCGTCTCGATTGTGCTTTTCAGCGTCGGCGGCCTGTTCGCCCTGTATGAGGCCTGGGAAAAGATCCAGCACCCGCACGCCATCGAGGGTGACTTCTGGTGGGTGCCGCTTGCCGTCCTGATCGGCGCAATCATTGCCGAGTCCTTCTCCTTCCGGACGGCGATCATCGAATCCAACCACCTCAGGGAAAAGCAAAGCTGGGTCAAATTCATCCGCAATGCCAAGCAGCCGGAACTGCCGGTGATCCTGCTTGAGGATTTCGGCGCCCTCGTGGGCCTGGTGTTTGCGCTCTTCGGCGTGGGCATGACGCTCTTGACCGGGAACGGCATCTGGGACGCCCTCGGCACTGCCATGATCGGCCTGCTGCTCGTGGCGATCGCCGTGGTGCTGGCCATGGAGACCAAGTCCCTGCTGCTGGGCGAGTCGGCCACCCGCGATGACGTCGCCAAGATCCGCGGCGCGATCGAAGCCGGCGGCACCACCATCATTCACCTCAAGACCATGCACCTTGGCCCGGAGGAGCTGCTGGTGGCGGCCAAGATCAGCATCGGCCGCTCGGACTCGGGCCAGGACATCGCGAAGGCGATTGATGAGGCAGAGGTCCGGATCCGCGAGGCCGTTCCGATTGCCCGGGTCATCTACCTGGAGCCTGACGTACAGCGCGTCAACGCCCCCTGAGCCGCCCGGTTCTAAATCGGCAAGGGCCCTAGACACTACGCAGTCCAGATAGACAACGGCAGTACCTAAAGAAAACGGCAGTCCTGTCCAGTACTCCACTGGACAGGACTGCCGTTCATTTTGAGCATGTCCGCCTTTGCTTGGCTGCATTGCCGGCCGCTTTGCCGCGGCTGAGGGAAATGGCTAGGGGCGGCTAGGAGGCCAGCGGCCGCCTGCGTTCCACGGCGCCGCTGATGGCAGCGACCCCGAGCCCCAGCACGGCAAGGACCGCGCCTACGAGCGCGGGAGCGACGTAGCCCCAGCCCCAGGCGATCACAAGGCCGCCCAGGAAGGCGCCCAGGGCGTTGGCGACGTTGAGCGCCGCGTGGTTAAGCGAGGAGGCCAGCGACGGTGCATCGGGAGACGCATCCAGAAGCCTGGTCTGCAGCGCCGGAACCAGCATGGACCCGGCGGCGCCGACCACGAACACCATGACCAGCGCGGACCAGGCCCAATGGACGCCAATGGCGTAGACCACCAGTGCCACCGCAGTGCCGGGCAGCACCCAGTAGATCGTGCCCATGACTGACCTATCGGCGATCCTGCCGCCCACGATGTTGCCCGCCACCATGCCCACGCCGTACAGCGCCACGACCAGCGGCAGCCAGGGCGCCGGGACACCGGCGACGGAGGTCATGGTGTGCGAAATGTACGTGTAGGTCGCGAAGAAACCGCCGAAGCCGACGATGCCGACCAGGATGGCGAGCCACACCTGGAGCCGCTTGAGCGCGCCGAGCTCACGGCGGAAGCTGGCATCTGCGTGCGGCCTCTGGAACGGGACGAACTTCCACAGCATGGCGAGCGTAATGATGCCGATCACGCCCACCAGCAGGAACAGGAGCCGCCACCCGTAGCTCTGGCCCAGCCAGGTAGCGAAGGGGACGCCAACGACGTTGGACACCGTCAGCCCGGCCATGACCATCGAAATGGCCCAACCCCGCTTGGTCGGAGCCACCAAAGAGGCAGCAATCACTGCGGCGACTCCGAAAAAGGCGCCGTGGGGCAGTCCCGCGGCGAACCGGGACACCAGCATGGAACCGTAGTCCGGGGCGAGGAAGGAACTGAGGTTGGCGATGCTGAAGAAGAGCATGAGCCCCAACGCCAGATACTTCCGCGGGAGTTTGGCCCCGACGGCGGCCAGCACCGGCGCGCCGATCACGACGCCGAGGGCGTAGGCCGAAATAAGGTGGCCGGCCTCGGGCGTGCTGATGTTCAGGCCCTGTTCAATCTCCTTGAGCAGGCCCATCATGGTGAATTCCGTGGTGCCGATGCCGAATCCGCCCATCGCCAGGGCGATGATGGCCAGGGCAACGTGACGGGTGCCGGTCTTGGACGGCGCCGGGGCGCGTGTGGTGGTTGTCATTCGTCTTTTCGGGGAGATTTTCCGGAAGGTCCGGAGGGATCGGACAGATAAATATGCTTTAAAGAACTGGGGAGCGGCGCCGAATATTCCGTAACCGGCCGCAGCCGGCCTGCACGGCCGCCTCCACCATTGTCCCTTACCCGGCCGCTCGCGGGTCCGGTCCGACGCGGGACCCGCTCCCGGGGCGGTCCCGGCTCCCGGCCACCGTCCAGGCCCGGGAGCCGGACCGGCCCCCGGCTGGGTGCCCGGCGGCGGCAATAGACTGGTGGGCGTGACTGGACTCATTGGCGTCGTTGGCGGCGCAGTAGTGGACTCCCTGGCCGAACCGGGCCTGCTTCTCGTGGCCCGGCGCACGGCGCCGCCGCAGTTTGCCGGAATGTGGGAGTTCCCGGGCGGAAAGGTGGAGCCTGGCGAAGCGGCCGAAGACGCCCTGCACCGCGAGCTCCGCGAAGAACTGGGCGTGCTGGTGCGGCTGGGGTCCGAGCTGCCGGCGGAAACCGCCACGGGCTGGCCGCTCAACGAGAGGGCGGCGATGAGGGTCTGGTTCGCCGAACTCGCTGAGGGAGAGCCGCGGCCGCTGGAGGACCACGACGAACTGCGCTGGCTCGACCTCCGGAACCCGGCGGAGGTCCTGGGCCTGCCGTGGATTCCGGCGGACTTCCCCATCGTAGAAGCCCTGCTGGCCGCAGTCCGGGCCACCGGGCCACGCGGAGTGGGCGCCGGGCTTAGCCGCTGACCCGCACGGGCCGACGGGCTCCGAATGCCCGCCTCTCGCCAAACAGTCAGGCATGTGCCTACTCTGAACGCAATCGAGAGGAGTGGCCGTGCAGGTCGGTGTCGGACGAGAGCAGCGAGCCGGAGAACGCCGCGTTGCGGCCACACCGGAGACGGTCCAGCAACTGACGGCCCTCGGGCTCCATCTCCTGGTGGAGAGCGGCGCCGGAATCGAAGCAGGGTTCGTGGACGCCGCCTTCAAGGAGGCTGGCGCCACTGTGATCTCCGAACTCCCGCTCGAGGCCCTCGATGTCCTGCTGCATGTCCGCCCGCTCACCCCGGAGGCCGCAGCCCGGCTTCGGCCCGGCACGGTCACCGTCGGCCTGGCGTCGCCGGCCTCGGAACTGTCGACTGTCCGCGCGCTGGCCGCCGCCGGCATCACCTCGTTCGCCCTCGAACTCCTTCCGCGGATTTCCCGGGCACAGTCCATGGATGGGCTCAGCTCGCAGTCCCTGGTCACCGGCTACCGGGCAGTGCTGGAGGCCGCCATGCGGTACCCGCGGTTCTTCCCGCTCTACATGACCGCCGCGGGGACCATCCCGCCGGCGAGGGTGCTGGTCCTCGGCGCCGGCGTCGCCGGGCTGCAGGCGATAGGCACGGCGAAACGGCTCGGCGCCCGGGTGTCGGCCAATGACATCCGGGCCGCCTCCGCCGACGAGGTCGCCTCGATGGGTGGCACTTTCATCAACCTGGACGTGGATTCGGCGGCCGAAGGAGCCGGAGGCTACGCCCGTGCCCTCGGCGAGGACCGGGCACAACGCCAGCGCAGCCTGCTCGCCCCGCACGTCGCCGCAGCGGACATTCTGATCACCACCGCGGCCATCCCGGGCCGGGCCGCTCCCTTGCTGGTGACCACCGCAATGGTGGCCAGCATGCGGCCCGGGTCGGTCGTGGTCGACCTCGCCGCGGAGTCCGGAGGCAATGTCGAAGGCGTGATCGCGGGCCAGGACATCCAGGTGCCGGTCGACGGTGGGTCGGTGACCCTCGTGGGCCTGCAGGACGCGGCATCAGCCATGCCCTCGGACGCGTCCCGGCTTTTCGCCCGGAACGTCAGCAACTTCCTTGCCCTCATGACCGACGCCGGCTCAGTGGCCCCGGACTTCAACGACGACGTGGTTGCCGGAACGTGCCTGACCTACGGCGGCTGCGTGCGGCATGAACCCACCGCGGCTGCACTGGAAATGGAGGCATGATGGGCCCTGTGGCATTGCTGACGGTGGTGGTGCTGGCAGTGTTCGTCGGCTTCGAAGTCGTCTCCAAGGTCACCAGCAAGCTGCACACACCGCTAATGTCCGGCGCCAACGCCATTCACGGCATCATCCTGGTCGGCGCCATCATGGTGGCAGGACAGGCCAGCGACCCCTGGGTGCTCGGCATCGCGTTGCTGGCCGTGGTCCTGGCAACCATCAACCTGGTGGGCGGCTTCGTGGTTACGGACCGGATGCTTGAGATGTTCAGCGGTCACAAGCGGCCGCGCGTAGGAACAGGCGCCGCTATAGCCGGCGGAACCGCGGGAGAAGGACACTCCGGCAACGGAGGCTCCGGCGGCGGCGGGGCGGGGGAGGGCCGATGAGTCTTCTGGGCCCGGAATGGACAGCCCTGCTCTACCTTGCGGCCGCCGTCTGCTTCATCCTTGCGCTCAAGGGCCTCAGCTCGCCACGGACCGCCCGCCGCGGCAACGCCATCGGTGCGGCCGGGGCGCTCCTCGCCGTCGTCACCGTGTTCTTCTCCGCGCGGCTGGAAAATATTCCGCTCATCCTGGCAGCCATTGCCGTGGGCTCCGCGATTGCCGTCCCCGTGGCCCGGCGGGTGCAAATGACCCAGATGCCCCAACTGGTGGCGCTGTTCAACGGCGTCGGAGGCGGGGCCGCCGCACTCGTGGCCGTACTGGAACTTGGCCACAACGAGGATCCATGGGTCCGCCTGGCCGTGGTCTTCACCATGCTGGTGGGCGCGCTGTCCTTCGCCGGCTCCGCGGTGACTGTGGGCAAGCTGCAGGAACTCATCAGCACCCGCCCCCTGCTCTTTCCCGGCATGCCGTGGGTTATGGGCGCCGCCCTGCTGGGTGCAGTGATGTCAGGGGCGCTGGTGGTCCTGACCGGGTCGCTCGGCTGGTCGCTCGCGCTGCTGGGCTTTGGGTCCGCCGCCGGGCTGCTCCTGGTGATGCCCGTCGGCGGTGCGGACGTGCCGATCGTGATCTCCCTGCTGAACGCCTTCACGGGACTGGCAGTGGCAGCGTCCGGCGTGGTACTGGGCAATGTCCTGCTGCTCGTCGCCGGGACGCTTGTCGGCGCGAGCGGCACAATCCTGACCAAGGCGATGGCCTCGGCCATGGGACGCGGAGTCGCGGGCATCCTGTTCGGGGCGTTCAAGGGCGGCTCGACGGCGGGTTCCACAGCCGTGAGCGACCGGCCCGTGCGTTGTTCGTCGCCGGAGGACGTTGCCGTTCAGCTTGGCTATGCCCAGCGGGTGGTCATCGTTCCCGGCTACGGACTTGCAGTGGCGCAGGGCCAACACACCGTGGCGGAACTTGCCGCGGCCCTGGCTGCCCGCGGCGTGGAGGTGGTCTTCGCCATTCACCCCGTGGCGGGACGCATGCCGGGGCACATGAACGTGCTGCTGGCCGAGGCCGACGTGCCGTACGAGTCACTGCGGGAGCTGGCCGAAATCAATCCCGAGTTCGCTAACACGGATATTGCGCTGGTGGTCGGCGCCAACGACGTCGTCAACCCGGCGGCCAAGACTTCCCCCGGTTCGCCGATTTACGGGATGCCGATCCTGGAAGTCGTGCAGGCCCAGCAGGTCGTGTTCCTGAAGCGATCGATGCGCCCGGGGTTTGCCGGCATCGAGAACGAGCTTCTGCACGATCCCAAGACCTCGCTCCTGTTCGGGGATGCCAAGGATTCGCTGTCCAGGGTGCTCGGCGCGGTCAAGGCACTCTAGTTCACTGCACACCAGGTTCACTGCACTCGAGGTTCACGGCTTAATCCGTTCACGCCACTCTAGGTTCACGGCACTCCAGGTTCACAGCGCGCAAGGTTCACAGCGCTCTAGTTGAAGCGGGCTTCAAAACAGTGTGGGCTGCGCTGAACTGGGAAGGGCTGTGCTGGAAGAGGCTGCACCGGAGTGGGCTGCGCCCGCGTGGCCCGGGTGGCCGGCGCGCCAGCCACCTGCGTGCCCGGCAGTGTCCGGGATGCTTCCGGCCGGATACTGGGCTTCTTCCTCGCGGGCATCGTGGTGGTCGGTGCCGCCGTCGAGATCCCTGTGGCTGAATCCCTGCGAGCCGGAAAAGCCGTGCAGGTCCTTGAAATAGCGGATGCGGCCGGCCAGCCATGCCCGGTATTCCTTGGACGCATAGGACCCGCTGCCGTACAAACGACGGTACTTGCCGGCCAGCTGCGGATGTTCACGGGCGATCCACTGCATGAACCATTCACGGGTGCCAGGTTTCAGGTACAGCGCGCCGGCAGTGACCCCTGTGGCGCCGGCCGCCGCCAGGGCTCCGAAGAGGGAGTCGAGGGCCTCGTCGCTGTCCGAGAGCCACGGCAGGATGGGCATGGCCATGACGCCGCAGGGCAGGCCTGCCTCCCGCAGCCGGCTGATGAGCTTCAGCCGCGCGCGCGGGCCCGGCGTGCCCGGTTCCACGGCCTCGGACAGTTCTTCATTGGTCATGGCCAGCGAAATGCCTACGCCCACAGGCACCTGGGCGGCGGCATGCTTCAGGAGCGGGATGTCCCGGGCAAGGAGCGTGCCTTTGGTGAGGATGGACAGGGGAGTGCCGGAGTCGGCCAGCGCGCCGATGATGCCGGGCATGAGCTGATAGCGGCCCTCTGCGCGCTGGTACGGGTCCGTGTTGGTGCCAAGGGCCACGTGCTCGTGCTGCCAGGAGGGCTTGGCCAGCTCCTTGCGCAGGATCTCGGCGGCGTTGATTTTAACCACCACCTGGCTGTCAAAGTCCAGGCCGGCGTCGAAGTCCAGATAGGTGTGGCTCTTGCGCGCGAAGCAGTAGACGCAGGCATGGCTGCAGCCCCGGTAGGGGTTGATGGTCCACTCGAACGGCATCCGCGAACCGGCGACCACCTTGTTGAGCACCGATTTGGCGGTGACCTCATGGAAGGTGATCCCGGCAAAGTCGGGGGTGGACACGGAGCGCACCAGCCCGGCCAGCGGCAGCAGGGCTGGTGCGGCTGGTGAATCGGCGGAAAGGGCGGCCGGGGAATCGCCGCGCTCAAGTGCTTGTGCGTCCCATCTCATGCCTATATTCGAATATATGTTCGACTGATTGTCAAGGATGCCGTCAGGCCGGCGAGGCGCCATGTCTGCGGGTGGGCGTGCCGTTCGCGGGGCGGGGGCAGCCAGGTCGCAGTGGGAGGGCGGATTGCTAGGCTGGGGCGATGATTCTCCTGACCGGGTTCGAGCCGTTCGGCGGCGATACCGCCAATCCGTCCTGGGCCGCGGCCCGTTCGGCGGCACGGTTGCTCCAGGCCGAAGGGCTGGATGTCCAGGCCGTGGAACTGCCCTGCGTCTTTGGGGACTCGGCCGAGGCGTTGGTTGAGGCCCTCGAGCGGTTCCGGCCGGAGCTTGTGCTGTGCGCCGGCCAGGCCGGCGGGAGGGCGCGCATTTCCCTGGAGCGGGTGGCCATCAATTGTGACGACGCCCGGATCCCGGACAACGCCGGCAACCAGCCGGTGGACGAACCCGTGGTCCAGGGTGGACCGGCGGCCTATTTCACGTCGCTGCCTGTCAAGGCTGCGCTCGCGGCGCTGACGGCGGAGCAGATCCCGGCTGCTGTGTCCCAGAGTGCCGGGACCTATGTCTGCAACCACGTCTTCTATGCGCTCATGCACGCCCTGCAGCTCCGTCCCGGCACCAGGGGAGGCTTTGTCCACATTCCCTACGCGGACACACAGTTACCGGCCGGGAGCAGCACCCCGTCGCTGCCGGCGCATCAGATGGCGGCGGCGCTCGCCGTCGTCGTCCGCACCACATTGGCGACGACGGCGGATCTCAGGCTCGCTGCCGGCGCAACGCACTAGCGGCCGGCGGGCCATTCGACGGCTCTTGCCGGTCGCGGCCGCCGCCGGTGACTCGGGGGCAATTACCCGGCCAAATACCCGAGCTTTACTCGAACAATGACTCGAACATCAGGCGAGCAGTTCCCAGACGACGCCGACCGTGGCGGTGACGCTCGACTCGCCAGCCTCAACGGTGAGCGAGTCCGCCGCCACCGCGCGCTGCATCTTCGCCACCGGGATCGGCGCCTGGAAACCGGTGTGCTGGGTGAGGGATAGGACCTTGCCCAGGCTGGCCCCGGAGAGGGTGGCGTAGTGCGCGGCGGTGGTGCGGGCGTCCTGCCAGGCGGCCTCCCGGGCCTGGGCCTCGACGGCGGCGGGGTCCGCGAAGCCGAGGCTCAGTCCGTTCAGCCGGACGGAGTCGCCGCCGGCGGCAACGGCGCCGGCAAGGATCTGTGAGGACGCGGACAACGCGCGGATCCTGACGGTGAGCGTGTTCGAGGCCAGGTAGCCGGTCACGGTCTGGCCGCGGCCATCCTGCCAGTTCAGCTCGGCCCGGACATTCAGCCCGGAGGTGGACATGTCAGCGTTGTCCACTCCGTGTTGCCGGAGCTCCGCCGTGATGGCGGCTGATCGTGTTCCTGCCTCGGCGTAGGCCTCGGCGACAGTGTCGCGGCGGCATTCAACGCCGATCGACAAGGTCAGCAGGTCCGGCGCCGCCTCGGCGCTCCCGGTTCCTGTGACCGAGATGCTTCTGGGGGTCTCTGTCATGTCAGGCCTCATAACGGTTGGGGGCTGCCGTGCCGATTCTTCGGTGCTTCCGAGGAGCGGTCCTGGGCGTGGTGGTGCCGGGCGGGGCGGTCCTGGGCATGCACGGCATACCGGGCCGGGGGTAGCCGCCTGCCTCCAAGCCGGCGCGGCGCTCGAAGAAGTTGGCGCTGCCGGGGTTGCCGGTCCGCCAGAGGGACCAGCCCGCGGCGATGAAGTACAGGGGAAGGAAGGGCCATCCAAGGCACCAGGCGTACTGCGTGCTGTGGCGCTCCTCGTGACCGAGCAGTGCCGGATTTGCGACGGCGGATTCCGGGCCGGCACGGAACAGGATCACGTTGCCCACAGTAAAGGCCGCGGCAAATGGAAGCCGCCAGCGGTAGCGGCTCGCGATCAGCAGCCCGCGCGGACCGGAGCTGACGGTTGTCCGGGCGCAGGCCGCCAGGAGGAGGCCCAGAAAGGTGGACCCGTTCAGCAAGTTGGCTATCTGGCGCAGCCGTTGTCCGGACGTCATGAGGCCATGGTAGCCGGGGGTATGCCCGGCGGTCAGGGGCCCGGCAGCACGTCCCGGTGCCCGTGGGGACGTGCGCGGGTTCAGCGTCCGGGTTCAGCGTCCCGGGTTCAACGTCCGGGTCCAGCGTCCATGGGGGCCGCGGCGACGGGGCGTCACGAACGCCTGACGTTCGACTGGCGATTGGCTGGCGGCCGACGGCCGTCTACTAGACTGGGGACAGTGACCATAAGCCTTGCCGAGAACCCGCGCCGTGCCCTGTGCCCGTGCCGTGTGCTGTCGGCATGATCCGACTCGTAGCTAAGAACAGTAGATGACTGAAACTTTGCCGGGCGCCGCCGTCCCGAACCCTCTGGATGAAGCCGCCATTACCGCCGCCGTAGACCAGGCCGTTGCCGCCATCGCCGCGGCCTCCACCCTCGATGAACTCAAGGCCGTGCGCCTCGCGCACACGGGCGAAAAGTCCGCGCTGAGCCTCGCCAACCGTGAGATCGGCGCGCTGCCCAAGGACCAGAAGGCCGCCGCCGGCAAGCTCATGGGCGCCTCCCGGGGACGCGTCAACAAGGCGCTCGCCGACCGCACGGCGGAGCTCGAGGCCGAGAACGACGCGCGGATCCTCGTCGAAGAGACCGTGGATGTCACGGCGGCGCCGCGCCGGCGCCGGGCCGGTGCGCGCCACCCGCTGTCCACGCTGCAGGACCGCGTAGCGGACATCTTTGTCGGCATGGGTTGGGAAATCGCCGAGGGGCCCGAGGTGGAGTCCGAATGGTTCAACTTCGATGCCCTGAACTTCAAGCCGGACCACCCTGCCCGCGACATGCAGGACACCTTCTTCGTTGAGCCGCCCGAGGCCCACCTGCTCATGCGCACGCACACCTCGCCGGTGCAGGTCCGCTCCATGCTGGAACGGGAGCTGCCCATCTACGTCCTGTGCCCGGGCAAGGTGTTCCGCACGGACGAGCTCGATGCGACGCACACCCCGGTGTTCCACCAGTTCGAGGGCCTGGCCATCGACAAGAAGCTCAGCATGGCAGATCTCCGCGGTACCCTGGAGCACTTCGCCCGCCAGATGTTCGGCGCGGAAGCCCAGATCCGGCTGCGCCCCAACTACTTCCCGTTCACCGAGCCGTCCGCGGAACTCGACATCTGGCACCCGGGCGCCAAGGGCGGCCCCAGCTGGATCGAGTGGGGCGGCTGCGGCATGGTCAACCCCAACGTCCTGCGCGCCGCCGGCATCGACCCGGAGGTCTATTCAGGTTTTGCCTTCGGCATGGGCATCGAACGCACCCTCATGTTCCGTAATGAGGTTGGCGACATGCGCGACATGATCGAAGGCGACGTACGTTTCAGCGAGCACTTCGGGATGGAGATCTAACAGTGCGTATCCCACTTTCCTGGCTGCGTGAATTCGCGCAGGTACCGGCCGGAGCATCGGCCGAAGACGTCATGGCCGAGCTCGTCAAGGTCGGCTTTGAAGAAGAAGCAGTCCACCGCCCCACGGACACCCTCCGGGGGCCCATCGTGGTGGGCCAGGTGCTCAGCATCGTCAAGGAACCCCAGACCAACGGGAAGACCATCAACTGGTGCCAGGTCCGGGTTGTTCCCGAGGGCCAGCCGCAGTCCCTCACGGGCGACGGCATCGACCCCTCCGGCGTCCAGGGCATCATCTGCGGCGCCCACAACTTCGTGGAGGGTGACAAAGTGGTGGTGACCCTTCCGGGTGCGGTGCTGCCGGGCGACTTCCACATTTCCGCGCGGAAGACCTACGGTCACCTCTCGGCCGGCATGATCGCCTCGGTGCGCGAACTGGGCATCGGCGAGGACCACGACGGCATCCTGGTGCTGTCCCGGATCGGGCTGGATCCAGAAATCGGCACCGACGCCATGGAGCTGCTGGGCCTCTACGACCAGGCGGCCGAGATCAATGTGACGCCGGACCGCGGGTATGCGTTCTCCATCCGCGGTGTGGCCCGTGAGTACGCGCACGCCACCGGCACGGTGTTCACGGACCCGGCGTCCAAGGTCAAGGCCCCGGCGGCGCTGTCCGGCGGCTACGGCGTCAAGCTCAACGACGACGCCCCCATCTACGGCAAGCCCGGCTGCGACCGCTTTGTGGCCCGCACCGTGCGCGGCGTGGATGCCACCCGGCCCACCCCGCCGTGGATGACCTCCCGTCTCCGGCTCGCCGGCATCCGGTCCATCTCCCTCCCGGTGGATATCTCCAACTACGTCATGCTCGAGCTGGGGCAGCCGAACCACTGCTACGACCTGGACAAGCTGGCCGGCGACATTGTGGTCCGGCGTGCCACGGCAGGGGAGAAGATCACCACCCTGGATGACAAGGAGCGCACGCTCGACGCCGAGGATCTGCTGATCACGGACGCATCCGGCCCCATCGGGATCGCCGGCGTCATGGGCGGTGCCCACACCGAAGTCTCGGACTCCACCACAAACGTCCTGGTCGAGGCCGCGCACTTCGACGAGGTCTCGATCGCACGCTCGCGCCGCCGGCACAAGCTGCCCTCCGAGGCGTCCAAGCGCTTCGAACGCGGCGTGGATTGGCAGGTGGCCGATGTTGCCGCCCAGCGGGTGGTGGACCTGCTGGTCGAATTCGCCGGAGGCACGGCGGATGAGGCCGGGACCGACGTCGGCACCGCACCGGACGCCGTCACCATCGAACTGCCGGCAGGGTACGCCGCAGCCCGGATCGGGATCGACTTCACCGAGGAACACATCGTGACCTCGCTGGAAGACCTCGGCGCCGTCGTCGAAAACAACGGCAACGGCCACACGGTGACCGCGCCGAGCTGGCGCAGCGACCTCGAAACCAAGGACGACCTCACCGAGGAAATCGCCCGCCTGGTCGGCTACGACCAGATCCCGGCGACCCTTCCCGTGGCGCCGCCGGGCCGTGGCCTGACCCGCCTCCAGCAGCAGCGCCGCCGCCTGATCCAGGCCCTCGCCGACGCCGGACTCACCGAGGTCCTGAGCTACCCGTTCGTCTCCAAGGCGGCCAATGACACCTTTGGCGTCCCGGCCGAGGGTGCAGAGCGCAAGGCCCTGAAGCTGGCTAACCCGATCAGCGAGGAGCACGGCTTCCTGCGGACCTCCGTCCTGCCGGGCCTGCTCGAGGTAGCCAAGCGCAACCACTCCCGTGGCTTCCGCGACCTCGCCCTCTTCGAGGCCGGGCTCGTGTTCCTGCCCGGCGACCAGCTTGGCACCGCCACGATTCCGCCGCTCGGCGTCAAGCCCAGCGACGAGGTGCTGGACGGCCTGTACGACGGCGTCCCGGACCAGCCGCTGCACCTCGCCGCCGTACTCACGGGGCACGACTCTCCTACCGCCCCGGCCCACACCCCGCGGGCCTGGGACTGGGCGGACGCGGTGGACATCGCCCGGATCGCCGGCGACGTGCTCGGCGTCGAACTCCTGGTCACGCAGGGCCGGCACCAGGCCTTCCACCCGGGCCGAACAGCACAGCTTGAGCTGCGCACCGGCGAGGTAGTGGGCTACGCCGGCGAGCTGCACCCGAAGTTGCTGGCGGCACATGACATGCCGGCCCGTTCCGTGGCGCTCGAACTGAACGCCGACGCCCTCTTCGAGGCTGCTGCCGACGTGATCGTGGCCCGGCACATCTCGACGTACCCCGTGGCCACCCAGGACGTGGCCCTCGTGGTGCCGCAGGACGTCCCGGCAGAAGAGGTGCTCACCGCCCTGCGTGAAGGCGCAGGCGAGCTGCTCGAAGACGTCGCCCTGTTCGACGTCTACGCGGGCAAGGGCATCGAGGAGGGCAAGAAGTCGCTGGCGTTCAGCCTGCGTTTCCGTGCCAACGACCGCACCCTGACGGCCGACGAGGCCTCAGCAGCGCGTGAAGGTGCCGTCGCCGCTGCGCACGAACGCTTCGGAGCGGTGCAGCGCTGAGAACTGCGCTGGTGACAGCGCTGATGAGCTGAAAGGGGGCGGGTCATGGCATCACACCTTGTTGTGCGTGCCTGCCCGCCCTTTGGCGTTCCCGGGGTTCCCGGGGCTCTTGGGGCCCCCGGTGTGCCGGGGCCCGGGACGGAATCCGCGGCTGGCTCCGAGCTGGAACGCGAGTCGCGTTCCCTGCTGGACGGGGCCGAGCTCGAGCGGGCCCGGGCCATGACCCCGCGGACCCGGCAGGAGTTCCTCGCCGGACGGCTCGCACAGCGGCGGTTCGCCGCCGGCCTGCTCGGCGTCCCGGCGTCGGACCTCACCGCCTGGTACAGCTGTCCACGCTGCGGCACCGGCGCTGACATCTCCCACGGCAAGCCCGGGTACCGGCTCCGGGGCGAGGCCGTGCCATTGCTGCTGAGCCTGTCCCGCGCTGCCGGCTGGACGCTTCTGGCCGGCGTCGTGGACCCGGAGCCGGGCCAGCGCCTGGGCGTCGACGTCGAGGATCCGGCCCGGGCAGACTTCGATGGGTTCGACGACGTCGTGCTGACCGCGGCGGAGCAACTCCACCTCGCCGGGCTGGACGGTATCTCCCTGCTGCGGGGCCGGGCCCGGCTATGGGCGCGCAAGGAGGCGTGGCTCAAGATGCTGGGCACGGGGCTGCAGACCGCCCCGGACACCCTCGACGTGCTGGGCACAACCGTGGACGGCCATGCCGGGCTCCGGGACCTGGCGCCGGCAGAGACAGGACTGCCCGCGGACCTCGTGGCCGCTGTCGCGGTCGCGGTCCTGCCCTAGCGCTTCCGGCAGAACAGTCCTTCCCTCAGAGCCGGGGCGGTGCTGGCTGCGGGAGCGGCGGGAGGGCGTGTTCGAACAGCCAGGGGTGCAGCAGGGCCTCTGCGTCGAGGCCGGTGGTGTGGGCGGCCGCGACGATGAAGTCGGCAGTGGTCACTGTGCCGTGGCGGAAGCGGTCCGCCCAGTCGTGCAGCAGGGCGAAGAACGCGAGGTCGCCGGAGCGCACCCGCAGCGCGTGCAGGGCAAGGGCTCCGCGTTTGTAGACGCGATCATCAAACATCAGCTCCGGGCCGGGATCGCCCACCATCAGGTCCTGTGGGGTGGCGGACAGCCTGCGCCAGGCGGCGCGGGCGCGGCCCGCCGCCGACATGACGCCGGCCTCTTCAGACCAGAGCCATTCCGCGTAGCAGGCAAAGCCCTCGTGCAGCCAGATGTCCTTCCACGTCGCCGCGGTGAGCGAGTTCCCGAACCATTGGTGCGCGAGTTCGTGGGCGATCATCCGCTGCGAATCCCAGTCCTGCCGCAAATGATTTGGGCCCAGGATGGACAGTGTCTGCGCTTCCAGGGGGATTTCCAGCACGTCGCCGGTGACCACCACGGTGTACTCCGGGAACGGGTACGGCCCAAAGCAGTTGGTGAAGGTCCGCATCATCTCGGGCTGCCGGGCCAGGGCGGTCCGCGCCGCAGCCGCCAGCGTCGCCGGAACGGCCACATACTGCGGAACGTGCCCTGACGGCCGCTCGGCATTGAGCGTCAGGAGCTCATAACGGCCGATCTGGACCGTTGCCAGGTAGGTGGCCATGGGTTCGGCCTGCTCGTACACCCAGGTCTCGCGGCTGGCCCTGCTGGTGCGGGAGAGCAGCACGCCGTTACACACGGCCCGGTAGTTCGCGTCGGTGGTCACCGTGATGAGGTAGCTCGCCTTGTCCCGCGGGTGGTCATTGCACGGGAACCAGGAGGCGGCGCCGTTGGGCTGGCCGGCCACCAGCACACCATCGGAGAGCTCCTCCCAGCCGACTTCGCCCCACAGTCCGCGGCGCGGCGCAGGGTAGCCCTCGTAGCGGATGTCCAGGGTAAAGGCCTCGTTGGCCAGCAGGGGAACGTCGGGATAAACCACGAGCTGCTCCGCCCGCTGGGTGAACCTGCGCACCCGGCGTCCGTCGAGCTGGATCTTCGTGGCCCGGAGTCCAGCCAAGTCCAGGACGATCGCCGACGTCGGGAACTGCGTGACCGCGTGCAGGACGGCGTGCCCGGCGAGGCGGTTGCTGCTGACGCGGTAGTCCAGATTCAGTTCATACCGGGTGACGCGGTAGGCATTGGTCCCGTGGCCCGGCATGTAGGGGTCAGGGGCGCCGGCTTCAGGGCCGGTTGCCCGGCTGATCTCCCGGCTGATTTCCCGGCTGACTTCCCCGCTGATAGGCCCGCGGGGGGCGGAGGCGGCGCCGCTGCTTGGTGCGCTGGTGCTCAATGAACGGACCTTCGGGTTGTCGTGCAGGTGGACGTGCGCTGGCGGGGCTACCGGGGCCTGGCGGGCGGTGCCGGCCCGTCCCACGGACTGACCGGATTGCCCATCCAGTACGTCCCGGCGGGGACGGTTTCGCCCCGCATGACGAGGGACGCCGGCCCCACCGTGCCGCCGCTGCCGATCCTGGCCTGCGGCAGGATGACGCCGTGCGGCCCCATGGTGGCTCCGTCATCGAGCCTAACAGTGTCGATGCTCATGACCCGGTCATGGAACAGATGGGTCTGGACGACGCAGCCGCGGTTGACGGTCGAGTTCCTGCCGAGGGTGACGAGGTCCGCCTCGGGGAGCCAGTAGCTTTCGCACCAGGTCCCCGCACCGATTTTCGCGCCGAGTGCCCGCAACCACCACACCAGGGCCGGGGTGCCGGTGGCGGCGCGCGCGAACCATGGGGCGCTGACCATCTCGATGAAGGTGTCCACCACCTCGTTCCGCCAAATGAACGAGCTCCACAGCGGGTGCTCGCCGGGGCGGATGCGGCCCACAAGCAGCCACTTGGCCGCCACGGCACTGGCCGCGGCCGTGGCCCCGGCCAGCAGGACCACCACCCCGCTCAGGACAGCGGCGATTCCGTAGTTGAAGACTGTCGCCATCGCGTCGAAGGCGAGCATCACGCCGGCAGCGATCGCGACGGTCAGCATGACCGGGACGAACCGGCACAGCTCCCAGAGGGCGCGCGCGACCTTCAGCTTCCGGGGCGGCTGGTAGGTCCGTGTGTCGTCCGAGGCGATGGCGGTGCGTCGCAGCCGCACGGGCGGGCTGCCCAGCCACGATGTCCCGGCCTTTGCCTTGGCCGGCGTCGCGGAGAGGACCGCCACGAGGGAGTTCTTGGGCACGTTGCGCCCGGCCGCCGTCATGCCCGAGTTGCCCAGGAAGGACCGTTTGCCGATCTTGGCCGGGGCGATCCGCATCCAGCCGCCGTCGAGTTCGTAGGACGCCACCATGGTGTCATCTGCCAGGAACGCGCCCTCGCCCACGGTGGTCATGCTGGGGATCAGCAACACTGTCGAGGCTTCCACGTTGCGGCCCACCTTCGCGCCGAGAAGCCGCAGCCAGACCGGCGTAAAGAGGCTGGCGTAGAGCGGGAACAGCAGATCCCGGGCCAGATCCAGTACCCGCTCGGTCGCCCAAACCTGCCATCCGATCCGGCTCCGGACCCGGTAGTAGCCCTCTGCGAGGCCCGCGCTGAGGAGTCTCGTGGTCGCCAGGATCAGCAGCAGGTTGGTCAGGAACCATGCCAGCGCCGCCAGGGGGATCGAGAGCACAATACCGGGCAGGGCCGCGGGCAGGGAAGAACTGCCCTGGATGAACGCGAATATCACGAAGGCCGCGACGGCGGCGGAGACATAGGGGATGAGCGCCAGCACGGCGGATGCCGCGGCGAAGCCGGCGAACCACAGCCGGCCCATCAGCCGGTGCTCGGACGGGGAGTCCGGCCATGAGTGCCGTGCCTTGCCGCGGCGCTCGGCCGGTGAGCCGGCCACCAGCTGTCCTGCCTTGACCTTCCCGATCACCGCGGAGCCCGGCTCCACCTGCGCTCCTGCGCCCACGGTGGCACCAGGCATGAGTGTGCTGCGGGCGCCGACGCTTGCGCCGGCGCCAATCCGGATGGCGCCGATGTGCACACGGTCGCCGTCGATCCACCAGCCGGACAGGTCGACTTCAGGCTCGATATTGGATCCGGCGCCCAGGGACAGCAGCCCGGTGACGGGCGGGAGCGAATGCAGCTGCACGTTCTCGCCGATCTTCGCGCCGAGCGCCTTTGCGTAGTACGGCACCCACGGCGCGCTGGCCAGGCTGATGGCGCCGGCGAGGTCCTGGATCTGTTCCGCGAGCCAGAGCCTGAGGTGCACCCGCCCGGAGCGTGGATACGTGCCGGGCACGACGTTGCGGAGCAGGACCCGGGCGGCGGCAACGGAGATCAGCATCCGCCCGGCCGGGCTGACAAAGACCAGCCAGGATGCGCCCACCCACCACCACGAGATGGTGGGCGCTGCGCTGAATCCGGCGAAGGCGGCCAGGAGATTGTTGGCGGCCATCAGGTAGGTCAGCCAGCGCATGCCGACCAGGATGTGCAACGGAATGCCAAGGAGGGTCTGGAAGGCCTGGGACTTCCGCGCCGTGGGCCGGACGGTGCGCTCCTGCACGGCGACTGTTCCGCCCTCCGGGAGCGACTGGCGCGCCTCGTCCACCAGGGCGCCCACCCGGGGTGTTGCATAGATGTCGGCCACCGTGATGGTGGGGTAGCGGACGCGCAAGGCGGACACCAGCTGCGCGGCAGCCAGCGAGCCGCCGCCGTAGGCGAAGAAATCGGCGTCGAGGCTAGTGACCGGGCTTCCGAGCACGGCGCTCCACTGTTCAACGATCCACTGCGCGTCATCGGGCAGGTTCAGCGGGGCACCTTCGGCCTCGGCAGCTCCTGTTCCGCTGAGCGGCCAGGGCAGGGCATGGCGGTCCACTTTGCCGCTGGTTTTGGTCGGCAGCGAATCGACCAGCGTCAGCAGCGGGATGAGGGGCGCGGGCAGGCTCTCGCCCAGCAGTTCGCGCGCGGCCGCGAGGTCGATGTCACGGCCCGATACTGCGGCCAGGTAGCCGACCAGGATCTGGTTGCCGGCCGGGGTGGTCTGCACGGCGGCGGCGGCGCCGGCGACGTCCGGCAGGGACTGCATAGCGGCGTCGATTTCTCCGAGTTCGATCCGGCGGCCGCCGAGCTTGACCTGTTCATCGGCGCGGCCCTGGAAGATGAGGCCTGCTGCTTCGTACCTGACGAGGTCGCCGGAGCGGTAGGCGCGCGGCCAGCCCAGGGACGGCATGGGGGCGTATTTTTCCGCGTCCTTGACCGGGTCAAGGTACCGGGCCAGCCCCACACCGCCGATGATCAGTTCACCCACCTCGCCTTCGGCAACAGGCAGCGCATCGGCGTCGACGACGGCGAGGTCCCAGCCGTCCAGCGGCAGGCCGATCCGGACGGGGCCGGGCGCGCCGAGCCGCGCGGCACACGCAACCACTGTGGCTTCGGTGGGCCCGTAGGTATTCCACACTTCGCGTCCTTCGACGGCGAGCCGCTCGGCAAGGTCCGGCGGACAGGCCTCCCCGCCGAAGATGAGCAGCCGGACGCTTTCCAGCGACTCCACGGGCCAGAGCGCAGCGAGCGTGGGGACGGTGGAGACCACAGTGATGCCGTGGCTGATGAGCCAGGGGCCCAGGTCCATCCCGGTCCGGACCAGCGCCCGGGGTGCCGGAACAAGGCAGGCACCGTGGCGCCACGCCAGCCACATTTCCTCGCAGGAGGCATCGAAGGCAACGGACAAGCCGGCCAGCACCCGGTCCTGTGGGCCCACCGGATCGCCCTGCAGGAAGATGCGGGCCTCGGCGTCCACGAATGCGGCGGCCGAGCGGTGCTGGACCGCGACGCCCTTGGGTGTGCCGGTGGAGCCGGAGGTGAAGATGACCCACGCATCGTCGTCCGGGCCAGGCGGCCTGGCTCCTGGGAACGGCCGGGGGTGGTTGCTGTCCGTGACAATCTTCCCGCCGGCGCGGAGGATGGCGGCCACCCTGGCCTCGCCGAAGACCAGTTTGGCCCGCTCATCCGGATCGTCGGCGTCTACCGGGACGTAGGCCGCACCGACCAGCAGTACCGCCAGGATCGAGACGTAGAGCTCGTTGGTGCCGGAGGGGATCCGGACGCCGATCTTGTCGCCGGCGCCCAGCCCGGCGAGATGCAGTTTCCTCGCCGTTGCCCGGACTTCGTCCATGAGCTGGGCGTAGCTGAGCGAGCGGTGGCCGTCGTCGAGGGCGGAGGCGTCCGGGAACCGGGCGGCGGCATCGCGGAGGATGTCGATGAGCGTCCGCTCCGCCGGGGCCGAGAGCGCCCCCGGCAGCTGGGGGTCGTAGACGGTGGCGCGGGGTACCGGAAGACTCTGCACCGCAGCGGCGTCGGGGGCTTCACTCGGAGTCAGTCGTTGCTCGGTCACTGGCGCATTGTCCCTGCAGGAGATGAACGGATAGTGTCGCAGCGCGGCTTGGGGACCGCGTTTAGGGGACGAGGATGACTTTGCCGGTGGTGCGGCGCTGTTCTAGGTCATCGTGGGCGCGGGCTGCCTCGGCGAGGGAGTAGCGGGCGCCGATCCGGACCTTGAGGCTGCCGTCGGCGGCGGCGGCAAAGACTTCATCGGAGCGCCAGCGGCGTTCCCGGGCGTCGCGCAGGTAGTGGCCCATGGTCGGCCGGGTGAGGTACAGCGAGCCGCCGGCGTTGAGCCGCTGGGGGTCGAACGGCGGGACCGGGCCGGACGCTCCGCCGAAGAGCACCAGCATGCCCCGGATGCGAAGCGACGCCAGGGAGGCATCGAAGGTGTCTTTTCCGACGCCGTCGTACACCACGTCCGCGCCGGTGCCGTTGGTTAGATCCCGGACCCGCTCGGCAAAACCGTCGTACCTCAGCACGTGGTCGGCCCCGGCATGGCGAGCCAGCTGCTCTTTCTCGTCCGTCGACACGGTGGTGATGACATTGGCGCCCTTGGCCTTGAGCAGCTGGATCATCAGGAGCCCGACGCCACCGGCGCCGGCGTGGACCAGGACCGTGTGGCCGGACTCCACCTTGAAGGTGGAGTTGATCAGGTAGTGAGCCGTCACGCCCTGCAACGGCAGGGCCGCGGCGGTGAAATCGTCCAGGCCGTCGGGAACCGGGAGGGCCTTGTCCTCATCGACGAGTGCATAGCCGGCATAGCACTCAGCGCCCTCCGCCGTGGCCACCCGGTCGCCGGGAGCGAACCCGGTGACGGCGTCGCCGACCTCCTCCACGGTGCCCGCGGCCTCCGAACCGGGCGTGAAGGGGTAGCTGACCTTGTAGACGCCGCTGCGCTTGTAGGTGTCGATGAAGTTCACGCCCACCGCGGCGACCCTGATGAGCAGCTGGCCGGACCCGGGAACAGGGCGGGCTGCCTTGTCGAGCTCCAGGACCTCGGGGCCCCCGGCCTGGCGGGCGACGATTGCGTGCATCATGTGGCTCCTTTTCCGGGCGGGAAAGTCTGTCCCGGTCCCTGGGTCCATCCTAGGGACACTGGCGGTAACCATGAAGGGGCGGTCCGTAACCGACCGTCACGAGATGCTTCGCCATCAAGGTGACGCCGTCCAAACGCGGCGGTCCTGCGCGGCCGCCGGGGTGATGCGTCGTTTAGTAGCGGGGGAGACTAGTAGCGGCGGGTGACCGTTGCCATCGGGCATTCGAAGTGGCGGCCCGCGGCGAGTCCGACGTCGTTGAGGTACCGGACCATGATGGCGTACGACTGCATCAGCGTGGTTTCCGTGTACGGGACCTGGTGCTTGGCGCAGTACTCGCGGACGATCTTGGCGGCCTTGTCCAGCTGGGGGCGGGCCATGTCCGGGAAGAGGTGGTGTTCTGCCTGCCGGTTCAGGCCGCCGAGCAGGATGTCCATGAAGCGGCCGCCCGAGATGTTCCGGGAGGTGAGGACCTGGCGGCTGAAGAAGTCGACCCGGCTGTCCGCCGGCAGTACCGGCATGCCCTTGTGGTTCGGTGCGAAGGAGGCGCCCATATAGAACCCGAACACGGCCAGCTGGACGCCGATGAAGGCGAACGCCATGCCCAGCGGCAGGAAGGAGAAGGCGAGAACCGGCAGGAGGCTGAGCCGGACGGCGAGGATCGGGATTTCAACCCAGCGGTGCGTGACCTTGGCGCGGCGGACGATGAATTTCACGGAATCGATCTGGAGGCCCAGGCCCACCAGGAACAGGAGCGGGAAGAAGAACCAGCCCTGCTTGCGGGTCAGGAACGCGAGGCGGCCTTGGCGGTCGGCTACGGCTTCAGCGTGGAAGGCGATGGGGCCGGGCGCGATGTCCGGGTCCTTGGAAATGACGTTCGGGTGATTGTGGTGCGCGCCGTGCTTCTGCTCCCACCAGGAGTAGCTGATGCCGGCCACGGACGTGGCGAGCAGCCGTGCGGCCCAGTCGTTGGCGCGGCGGGACGCGAAGATCTGCCGGTGCCCGGCCTCGTGGGCCAGGAAGCTCAGCTGGGTGCAAATTATGCCCAGGGCGGCGGCGATCAGGAGCTGGAACCAGCTGTCACCGATCAGCGCGAAGCCGAACCAGGTGGCGGCCATCAGGAGGGCGAGCACCGAAAACACGGTGATGTAGAAGCCGACACGCCGTTCCAGGAGACCGGCTGCCTTCACGGTCTTGAGCAGTTCCGAATAGCTGAGAACGACGGCGTTGGGCTGCCTGACTCGCGATTTAGGGCGCTCTGGGGTGGTGAGCGTAGTGGTCATGCGGGGCCTGCCTCGTTGCTGTTACGGGCAACGCTGCAGCTGACATTTGCAGCGGCACGGTCTGGATCACCCTTCACCAAGCATACGCCCCCGGGTTTCTGCGGCCCGCCGATCGGGTGCCGTTGACGGGTGCGTTTAGGCACAGACCCATCGATGCATAAATATCGGTATCTATGCATACTCTTGCTGTATAGTCGTGCTTATGACTATTTCTGTTGCCGTTTCAGGGGCGAGCGGCTATGCCGGCGGCGAGGTCCTGCGGCTCCTCGCCGGTCACCCTGACGTCACCATCGGTGCCATCACGGCCCACAGCAACGCCGGTTCCAGACTAGGGGAATTGCAGCCGCATCTCCATGGCCTGGCGGGCCGGATCCTCGAAGACACCACCGTGGATAACCTGTCCGGGCACGACGTCGTGTTCCTGGCGCTTCCGCACGGGGCATCCGCCGAGATCGCGGCCCAGCTGCCTGCCGGAACCCTGGTGATCGACGCCGGCGCGGACCACCGCCTCGAGGATCCCCAGGCTTGGGAGAAGTTCTACGGTTCCGCGCACGCCGGGACCTGGCCCTACGGCCTCCCGGAACTGCCCGGCCAGCGCGAGGCCCTCCGCTGCGCCACCCGGATCGCCGTGCCCGGCTGCTACCCGACGTCGGCCCTGCTGGCCCTCACGCCCGGCTTCAGCAGCCAGCTGCTGGACGGCGACGACGTCGTGATCGTCTCCGCTTCCGGCACCTCGGGGGCCGGCAAGGCCGCCAAGGTCAACCTGATTGGCGCCGAAGTCATGGGCTCCATGAGCCCCTACGGGGTGGGCGGGGGACACCGGCACACCCCGGAGATCGAGCAGGGGCTCTCCAAGGCGCTGGGGGCTCCGGTCACCGTGTCCTTCACGCCCACGCTGGCACCGATGAGCCGGGGCATCCTCACCACGGCGACAGCGAAGGTCCGGCAGCAGCCAGGACGCAGCGTCACCGCCGCGGAGCTGCGCGCCGCCTGGGCCGAGGCCTACGACGACGAACCGTTCGTGCACCTGCTGCCCGAGGGCCAGTGGCCCACCACCAAGTCGGTCCAGGGGTCGAACCACACGGTCATGCAGCTGGCCTTCGATGAGCACACCGGCCGCGTGATCGTGTGCTGCGCCATCGACAACCTGACCAAGGGGACCGCCGGCGGGGCCGTGCAGTCCATGAATATCGCCCTCGGCCTGGCGGAATCCGCCGGCCTCGACCTCCAGGGAGTCGCACCGTGAGCATCACCGCACCGCAGGGATTCCGCGCCGCCGGCGTGACGGCCGGCCTCAAGGCTTCCGGCAAGCCGGACGTGGCCCTCGTGGTCAACGACGGCCCGTCCAAGGCCGCCGCAGCGGTCTTCACGTCCAACCGCGTCGCCGCCGCCCCCGTGCGCTGGTCCCGCGAGGTGGTCAAGGACGGCCGCGTGGACGCCGTTTTCCTCAACTCCGGCGGGGCGAACGCCTGCACCGGACCCCAGGGCTTCCAGAACACCCACACCACCGCGGAGAAGACCGCCGAAGCCCTCGGTGTCTCCGCCACCGACGTCGTGGTCTGCTCTACGGGACTGATCGGCGAACAGCTGCCCATGGACAAGATCCTGGCCGGGATCGGTTCCGCCACCGCCGCCCTTGCCGCAGACGGCGGCCCTGCGGCAGCCACCGCGATCATGACCACGGACTCCGTGTCCAAGCAGGCCGTCTTCACCGGCACGGACTCCAATGGCACCCAGTTCACCATCGGCGGCATGGCCAAGGGCGCCGGCATGCTGGCCCCGGGCCTGGCCACCATGCTGGTGGTCCTCACCACGGACGCCGACGTCCAGCCGGGCACGCTCGACGCCGAACTCCGCAACGCCACCCGGGTCACCTTCGACCGGGCGGACTCCGATGGCTGCATGTCCACCAACGACACCGTGGTGCTGCTGGCATCCGGGGCCTCCGGCGCCGTGCCGTCCGCCGTCGACTTCGGCGCGGGCCTGACCCAGGTCTGCGCCGAGCTGGCCCGCAAACTCATCGGCGACGCCGAGGGCGCCAGCCACGACATTGCCATCCGGACGTTCAACGCCGCGAGCGAGCGGGACGCCGAAATCGTCAGCCGCGCCGTCGCCCGCTCCAACCTGTTCAAGACCGCGATTTTCGGCAAGGACCCCAATTGGGGCCGTGTGCTGTCCGCCGTCGGCACCACTGACGCCGCATTCGATCCGGACCAGCTGAACGTGTCCATGAACGGCGTGCAGATCTGCCGCAACGGCAGCATCGGCGATGACCGGAACCTCGTGGACCTCGAACCGCGCGAGGTCCTCGTCGAAATCGACCTGCAGGCCGGCGGGGCCGAGGCCACGATCCTCACGAACGACCTCACCCACGACTACGTCCACGAAAACAGCGCCTACTCCAGCTAGGCCTTTCCAGCAAGGACGAACAGCATGAACACCCAGACACGCGAGACCACGTCCCAGTCGGACGCCCGGGACAAAGCCGCCACGTTGATCGAGGCGTTGCCCTGGATCCAGCGCTTTGCCGGCAGCACCATGGTGATCAAGTACGGCGGCAACGCCATGGTCAACGACGATCTCCGCCGAGCCTTCGCGGAAGACGTCGTGTTCCTGCACCACGTCGGCATCCACCCCGTGGTGGTGCACGGCGGCGGCCCGCAGATCAACGCCATGCTCAGCCGGCTGGGCATCGAGTCCGAATTCAAGGGCGGGCTGCGCGTCACCACACCCGAGGCCATGGACGTGGTCCGGATGGTCCTCACCGGCCAGGTGGGGCGCGAACTCGTGGGCCTGATCAACTCCCACGGCCCGTACGCCGTCGGCATGTCCGGGGAGGACGGCGGCCTGCTCCGCGCCGTGCGCACCGGCACCGTGGTGGACGGCGAGGAAGTGGACCTGGGCCTGGTGGGCGAGGTGGTGGGCGTGAACCCGGAAGGGATCGTGGACATCCTCGCGGCGGGCCGGATCCCGGTGGTCTCCACCGTTGCCCCGGAGATCTCCCCAGACGGATCCACCACCGGGCAGGTACTCAATGTCAACGCGGACACGGCGGCGGCGGCGGTCGCGTCGGCACTGGGCGCCTCCAAGCTGGTCATCCTGACCGATGTAGAAGGCCTCTACGCCAACTGGCCGGACAGGTCATCGCTCATCTCGTCGCTGACGGCTTCGGAGCTGCGCGAGATGCTGCCGCGCCTGGAGTCCGGCATGATCCCGAAGATGGCGGCCTGCCTGAAAGCGATTGACGACGGCGTCGAGCGCGCCCACATCGTGGACGGCCGCCTGCCGCACTCGATGCTGCTGGAAACCTTCACGACCGCCGGTATCGGCACCCAGGTCGTCCCGGACGAGGAAGTGAACGCATGAACGAAACTGTAGGCGTGAGTCCGACCGGCGATGGGGCCCCCACAGCCTCCGTCATGACTGGAAAGAGTAGCGGCGCACAGTGGCTCTCCCGCTACTCGTCCTCGCTGCTCGGCGTCTTCGGCACACCGCAGCGGGTCCTGGTCCGCGGCGCCGGCTGCCTCGTGTGGGACGCCGACGGCAAGGAGTACCTGGACCTGCTCGGCGGCATCGCCGTGAACGCGCTCGGCCACGCCCACCCGTTCGTCACCTCGGTGATCTCCAGCCAGCTCGCCACCCTGGGCCACGTCTCGAACTTCTTCACGAGCCCCACCCAGATCGCCCTGGCGGAGAAGCTGCTGGAACTGTCCAAGGCGCCGGCCGGCTCCAAGGTGTTCTTCGCCAATTCTGGCACCGAGGCCGTTGAGGCGGCCTTCAAGCTGGCGCGCCGGAACAGTGGATCGGACGAGAAGCCACGCACCAAGATCGTCGCGCTCGAGGGCGCCTTCCACGGGCGCACCATGGGCGCCCTCGCGCTGACGGCGAAGGAGGCGTACCGGGCGCCGTTCGCACCGCTGCCCGGCGGCGTCGTGCATATCCCGTTCGGTGACATCGAGGCGCTCCGCGCGGCCGTGGACGACACCACCGCAGCCGTTTTCCTCGAACCGATCCAGGGCGAGGCCGGCGTCCGGCCGCTGCCCGCCGGCTACCTCAAGGCCGCCCGTGAGGCCACGAGCGCGGCCGGCGCCCTGCTGATCCTTGACGAGGTCCAGACCGGCATCGGCCGCACCGGCAAGTGGCTGGCCAGTGAGGATGCCGGAATCGTCCCCGACGCCGTGACCCTCGCGAAGGGCCTCGGCGGCGGTTTCCCGGTGGGCGCGCTGGTGACGTTCGGACCGGTAACGTCCGCCCTGCTGACCGCCGGCCAGCACGGGACCACCTTTGGCGGCAACCCGGTGGCCACCGCGGCCGCCCTCGCCACCCTCCACGTCCTCGAAAACCAGGACATCCTAGCCCACGTCCGGAGCCTGGGGGAGCACCTGCGCGCCGGTCTCGCAGGAATCGCCGGCGTCACGGAGGTCCGCGGCGAGGGGCTGCTGGTCGGCTTCGACCTCGACGCTGACGTCGCCCCCGGCGTCGTCACCGCAGGTCTCGACGCGGGGTTCATCGTCAACAGCCCGGGTCCGCGCACCATCCGGCTGGCGCCGCCGCTGATCCTGACTACCGAGCAGGCCGACCGTTTCTTGGCCGGGCTGCCCGCGTTGCTCGAAACCGCAAAGTTCACTGCCGAAAAGACTGCCGAACAGCCAGCCACTTCCAGCAACAACGCCACAAAGGACGCCAAGTGACCGCCCCCGTGACCACATCTGTGCCCACCCGCCACTTCCTCAAGGACACGGACCTCAGCCCCGCCGAACAGGCCGAAGTCCTCGAGCTCGCTGTCCGGATGAAGGCCGCTCCCTACAGCGTGCAGCCCTTCGCCGCGGCGGGCAGCGGCCGCCAGACCGTGGCCGTCATCTTCGACAAGACCTCCACCCGGACCAGGGTCTCCTTCGCCACCGGAATCGCGGACATGGGCGGCAATGCGCTCATCATCAACCCCGGCGAGGCACAGATCGGGCACAAGGAATCGGTCGAGGACACCGCCAAGGTGCTCGAACGCATGGTGTCCACCATCGTGTGGCGCACCGGCGCGCATGCCGGGCTCGTCGCCATGGCCGCGAATTCCCGCGTTCCGGTCATCAACGCGCTGTGCGATGACTACCACCCGTGTCAGCTCCTGGCCGATCTCTTGACCGTCAAGGAGCACAAAGGCTCGCTCGAAGGCCTGACCATGGCATACCTGGGCGACTCGGCCAACAACATGGCCAATTCCTACCTCCTGGCCGGCGTCACGGCGGGCATGAACGTCCGGATTGCCGGACCCGCCGGGTACCTGCCGTCCGCTGAGATTATCGCCGCCGCCGAGGACCGCGCCGCGGAGACCGGCGGTTCCGTGCTGGTGACGGTCGACGCCGCCGAGGCCCTCCAGGGCGCCGACGTCGTGGCCACCGACACATGGGTGTCCATGGGCCAGGAGGCGGAGAAGGAAGCACGGATGAAGTTGTTCCGCGACTATGCCGTGGACGGCGCGGCGATGAAGCTCGCGGCGCCGGACGCCGTCGTGCTGCACTGCCTGCCGGCCTACCGGGGTTACGAGATCGCCGCGGACGTCATTGACGGTCCGCAATCGGTGGTCTGGGACGAAGCCGAAAACCGGCTCCATGCCCAGAAAGCGCTCATGGCCTGGCTTATGCACCGCTCCGGTCTGGCTGTTGTCGATGGGCTGGCACCAGTCGATGGGCTGGCACCCGTGGACGGCCAGGCCTGATGTCCGTCCAGCCAGCCTCACCGGGGGCCAGCCCGGCCACCAAAACGGCCAGGCAGGCACGGATCACCGCGATTCTGACGGGCGAATCGGTCCGTTCCCAGGCCGAGCTCGCGGCGCTGCTCGCGGACGACGGCGTCCAGGTCACCCAGGCCACGCTTTCCCGCGACCTCGTGGAACTCGGCGCCGTCCGGGTCCGCGGCAAGGACGGCGTGCTGGTCTACGCCGTCCCGGGGGAGGGCGGCGAACGGGCGGCCAAGAGCGGCGTCACCCAGGAAATCCTCGACGCCCGGCTGACCCGGCTGTGCGGGGAACTGCTCGTCACCGCCGAGGCCTCGGCCAACCTCGTGGTGCTCCGGACCCCGCCGGGCGCCGCGAACTTCCTGGCCCTCGCCATCGACCACTCCGTGATGCCCTCGATCCTGGGCACCATCGCTGGGGACGACACCGTCCTGCTTGTCACCCGGGACCCCCTGGGCGGCGCGGACATCGCCGCACGCTTCCTGCAGTTCGCCGAGGAAGCCGGCCAATAAAGCCGCACCATGAGCCTTTCAAGGGGCCGGGCGCACCGGGGTTGTGACAGGCTTGCAACAGAGATTTTTCCCAGACTTACAGCATCACCAAAACAACTAAGGAGCATTTCCGTGACTGAGCGTATTGTTCTGGCCTACTCCGGTGGCCTGGATACTTCCGTAGCCATCGGCTGGATCGGTGAAGCCACCGGCGCCGAGGTCATCGCCGTGGCGGTCGACGTCGGACAGGGCGGCGAATCGCTGGAGACCATCCGCCAGCGCGCGCTGGGCTGCGGCGCCGTCGAAGCCTACGTGGCCGACGCCAGCGACGAGTTCGCCAACGAGTACTGCGTGCCCACGCTGAAGGCCAACGCCCTCTACCAGGGCCACTACCCGCTGGTCTCGGCCATCTCCCGCCCGGTGATCGTCAAGCACCTGGTCAAGGCCGCCCGCGAATTCGGCGCCACCACCGTGGCCCACGGCTGCACCGGCAAGGGCAACGACCAGGTCCGCTTCGAAGTCGGCATCCAGACCCTCGGCCCGGACCTGAAGTGCATCGCACCGGTCCGCGACCTCGCCCTGACCCGCGACAAGGCCATCGCCTTCGCCGAGGAAAAGGGACTGCCGATCGAGACCACCAAGAAGAACCCGTACTCGATCGACCAGAACGTCTGGGGCCGCGCCGTCGAAACCGGCTACCTCGAAGACATCTGGAACGCCCCCACCAAGGACATCTACGACTACACCGCCACCCCGGAATTCCCGCCGGCGCCGGATGAGGTCACCATCTCCTTCGAAGCCGGCGTGCCGGTCGCGATCGACGGCGTCAAGGTCACCCCGCTGCAGGCCATCAAGGAACTCAACCGCCGCGCCGGCGCCCAGGGCGTCGGCCGCATCGACGTCGTCGAGGACCGCCTCGTGGGCATCAAGTCCCGCGAAATCTACGAAGCACCGGGCGCCATGGCGCTCATCACCGCGCACAAGCACCTCGAGGACATCACCATCGAGCGCGAGCAGGCCCGCTTCAAGGCGACCGTCGGCCAGCGCTGGGCCGAGCTGGTCTACGACGGCCAGTGGTTCTCCCCGCTCAAGCGCTCCCTCGACGCCTTCATCGAGGACACCCAGCGCTACGTGACCGGTGACATCCGCATGGTGCTGCACGGCGGCCAGGCGATCGTCAACGGACGCCGCTCCGAGACCTCGCTCTACGACTTCGATCTCGCCACGTACGACACCGGCGACACCTTCGACCAGTCGATGGCCCGCGGCTTCATCGAGCTGTGGGGCATGTCCGCCAAGGTTGCCTCCGGCCGCGACATCCGCGTCGCAGGACAGTGAGTCAGCAGCAGGGCCCACGGGCACAGGGGTCCCCGGCCGGGCGAAGCGAGGCTGGGGTGCGCCCGGGGACAAAATCGGAGGCGACCAATACGGGCGCGCTGTGGGGCGGCCGGTTCGCCGGCGGCCCTGCGGACGCCCTCGCCGCGCTGAGCAAGTCCACGCACTTCGACTGGCGGCTGGCCCGGTATGACATCGCCGGGTCCAAGGCGCACGCCCGCGTGCTGCACAAGGCCGCGCTGCTGGACGACGCCGAACTCGAGGGCATGCTGGCCGCCCTGACCCAGCTGGATGAGGACGTCGCCTCCGGCGCCTACCTGCCGGCGGAGTCGGATGAGGACGTTCACGGTTCGCTGGAGCGCGGCCTGATCGAGCGCGCCGGCACCCAGCTCGGCGGCAAGCTCCGCGCCGGGCGGTCCCGCAACGACCAGGTGGCCACGCTGGGACGGATGTTCCTGCGTGACCACGCCCGGATCATTGCCCGCGGCGTGCTCGCCACGATCGACGCGCTGGTGGACCAGGCCAAGGCGCACCAGGGGGTGGCCATGCCCGGCCGCACCCATCTGCAGCATGCCCAGCCGGTCCTGCTCAGCCACCACCTGCTGGCCCACGCCTGGGCGCTGCTGCGAGATGTGCAGCGGCTGGCGGACTGGGACAAGCGCGCCGGCGTTTCGCCCTACGGCTCGGGCGCCCTGGCGGGCTCCTCGCTGGGACTGGACCCGGAGGCCGTCGCAGCCGACCTCGGCTTCTTCTCGGCGACGCACAACTCGATCGACGGCACCGCCTCCCGCGACGTCTTCGCCGAGTTCGCCTGGATCACGGCCATGATCGGTGTGGACCTGTCCAGGGTCTCGGAGGAAGTGATCCTGTGGGCCACGAAGGAGTTTTCCTTCGTCACCCTGCACGATTCCTACTCCACTGGCTCCTCGATCATGCCGCAGAAGAAGAACCCGGACGTGGCGGAACTGGCGCGCGGAAAGGCGGGCCGGCTGATCGGCAACCTGACCGGGCTGCTGGCCACCCTGAAGGGCCTGCCGCTCGCGTACAACCGTGACCTGCAGGAGGACAAGGAACCGGTCTTCGACGCCGCCGACACGCTGGAGGTCCTGCTCCCGGCAGTGTCCGGCATGATCGCGACGCTGACGTTCAACACCGAACGGATGGCAGCACTGGCACCGCAGGGCTTTGCGCTGGCGACCGACATCGCCGAGTGGCTGGTCCGCCAGGGGGTTCCCTTCCGCGAGGCCCACGAGCTGTCCGGTGCCGCGGTGAAGCAGGCCGAAAGCCGCGGCGTCGAGCTCTGGGACCTGACGGACGAGGAATACGCCGCCATCTCGGGGCACCTGACGCCGGAGGTCCGCACGGTCCTGTCCACGGAGGGTTCGCTCAACAGCCGGAACTCCCAGGGCGGCACCGCACCGGCCGCCGTCGAACGCCAGTTGCTGGCCCTCGACGGCGAGCTCGCCGGCGTGCGGGAGTACGCGGGGTAAACGTACCTCCGGCCCGCGAGACGACAGTTCGCGGCAATGTTTTTCGAAAACACTGCCGTGAAGTGTCGTCTCGCGGCGTTTAAGGTGGGTGCATGAGCGAAACATTCCGGCAAATGCTCCGTGCCCTGCCCGATTTCCCCGAAATGCTTCCGGACTTCGATCCTGCCACAGCGCCGGCGGACCCCGCCGAGCTGTTCCGGCTGTGGCTGGCCGAGGCGCTGGCGGCCGGAGTGCCGCAGCCCAACGCGTGCAGCCTGGCCACCGCCGACGAGCAGGGCCGGCCGTCGTCGCGGATGCTGATCCTGAAGGACATCGACGCCGACGGCTGGCACTTCGCGACCTCCCGGGAATCCCGCAAGGGCAAGGAGCTTGCGGCCAATCCGCACGCGGCGGTGAACTTCTTCTGGCAACAGCAGGGCCGCCAAGTGCGGGTGGCCGGGGACGTCGTGGAGCTGTCCGCCGAGGCCTCGGCCGCGGACTGGCAGGCCCGGCCGGGAGCAGACGGCGGCGAGAATCCAGATTGGCAGCTCTACGCCCTCCGGCCCCGCGAAATCGAATTCTGGCAGGCCCGGCACGACCGCCAGCACATCCGGCACCGCTACGCGCCCCGCTGACCGGGTTCCGCTCAGTTAATCCAAGTTAATTGGGCGGCTCGGTTTAGGATGGGCGCCATGACCTCAATCACACCAGAGAACCTTCGGGCCGAACTGCACCGCGCCGCCGACGTCGTGGCCGGAATCGCCGGGAAACTGACGGAACAAGACGTCAAATCGCCGTCGGAACTGTCGGGCTGGAGCCGCGGGCACGTGCTGGCCCACATCTGCGGGATCGCCAACGCGATGGGCCGCCAGCTCGAATACGCCGCCCGCGGTGAGGGCGTGGAACTCTATGACGGCGGCTCCGAGGGGCGAAACCGCGCCATCGACATGGCGGCCGGCCACAGCCTCGCACAGCACCGGGCCGACCTCGACGCAGCGTTGGGCAGGGCCCTGCGCGCCTTCGACTCCCTCGACGCCGCGGGCTGGCGCGAGCCCATCACCTACCGCGGGGGAGTCGTGTTCGACGGCGGCTTGGCGCTGTGGCGCGAACTCGTCATCCATGCGGCAGATCTCGGCACCGGCCACGGACCGGAAACCTGGAGCCGCCCCTTCTGCGGGCACCTCTTCGATTTCCTCTCCGCCCGGGTGCCCGAGGGCCAGCGCTTCGTGCTGCAGCCGCTCGGCCTGCCCGCGGTGGCGATCGGGAGCGGCGGAACATCGACGGTGATCAACGGCATGCTCACGGACATCGCCGCGTGGCTGGCCGGCCGCACGCCCACGCTCGGCAGCCTCCGCGCTACTGCCGCAGCCGACGGCGTGGACCTTCCGGAGCTGCTGCCCTGGCCTGCCGGAGTGCCCGTCAACAACTGAGTACCGGGCCTTCGCGGGCCAGCCCTCGCCCGCTGCGGTACCCGGCGCGGTGCCCGGGCCGGTGCAGGGCCCGCTGCAGGGCGCAGCGCCTGTGGCCCCCCTACAGGCCTAGGGCCGTGCCGTTGCGAGGGCGAGTTCGCGTTCCCGGTCCAACAGGCTGCCCTTGACGGCCAGTCCCCAGCGGAAGCCGCCCAGGGTCCCGTCGGTGCGGATGACGCGGTGGCAGGGAACAAACAGGGCCGCCGCATTGAAGGCGCAGGCACTGGCCGCGGCCCGGACTGCCTTGGCGTTGCCCGACAGCTCCGCATACTCCGTGTAGGTCACCGGGCGCCCCGGAGCGACCGTGCGCAGCACGTCCCAGGCGTGACTGCGGAAAGGACCGGACTTCTGCAGCACCTGCACCGCCATGGCCGGCTCCGGATCGCCGGAGTAGAACGCCTCCACAGCCGCGGAGATGGAGCCCAGCCCGGAAACGGTCTCGAATTCGCCCGGCAGCAGGTCCACGTGGATCTGCCCGGTCAGCTCGCCGGGAACGGCGGTCCAGCCCGATGACAGGACGGCGCCGTCGCGGGCAATGATGGTGAAGGGACCGTCCGGGGTGGACATGGTCAACAGCTGGGCTTTCATGGTTTCGCTTTCTTCGGAATCTGCTTCGGATCCTGTGACGGAGTCTGCTTATTCAGAGACTTCTTCAGAGACGGTTTGCGTGCCGCGGCCTGGGCAGCCGCTGCCGCGCGCCAAAGGTGCATGGTGGCGTAGGAGCGCCATGGACTGACCTCACGGAAGTCGTTGGTCAGGACGGCCCCGGTGGGGGTCTGGGCGAGTGACCGGATGCCGTTGCGGACCGCGGCATCGTTGGCCAGGAACACGTCCGGTGCCCCGATGACGCGCATCGCGACGTATCCCACGGTCCACGGCCCGACGCCGGCCAGCGGCAGGAGCTTGGCCTCCAGCCCGTGCACGTCATCGCCGTAGCCGAAGTCCAGATCGCCCGAGGCCATCGCCGCGGCGGCCCCGCGGACGGCATCGATCCGCCGCTGTGGCCCGCGGAGCAGTTCGAAGCCGGTCTCCGCAATCTGGGCGGCCGTCGGGAACAGCCGGTGCAGGCCGTCGTCGGGCACCATGCTTGCGCTCCCGGCCGCGGACAGTTGGACCAGGGCGGTCCGCGCTGCTGCCACAGTAATCTGCTGGCCGATCATGGCCCTGATCAGCAGTTCCTGCGGATCAACGGCGCCGGGCATCCGCATGCCGGGCGTGCCCGCAACCGTTGCGGCCAGGCGGGGGTCGGCGGCGAGGGCGGCATCGATGGCGACCGGATCGGCGTCCAGGTCCAGCAGCCGGCGGACCCTGCTCAGCAGGGCGGCCAGGTCACGGAGATCGACGGCGGCGATGGTCAGCACGAGCGGACGCCCGGGCGCCCCGGCGTCGTAATCCACCCGGAAGCGGGCATCGCCGTGCGTCAGCCGCAGGGTGCGGGCGTACGAAGTAGACGTACCTTCCTCGATCCCGGGGATGGCGCGGACGGCGAGGAAGTCGAAGACGCCGGGGTCGAACGGTTCGCGGTAGGGAAGGTTGAGCGTGAGCGCAGTGGTGGCCGCGGGGGAGCGGTGATGCCGGGCAGTGGCCCGGAGCGCGGACGGCGTCATCGCAAAGACCTCGCCGATGGTCTCGTTGAACTGGCGCACGCTGCTGAATCCGGCGGCGAAGGCGATGTCCGAGACTTTCATGGCCGTGGAGACCAGCAGGGTGCGGGCGGTCTGGGCGCGGCTCGCCCGCGCCAGGGACAGCGGACCGGCGCCGAGTTCGTGGCTGAGGATCCGGTTGAGCTGGCGCGAGGAGTAGCCCAGCCGGGCCGCCAGCCCCTCAACGCCGTCGCGGTTGATCACGCCGTCGTTGATGAGTCGCATGGCCCGGCCGGCGATATCGGAGCGCACATTCCAGGCCGGCGTGCCGGGCACGGCCTCGGGCAGGCAACGTTTGCACGCCCGGTAGCCGGCGTCGTGCGCGGCAGCGGACGTCTCGTAGAAGGTGACGTTGTCCGCCTTGGGCGTCCGCGCGGGGCACGAGGGCCGGCAGTAGATGCCGGTGGTCCGGACAGCCGTGTAGAACTGCCCGTCGAAACGGGTGTCCCGGGCGTCGATTGCCCGGTAGCGCTGCCAGAAGTCCATGACCCCATCCTGCCAGCTTCACTGACCACCTGCTAGCGGAATTCGGACACGGCCATGTGGGCCCCCGGCGGCGTTTGTTAAAGTCTGAACATGACTTCGAGCCCGCTTCCCGCCCAGCCCGGCACGGTTGCCGGTGCCCAGCCCGGCACGGTTGCCGGTGCCCAGCCCGGCGCGGCTACCGGCGCGGCTGCGTCGCTCCGGGAGCTGCTCTCGGCCGATGCGCGGCACGTGGCGCCGCTGATCCTCGGGGCCGTGATGACGCACGACGGGCGCGACGGCTCCGTCTCGGTCCGGATTACCGAAGTGGAGGCGTACCTCGGCCCGCATGATTCGCGCCACCCGGACCCCGGGTCCCATACCTACCGCGGCCCAACGGCCCGCAATGCGCCGATGTTCGGCCCGGCCGGCCACCTCTATGTGTATTTCACGTACGGGATGCACCATTGCGCCAATATCGTGTGCGGGCCCGAGGGCGTGGCGTCCGCGCTGCTGCTGCGGGCCGGCGAGGTGGTGGCGGGACATGGGCTGGCCAGGGCCAGGCGCCCGACGTCGAAATCGGACATCGACCTCGCCAGCGGGCCTGCCCGGCTTGCCACCGCGCTGGGATTGACGACGGCGGACAGCGGGCGGGACGCCCTGGCGCCGCCGTTCCGGCTGGAGTTGCCCGCGAATCCGCCGGAAGGGGCCGCTGTTGGCATCAGCTCCGGCCCCCGTGTCGGCGTCTCCGGAGCCGGCGGCAGTCACGACTACCCCTGGCGGTTCTGGCTCAGCGGCGACCCGACCGTCTCCCGCTACAAGGCGGCGAAGGCGGCAAGGACAGTAAAGGCGCGCAACGCCCGCGGCGCGTAGCGTGCCAGGCGCTTTGCACACGCCGTGCCCGTACACCCTGATGCCGGCACACGCGGTGCGGGATGATGGAGCATTATGGGCGAGGGGAAACGCGGAAAACCGGGCAGTGAGCTGGAACGGCTTCAGATCTTTGCGCAGCTGGCCACCGAGTACTTCCGCATGGTCGAGCTGTTCACGCCGGACGGAGGGCAGGCTGCGGCGGGCTCCGTCGAGGCAGAGCGCAGGCATTGGGTTGAGCTCTTCCGGGCCGCCCTGCTGCGTAAATTCATCGTTCCGGAAGAACACGTTTCGCTCAAACTCGTCGTCAGGGCCCTGCGCCTGTGCAACTACTCGTCGGACGCCCGGATAACTGAGGGCACGGCAGAAGCGGCCAGTCTGTTCACGAACGGGATGATCCGGGACCGTCAGGCGCTGATGGCCGAAATGGCCCTGGATGACCACGACCTGTTCGAGGACGTCCTCTACGGGCGGCTCCTGCATGGTGACGCCGACCGGTTCCGCCGGTCCGGGTGGGCCGGGGACTACGCCCGGCTGAGCAGGGTGGCGGCCGGACGGTTCGATGCCGAGCGCGCGCTCAGAAAAGCGCTGGGCGTGGTCTCCTACGGGCTTGCCAACGAACTCCTGCGCCCGCCGGAACTCGGCGGCGACGCCGAGCCTCCAGAGCCAGAGGCAGACGCCGAGCCTCCGCCGCCAGAGGCATAGGGACTTCTCGGAGACGCCGGAACCGGCCTATCCGGGACGGCCCGGGAGCCCGCCGGCCCGGGGGACGTCCAGCGGCCAGCCAGTAGGGTGGATGGGTGAATCAAAGCGAACCGAACCAGACGAAGACTGCAATGCCGGTGGATGAACTGATCAAGGGCCTGTGTGCCACCATCCCGGACTATCCCAAACCGGGCATCAGCTTCAAGGACCTGACCCCGGTGTTCGCCGACGGCGCCGCCTTCGGGGCCGTCGTCGATGCTCTGGTGGGACCGTTCCAGGGCCAGTTCGACGCCGTCGCCGGTGTGGAAGCCCGCGGCTTCCTGCTCGCGGCAGCCGCCGCCTACGCCACGGGGACCGGGGTCATCACAGTCCGCAAGGCCGGCAAGCTGCCGCGCGAAGTGTTCTCCGAGGACTACGCCCTGGAATACGGCACGGCCACCCTGGAGCTGCACACCACGGACCTGGCGCCGGGGAGCCGGGTGCTGATCCTCGACGACGTGCTCGCCACCGGCGGTACGCTCGGCGCCGCGGCACGGCTGTTCGAGCGGTGCGGGATCCACGTGGCCGGCATCGGTGTGGTCATGGAACTGGGCGAACTCGCCGGCCGCACGGCCCTGACCGGCCACGACGTCCGCTCCCTGCTGCGGATATAGGAGGACCGGCGAGGCTGGACCAGCCGGGACGTGTCGGTAGAATTCCCTGACGAAGACTGCCTTGGCATTGTTTGGCGACATGCAACAGCCGTGCCCGCCGAAATGGCTGTAGAATGGTAGGTCCGTCTTTTTCGATAGGGGAACGTTCGATGCACGACGCTGATTTGGCCCATGAACGCGACTATGTGGCCGGACTTTATGCCCGGCTCGATGAGTTGCGGGCGGAGAAGCGCGCCCAGCTGGCCCAGGTGCGCCGTGCCGGTGCCGTGGGCACCATGCAGAACGTTTCCGAACGCGATGCCTTCGCGGCCCTCTACGAGGACCGCCTCGCCCAGCTCGACGCCGTCGATGACCGGCTCGTGTTCGGCCGCTTGGACCTGGATTCCGGGGAAGCCCAGTACATCGGCCGCATCGGCCTGACCACCGAGGACCTTCAGCGGCTCATGGTGGACTGGCGTGCGCCCGAGGCCGGCCACTTCTACCAGGCCACGGCGTTCGACCGGCAGGGCGTCCGCCGCCGCCGTCACCTGATCCTGCAGGGCCGCGAGGTCAAGGCAATCGAGGATGACGTGCTCGACGCCGACATGCTCGCCGACAACGATTCGCTCCAGGGCGAAGGCGCCCTGCTGGCTGCCCTGAACTCCAAGCGGACGGGCCGGATGTCAGACATCGTCGGCACCATCCAGTCCGAGCAGGACCGGATCATCCGTTCCTCCATCTCCGGCGCACTCGTGGTCCAGGGCGGTCCGGGCACGGGCAAAACCGCGGTCGCCCTGCACCGCGCCGCCTACCTGCTCTACACGCACCGGGACAGGCTCAAGAGCGCCGGCGTCCTGCTGGTGGGGCCGACGTCGTCCTTCATGAAGTACATCGAACGCGTGCTGCCCTCGCTCGGCGAGACCGGCGTCGTGATGGCGAGCCTGGGCAGGCTCATGCCGGGCATCACCGCCGTTGCCGAGCCGGACTCCGCCGTCGCCGCCATCAAGGGCCGGCTGGACATGGCCGAGGTGGTTGCCAACGCCGTGGCCAACCGGCAGCGCATCCCGGCCGGAAACCGGATCCTTGAGGTCGACGGGCGCAAGCTGGTCCTCACTCCGCGGCAGGTCCGCCGCGCCAAGGAAAGGGCGCGCGCCACCGGCAAACCGCACAACGAGGCCCGCGTCTCCTTCGTCAAGATCCTGCTGCGCGAACTCACCGAACAGATGACGGAACTGGTGGAGGCCGGCAACATCGGCAACAACGCCGACCGCTCCTACCTGGCGGAGGATGTCCGCTCCGCCCGGGATGTCCGGATCGCCCTGAACCTGTGCTGGATGCCGATGACCCCGGAGAAGCTCGTGGGGGAGCTGCTGAGCAAGCCGGCCATCCTCGAAGCCTGCACCCCGAACCTCAGCCCGGAGGAACGCGCACTGCTGCTGCGTCCTGCCGGTTCGCCCTGGACCGAGTCCGACGTTCCGCTGCTCGACGAGGCCGCCGAATTGCTTGGCGAGCTTGATGCCGCCGCAGGACGGGGCCTGGCGCAGCAGGAACAGGACCGTGCCCGCGACCTCGCCAACGCCAAGCAGACCCTGGTCAACATGGAAACCGCCGGCGTGGACGTCCTCGTCACGGCCGAAGAACTTGTGGACCAGAACCAGGAGCGCGAGACGCGGCTGACCGCTGCCGAGCGTGCCACCACGGACCGCAGCTGGGCCTTCGGGCACATCGTGGTGGACGAGGCCCAGGAGTTGTCACCCATGCAATGGCGGCTGCTGGTCCGCCGCTGCCCGCTGAAGTCGTTCACGATCGTGGGCGACATCGCCCAGACGAGTTCCGTGGCCGGCGCCAATTCCTGGCACAGCGCCCTGGGCCCCATGTTCGGCGACCGTTGGCAGCTCGAGGAACTGACCGTCAACTACCGCACCCCGTCCCAGATCGCCGAGGCCGCCGCCCGCATGGCTACCGCGGCCGGACTGGTGGTTTCGGCGCCCAAAGCCGTCCGGGAAGGGCGCTGGTCCCCGGTTATCGACAATGTCGGCACCGGCCAGATCGTCAACAAGCTCGTCGAGGTGTTGCCCGAGGAACTCGACGCCATCGAGGGCGGCCTGATGGCGGTCATCGCCGACGGCGATCTTCTGCCCGAGGCCAGCGCGGCGCTGCGGGCCGTGTACGGCCACCGTGTCGGGACCGGAGCGGGGAGTTACGCGCAGGACATCGTGGTGATCAGTCCCCGCGAGGCAAAGGGCCTGGAATTTGACGGCGTCGTGGTGCTGGAACCGATGGACATGCTCAACCACGAGCACGGCCGGGTAGGCGACCTGTATGTGGCCATGACCCGGCCTACGCAGCGCCTGCGGCTCATCGCCGCCGCCGGAATCCCGGCAGGCATCGAGGAGTAGACCTGCTGCCGGGTGGGGTTGGCTGCCGGCTTCCGGGCCGCAACGGCTGCCCGGCATCCGGGCGCACGGCGTCAACTGCGGTGCGGGTCTGTTGATCCTGCTAACTTAGATTCCGTGTCCCAGCTAAATATTCTCGATGCCCAGCAGAACGACCCCAGCTTTGCCAATGTCTGGCAGGAGCTGAAATGGCGCGGCCTTGTCCACGTCTCCACGGATGAGGCGGAGCTCGAAAAGCTGCTCGCCGGCGAGCCCGTAACGTATTACTGCGGTTTCGATCCGACCGCGCCGAGCCTGCACCTGGGCAACCTGGTCCAGCTGCTGCTCATGCGCCGGATCCAGCTGGCCGGCCACAAGCCCCTCGGACTGGTGGGCGGTTCCACGGGCTTGATCGGGGATCCGCGTCCGACGGCGGAACGTACCCTCAACACCAAGGACACCGTGTCCGAATGGGTGGGCTACCTGCAGGCCCAGGTCCGTCGCTTCCTGAGCTTCGAGGGCGACAACGCCGCCCAGATGGTCAACAACCTGGACTGGACGGCGCCGCTGAGCGCCATCGACTTCCTGCGCGAGATCGGCAAGCACTACCGTGTCGGCACCATGCTCCGCAAGGACGCCGTCGCATCCCGCCTCAGCTCCGAGGAAGGCATCAGCTACACGGAGTTCAGCTACCAGATCCTGCAGGGTATGGACTACCTGCAGTTGTTCCGCGACTACGGTTGCATGCTGCAGACCGGTGGCTCGGACCAGTGGGGCAACCTCACCAGTGGCACTGAGCTCATCCGCAAGGTTGAGGGCAAGCACGTCCACGCCCTGGGAACGCCGCTGATCACCAACTCTGACGGCACCAAGTTTGGCAAGAGCGAAGGCAACGCGATTTGGCTGGATCCGGCCATGTGCAGCCCGTACGCCTTCTACCAGTTCTGGCTGAACACGGCCGACGCCGACGTCACGGACCGCCTCAAGGTGTTCACCTTCCTGAGCCGGGCCGAGATCGAGGCTCTGGAGCTAGCGGTGGCCGAAAGGCCGTTTGCCCGCGAGGGCCAGCGGAAGCTGGCCTACGAGGTGACCTCGCTGGTCCATGGCGTGGACGCCACGGAAAAGGTCATTGCGGCGTCGGCCGCGGTGTTCGGCAACGGCGACCTCTCGGTGCTGGATGAAGCGACCTTGAAAGCGGCGACCTCCGAGCTGCCGTCCGCCACAGTCGACGCCGGCGCCTTGGGTATCATCGGGCTGCTGGTCGCCTCCGGTCTGTCGGAGAGCAAGTCCGCGGCACGCCGCACAGTGGGGGAGGGCGGGGCCTACGTCAACAATGCGAAGGTGTCGGACCCCGACGCCGTTATTGACTCCAGCCAATTGCTGCATGGCCGCTACCTGCTCCTGCGCCGGGGCAAGAAGAACCTGGCAACGGTGGAAGTCGCCGCGTCCTGATCAGCGCCGAAACGCACCCTGCACGCTCCTCCCCGGCCGATTTGCACGGCCGGTGAGGAGCGTGTATTGTTTTCTGAGTCGCCGCCGTTGAGTGGTGACAAACCCCCACAAATGAGAAGCAATTCTTCATGCGCTAGGCGCACAGAATGAAAATTGCTTTCAATTTTGCTGGGCGGATTCGCTCCACAAAGTGAAATTCTGATGAAAATCCTGAATTTGCAAAGTGGAAATGAATGAAATAAGCTGTAAACATCGCAGCGAAGAAAAACGAAATAAAGAATTCATGGAAATGAATTGTTTCGGCAAGTATTCGAATGTGTCTGTTGTTTGAGAACTCAATAGTGTGCCAAGTTTGTTGATACCAATTTATTGTATTGAATTGGTTGAATTGGCCGGGCCCTGCCACCCCGTGGTGTGGTCTGGTTTTTACAGCTGGTTTCAAATTTTGTGCATTGTGTGTTTCCCGTTTTCCCGGGGGCGCATGGTGTGTCTGTTT
>NZ_JBHUBT010000016.1:0-61810 GCF_042788715.1 Arthrobacter sp. NPDC056886
CGAACTCAACGACCGACCCCGCCAGCGCTTCGCCTTCCGCACCCCCAATGAGATGATCAGAACCTTCCTGTTGCGATAACCGCCAGAAACCGCCCGCTCAGAGCAGCTACAAGTGATAGCGCAACGGGATTGGGGGGCAGCAGCGGGGAGGTGTCCTAGGCTGGTTGCATGGCTCCCCTCTACGCATTCGCCGGCACCGCTCCGGCCGTCCATGACTCCGCCTTCATCGCGCCCACGGCGTCCGTGATCGGCAACGCCACCCTGGCCGAGAACTCGAGCGCCTTCTACGGTGTATCCGTCCGCGCCGACACCGCTGCCATCACCGTGGGCGCCGGCAGCAATCTGCAGGACAACGTGGTGCTGCACGCGGACCCCGGCTTCCCCTGCACGGTCGGCGCGCGGGTCAGTGTGGGCCACAGCGCCGTGGTCCACGGCTGCACCGTCGAGGACGACTGCCTCATCGGCATGAGCGCCACCATCCTCAACGGGGCCGTGATCGGTGCCGGGTCCCTCGTCGCCGCCGGCGCCGTGGTACTGGAGGGCACTGTCATCCCGCCCCGCTCGCTGGTGGCCGGAGTTCCGGCCAAGGTCCGGCGCGAGCTCAGCGACGAGGAGTTCGCGGGCGTCCAGCACAACGCCGACCACTACCAGGAACTGGCACGCGCGCACCGCGAACTCCACAACGCCTGAGGAACGGGCGCGGCCGTTATCAATGCGTTAACTTCTTGACTACAAGCCGCTGATGCGTCACGCTTCATAGCATGCCCTCACCAACGCGCTCAACGAGGAGCCGAACCAAGAACCCCGGATCGCAGTCCGCCCTCCGGCATCTAAACCAGCAGCGGATCATCGAATGCCTCCTCGCGGGCCCTTCCACGCAGGCCGAGCTGGCCCGCCAGACCGGCCTCTCAACGGCCACCGTCTCCAACATCGTCAAGATCATGCAGGACGCCGGGCTGGCCTCCACTGAACCCATCACCAGTTCCGGCCGGCGCGCCCTGAACGTCCGGCTCAACAGCAACGGAGCCGTCGCCGTCGGGATCGACTTCGGCCGGCGCCACCTGCGCGTCGTGCTGGCCTCGCTCAGCTACCACGTGATCGCCGAACAGTCAGTGCTGCTGCCCCTGGGCCACCACGCCGAGGAGGGCATCCAGGCCGCCGTCGGCGTGCTGGACCGGCTGCTGGCGGACAGCGGCGTGGAGCGCAGCGCCCTGGTGGGAGCCGGCGTCGGAATTCCCGGCCCCATCGACCGCCGCACCGGCACCGTCGCGCAGGGCGCGATTCTGCCCGAATGGGTGGGCATCAATATCCTCAAACGCCTCGAAGAAGCGCTGGAACTGCCTGTATTCGTGGACAACGACGCCAACCTGGGCGCCCTCTCCGAGGTCACGTGGGGCCCGCACAGCGGAATCAGCAACCTGATGTTCCTCAAGATCGGCTCGGGCATCGGCGCGGGGCTGATCCTCAACGGCATCCCCTACTACGGCAACGTCGGCATCACCGGCGAAATCGGCCACGCCACAATCCACGAGCACGGGCTGATCTGCCGCTGCGGGAACCGTGGCTGCCTGGAAACCATAGCCTCCACCACCACCATGATCGAGCTCCTGAGCCGCGGCGAGGACCGGCCGCTCGCGCCCGGGGACATCGTCCGCAAAGCCCTGGAACGGGACTCCGCGACGCTCCGCGTAGTGGACGACGCCGGGCTCGCCGTCGGACGCGCCCTCGGCAACGTGGCAAACCTGATCAACCCGGAAGTGATCGTGGTGGGCGGGCCGCTGGCAGGGCTCGGCGACCTCCTTTTGGACCCGATCCGGCGCGGCCTAATCCGCCACGCGGTGCCGGTGGTCGGCGAGACAACCACCCTCACCATGTCCTCCCTGGGCGACCGGGCCGAGGCCCTCGGGGCCACCGCTTTGGTCTTCCAACACGCCGGAATCCGGCGAAACTAACCATTTCGTTATCCCGCTGTTGCGTTAAAGACTTGACGACAAGGGCGTGATCCAGTTTACTTTTCCATCAGACGGCCCTGCGGTTTGCAGGGGCGGACAACGAAGTCATGCATTGGAGGCGTAAGGGCAGATGACGTCCCTCAACACGCACAGTGATCCGCTAATCCTCGAGATGCGCTCCATCACCAAGGAATTCCCCGGCGTTAAAGCTTTGGCCGATGTGAGCCTGCGGGTGAAGGCCGGCGAGATCCACGCCATCTGCGGTGAGAACGGCGCCGGGAAATCGACCCTAATGAAGGTGCTCTCGGGGGTCTACCCCTTCGGCACCTACACCGGCGACATCGTGTACCAAAACGAGGTCCAGGAGTTCAAGGACATCCGGGCCAGCGAGCACGCCGGAATCGTGATCATCCACCAGGAACTCGCGCTCATCCCCGAGCTGTCGATCATGGAGAACATTTTCCTCGGCAACGAGCCCACCAAGCGCGGCGTGATCGACTGGGCCGAGGCCCGGCTGCGGTCCACCGAACTGCTGGCCCGGGTGGGGCTGCGCGAGGACCCGGACACCCCGATCAAGGAGATCGGCGTCGGCAAGCAGCAGCTCGTCGAGATCGCCAAGGCCCTGAACAAGTCGGTGAAGCTCCTGATCCTTGACGAACCCACGGCCGCGCTGAACGAGTCCGACTCCCAGCACCTGCTGGACCTCATGCTGGGCCTGAAGGGCCGCGGCATCACCTCGATCATCATTTCGCACAAGCTCAACGAGATCGAACAGATCGCGGATGAGATCACGATCATCCGCGACGGCAAGTCGATCGAGACCCTGAACGTCGTAGCCGACGGCGTCGACGAGGACCGCATCATCAAGGGCATGGTGGGCCGGACGCTCGAATCCCGGTTCCCGGACCACGAGCCGAAGATCGGCGACGTCCTCTTCGAGGTAAAGAACTGGAACGTCGGGCACCCGCAGATCCAGGACCGCCTGGTGTGCAAGAACTCCAGCTTCTTCGTCCGCCGCGGCGAGATTGTCGGGTTCGCGGGCTTGATGGGAGCCGGGCGCACCGAGCTGGCCCGGTCCGTGTTCGGCCGCTCCTACGGCCGCTTCATCTCCGGCCATGTCTACAAGGACGGCAAGGAGCTGCAGCTCAAGAGCGTCCGCCAGGCGATCGACGCCGGGCTGGGTTACGTCACGGAGGACCGCAAGTCCCTGGGCCTGAACCTGCTCGACGACATCAAGGCCACCACGGTCTCGGCGAACCTGCGCAAGATCAGCAAGCGCTTCGTGGTGGATGCGAACAAGGAATACGCCGTCGCGGAGGAATACCGGAAGTCGCTGAGGACCAAGACGCCCTCCGTGGAGGAAGGCGTCGCGAAGCTCTCCGGCGGCAACCAGCAGAAGGTCGTGCTGGCGAAGTGGATGTTCACCGACCCGGACGTGCTGATCCTGGACGAGCCCACCCGCGGGATCGATGTCGGGGCCAAGTACGAGATCTACGGCATCATCCAGAAGCTGGCCAACGAGGGCAAGGCCGTGATCGTCATTTCCTCGGAACTGCCCGAGCTGCTGGGCCTCTCGGACCGGATCTACACGATTTTCGAAGGCGCCATCACCGGCGTGCTGGACAAGGACCAAGCCAGCCAGGAAAGCCTCATGAAACTCATGACATCCGCCCGCAAAACCGCCTGACCCTTTGGGACCAACCAGAACAATCCGAACACCCCGGACACAAGGACTGAAACAATGAACGCGCTCAAGAAGCTCTTTGGCGGCAACACCCGCCAATTCGGCATGATCTTCGCCCTGGTTGCGCTGATCGTGTTCTTCGAGATTTTCACGGAGGGCCGCACGCTCACGTCGGGCAACGTCATCAACCTCTTCAACGGTAACTCCTACATCCTGATCCTCGCCATCGGCATGGTGCTGGTCATCATCGCCGGCCACATCGATCTCTCCGTCGGCTCCGTCGCGGCCTTCGTGGGCGTCTGCGTGGCCCTCTTCATCCGCGACTGGGGACTGCCCTGGTACATCGGCGTCCTGATGGGCCTGGGGCTGGGAGTCTTGATCGGGGCCTGGCAGGGGTTCTGGGTGGCCTACGTTGGCATTCCAGCGTTCATCGTCACGCTCTCGGGCATGCTGATCTTCCGCGGCGCCAACCAGTTTGTCGGCAAGTCGAACACCATCCCGGTCCCGGGGGATTTCCAGTACATCGGCTCCGGCTACCTGCCTGAATTCGGCCCGAATACCGGCTACAACAATCCCACCATGCTCATTGGCCTGCTCGCCGTCGCGTTCGTGATCTTCAGCGAGATCCGGTCCCGCCGCAACGCCAAGAAGCTCGGCGCCGAGGTCCCCGAAGCCTGGGTCATGATCCTCAAACTGGTCCTGATCTGCGGCGCCATCCTCTACGCCACTTACCTCTTCGCCACCGGCCGGCCGGGCACGTCCTTCCCGGTGCCGGGCCTGATCCTGGCCGTCCTGATCCTCGTGTACGGCTTCATCTCCTCCAGGACCGTCATCGGCCGCCACATCTACGCGGTCGGCGGCAACCGCCACGCCGCCGAGCTCTCCGGCGTCCAGTCCAAGAAGGTCAACTTCCTGGTCATGATGAACATGTCCTTCCTGGCCGGCCTCGCCGGCATGATCTTCGTCGGCCGCTCCACCGCCTCGGGCCCGTTCGACGGCGTCGGCTGGGAACTGGACGCCATCGCGGCTGTGTTCATTGGCGGCGCTGCGGTCACCGGCGGCGTGGGTACCGTGATCGGCTCGATCATCGGCGGCCTGGTCATGGCCGTGCTGAACAACGGACTGCAGCTGCTCGGCGTCGGCGCCGACCTAACCCAGATCATCAAGGGCCTGGTGCTCCTGATCGCCGTCGCCTTCGACGTCTACAACAAGTCCCAGGGCAAGAGGTCGATCGTCGGCCTGATGATGAAGAACTTCAGCCGAAGCAACGAGATCAAGGCCGACGAGACCACGTCCACTAAAGAGGTCATCTCCAAGGGAGCCTGAGCGGCTCCCCTGGTCCACGTTTCCCCGATTTCTCCGCACACCACCAAAAGAAAGTGAACCAAGCAATGCGAATGATTGGTAAAGCAGGAAAGGCAGCAGCAATCGCTGCTATTGCGGCACTGGCGCTGACAGCCTGCGGCCGTTCCGACACCGGGACTACCGGCGGTTCAACCACCGGGGGCGAAGCATTCCCGAAGGGCTCCTCGATCGGCGTCGCACTTCCGCAGAAGACCTCCGAAAACTGGGTCCTGGCGGAGCAGCTGTTCAACGACGGCCTCACCAAGGCTGGCTACAAGCCGGACGTGCAGTTCGCCAACGGCGGCGTTTCGGAGCAGCAGAACCAGATCAGCGCCATGATCACCAAGGGCGACAAGGTCATCATCGTCGGCGCCATCGACGGTGCGCAGCTGGGCACCCAGCTCCAGCAGGCCAAGGACGCCGGCGCCACGATCATCGCCTACGACCGTCTGCTCCTGAACACCCCGAACGTGGACTACTACGTGGCCTACGACAACTTCAAGGTCGGTGAACTCCAGGGCAAGGCGCTGCTGGACGGCATGAAGGCCAAGAAGCCGGAAGGCCCGTACAACATCGAGCTCTTCGCCGGATCCCCGGATGACGCCAACGCGAAGGTCTTCTTCGACGGCGCCATGAGCGTCCTGAAGCCGAAGATCGACGACGGCACCCTGAAGGTTCTCTCGGGCCAGTCGACCTTCGAACAGGCCGTGACCCAGGGCTGGAAGGCCGAGAACGCCCAGAAGCGCATGGACACCCTGCTCGCCGGAACCTACGGCACCGCCCCGCTCGACGGCGTGCTGTCCCCGAACGACACCCTGGCCCGCGCAATCATCACCTCCGTCAAGGCCGCCGGCAAGCCGATCCCGGTTGTCACCGGCCAGGACTCCGAGGTTGAGTCGGTCAAGTCCATCATGGCGGGCGAGCAGTACTCCACCATCAACAAGGACACCCGGGCGCTCGTTGAGCACTCGATCGTCATGGTCAACGACATCCAGGCAGGCAAGAAGCCGGAGATCAACGACGACAAGTCCTACAACAACAAGGTCAAGACTGTCCCGGCGTACCTGTTGGAGCCGGTCATCGTGACCAAGGACAACGTCAAGACGGCGTACGAGAACGATCCGGTACTCGGACCGATCACCAAGTAGTTCCCGCCCCGGCACGCGCCAGTCGCGCGCCAGGCAACAGAGCCCCGGCTCCCCCGCAAGGGAGGGCCGGGGCTCTTGCGTTGGCGGGGCTCTTGCGTTGGCCGGGACTCTTGGGTGGGCGTATCGCGCTGGCTCTGACCTTGGTGGAAGCCTGCGGCAGTCGGCTTCACAGCGGAGACATAGCTTCGGCGGGAGGTTCGCACAGCGGGCCGTACCACTGTGGGACCAGCGCCGGGCATCGGGTCCGGCAAGAGATACCCAAGTGACACCCCAGAAAAATTAGGAGTACCGTGAGCGTTCTTGCCCGGAGTGTAGGCAACGCCTTTCGAAACAAGGTCAGGACGGCGGCTGTGGTGGCCGTGCTGGCCGTAGCCATAGGGCTTGCCCTGGCCATGCTCGTGGCCAATCAGGCCGTCACCGGCAAGGTGGCCGAGCTGAACGCCTCGGTGGGCACGGTCCTGACCGTGAACCCGGCCGGCGGCCAGGGTTTCGAGGGCGGCGGCGAGCCGCTGACCTCGGCACAGGTGGCCACAGCGGCGGCCGTCCCCAACGTCAGCAGCGTGGTGGGCACCAAGGCACTGCGCCTGCGCAACGCCGCTGAGGTTGCCGCCGAGGCGGCGTCCGGACGGACAGGCCAGGGAGGCCCCGGCGGGCAGTCGGCCACGTCCGTCACCACGAGCCTCACGGCCGCCGTCGACGCCGGCACGCTCGGCAACCGCAACCAAGCCACTACCGGCACCACCGGAAGCACCACCGCGGCCGCCCCCGCATTCTCGCTGCCCATCACCGCAACGGGCATTGGCGCCGAGGTGGACTCCACCGGCAAGGCGCTGCAGTTGACGCAAGGCACCGGCCTGGGCAACTACACCGCCGCGTCCACCGGCGCCCTGCTGGGCACCACCCTGGCGGAGAAGAACGGCCTCAAAGTGGGCTCGACGTTCACCATCCAGGACAAGACCTTCACCGTCCAGGGCCTGTTCGACGCCGGCACCGCCTTCGGCAACAATGCCCTCTACGTGACGCTTCCGACCGCCCAGACCCTCGCCGCGCTGCCGGGCGAGCTCTCCACCATGATCGTCACGGTCAACAGCATGGAAAACGTCGACGCCGCCAAGACCGCCCTGCAGACGGCGCTCGGCTCCGACAAGGCCGACGTCACCCAGGGCCAGCGGAACCTTGAGACCGCCGTCAGCTCGCTGGACAGCGTCAAGAATATTTCCTTCATCGCCTTCGTCGCTGCCCTTGGCACCGCCGGGCTGATCATCCTCCTGATCATGGTCATGCTGGTCCGTGAACGCCGCCGCGAGATCGGCGTGCTGAAGGCCATCGGCGCCCCCAACCGCACCATCGGCTTGCAGTTTGTGCTGGAGGCCCTCGTGCTGGTGGCCCTAGGCAGCGTGATGGGCGCCGCCGTCGCCTCCCTCGCCAGCGGCGGCATTGCCAGCGCCCTGATCAGCTCAAGCACTAGCACGACGGCGGCCACCGGACAGCGCGGCGGCCCCGGCGGTTTCCCCGGCGGCCAGGGTGGACCCTTCGGCGGGGCCAGCCAGCTGCTGACCTCCGTGACGGCGAGCGCCTCCCCCGGCGTCATTGCCGCGGGCATCGCCGCGGTGTTCGGCGTCGCCATCATCGGCGCCCTCGTCCCGGCCCTGCTCACCGCCCGCATCCGTCCCATCGAAGTCCTCCGAGGAGAGTAGCCATGATCGAAGTCAAGAACCTGGTCCGCACGTTCAAGTCCGGCGACCGGACCATCAAGCCGGTCAACGACGTCAGCTTCGAGCTCGAACAGGGCACGCTGGCCTCGATCGTGGGCAAGAGCGGCAGCGGCAAGAGCACCCTGCTCTCCTTGCTCGGTGCGCTGGACAAGCCCACCAGCGGCGATGTGGTGGTCAACGGCGTGAGCCTGGCCAGCATGCCGGACGGGAAGCTGACCAACTACCGGCGCCGGGACATCGGATTCGTGTTCCAGCAGTTCAACCTGATCCCGAATCTCTCGGCCGTGGACAACGTGATGCTGCCGATGGAGTTTGCCGGGATGCGCAAGGCCGCCCGGGCCGAGCGGGCCCGGCAGCTGCTCGAACAGGTCCAGCTCGATCCGGACAAGCACGTGCGGCGCATCAACCGGCTCTCCGGCGGCGAGCAGCAGCGGGTGGCGATTGCCCGGGCGCTGGCGAACGAACCCAAGCTGATCCTGGCCGATGAACCCACCGGCAACCTGGATGAGCAGACCGGCGAGCACATCATCGAACTGCTCAGCACGCTCAGCCGGGACCACAACACCACCATCCTGGTGGTCACCCACGACCGCGCCCTGGCCAACAAAACGGACCGGCGCTTCCGGCTCCAGCAGGGCCGGCTCATCGAGGAACCGGCCCGGACCCGCGCGACGGCGGCCCTGACCGGCTGAGGTCCGCCCGGGCGTCGTTGCGGCGGCGCCACTCCGGCGCCGGCGCCGCTGGCGCCGCTCCGGCGCCAGGACTGCGGGCGGGCCTTGGGGGCCCGCCCGCAGCTCCGGCGTCGAACCAACTGACCCGAACTTCCTGCTTTGAACCTTCGGCGCTGAACCGCCAGCGCTGACGCGCCGACGTCGAACCTCCGACGTGCCGGGGCCCGCAACACAGCGGCCCGTCCGCCCCCGGGTGAGAGGATGGCACCATGTCTGACCTCATCGCGAAGCCGTGGCTGTTTAGCCAGCCGGACCAGGATCCCCGCACAGCCACCGGCGCCCGGCTGCGCTGGGGCATCATCGCCACTGGCGGGATCGCTGCCGCGGTCACCCGCGACCTGGAACTTCTGGCGGATGCGGAACTGTATGCAGTCAGCTCCCGCACCCAGGCGGCGGCCGACGCGTTCGCGGCCGACTACGGTTTTGTGCGCGCCTATGGTGACCGGGAAGGCGTGAGCGGTTATGCCCGCCTGCTCGCCGACGACGGCGTCGACGTCGTCTACGTCGCCACCCCACACGCCCACCACCACGAGATCGCCCTTGCGGCCCTCAACGCCGGCAAGCATGTGCTGTGCGAGAAGGCCCTCACCGTCAACGCCCGGGAAGCCGCCGAGCTGATTGCCGTGGCCCGGGCAAATGGCCTGTTCCTGATGGAGGCGGTGTGGAGCCGGTTCCTGCCCAGCATGCAGCGGGCGTTCGAGATCGCTGCCTCGGGCGAGATCGGCGCGGTCAAGTGGGTGGGTGCGGATCTCGGCTTCCCAGCACCATATTCGCCCGCCTCCCGGCTCTGGGCGCCCAAGGATGGCGGCGGCGCCCTGCTGGATCTGACGGTCTACCCGCTGCTCTGGGCCCTTGGCACCCTGGGGTTCCCGCAAACCGTCAGCGCCACCGGCTGGCTCAATGATGAAGGCGTGGACGCGCAGAATGCCTTGACGCTGGGCTACCACCACGGCGCGCAGGCCCAGCTGACGTCCTCGTTGCTGGCGCACGGGCCGCGCACAGCCACCGTCGCCGGCAGCCAGGGATTTCTCCAGACGTCCGGTTCCATCAACAACCCCAAGGACCTGCAGGTCAGGATCGGCTTCGACGATCCCAGGACCGAGCAGTTTGCTGTGGTCGGGCGGGGCTACACCTACGAACTGCGCGAGGTCACGCGGTGCATCCAGCATGGACTCACCGAGAGTCCGGTCATGCCGCTGGAGGACTCCCTGAACACCATGCGGCTTTTCGACGGTGTGCGCGCGCAACTCGGGGTGACCTACCCGAACGACGTCCACTGACCACCTCCCGCAGACACGGGCCCGGGAAGATTCCGTGGGTCTCGGTATGCCTACAGTTTCGGTTCCGCTCTGGACTCTCCCGTTGGGGCCGACTTACCCTGTAGGCAATCGTCCAGTCGTCGGGGAGCGGGGGTGCGCGCATGGATCCAGCAGCAGCGTCCTCCCGCGCGTGCCGCACCCCGCGCCGCGTGCACCCCATGCGCCCCTTGCGCCGCGTGCTCTTTGCCGCCGTCGCCGGTGCCGCGTGGCTGACCTTTTCCGGCGCGGCCGCACAGGCTGATGACACATGCACGCTAGCCGGAACGGCCGACGACGCCGGCAACAGAGCCGCGGCCGCCGAGTGCAGGAACGCCGACGACCTCCCTGTTCCCTCCCTCGACGGCCTGGCCTCCGTGGATATCGCTCCGGCACCGGCGGCAACGTGGTCCGCTGGTGCTGTGCCGGGCCCGAGACCGGATGTCTCGGACGTCGCCCCCGCCGACGCTGACCTGCCCGCTCAGGCAGATCCGGGCTCCACGGCTCCGGATCCGGATTCTCCACCGTCCGCCACGGGGCCCTCGACACCCGACCCGGTTCCAGCCGCGGTGGACCCCGGCATCCCCGGTCCTGCAGTGACCCCGCCCGCGGTGGACCCCGGCATCCCCGGTGTGGATCCTGCCGTCCCGGACCCCGTTGTTGAACCACCGGTGGTGGACCCGCCGGTGGTAGTTCCACCGGCCGTGGATCCCCCGGTGGTTGTCCCACCCGTGGTTGACCCGCCGGTGGTTGTCCCACCTGTGGTTGACCCGCCGGTGGTTACACCGCCGGTCGTTGTCCCACCCGCGGCACCGGATCCCGGCGTTGTTCCGCCGGTTGTAGACCCCACGCTTCCGGTTCCTGATCCGGCTGGCCCGCTGCCCGGCGGCCCCGCGGCCGTGCCGCCAGGCGGCGTCGTTCCGGGCGGTGCCCCAGTGGGTACACCGGCAGCCATCGACGGCGCACTGACGACGGCTGGCACTGCCCTTGGTACCGGAAAAATAGGCACGGGAAAAGCAGGCACCGCCAAGGCAACCGGACCGCAGCAGCAGCCGTCGCTTGTTTCCTCCGGTCCCGGTGCGGCCCGTCCCTTCGAGGCATACCGTCCCCTGATCGCTCCGGTCGACTACGCCTGGCTGATGCCTGAGCCCCGGGCTGCGGCACCTGTCCGGCTTGGCTCTGCGCCTCCGGCTGCACCCCCTGCAGGGACTGGCACGCAGCCGGTTCCCTCCGGCAGCCCAGGCCCGAGCCCGTGGCATGGCGGCACGGGCCTGCCAGCGCCGGAAGCACTCCCGCCTGCCCCTGGCTCGGGGTCCGGTAGCGGGAATTCCTCCAACGGGCCTGCAGGAACAGCTGCATGGATGCCCAGCCTGTTCTTCTACCTGCCCACAGTCGTGGCCGACCCCATCGGCGGCCCGCTCCAGCACGAGTACGCAGCCGTTTGCGCTGATCCCGGTTCTTCTCCTGACTAGTCGTGCCGTCTCTGCCTCCACAGAGCACGGCCCGTCGGGCTGCCTTGGCCGCCCGCTAACAGTCACCCAGGAGAATCCCTCATGGACTCGACCGTCCACCCCCCGGTTTCCGGTATCCCAATTCCCGCCGGCCTGACCCGGTCAGCGCCGCCACCGCCCTCGCCCGCCTCGTCTGGCCAACCACGGCCTGCGCCCTCCCTGTCCGCGTCAGTCCGGGCACGAGTAGGCCGGACCCGGGGACGACGCGCTCCCGCGTACCCTGAGCGCTGCGGTCCGCAACCGCGGCCCGGCTGCAAACCCCGCCCGCCGTAACGCAAGCCACTGCTCCCGTCGAGTCGTCTCACCGCCGGAGCGAGGTCGTTGGGTCCGCTGGGGGACCGAACGGCATGCTCTGGCTCTGGCGGAAGGGCGCCTGCGGGTGAGCGGCCGGCCTGGCAATGCGGTTCGTTGCCGGGCCGGACGCGTCTGCCGCACTGAACAGATCTGCCACACTGAACAGATCTGATGCACTGAACAGATCTTCCGCAGTGAACAGATCAGCCTCGCTGAACAGAAGCCGATACTAATTGCCCTTATCATTCTTTAGGAGCGCCGCCAGTGCGCATACGGAAGGTATGGGGACATTGTGGACAGTTCGCCCAACAGCGTCACGGCCGAGCCCTTGGGCGGCCGCTATCAGCTGGGGGAAGTGATTGGCCGGGGCGGCATGGCTTCGGTCTACACCGCCAAGGACCTGAACCTTGGCCGGGACGTTGCCCTGAAACTCTTCGCACCTCAATCGGCCGATCCTGACGAGCTTCGCCGGCAGGAAGCAGAGATCCAACTGCTGGCGACCCTGAACCATCCAAGCCTGGTGACGCTGTTCGACGCTGGGACGGACACCCGGATTCCCGAGGAGCCCCGGCCCTTCCTGACCATGGAGCTCGTGGACGGCCAGGATTTGCGGACCCGGATTCGCCACAGCCCCTTGCCGCTGGACGAGTTGGCCGTCGTCGGCGCCGGGATCGCCGACGCCCTCGCCTACGTCCATGGCCTCGGCATCGTCCACCGGGACATCAAGCCCGCCAACATCCTCCTGGTGCCGGTCCGGCCGGGAGAGCCGTTTCGGCCCAAGCTCACAGACTTCGGCATCGCCCGAATCATCGACGGGACCCGGCTTACAGCCACAGGAACCATGGTGGGGACCGCCGCCTATCTCAGTCCGGAACAGGCCCGCGGCGCCGACCTCGGTCCGGCGAGTGACATCTACTCCCTGGGCCTCGTCCTGCTCGAATGCCTCAAGGGCGAAGTGGAGTACCCGGGCAGTGCCGTCGAATCCGCCGTGGCCCGCTTGCACCGGGCGCCGGTCATTCCGGACGCCGTGCCCGGAGAGTGGGCCCGCCTCATCCAGGCCATGACAGTCCTCGAGCCCTTGGACCGCCCCTCGGCCACCGAACTTGAGGCAGCCTTCCGGATGGCCCTCGTTTCCCCAGATTCCCTGCCGGGGCCCGTCAATGCGGAACCCACGCGGATACTCCCGGCCCCGCCGGCAAGACGGCCCCGCCGGCCCCGGCCCGAAGCGGCGGCTGCGGCGACGGCGACGGCCGGGACTCGCCCCCTGAACTGGCTGGACCCGGATGCTTTGCCGCCCCGGCCGCGCCACCGTCCCTCGCTTAACCGCGGAGCCGCATGGTTCCGCCGGGCCCGGCTCCGCACTCGCGTGGCCCTGTTGCTCGCTGTGCTGGCAATTCTTGCTGTCGCGGCAACGGTTGCGCTCACCCTGTCCGCCCCTGCCGCCCCCGACGTCGTTCCCTACCCCACCGTCACGGGGCCGCTCGGCGATCATCTGAAGGATCTGCAGAAGGGCGTGGAACCGTGAGCCCTCCGCGAACAGCCAGGAAGGACCGCAGCCGTTCCAGGCACCGGATGCCCGCAACTCTCCTCGCAGGACTGCTGGCCGCCGGGGCGCTGGCCGGATGCGGTCCTGCCCCCGAGCTGGGCCGCGGCGCGGCCAGCCAACTGCAAACCCAGGTCCTGGCCGTCAGCCGGGCTGCAGCCGCCAATGACCGCGCCGGCGCCCTGAAGCACCTTGACGAACTGCTGACCCGCTTGGATGCCGCCGCCGCGAGCGGCGAGGTGTCGTTCAGACGCCACCAGAGCATCAAGTCGTCAATTGACGCCGTCCGGGCAGACCTGGTCGCGCAGCAGGCGGCGGCCGAGGCAGCCCGAAAGGCGGCGGAAACAGCTTCGGCTAAACAAGCTGCCGCGGCTCAAGCGGCCGCGCAAGCAGCGGCGGCCGCCCGGGCTGCACCGGCCGCCGTCGCTCCGGCTCCGGCCCCGGTGCCGGCCGCCAAGGGTACCGGGAGCGCGAAGGGCAAATCGAAGGACAAGGGGAAGGGCAAGGGGTGAGGCAGGAGTAACCTGCTGCTGCACCGGATTCCAGGATACTTGGTACGCGACACGCGTCGGCATGGCCGCAGACCGACCGTGACGCTTCCGCCGCCGCCATCCTCAGCCTGCTTACTATTTCAGCGGAAGCCCGCTAGCGTGGAGGAACGGCTTTATGCCGGTCAACGACAAGAACCGCGGACTGCCGTCCGCCAATCGAAGGAGTGACGCCTGCATGGCAACTGTTCAGGAATCCATCGAAGTCAATGTTCCGCTGAGCCAGGCCTACAACCAGTGGACGCAGTTCGAGGAATTTCCGCACTTCATGAGCGGCGTCGAATCCGTTAGTCAGCTGGACGACACCACTGTCCATTTCAAGACCAGCATCGGTGGCGTCCGGCGGGAGTACGACGCGCGGATCACCACGCAGGAACCGGACCAGCGGGTGTCGTGGGAAAGCATTGACGAGCCACGGAACGCTGGCACCGTCTGGTTCGATGCCCTCGGCGACGCCGAAACGAAAGTGAACGTCGAGCTGACCTGGGAGCCGGACTCGGCTGCGGAAAAGATCGGCGCGGCCATAGGCCTTGATTCCCGTCAGGTTGCGGCCGACCTGAAGAAATTCAAGCAGTTTATCGAAGAGCGGGGCGCCGAGACGGGCGGATGGCGCGGACGCGTGGACCCCGTCGCACCGGGAGCCACGACCGCCGTGCCGCTCCAGGAAGAAGTGGACTACGGCACGGAACCTGCCTTCCAGCGCGTGGACGCCGATCCGGACCTTGCCCCCGAGCCGCCCTTCGGCCAGGACCAGCAGCGCTGACCGAGTCAGGCTGATCTGCCTGGACTGTGCTGATCTGGCAGGTTTGCGCAGATCTGCCTGGCCTGCATTTTGCGGACTGGCAGCAAAACGCCCCGCCTCCCATTCGGGAGACGGGGCGTTTTACGTGGCGACCAACCGGGCGGTGCCGGAATGCTGCCTTGCGCTGCGGCGGAGACTACTTGGTCAGCGTCGCAAGCACTTCGCTGAACGTCGTAGACGGGCGCATGACCGCTGAGGCCTTGGCCGCGTCCGGACGGTAGTACCCGCCGATGTCCACCGCGGAGCCCTGCACGGCCAGGAGTTCGCCGGTGATGGTGCCTTCGTTCGAGTTCAGCGCGTCCGAAACGGCGGCGAAAGCCGCGGCGAGCTCGGCGTCGTCGTTCTGGCGGGCCAGCTCCTGGGCCCAGAACTTGGCCAGGTAGAAGTGGCTGCCGCGGTTGTCCAGCTCGCCGGCCTTGCGCTTCGGGGACTTGTCCTCCAGCAGGAACGTGCCGGTGGCGCGGTCCAGGGTGTCGGCCAGGACCTGGGCGCGGGCGTCGCCGGTGCTGGTGGCGAGGTGCTCGAAGCTGACGGCCAGCGCGAGGAACTCGCCCAGGCTGTCCCAGCGCAGGTGGTTTTCCTTGAGCAGCTGCTGGACGTGCTTCGGGGCGGAGCCACCGGCGCCGGTCTCGAACAGGCCGCCGCCGTTGATCAGCGGCACCACGGAGAGCATCTTGGCACTGGTGCCCAGTTCCAGGATCGGGAAGAGGTCCGTGAGGTAGTCACGGAGCACATTGCCGGTCACCGAGATGGTGTCCTCGCCCTTGCGGAGGCGTTCCACCGTGAAGGCGGTGGCCTTTTCCGGGGACATGATGGCGATCTCCAGGCCCTCGGTGTCGTGGTCCTTGAGGTATTCCTCCACCTTGGCGATCATCCGGGCGTCGTGCGCGCGGCCCTTGTCCAGCCAGAAGACGGCGGGCATGGCGGAGGCGCGGGCACGGGTGACGGCCAGCTTGACCCAGTCACGGATCGGCACGTCCTTGGTCTGGCAAGCGCGCCAGATGTCGCCCGGGGCGACCTGGTGCTCGATCAGCACCGTGCCGGCGTCGTCGACGATCTGGACCGTGCCGGCTGACTGGATCTCGAACGTCTTGTCGTGGCTGCCGTATTCCTCGGCGGCCTGGGCCATGAGGCCGACGTTCGGGACGGTGCCCATGGTGGTGGGATCGAAGGCGCCGTGGGCGCGGCAGTCGTCTATGACCACCTGGTAGATGCCGGCGTAGCTGCTGTCCGGGAGGACGGCGAGGGTGTCGGCTTCCCGGCCGTCGCGGCCCCACATGTGGCCGGAGCTGCGGATCATGGCCGGCATTGAGGCGTCGACGATCACGTCGGAGGGCACATGCAGGTTGGTGATGCCCTTGTCGGAGTCGACCATGGCGAGTTCGGGGCCATCGTTGAGGCCCTTTTCGATGGCCGCCTGGACGTCGCCGCGGATCTCCTCCGGGAGGTCCTCGAGGCCGTTGAGGATGGAGGCCAGGCCGTTGTTGGGGCTCAGCCCGGCGGCGGCGATCTGCTCGCCGAAGGTGGCGAAGAGGTCAGCGAAGTAGGCCTTGACGACGTGGCCGAAGATGATGGGGTCCGAAACCTTCATCATGGTGGCCTTCAGGTGGGCGGAGAACAGCACGCCCTCCTCCTTGGCCCGGGCCACCTGGGCGGCGAGGAACGCATCCAGGGCCGCGGCGCGCATCACGGTGCCGTCGATGACCTCGCCGGCCAGGACCGGGAAGGCACGCTTGAGGACCTTGACCGTGCCGTCTTCCTTGACGAGCTGGATCTTGATGTTGGTGTCCGCGTCGATCACCACAGACTTCTCGTTCGAGCGGAAGTCATCGGCCTCCATGTGGGCCACGTTGGTCTTGGACTCCGGAGTCCACGCGCCCATGCTGTGCGGGTTCTGGCGGGCGTAGTTCTTGACCGAGAGCGGGGCCCGGCGGTCCGAGTTGCCTTCGCGCAGGACCGGGTTCACGGCGGAGCCCTTGATCTTGTCGTACCGGGACCGGATGTCCGTTTCCTCATCCGAGGAGGGGTTGTCCGGGTAGTCCGGCAGCGCGTAGCCGTGGCCCTGGAGCTCGGCCACCGCGGCCTTCAGCTGGGGCACGGAGGCGCTGATGTTGGGCAGCTTGATGATGTTGGCTTCGGGCGTCTTGGCAAGGGCACCAAGCTCGGCCAGGGCGTCGCTGAGGCGCTGCTCTTCGGTGAGGTAGTCGCCGAACGCGGCGATGATGCGGCCGGCCAGCGAGATGTCGCGGGTCTCCACTTCCACACCGGCCGTCGAGGCGAATGCCTCAATGATCGGCAAGAACGAATAGGTGGCCAGCATCGGCGCTTCGTCGGTGTGGGTATAGATAATCTTTGCCATTGCTCGGGCGTCTCCCTGAAGGTCTGGGTATTTCCGGAATCTTGTGTTATCTCAACACCCCTAACTTACCCGAGGTGCCCCCGTTGGTGCCTACCGGCGTCGTACGCGGGCGGATGCATGACACCCCAACACGGCATAACAAGAATTGACAAGAGACTTTACAGGTTAGTCAAATTGCCGTAGTTTCATTCCATCCAGCGGCCGCCAACCAACGGCCGCCCCGCATTTCCACCGGTTAGGACACCATGAGAACACCCAAGACTCTGGCCACCAGCCTGCTGACACTGTCGGCCGCCGCACTGCTGGCCCTGAGTGCCGCGGGGGCGGCCACCGCCTCCCCCGCACCGGTCAAGGCATCGGACTTTTCCGCCTCCGATGTTGCAAGCCACACCGTCACCGAAACGGGCACGGCCGGCTACTGGACCGCGGAACGCATGCGCAACGCCGTTCCCGGCGACGTCCTGGCCGACAAGGCCATGAAGCGCAATGGCAAGGCCGCGGCTAAGCCCGCGGCGGCACCGCTGGAGGGTGCCGCCCCAAGCACGGTCGAAGCGACCGCACCGAAGCTGCAGTCCCAGGCGCTCCAGACCAAGGCCAATGGGAGCGAGACGCCCGTCAAGCACATCGGCAAGGTCTTCTTCACCCTCGGCGGGACCAACTACGTCTGCTCCGGCAACTCGGTCTCCTCCGCCAACAAGAGCACGGTCTCCACAGCCGGACACTGCGTGAATGAGGGCCCGGGCGCCTTCGCCACCAAGTTCACGTTCGTCCCGGCCTACCTCAACGGCGCGGCTCCGTACGGCATGTGGACGGCCAAGGCCCTCTACGCCCCCACCCAGTGGAGCTCCGGGGGCGACATGACCTACGACACCGGCTACGCCGTCATGTCCACCCTCAACGGCCAGTACCTGAGCGACGTCGTCGGCGGCTCCGGACTGCAGTTCAACGCCGCCCGCGGCCTGAGCTACAAGTCCTATGGCTACCCCGCCGCGGCACCCTTCAACGGTGAATCCCTCAAGAGCTGCTCCGGCGCCGCCACCAACGATCCCTACAACCCGCAGTTCAACACCCAGGGAATCCCCTGCAACATGACCGGCGGTTCCTCGGGCGGTCCGTGGTTCATTGGCAGCAGCTCTACCGGCTACCAGAACTCCATCAACAGCTATGGCTACGGCAGCAACTCCACCAAGATGTACGGCCCGTACTGGGGCACAGTCATCCAGCAGGCCTACACCACCGCGGCCGCCTCCTAGCCTGAGGGCACGGGCCCCGTACCCGCGGGGCCCGTGCACGCAGGGTTGTTACCCAGCTCTGTTTGTTCAACCCTGTTATCCCAAGCGCGGGCACCCCGGCTGTGTTGCCCAGCCCTGTTTGTTCAACCTTGTTTCCCCAGCGCGGGCACCCCGGCTGTGTTGCCCAGCCCTGTTTGTTCAACCTTGCTATCCCAAGCGCGGGCACCCCGGCCGTGTTGCCCAGCCCTGTTTGTTCAACCTTGTTTACCCCAGCCTCGTGTACCCCCGACCTTGTTTCCCCAGCCTCGTTACCCAACCCTTGTTACCCCAGCGTGGGGTCAGTGCGGCCCCTCTTCAGCAGTGGGGAGGACGCGGTGGCCCCGCGCTGGCATCAATAGGCGACGGCGGACCACCGCTGGACATGCCCTCCCCACCCGCCCAGGCCCGGACATATACCCCCTATGTCCGGGCCTGGGCGTGAAGAAGGAGCATGTCCCGCGGCTGCCCCTCGGCCGGCCGCGATAAATGAGCATGTCCCGCGCCAAGAAGAGCATGTCCCCCGGTTCGCCCTGCCAGCGTCAGAGCCCACGGGACATGCCCTCCCCAGTAACCGAGGCCTGGACATATTCCCCTTATGCCCACTCCTGGCCACGAAAAGTGAGCATGTCCCGCTGAAAGAATGGGCATGTCCCTCGGGCCGGCTATCACCCTGTCCTTGGCACAAAAAATGGACTTGTCCCCTTTCTCTGTCTGCCAGCGTCAGAGCCCACGGGACATGCCCCCGGCACACCCCGAGGCCTGGACATATCCCCCATATGCCCACTCCTAGCCACGAACAATGGGCATATCCCGCGGAGCTACCTCTAGGCGCTCCGGCATGAACGAGCATGTCCGCCCGAACTGGCCGCCATGCTCCGCGATGAATGAGCATGTCCCCCGGTTGGCCCGGCCAGGACCAGAGCCCACGGGACATGCCCTCCCCAGTCCCCGAAGCCTGGACATATCCCACTTATGCCCACTCCTAGCCACGAAAATTGAGCATGTCCCGCGGAAAGAATGAGCATGTTCCGCGGGCCGGCCACGCACCCACTCGTTGGCACAAAAAATGGACATGCCCTCCGGAGAAGGGAGGGCATGTCCATTATTTGTGGGGCTTCATTTCTTTGTGCGGCTTCATCGTGCCCGGCGGGCTAGTGGAAGAAGTGGCGGGCTCCCGTGAAGTACATGGTGATGCCCGCGGCGTTGGCCGCGGCGATGACTTCCTCGTCCCGGACGGATCCGCCGGGCTGGACGACGGCGCGGACGCCGGCATCGATCAGGATCTGCAGCCCGTCGGCAAAGGGGAAGAAAGCATCGGACGCCGCGACGGCGCCCCGGGCCCGTTCCGGCGAAACGCTGGCGTCGGCGTTGGAGGCCCCGCCAGCCCCGTCGATGTCGGACTCCACGGTGACGCCGAGGGTGTTGGCGCGCTCCACCGCAAGCTTGCAGGAATCGAGCCGGTTGACCTGTCCCATGCCGATGCCTACCGCGGCACCGTTGTCCGCGAGCAGGATGGCGTTGGACTTCGCTGCGCGGCAGGCGGTCCAGGCGAACGCGAGGTCGGCCAGGGTGGCGGCATCGGCGGCGTCGCCCGCGGCGAGGGTCCAGTTCGCGGGGGTGTCGCCGTCGGCGTCGACTTTGTCCGTGGCCTGGACCAGCATGCCGCCGGAGACCTGGCGGAACTCGGTCGGGTAGCGGCCGTATCCGTCGGGGAGGGCCAGGAGGCGGATGTTCTTCTTCTTGGACAGGATCTCCACGGCCTCCTCATCGAAGCCCGGCGCGATGACGACCTCCGTGAAGATGCCGGCGACGGTGCGCGCCATGCCGGCGGTAACCGTGCGGTTCGCGGCGATGACGCCGCCGAACGCGGACACGGGATCGCAGGCGTGGGCCTTGGCGTGGGCGTCGGCGATGGGGTCCGCTGCGGACGCGGAACCCACGGCCACGCCGCAGGGGTTGGCGTGCTTGATGATGGCGACGGCGGGCTCGGCGAAGTCGAAGGCGGCGCGCAGGGCGGCGTCGGCGTCGACAAAGTTGTTGTAGCTCATGGCCTTGCCGTGCAGCTGGTCGGCCTGCGCAATGCCGGCCGGGGCGGCCCGGTCCACGTACAGCGCGGCCTGCTGGTGCGGGTTTTCGCCGTAGCGGAGCACCTCGGAGCGTTCCAAGGCCAGGCCGGCGTAGGCGGGCCAGTCGATCACGCCGTCGCCGTCCTCGTCGCGGAACTGGCTGGCGGTCCAGGTGGCCACGGCGGTGTCGTACGCCGCGGTGTGCGCGAACGCCTTGGCCGCGAGCCGGCGCCGGGTCTTCAGGTCAAAGCCGCCCGAGGCGGCCGCCTCCACCACGGCACCGTAGGACGACGGGTCCACCACGATAGCGACGGCGGCGTGGTTCTTCGCGGCCGAGCGCACCATCGCGGGGCCGCCGATGTCGATCTGTTCGACGACGTCGTCCGGTGCGGCACCGGACTTCACGGTCTCCACGAAGGGGTAGAGGTTGACGACGACGAGGTCGAAGGGCTCGATCTCCATGTCCTCCAGCGTCTGCATGTGGGCCGGGACGCGGCGGTCCGCGAGGATGCCGCCGTGCACGCGCGGGTGCAGGGTCTTGACTCGGCCGTCCAGCATTTCCGGGGAGCCGGTGACTTCCTCGACTTCCTGCACGGGGATGCCCGCGGCGGCGATCTTCTTGGCCGTAGAACCGGTGGAGACGATCTTGACGCCGGCGGCGTGCAGGCCCTGAGCGAGCTCCTCCAGACCGGTCTTGTCGTAGACCGAAATCAGTGCCCGGCGGATGGGAACTCGGTCGATGGATACACGGTCAAGCTGCGTGAAGCTCACAAAAGTCTCCGTCTTATAACGCGGCGGGGGCCGCGGGTGGTGGGGATGCGGCCAGTTTATCGCGTCCCGGCGCCGGGCCGTCCCGCGCGCCGGAGTGTGAAGCACCCCCGGGCCGCGGCCGGGCCACGTAGAGTTTTCACAGGAGGCCAAGATGAACACGTACACCACTGTGCCCAGCGGCGAACAGGTGGTCCAGGAGCTGCCGTGGCGGTGGAAGGTCCAAGGCCGGATCTTCCTGATCGGCGGCCTGGGCTTCATGTTCGATGCCTGGGACGTCACCCTCAACGGCATCCTCATTCCGTTGCTGTCCAAGCACTGGTCGCTGAGCCCGGGCGATGCCGCCTGGATCGGCACCGCGAACCTGATCGGCATGGCCCTGGGCGCCTTTGTCTGGGGCACCATCGCGGACACCATCGGCCGCAAGAAGGCGTTCACCGCAACCTTGCTGATCTTTTCGATCTTCACCGTGCTCGGCGCGTTCTCCCCCGACTTCATGTGGTTCGTCGTGTTCCGGTTCCTGGCCGGGTTCGGCCTGGGCGGCTGCATCCCGGTGGACTATGCGCTGGTGGGCGAGTTCACCCCGCGCAAACAGCGCGGCCGGGTGCTCACCGCGATGGACGGCTGGTGGCCGATCGGCGCGGCCCTTTGCGGTTTCGTCTCCGCCGGGCTGGTCGCGGCGTTCGCGGACTGGCGGCTGACCATGCTGGTCATGGTCCTCCCGGCGCTGCTGGTGTTCTGGATCCGCCGCAGCGTGCCGGAATCCCCGCTGTTCCTGATCCGCAAGGGCCGCCGCGAGGAAGCCGCGAAGGTGATCGACGGCCTGGTCGAGGCCACCGGCGCCGAGGCCCGGGTCTACAGCCTGCCCGCACCGCAGGACGCGCCCCGCCTCTCGGCCGGCAGCGCGTGGACGCAATTGCGCGCACTGTGGCAGTTCAACTGGAAGATCACGACGGCGGCGTGGGCCCTGTTCTTCAGCATCCTGCTGGTCTACTACCTGTCGCTGACGTGGATGCCGCGGATCCTGATCGGCGCCGGCTTCGAGGAGTACAAGGCCTTCCTGACCACGGCGTCCATGGCCGCCGTCGGGCTCCTCGGCGTGGTGGTGGCCGCGCTGCTGGTGGAGCGGGTGGGCCGCAAGTGGATCCTGGCGATCACCGGCCCGCTGTCCGCGCTGACGCTGGTGATTGTGGCGATCGTGGTGGACATCCCCACGGCCGCGGTGTTCTGGCTCCTGGTGTTCGGCTTCGTGGTGCAGGTGGCCATCCCGGTGCTCTACGCGTACGTCTCCGAGCTGTACCCCACGGAGCTCCGCGGCTCCGGTTTCGGCTGGGCCTCGACGTTCTCCCGTCTCGGCGCCGGGTTCGGGCCGCTGGTCTTCGCGGCCTTCCTGTGGCCGGAACTGGGCCTCGCGACGTCGTTCGCGCTGGCCGGTGGCCTCGTGCTGATCTCCGTGCTGTGGATGGCGTTCTTCGCCCCCGAAACCAAGCAGCGCCGGCTCGAGTAACGCCCCCACTCCCCCCGATGCGCTATCACTTCGGGCGGTTCTGAGCGCTGAGAGCCACCCAAAGTGATAGCGCATCGGGGAAATCACGACGGCGCCCCTCACCTGCGACAGGTGAGGGGCGCCGTCGTCTGTGGTTCGGTCGCCGGGCTACTGGATGCAGGTCACGGAGACCGTCAGCGCGGACGCCTTGGTCTGAACGACCGTCCAGCCGACGGGCTGCCCTGACCCGTTGAGGGCGGGCTGGCTGGAGGTCACCTGGTTGCTCGCAGCGGTGCTGTAGGTGAAGCCGCCGCCCATCGCCAGGCGCCCGCTGGGGCAGCTGGCCGTCACCGACGAGCTGGTGTCAGTACGCGATACGACAGTGACGCTCGTCGACGCGGCCGCACCGGTTGCGCCCGTGGCGCCCGTGGCGCCGGTTGCGCCGATTTGTCCCTCAGGGCCCACCGGCCCGACGGCGCCCGTGGCACCCGTGGCGCCGACAGCGCCGGTGGCACCCGTCTCGCCCTGAAGGCCGGTCTCCCCGGCAATGCCTGTGGCGCCGGTGTCTCCCTTGTCACCGGTATCACCCTTCTCGCCCTGAACGCCTTGGGCGCCCGTCTCACCTGTAGCGCCGACGGCTCCCGTCTCGCCGGTGCTGCCCGTGGCACCGGTATCACCCTTCTCGCCCTGGGCACCCGTTTCACCGGTGGCCCCCGTGGCACCGATCTCGCCCTGGGCACCCGTTTCACCGGTGGCCCCCGTGGCACCGGTCTCGCCTGTGGCACCCGTGTCACCCTTCTCACCCTGGGCCCCGGTCTCGCCCGTGGCACCGGTGTCACCCTTCAGGCCGGGGAGCCCCTGGATACCCTGAAGACCCGCAATCCCCGGGATCCCCTGGGCACCGGTGGCCCCTTGGATGCCCTGGATGTTCCAGGAGATCGCGGTCTCCTTCTTGGAATCGCACGAAGCGCCCGCCGGGAGTACCCGCAGCTCGCCGCCGTTGTTGTTGTTGAAGCACCCCTTGATTTCCCCGCCTGCCGACGTTGGAGTCGCCGCGAAGGCAGCAGAAACGGCGCCCGTTCCGAGAACGAGCGCCGCAGTGAGACACAGGACTTTTGGACTTGTTTTGGCCATGCTGAATCGAGACACGTAGAACCCCCGGAAGATGCGAAGAATGAATGAGACTGCGCCAGACTACGGCCCATTCCGCTGCTTGCACCGGCGCGGAAATACCTGTCTTTGGCCCGGCAGTACCTGACTTTCGGATCGAATACTCACTTTGCGGCTCCGACTACTTGGTTTGGCCGGAAAAGCCGCTACGCGCCCACCCCTCCACCACTCGATGCGCTATCACTTCAGGCGGTTCTGAGGACTGAGAACCGCTCCAAGAGATAGCGCATCGGAAAGAATTAGGGGGGAAGTTAGGCGGGGGCGTGCTGGGCTGCTGAAAGGGAGGCCAGAGTGGAGACCAGAAGCCGGCGCTCCACCACTTTGATGCGCTCGTGCAGGGATTCCTCGGTCTCGCCGTCCCCGATCGCCACGGCTTCCTGCGCGATGATGGGACCGGTGTCCACGCCGGCGTCGGCCCAGTGCACCGTGCAGCCCGTAACCTTCACGCCGTAGGCCAGCGCGTCGCGGACACCGTGGGCGCCGGGGAAGGACGGCAGCAGTGCCGGGTGCGTGTTGAGGTATTTGCCGCCAAACGCCTCGATGAAGTCCGCGCTGACAATCCGCATGAAGCCTGAGGAAACCACCACATCCGGGGCGAATCCGGCCACAGCCTCGGTGAGGGCCGCGTTCCAGGCTGTCCGGTCCGGGTACGCCTTGAAGTCCACCACGAACGTGGGGATTCCGGCGGCGGCGGAGCGCTCCACGCCGAACGTCCCCGGCCGGTCGGCGCCGACGGCGGCGATCTCGACGTCGAGCGCGCCGGACTTAACGGCATCGATAACTGCCTGGAGGTTGGAGCCGGTGCCGGAAACGAGGACAACTATGCGCATGGTCCTAGCTTATGGGGCCGCTCGCGTAGGCTGGAAAACATGAATGCCCCCACGGACTCCGGCAAGCCCCAGCCGGGCCCGCATCCGCCCGCCCAGGCGGTCCAAGATTCCACGCGGCTGACCCACACCCTGTTCCGGTTGTTCATCGTTGCGGTCCTGGGCTCCTTCTTCGTCTTCCAGCTCGACGTGAGCTACCTGTGGCTGACGGCCCTGCTCACGGCGACCGCGATTGTGCTGGGCATCGTGGTGCTGATCCGGGCGGCGAAATACAAGGAATCGCGGCTGGTCCTGTTCGGCACTATTTCGGGGCTGGTGGTCTCAGCGGTGATGCTGCTGGTGATCCTGGCCTCGACGCTTTTCTTCAACCAGATCCGCGACTACCAGCAGTGCGTCCGCCACGCACTGACCCAGCAGGCCACCTCGGAATGCCGGACGCAACTGGAGAACTCCATGCCCACGCAGCTGCGCTAGCGGTCCTGCCAAACGGTTCCGCCAGCCCCCTGCCCTCGCAGTGCATCAGAGAGAGAGTGTCAGCGGCTGTTGACCGTCTCCAGGTCCGCCTCGCGCAGCTTCTGCTGGCGCTCCAGCCAGGGTCCGGCCGCATAGCCGATCACGACGCCGATCCCCACCTCCGCGGCCACGAACAATGCCATGCTGAGCGGATCGGGCCCGATCTCCGTCAGCCGTCCGATGCCGGCCGAGCCGCGGGCCAGCCAGGCAAGCCCCGCCGCGAGCAGCCCGGCCACGGAGCCGATCACCGCACCCAGCACCAGGGTGGAGGCCGCGGCGGTAAACCAGCGGGCCCGGATCTTGATGGACAGCCATTCGTCGAAGTGGTTTTCGCCTTCGCGCAGGAACCACCAGCCGGCCAGCGCCCCGGCCAGGGCCGGCACCACCAGGGCCACGAAGCCGAAGTCGAGCGAGCCCGACGGCAGCGCGGCGAACACCGGAACGGACGGCAGCGGGCCGACGGCGGTCCCGAGCGGCCCGGCCAGCGAGCCGACGCCGAGGGCGAATCCCGAGCCGGAGATCCATGCCAGGGCAAACACGACGAGGTTGGGCAGGAAGCCGAGCTGCACAATGGTGAGCACGCCGCCTCCCATGGCGCCGGCGTCGAGCCCTTCATAGACGGCCACCACGAGGTTCCAGTGAATAAAGAGGTCGACGGCGAGCAGCCCCGCCGACATCGCCAGGCTCGCCATCAGCGCCACCGAGCCGGCCTTGATGGCCGAGCCCAGGTAGGAGCCGGCCCAGCGGGAGTGCTGGCTGGTACGGGACAGCCAGGCCACGGCATCGACGCCGATCAGCCTGCTCCACGAGCCTGCCTCGCGGCGCGCGCCCACCACCATGCCGAGCCCGAACGGGATGAGGGGAATGAACGCGGCGTCCCAGAGGCTGATGCCGACGTCGGCCGCGCGGCAGACGAAGCCGGTGGTGATCCCGAACGCCGCGTACATCAGCCAGGACCCGAGCAGCGCCTGCCAGAGCTGGTCCGTGTAGGAGGCGCGGGCCAGGCGCCGTCCGGCGCGCCAGGCGAGCAGGAACGGAATGAGGGTCAGACCCAGCGGGATGAGCGAGAGCGTGCCGGATTCCGGGTACGCGGCGGACCCTGCGCCGGGAGTGTCCAGCAGCAGGGGTACGCCGTGGATCAGCAGCCAGGCCTGGCCGGCCAGGCGGGCCAGAACGTCGAATCCGCTGTGCTGGAATCCGGCCGTGGCCCAGACCATGACGATCGGTGCCACCACCACCAAGGCGGAAATGACGGCAGCCTGGGCGGACTCGAGTGCACCCTGCAGCCACAGGGGCATGGGAAGGCCACGTTGTCCGGTCTGATCAGCGCGCAGTTTCATCGAGTTCCATGGTGCCACGGGCCCGGCATCCGGCCGGTTTCCGACAGGCACATTGCCCAGATCCGCGGTATTCGCCGTACGGGCCTCCCGGCGCTTTTTCCAGACCCGGGTCGTAAAATTGTTAGTGTCCGCAATCAGTGGTTGGAGGTAGAAAATGACTACCGCATCTCCCCATGCGCACGGCGTTCATTTTGGTCGGACAGATGTACAGAACGTTGGCATGGGTGTGGGTATCGTCCTGATCGTCGTGGGCATCTTGGGGTTCATCCCCGGCATCACTACGAACTACAGCGAACTGAGGTTCTTCGGGCCTGATTCCAAGGCCCTGTTCCTGGGCCTGTTCCAGGTATCGATGTTGCTGAACATCGTTCAGCTCGCGATCGGCGCCACCGGCCTGACCATGTCCCGGACTGCCTTGGGCGCCCGGAATTTCCTCATGGGCTCCGGTCTGCTGTACATCGTCCTTAGCATTTACGGTTTCATCGTCGGCGTGGATTCGGCGGCCAACTTCCTGTCGCTGAACACCATGGACAATTGGGCCTTCATGGTAATGGGCATAGTAATGGCCGGCGCAGGCTGGCTGATGACGAGGCACCTTGAAGAAGACGTAGAGACCCGGTCATCAACCCCCGGGACATAGGGAGCCGCGAATGAGTAACGTTTCATAGTATTCAGAAAATTCGTACTACCTGCTGGTGCAGTGGTTTAGCGGAAACGCGGCGGCTGCACCAGCTTTCTGTGTGCCCGGTTTTGCTCTGCACAGGTTCCGACGACGGCGGCGGCGCGGCACGCACGACGGCGACACGTCCGGCACGCACGACGACGCCGGCACCCGGGCACGCAAGAAGGCCGGGACTTTTGGTCCCGGCCTTCCGTGGTGCTGTTAAGCGTCGCGGCAATCAGCTTGCCGCCAGTGCCGACGTGCTAGGCGGTGCTGTCCTACGCGCGGGGCGGAAGGGTGTCCCACTCTGTTTCCGTGGCCCGCATCCAGGGAAATGGCAGCAGTTCCTTGATCCGGACCTTCCCCACTTCGCCCTCGGCATCGACCAGCACGGAGGTCTCGGTTCCGTATGAACGCAGCAGTTCCCGGCAGAGGCCACAGGGGTTCGTGACCTGGGGTTCTCCCTGCCCGTCCATGCTGACGGCCACCACGGAGTGGATTGAGGCCTCCTGCGCCATGCGGGCATTGGCGAGGGCGCTGGATTCGGCGCACACATTGATGCGCTTTGCGCCAATGTGCAGTCCAAGGTAGATGGCCCCCGACCCACCGCGCATGGCCGCGGCCACCCGGTGGTTCTCGCTGTGATGGGCGGTCAGCAACAGCCCGCGCGCTGCCTCGTAAAGCTCCACGTCTGACGCGCTGAGGTCAAAGGAGATCACTTTTGTCTCCACGCCTCCTCCGTCCGGGCGACTCGCGTCCATGAGGGTTCCCACTTTCCGTTCTCAGTCCTGGTGTTGTTACCGGCACGTTCTTACCGGCAGGCCGGCAGGTTCTCACTGACCGGTTCTTACCTGCCGATGAAGATGCCGTTCTTCTTCCGGGCCAGCAGGTAGAAGACAATGCTGAGCGCCGACAGGACGGCCACGTAGACGGGGAAGATCCAGGATGCGTTCAGGGACTGGAGCCAGACCAGGAGGTAGGAGGCCGTGCCGCCGAAGAGCGCCACGCCCAGGCCGTATCCGAGCGCAGTTCCGGCGCCGCGGCAATTCTTCGGCATGAGGGAGCTGGTGACCACGTTGTACAGGGTCATGTTCAGCACCAGCACCACCGAACCGCCAAGGAGCACAGCAGCGAAGCCGGCAATGCCGGGCTTGACGTACATCAGCATCAGGAAGACCGACGGGATGGACAGCGCACGGGTGATCAGGAACCACTTGGAAATCGATTTGCCATCGGCCACCTTGCTGATGATGAGGCTGCCCACCACCAGTACGACGCCGAGAACGGTGGTGAGTGCGAAGACAGCGGTGGCGTCTTCCTTGAAGCCGCTGCGGGCCGCCGTCGGCAGGCCCGTGTTCCAGGCGTAGTTGTAGGCCTGCGCTGCTCCGACGACGAACGTGATGGCCAGGACGCTGAGCCAGTGCTTGCGCACGCCGCCCCAGACCGTTTTCGAGGAGTTGTTTTCCGCCAGTTCTTCGGGCTTCATGGTTTCCGGCAGAGTCCGGCGAAGGTAGACCACCACGAAGCCGAAGGCCGCGCCGACGATGAATGGCACACGCCAGCCCCAGTCGGCCATGACGGCTCCGCCGAGCATCAGGGATGACAACCAGCTGACCAGCGAGGCGAGCAGGATGCCCGCGTTGACGTAGAAGGAGATGATGCCGGCCACAAAGCCTTCGCGCCCCTCGGGGACGAGTTCGACCGCGTGGGCTGTGGACAGCGGAGCTTCAACACCGGTGGAGATGCCCTGGATGATGCGGCAGACCAGCAGGATGACGCCGGCGGCGGCACCGATCTGGTCGTAGGTGGGGCACAGGGCAATGATCAGGGTGGTGCCGGCCATCATCATGATGGACCAAAGCATGACCCGGCGTCGTCCGATCCGGTCGGCCAGGGTACCGAGCATGATTCCGCCCAGCGGACGGAACGCGAAGCCGACGGCGAAGACTGCAAGCGCGCTCAGCGTCGCGGCAACAGGGTCCTGCGACGGGAAAAACTTTGGCCCGATGAAAGCCGACAGGAGGCCAAAGACCATCCAGTCGTACCATTCGAGGGTGTTCCCGAGCCCGAGGCCCAGCAGCCCGCGGCGTACTTCCGGCGAGAGCCGGGACTTCCGGCCGCTCTCTACGTCAATCTTGACGACAGTGTCAGTCATGATACTTTTCCTTCCCCCGGCCTTCGGGGCGCGGGAGGGTACGGATTACCGGCGGACGCCCTCGTGGGGGCCGTCGGTAATCGAAACTATCGTTTGGCTTGGTCCGCAGGGCGGGACCGGTTCACCACATGGGAGGTGAGTTAGCCCAGATAGCTACGCGTGCCTCTTCGTAGCGATTGAATGCAAACGGGCCATCCAGCTTGGCAACAAGGGACGGATCGCGAAGGAACGCGTCTCTAGTTTACCGGGCAACATCAGGTCTGCGGATGGCTTGGCAGATACCACTGCATCAGTACAAGGGAACGATCACGAACGCGGGCCGGGCGCACCTTCCGCCAGAAGGTAGTTGCGCCCCCATCCCCGTCCGCTAAGCGTCGAACCCTAAGTGGTGCGGCTCACACAACTATATTGAAGATCTTCACAGAGTCAATGGTTCTGTGGAAAAAACGGCCTCACCTCGGACGATGCCGCTAGTCCAGACAGGAGGGCACTGGAAACAGTAAAGAATTTTACGAAAACCATTGATTCGCTAAAAGTTTTCACTATAGTTATGTGTGTTAGCTCACCAAGAGAAAGTCGGACCATGGCTACCGAAAGCGTCACGGGATCTTCCCCAGCCGGCACAAGCGTCCTCCTTGCCACCGTAGGCAACAAGGTCCGCAACATGCGCAAAGACAAAGGAATGACCCTTGCCAAGCTCTCGGAAATCACCGGCCTCAGCCCGGCGATCGTAAGCCAGATCGAACGCGGCCTGGCCAATCCGTCCTTCACCACCTTGGCACAGCTGGCGCACGGCCTGGACATCCCCGTAGGGAAGTTCTTCCTCGGGCAGGAAGAAACCAGGTCCCCCGTGGTCCGCAAGGGCGAGCGGCGAAACCTTAAAGGCGTCACCAAGAAGTCTGTGGGTGAAGCGGTCTATGAACTGCTCACCCCGGACCTCAACGGTGCGCTGGAGGCCCAATGGATCGTGAGTCCGCCAGGCCACGACACCAGTGCCACCCCTTTCCGGCACAGCGGCGAGGAATTCGGCATCATTCTCTCCGGCCGGAAAGACATCTTCCTGGACGGCGAGTGCTACACCCTGGAGGAAGGCGATTCGATCACCTTCTCTTCGGAAACGCCTCACTGGTACAAAAACAGCTACGAAGAGGTCTGCGTAGCGATCTGGGTTAACGCACCTCACGCGTGGTGATCGGCCGGCTCTAGCCGCCGTCGCCGTCCGGTCCGGATACGTCCGCCGGATCTTTTTCCACACTCCGCAGCCAGGTCCGCAACGGGCCGCGCTGCGTCATACCCTCTGCCGGGTCGATTTCACGGTCAGCGTCGCCGCGATCCCCTCCTGAGCACCATCTTCTACGTCACCGGCCGCCCCTCCAACGGCACTTCGCCGGAAAAGTTAGGATCCCCATGAACCCGTCTACAGCCATGTCGTCGCTGGAACTCAGCACCACCACGGCGGACCTCACCGCTCCCGTCATCTCCCGCTCCGACGTCCTCGTGGTGGGCGGTGGCCCCGCCGGTGTGGCCGCCGCCGTCACCGCGGCCCGCTCCGGCGCCTCGGTCACGCTGCTGGAACGCTACTCCTCCCTCGGCGGCCTCGCCTCCGGCGGCATGGTGCTGGTCCTGGATGACATGATCAACGGCCAGGAAATCACCGTCACGGGCATCGTCTCCGAGTACGTCGAGCGCCTGCAGAAGCTGGGCCTGGCGATCGTCCCGCCGGCCGATGACCGCAAGACTTCCGAGGAACTGTGGAACAAGTGGGGCCGCTACGGCACCTTCGACTTCCACTCGCACACCACCCCCAAGCCGGTCTGCTACGCCGCCGCCTTCGACCCCGACGGCTGGAAGCGCGTCTCCAACGACCTCGTCCGCGAGGCCGGCGTCAACCTCCGCCTGCACTCCTGGTTCTCCCGCCCCATCGTGGACAACGGCGTCATGAAGGGCGTCATCTGCGAGACCAAGTCCGGGCCGCAGGCCTTCATGGCCGACGTCGTCATCGACACCACCGGCGACATCGACGTCGCCTCCCGGGCCGGCGCCAGCTACGTCAAGGACAGCTACCTCACCACGCTGGTCTTCCGCCTCGGCAACGTGGACACCAACGCCGCGGAAGCCTTCGAACAGGCCAACCCGAAGGAAGCCCGCGCCATCAACCGCAAGATCAAGCGCCTCCTCGGCGGCGCCTGGGAACTGTGGTGGCTCAAGACCCCCATCGACGGTGTGGTCTGGTGCAACGCACCGCACATGACCGGGTTCGACGGCGTCGACCCGGCAGACATGACCGCCGCCGAGTTCGCCGCACGGGACCGCATCACCGAGGCCGTGGACTACGTCCGCGCCAACCTGCCCGGCTTCGAGAACTGCTACATGCTCGACGTCGCGTCCCAGATGGGCGTCCGCCAGACCCGGCTGCTGGAAGGCGAGTACGTCATGACCAAGGACGACGTCACCTCCCGCCGCCACTTCGCCGACACCGTGGCCCGCGGCCGCGACTACTACTACCCCTTCCGCTCGCTGCTCCCTAAGGAAGTGGACCAGCTGCTGGTCGCCGGCCGGCACTACTCCGCCACCCCCGAGGCGCAGAAGATGTCCCGCGAGATCCCGCCCTGCATGGCCATGGGCCAGGCCGTCGGCGTCGCCGCCGCGCTGGCGATCCAGACCGGGACCCTGGTCCGTGACGTCTCCGCGCTGGACATCCAGCAGGGCATGCGCCGCCACGGCGCGGACCCGGGCGACGTCCCGTCGTCGAACGCCACCCTCGACGTGGACGCGGTGGTGGGGGCATGAGCACCGTCATCGACGAACTCTTCAGCGCGAGCGGCTCAACAGCAGAAGGCACGACGGCGGGCCCCGCCGCCGCAGCTGAACCGGCCATCACCCCGCTCCCGCTCGATGGCATCAAGATCGTGGACTTCACCCAGGTGTTCATGGGTCCGTCCTGCACCCAGCTGCTGGGCGACTACGGCGCGGACATCATCAAGGTGGAACGCCCGGGCGCCGGGGACATCTCCCGCAACTCGTTCCCGGACAAGGACGGCCAGGACAACCCGATCTTCCTGTCCATCAACCGGAACAAGCGCAGCATCTCCGTAGACACCCGCACCGACGACGGCAAGGCCGTGCTCCGCCGGCTGCTGGCCGACGCGGACGTGGTGGTCAGCAACTTCCGCTCCGGCGTGATGGAGCGGATGGGCTTCGGCTACGAGGACCTCAAGGAGCAGAACCCGGGCATCATCTGGGCCTCCGGCACGGGCTTCGGCCCCGAGGGCCCCTACTCGCACAAGGGCGGCCAGGACGCGATCGCCCAGGCCTACTCCGGCGTCATGTGGCGGCGCGAATCGGACGACATGAAGCCGTCCATCTACCCCACCACGCTGTGCGACTACATCACCGGCATGCACCTGATGCAGGGCATCCTGCTGGCACTGCGCACCCGGGAGGGCTCCGGCGTCGGGCAGAAGGTGGAGGTGACCATGTACGACTCCATGCTGCACTTGCAGATGCAGGAGGCGTGCATGCAGCTCAACCGCGGCTACGAGGTCAACTGGGGCGCCATGCCGCTCAGCGGCGTCTTCGAAACCACCGACGGCGCCGTCTGCATGGTGGGCGGCTTCACCCCGGACCCCCTGGCCCGGATCTCCGAGGCCCTGGGCCTGGACGAGGACCTCACGCAGCGGCCCGAGTTCGCCAACCTGGAGCAGCAGTTCGAGAACAAGCCGGCACTGCAGGCGATCTTCCGCGAGCGCATCGCCACCAACACCACCGAGTACTGGACCGGCCAGCTGGAGGACAAGGGACTGCTCAACGCCCCCGTGCACACCCTGGAGCAGACCCTGGCCGATGCGCAGACCCACGCCAACGGCATGATCGTCGAGGCAGAACACCCCGGCGTCGGCACCGTGAAGATGCTCAACGCCCCGATCCGGCTCTCCGCCACCCCGCCCACCATCCGCCGGGCGGCACCGCGGCTCGGCGAACACAACGTGGAGGTGCTGCTGGAGAACGGGTTCGACGCCGAGACCATCGAGCGCCTGCAGCAGCTGGGGGTGCTCCGATGACCGCCGCCGCAGTAGAGCAGACAGTAGAGCAGACGGTGGACCAGGTCACCCTGACCATCGAGAACCACGTGGCCACGGTGGTCATCGACCGCCAGCACGTGCTCAACGCCGTCGACGGCGCCGCCCAGGCCCGGCTCAACGAAATCTGGGACCAGCTTGAAGCCGATCCCGACGTCCGGGCCGTGGTCATCACGGGCGCCGGAACCCGGGCCTTCTGCGTGGGCGCGGACATGTCCGCCTCCGCCGTGGACAAGACCGGCCTCGAGTACTGGGCGGGCCTGGACCCGAACGGCTTCGGCGGGCTCAGCCTGCGCACCACCCTGGACATCCCGGTGATCGCCCGGGTCAACGGCTACGCGCTCGGCGGCGGCATGGAGATCGTGCTCGGCGCGGACATCGTGATCGCCGCGGACACCGCCCGCTTCGGGCTGACGGAACCGCGCGTCGGGCGCCTGGCGCTCGACGGCGGCATCCACCAGCTGGTGCGCCGGATCCCGTACACCCAGGCGATGGGCATGCTCCTGACCGGGCGCAAGGCCGAGGCCGCGGAGATGCAGTCCATGGGCCTGGTCAATGAGGTGGTCCCCGCGGATGAGCTCGACGCCGCGGTGCAGCGCTGGCTGGACCAGATCCTGGCCTGCGCCCCCACTTCCGTCCGGGCAGTCAAGCAGATGGTCACGCAGACCGCGCACCTGACCGCCACTGAGGCCCGCGGGCTCCGGCTCCCGGCCCTCATGGCGGCGCTGGACAGCGAGGACTCCGCCGAGGGCGTCCGCGCCTTCCAGGAAAAGCGCCCGCCGCACTGGCCGGGACGCTAGTCTCCACCGCCAGATATACAGCCGCTCGAACAACAAGAGCTTAGAAGGAGAAACCAATGCGGGAGTCACTGACACCCGGCGTGTGGGGCGTCGTCGCCACACCCTTCCAGGGCAGCGCCCTGGATGTCGACACGGACAGCCTGGCCGGACTCGTGGGCTACTACGAGTCGATCGGCGCCACCGGCCTCACGGTCCTGGGCGTGTTCGGCGAGGCCGCCGCCCTGACCGCGGCCGAACGCAGCCTGGTCCTGGAAGTGGTCATGGAGGAAACGCGCCTGCCCCTCGTGGTGGGAGTGACCTCCCTCTACACCGGCACGGCCGTCGATGAGATCCGTTCCATCCAGGCTGCCACCGGGGACCGGCTGGCGGCCGTCATGGTGCAGGCCAACTCCGCCAACCCCGGCGTGGTCATCGCGCACTTGAACGCCATTCACCACTCCACCGGCGCCAACGTGGTGTTGCAGGACTACCCCCTGGCCAGCGGCGTTAGCATCAGCACCGAGTCACTAATCTCCGTGGTGCAGGCCTGCAGCTTCGTCACCGCGGTCAAGGCCGAGGCCCCGCCCACGTCCGTGGCGATCGCACACCTGACCGCGGCCCTGGACGTCTCTGTGTTCGGCGGCCTCGGCGGCCAAGGGCTCCTGGACGAGCTCATGGCCGGCGCCGCCGGGGCGATGACCGGGTTCTCCTACCCGGAGGCGCTCATCGCCTGCGTGCGGGCCTGGCAGAAGGACGGCTACGAGGCCGCCCGCGATGCCCTGCTGCCGTACCTGCCGCTGATCAACTTCGAACAGCAGGCCAAGATCGCACTGGCCATCCGCAAGGAATGCCTGCTCCAGCGCGGACTGATTGCCGACGCCGGCGTCCGGGCCCCGGCTGCGGCCTTCCCGGAGGTTCTCCGGACGGCGTTGCGCACGCATCTGGCCGAGGCCGCCAAGGCCCTCGGCCCGCACCCGGCCGCCAGCCTCACCACGGCGGGGAGGAACTGATGGACCTCGGAATCAGCGGAAAGACCGCCTTCGTGGCCGCCTCCACCGGCGGACTCGGCCTCGCCATTGCCCGGGCCCTCGCGGCCGAAGGCGTCCGGGTGGCCATCACCGGACGGCGCCAGGTCCGCGCCAAGGAGATCGTCGCCGAGCTGACGGACGCCTACGGGCCGGGAGCTGTCGCCATCGAGGCAGACCTGAGCACCGCGGAAGGCGTGGCCGCCGCCGTCGAACAGGCAGTGGCGGAACTCGGGCCCATCGACATCCTGGTCCTCAACGGTCCTGGACCGAAGCCCGGCGCGGCCGCCACGCTCGGCGCCGACGACATCGCCGCGGCATTCGAACAGCTGGTCAAACCGCACCATGCCCTGGTCTCGCACATCCTTCCGGGCATGCGGGAACGGCGCTGGGGACGGATCCTGGCCGTCGGTTCCAGCGGCGTCGTGGCGCCGCTGCCCAACCTGGCCGTCTCCAACACCGGCCGCGCGGCGCTGGCCGGTTACCTCAAGACCCTCGCCGCCGAGGTGGCATTGGACGCCGTCACGGTCAACATGCTCCTGCCCGGACGCATCGCCACGGACCGGGTCGCGGAACTGGACCAGGCCGCCGCCAAGCGGCGCGGCACCACGCCCGAGGACATCCAGCTCGAATCCCGCAAGACCATCCCCGCCCGCCGCTACGGCGAACCCGAGGAATTCGGCGCCGCCGCGGCGTTCCTCTGCAGCGCCCCGGCGTCCTACATCACCGGCGTGGCACTGCGCTGCGACGGCGGCCTCATCCGCGGGCTCTAACCGCCGGCCCTGAACCCTCAGCACACCCTGCTCCGACTCCCCGAAGGAACACCATGACTTCCACAGCATCAGACACCTCACCTGCGACCCAGACCGCCACCGCTACCGAGCGGGACCTCATCAGCGCCCGGCACCTCATCAACGGTGAGTGGCTCGGCGGGGCGGACACCGAGCGGATGAACCCGGCCCGCCCGGGTGAGCTCGCCGCCCTCTCCCCCAGCGGCACCGCCGCCGACGTCGACGCCGCCATCACCGCCGCCACCGCCGCGCAGCCGGCTTGGGCAGCCCTGCCCGCCCCGTCCCGCGGCGCCATCCTGATGGCCGCCGGGAACCTGCTGCTGGACCGCCAGACTGCCATCGCCGAAGACCTCGTCCGGGAAGAGGGCAAAACCCTGGCCGAGGCCAAGGGAGAGGTCAAGCGCGCCTCCGACGTGCTCCGCTTCTTCGGTTCCCTCGGCTGGGCCGCCACCGGCGAAGTGCTGCCCAGTGGCCTGCCGGACACCACCATCACCACCCGCCGCGAGCCGCTCGGCGTCGTCGGGCTCATCACGCCGTGGAACTTCCCCATCGCCATCCCGGCCTGGAAGACCGCCCCGGCACTGATCAGCGGCAACGCCGTCGTCATCAAGCCGGCCGAGCTCACCCCGCTCTCCGCCACGCACCTGGCCCGCGCCCTGCAGGACGCCGGACTCCCCGCCGGTGTGTTCAACGTGGTCCACGGCAAGGGCCGCGTGGTGGGCGACGCCCTGGCCCGCGATCCCCGCATCGCCGGGCTGTCCTTCACCGGCTCCACCAACGTGGGGCTCGGACTGCAGGAGATCCTCAACGCCCGCCGCGCCCGGGTCCAGCTGGAAATGGGCGGCAAGAACGGCGTCCTGGTCCTGGACGACGCCGATCCCCGCAAGGCCGCCCAGGTGGTGGCGGCCGGCGCGTTCGGCCTCACCGGCCAGGCCTGCACCGCCACGTCCCGCGTCTACGTCACGCCGGGCATCCGTGCCGCCTTCCTGACAGCCCTCACCGAGGAAGCCGCGCAGTACACCGCCGGCGACGGGCTCGAGGGCGCGAAGATGGGCGCCGTGGTGAGCAGCCAGCAGTTCGAACAGAACCAGGCCGCGGTGCGCACCGCCGTCGAACGCGGCGCCACGCTGCTGCACGGGACGTACGACGGCGGCACGGACGCCGGCTTCCTCTTTCCGGCCGCCGTCCTCACCGACCTGCCCTTCGACGACGCCGCCGTGACCGAGGAGATCTTCGGGCCCGTGGTGGCCGTCCTCGAGGTCCCGGACTATGAGGCCGGGCTCGCCGCGATCAACGATTCCCGCTACGGCCTCACCGCCGGCATCTGCACGGATTCCCTGGCGTTCTCCGCGGACTTCGCCGCCCGCGCCCAGGCCGGGGTCATCAAGGTCAACCGTCCCACGGCGGGCCTGGACCTGAACGTGCCGTTCGGCGGCGTCAAGGACTCCTCCACCAACACGTTCCGCGAACAGGGGAAGTCCGCGCTGGACTTCTTCACGTGGGGCAAGACCGTCTACACGGGTGTGTAGCCTGCCATGACGTACGTGATCGCCCAGCCCTGTGTGGATGTGAAGGACAAGGCCTGCATCGACGAATGCCCGGTGGACTGCATCTACGAGGGTGAACGCTCGCTCTACATCCACCCGTCCGAGTGCGTGGACTGCGGCGCGTGCGATCCCGTATGCCCGGTGGAGGCGATCTACTACTCCGACGACGTCCCGGACGAGTGGGCCGATTACGTGCGCGCCAACGTGGAGTTTTTCGAGGAGCTGGGGTCGCCGCAAGGCGCCTCAGCCCTCGGAAACCTGCACCGCGACCACCCTGTGGTGGCGGACGCGCCCGCAATGTCTGTGCCGGAAACGGCAGGGGCTGCCGGCTGAGCCCGTGACTTATGGCTCTAGTCGCCTGCCGTCCGTCTGAGGAGCATCACAAGGGTCAGGACGGTGCCCGGCCAGGGGCGCCCTCCTACGCCGACTGCAAACCCGACCTGCCAGAAGGACCATCATGTCGGTGGCCTGGACCCGAGCATCGTTCCGCCGGCTCACGGCCGCGATCGTCGCCGTCGTGCTCGCGGCGGCGACGGGCGGATGCAGTCCCGGGCCGCCGCAGCCGCCGACGCAGCCGGTGTCGCCCGATTCCGGCTACCGGACCATGCTGGAACAGTTCAGCAGGAGATTGCTCGACGCCGGCGCCCCGGCCGTCCTCATCCAAATCCGCGTGGGCGGGGACCAGTGGTCCGCGGCCTACGGTGTTCGAAACCTGGCCAGCCCTTCCCGGGCCGAGATCACGGACCCCGTGCACGTGGGCGGCATCACCAAGTCCATGGTGGCGGTCTGCGTGCTCAAACTGGCCGAGGAAGGCAAGCTGCAGCTCGATGCGCCGGTCAGCACTTACCTGCCGGACTTCAACAAGGTGATGCACCCGCCGGGACCTGTCACCGTCCGCCAGTTGCTGCAGCACCGCTCCGGCATGCCGTCCGTGGACGGGCCGTTGTTCGATCCGGCCACGGTGCGGCAAGCCCTGACCACCAAAGTGAGCCTGGCGGACCTGCTGGCCATGGCGGGACGGATCTCGTGGCAGGCGAAGCTGGCCCAGGGATTTGAGTACTCCAACTCGAACTACATTGCCCTGGCGCTGATCGTCGAGCACCTGAGCGGCCGGCGGATCGGCGAGGTGATCAGCACCGACATCATCCAGCCGCTGGGCCTGAGCGAGACTTTGATGACCGCCGCCGGGCCCCCGCCGTCGTCGATGGTCCATGGGTACATCGCGCTGGGCCGCAACCAACTCGACGTCACCTATCCGGCCGCGCAGATCGACAACGCCGCCGGCGGCATGGTGTCCTCCGTGGCGGATGTGAACACCTTCTACCGCGCACTGCTGCAGAACCGGCTGCTCAAGCCGGACTCGATCACGCAAATGGAGAGCCCGCTCTACGCGAGGTACGGACTCGGGGTGGTCCGCTGGAACGACCTCTGCACGAACGATTTCTACTACGGCCATCCCGGCGATGTGCCCGGCTACGGCATCATTGCCATGACCAGCGCGGACGGAACCCGGCAGCTCACCATGGCCGTGGCCTACCCCCCGGAACCGCTCCAGCCCGGGGGCACCCGCATCCTGCACCAAATGGAATCCGTTGCGGAGGACACCCTCAACGCCACCTGCCAGACCGGGCCGACAGGGCCTCTCAACAACGCCGCAGGAAGTCCGGGGTAACGCGCGGCCGGTCGCTGCATACACTGCGACAATGGGCAGATGACAGCCATCATCCTCGTCTGGAACCCGGACGAATGGAACGATTGGACCTACCCGGCGGTGCTGGAGGAGGTCGCCGAAACCGGCCGGTTCCTGGCCAGCTGGGAGGTCGCCACGGTGGACGCGGCCGCCTCCGGCGCGGACGCGCTGGCGGACGCCGCAGCCTCCGGCGCGGACGCGCTGGCGGATGCCGCCGCCTCCGGCGCGGACGCGTGGCTGGTGCTCCAGGGCCGCCACGGGCGCGGCCTCATCGGCCACGGCGTCGTCGTCTCGGAACGGCCGGCTCCTCGACTCCAGGCACCGGACGCCGCGAGCGCCGCACCAGCCGGGTCCCCGCTCTACATCCGCGTGGCCTTCGACGGCCTGCTGCCCACGGGAGACCAGATCCCGCCAGCGGCCCTCCAGGAGACCGTGCCCGGCCTCGACTGGGAAGCGCTCCACGGCCCAGCGCTGGCCGTCGAACCGTCCCTTGAGCCCCTGCTCCGAGGACTCTGGCGAGAGTTTGGTCCGCAGCCAGGGGCCGACCCCACCCAGCCCGTGCCAGGCACCCTCCCGGCGGTGGCCGTCGGTCGGGTTGAGGTGAACCGGTATGAGCACAGCCCAGACGCGCGCCGGGCCTGCATCGCCCACCACGGGACCAGCTGCGCCGTATGCGGGTTCTCCTTTGAAATCGCGTACGGGGACATCGGCAAGGACTTCATTCCCGTGCACCACCTTGTCCCGGTGTCACAGCTGGGCAGCACCTACGAACTTGATCCCGTCACGGACCTCGTGCCGCTCTGCGCCAACTGCCACGCCATGGCGCACCTCGGTGTGACCACGCCGCGCACGGTCGCGGAGCTGCGCCGGGCCATGGCCTCCGCCGGCTACCTGAACGGGCAGGCGTTGACCTCAAAGGAGCTCCAGGCCCAGCAGGACGCCCGCAGGATCCTCAACCAGCACTAAATAGCAGCAACGCTCTCAGGCGGACCACACCTGCCGGAACTTGCCGCTGCGGTCCGGCCGGGGCGGTTCCTCGGCAAACCGGACGTCGACGCCATCGGCGCCCTGGACCGCGAAGAACGCACCCAGACGCTCCCGCACTGCCGCCTGCACGGCAGCCGGCACGGCGTCGGGCCCGAGCTCGAGCCGCACGGTGAGCGACCGCGGCCCGGTGCGGATCGCCTGGAACCGGCGGACGCCGGCGGTCTCCTCGATCACCGTGCCCAGCACCAACGGCAGCACGGTCACGACTTTTCCGTCGGCGACTTTTCCGTCGACCGCTTTACCGTCCAACACTGCCTCGTCCACCCCTGTCCCCTCTAGCACTGCCCCGTCCGCCTCTGACTTTCGGTCCAACGCTTGCCCGTCCACCACCGCCCCTGCGGCAGCGAAGCTCAGCACGTCGCCGCTGCGACCTTCCACCCGCAGCGTGGGAAACGGGCTCCCGCAGGCGCAGGGACTGGCGTCTACCTGCACCCGGTCGCCCAGGTTGTAGCGGATCAGCGGCTGGACCCGGTTGGCCAGGTTGGTGACCAGCACGGTGTGCGAGAGTTCCCCGGCCGGGACGGGCCGGAAGGCGTCGTCCACCGGCTCCACGATGTTCCAGTCAGCGTTGACATGCAGCAGCCCCTGCCGGCAGCGGCTGGTCAACGCGAGGGCCTCCGAGGCAAGGTACCGCACGCTGACCCGGCAGCCGAGGGCGGCCTCGATCTCCGCCCCGGCATCGGCTGCCAGGCCCTCCCCGGACGCGACGGCCAGGACCGGACGGATGTTGAGCCGTCCCGATTTCTGTTCGATGCCCAGTTGCAGGAAGGCGCTCGGATAGCCGTAGAGCACGGTCGGCTGGAAGTCGTTGAGATCCGCCAAGAGGTCCGGGAGCGGCCGGAGCACGGAGAACACGCGGACCCGGCCGGCGATGCGGGGGCTGCGTCGCCTCGCCGCTTCAGTCAGCACGACGCCGGCAAAGTGGTCCCCGTCCGCCACCAGCGCCGCGGCCCGCAGCCCCCGGTGGACAAAAGCCCGGGCCTCGGCAGCCGTCATCAGGGTCCGCCGTTCACGGATCGGGCCGAGGAGGTTCGCCACCTGCAGCGACGTCCGGTCATGGACCAGGACCGCGGGTTCCCCGGTGGACCCCGACGTCGTCATCACGAGGTACTGCCCGCGGTAGAGGCCGCCGATGCGGGAGGCGTCGCCGAGGAGGTCTTTCTTCAGCCCGGCGAGCGTGATGTGCGGGTCTGTCACCCAGTCATCGAAGTTCTCCATGAGCTCGCGTTTGCCCACCGGAGGCAACTCCCCCAGATTCGCCGCCAGATCGTTGACCGTCTCCGGCACGTCCCGGTACAGCCTGCGGTAGTAGGGCGAGGAGGACCGTGCGCACTCAACCAGCGTGGCGAGCCGGTCCTGTTGCCGGCGGGCGATCGCGTCCGGGTTTGCCCGGCCGGCCCGCCAGATGTCCCATGCGATCCCGGTCATATGCGTTCCGAGAGGAGAGCCGCGCATCACCCATCACCCTTTCACGACCCTTTCACGGGGCGGGCACTCCGGACGCACCCGTTCCCACGCTGGCACGGCTTCGGCCGTTGCCAACAGGGGCTTTAGGCACCGTCGGAACCTGGGCGTATGCCCGGACACCGCCGAATTGCTGGACTAACTGGCAGGCAGCACCACAGACTGTGTACAACAGCTGGCTGGGCGGCGTGAGAATTCCTGCCACCAGGCCGGCCGGGGACTACCAGCAGCATCGTTTGGGGCTTTGCTTAACACCTTTTTCCACCGCCGTGAAAGGACCTGGTTATGCCGGACTTGTCATTTTTGTATCCGCTCATTTCGATCATTCTGGGGGCGGTCGCCGTCGTCGGCGTCATCTGGGTGGCAACAAAGCTGATGTGGAAGGTGGCGGAACCGAACGAGGCCCTGATCATCTCCGGGCTAACGCGCGGCACGCTGGAAACCCGGGAGGGGATGGACTTCAAGATCGTCACGGGCAAGGGGGCCCTAGTGCTGCCCGGCCTGCAAACTGTGCGGCCACTGTCCCTGACGCTGAATGAAACCGAACTTAAGGTCTCCTGCGTGACCTCCCAGGGCATCCAGGTGATTGTCGACGGCGTGGTCATCTACAAGATCGGAGATGCCCCGCCGTTCATCGCCAACGCCGCTCGGCGGTTCCTGGGCCAGCAGCCCAAAATGGAAAGCCAGGTGTACAACGTCTTCGAAGGCCACCTGCGCTCGATCATCGGCAGCATGACGGTCGAGGAAATCATCCGCGAGCGCGACAAGCTGGCCTCCCAGGTGCGCAGCGCCAGCGGCGTCGAAATGGAGAAGCTGGGCCTGGTGGTCGATTCCCTTCAGATCAAGGACCTCCAAGACCCCACGGGCTACATCCAGAACATCGCCAAGCCCCACATTGCCATGGTCAAGATGGAGGCCCGCATCGCCGAGGCCACCCGAAACCGCGAGGCCGCGGAAAAGGAAGCCGAAGCCGAAGCCCTGATTGCCGATGCCCGGAGCGTGTCCGCGATCCGGCAGTCCGTGGCGCTGGCCAATGCCGAGCGCGCCAAGGCGAACGCGGCCCAGGCCGGGCCGCTGGCGGACGCGACGGCGCGCCAGCAGGTGGTGGTCCAGGAAACCGAAGTGGCCAAGCTGGAAGCGGACCGGGAAGAGCAGAAGCTACAGACAACCGTCCGCAAGCCTGCCGACGCGAGGGCCTATGCCAAGCGCACTGATGCCGAGGGCCAGAAATCCGCGGACATCAGCGCTGCCGAAGCATTGGCCCGGCGCACCGAGCTCGAGGCCACGGCCAACGCCCGGCGGACCGAGGTGCAGGCCCAGGCGAACGCGACGGCTGCAGCGGCGGCAGCCGGCGCCACCAAGGTCACCGGCGAGGCCGAGGCAGCCGCCACGAAGGCCCGCGGCGATGCCGCCGCCTCCGCCATCAAGGCCAAGGCACTGGCCGAGGCGGAAGGCATTAAGGCCCGCGCCGAAGCCCTCGGAACCAACCAGGACGCCGTCATCTCCCAGCAGCTCGCCGAGAACATGCCGGCGATCGTGGCGGCGGCCGCCGAGCCGTTTGGACACGTCGGCCAGATGACCGTCCTCAACGGCGGCGAAGGGGTCAACCGGATGATCGGCGGGATTTTGGCACAGGTGGGTGACTACCTCCCGGCACTTTCCAGCGCGCTCAAGAACAGCCGCGACGCCGCCAAACGGGACGGGAAGGCTCCGGGGGCGTAATGGCCGCCATGCGCGGGGAAGCGCGGGGATTCTGAGGCGTAGGGGTACAGATGTACGGGGATTGTGATGCACAAGGATGTTGACCGGAGCCTGACCGGAAAGATCGGGCGGGTCACGGGTCGGATCGGCCCGGGCACCATCGGCGAGGTCATGCTGCCCGTCCGCGGCGGGACCAGCGCGTTCCATGCGCACCCGTTCGACAAGAGCAGCGTCTTCGGAGTGGGCGAGCAGGTCCTGGTGATCTATTTCGAACCCCCGCAAACCGTTTTTGTGGACGAGCTTCCGGATGTCCTTAAGGCCGAGTGAGCACTCTGGACGCCGGGAGGCGGCGGGCGTATTCTGAAGTTCCGTAGCCTCTGGAGGTATTTCTGATGGAAGGCAATAAGCGTGCGCGTGGCTGCCCGGCCGTGAGGGTATTAATGGTTCCTGCAACCCGTACTCTCTACCCGGTCGGCAACTGGCCCGATCCGCTATAGCTCGTCTTTCGTCATGCCGTCCGGCACCGCTGCTTCGTTGGGTTTGCGCCGTGGACGCATGGCCGCAGTCGACTACGCCCTTTGACGGTGTTCAGCACTTCGCTCCTTCCTGCGTACCCTGCCCGCATTTCCTCCCTCTTGACGGTTCCCGCCTGACCGCGTCCACCTGTTAACCCACTCTTCCCCTGCCGGCCACGCCCGCTCCCCCGGGCCGCAAACCGCCGCCCGCACCGTGGAGGGGTGAGGATCGCAATCGTCGCCGAATCATTCCTGCCGCTCATGAACGGGGTTACCCACTCCATCCTGCGCGTGCTGGAGCATCTGCAGGAGCGTGGGGACGAGGTGCTGGTGATCGCGCCGTCCACGCAGGCCACGGAAGTCCCGGACGAGGTCTATGGCGCCCACATCCACCGGCTTCCCTCGGTCCCGCTGGCCGGCTATGCGAACGTCCGCGTGGCGATGGGCGGTGTGTATCGGGTCAAGCGCATCCTTGCCGAGTACGCGCCCGACGTCGTTCACCTCGCGTCCCCGTTCGTGCTCGGCTGGCGGGCAGCGCAGGCCGCCCACCAGCTGGGCATCCCCACGGTGGCCATCTACCAGACCGAGGTCCCCGGCTACGCGGGCCGCTACGGGGTCCCGTTCCTGGAGAACTGGGCCTGGAACCGGGTGGACCAGATCCACCTGCTGGCCTCGCGCACCCTGGTCCCCTCCACCTTCGCGTTCAACCAGCTCCGCGGCCGCGGCATTCCGCGCGTGGACATGTGGCGGCGCGGCGTGGACACCCAGCGGTTCAACCCCGGGAAGCGCGACGCCGGCTGGCGGGCTGCGGTGGCGCCCGGCGGCGAGCGCCTGATCGGCTACGTGGGCCGGCTGGCGGCCGAGAAGCAGGTGGAGGATCTGGCAGTGCTGGCTGATGTTCCCGGGACTCGGCTGGTGATCGTCGGCGACGGGCCGCAGCGGGCCGCCCTGGAAGCTGCCCTGCCGCAGGCGGTCTTCACCGGGTTCCTCGGCGGCGACGACCTCGCCCGCACTGTGGCTTCCTTCGATCTCTTCGTCCATCCCGGCGAGTTCGAGACCTTCTGCCAGACCATCCAGGAGGCCATGGCATCCGGCGTGCCGGTGGTGGCCACGGGCCGCGGCGGCCCGCTGGACCTCGTGGAGAACTCGCGGACCGGCTGGCTGTACGAGCCGGGCGACCTCGCCGCGCTCCGCGCCCGGGTGATGGACCTGATGGGCGACGACGCCAAGCGCCGCGCGTTTGCCGCCGCCGCGCACGCCGCGGTCCAGGGCCGGACATGGTCCGTCCTCGGGGCCGAACTCGTGGGCCATTACGAGGCCGTGATCAGGGAGCCCTCGATTGCCCGCTCCTCCCTCGTTGCCCTATCACTCCGGGCGGCTAAACCCGGGTTTTGAGCACCCAGACTGATAGCGCAACGAGGGGTTTGTGCCTCCCGCGCGGGCCCGACCGGGCTCCGCCCCGCCCACCACCGTGTTGACAAGGCCTGTGCTCTCCGGGCGAGCAGGTCAAGCCCGCCCGGCCGGCAGGAATTGGTTCTTCCCGCCTGCCTTGGGCCGGGCAGGTCCGGGACGGGGGACTTAGGGCACTGGCCGCCATCGGCTGATCCTCCGACCATGAAGACGACATACAGGGGCCGCATCCGCCCCTCCAGACACGAGCCCAATGCAGAAGCAGGCGCTCCCCCAGAAATCAGGTCAAGACTGTGGATGAAACGAATGCGAACGAGAAGGTAGTCAACCGGCTGATCGCTTGTATCAATGACCGTCAGGTTGCGGTCATGGACGAGTTATTTCATGACGACGCGGTCATGCACTGGCCACAATCCGGAGAACTCGTGCGCGGTGCCGAGAATAGGAGGGGAATCTACAACGCCTTCCCACAACTGCCAACCATCACCCCGCGCCGGCTGACCAGTGGCGGGGACCTGGTCGTCGCCGAGGCGTTGTTGGATTACGGCGGCCCACAGTACGAAACGGTGTTCATCTTTGAATTTCGCGAGGGCAAAATCGCCAAGGAGACGGCCTACTGGAGCGAGGCATTCGACGCACCACAGTGGCGTGCCCAATGGGTTGAAAAAATCTAGACAGAAAATCCGTAGCCGGGTCAGTTCAGACGTCGCTATTGGGCAATTGCGTTCAGTTCCTTGATCGCGTCGGCCGGCAGCTCGGGGGCGGCAGCCGAAACGTTGTCCCGGAGGTGCGCGAGTGAGGACGTGCCGGGGATGAGCAGGATGTTCGGTGATCGTTGCAGCAGCCACGCTAGGGCGACACCCATCGGGAGTGCCTGCAGGCGTCCGGCGACATCCCTGAGGGTGCCGGACTGAAGCGGCGTGAATCCGCCCAAGGGGAAAAACGGCACGTAGGCGATACCCTGCTCCGCGAGGGCATCCACGAGTGGATCGTCCTCCCGTTTGGCGATGTTGTAAAAGTTCTGCACGGAGATGACAGGGGCGATCTGCTGCGCCTCGGCGATCTGCTCAGCGTTGACGGTGCTCAGGCCCAGATGTTTGATCAGCCCTTCCTGCTGCAGCTCGGCCAGGGCCGTGAAGGGTTCGGCGATTGAACCGGGGGTGGCACTCTCAAAGCCGCCGACCCGCAGATGCACGAGGTCGAGGACGTCGAGGCCGAGGTTCGCAAGGTTGGAGTGAACGGCCTGCCGGAGCTCGTCGCGTGAGAGAGCCTGCGGCCAGTTCCCGTCCGTATCGCGACGCGCACCGACCTTCGTCACGATATGAAGGTCCTCTGCGTAGGGGTGAAGGGCTTCGTTGATGATTTCGTTGGTGATGTGGGGCCCGTAGTAGTCGGCCGTATCAATGTGGTTGATGCCTAGACCCACGACCTGGTTCAAGACGGCGAGGGCGCCGTCGCGGTCAGCGGGTGGCCCGAACACGTGCGGGCCAGCGAGCTGCATCGCCCCGTATCCCATACGGGTCAGCGTGAGATCCTCCGAGAGTGAGAAGGTGCCCCCGGGACACTGTCCTAATGCCATGTCGGCCCTTTCGACGGTGTGCAGCGCGCGCCCTGTTCCCGTGCTGTTCAACTCTGACTCGGTGGCCCGGACGGAGCCGCGGTTTTTCTGGGCGTGCCAAGCCAGCCACCCGCACGCGACCGGTGGGCGGGCCAAACGCGCCGTCCACCGGCGACAGATTGCAGGGATGAGCGGCTGCGCTCCTCAAAGACCCGCCAACGCCACGTCCCCGGATCAGGTGCTGGGCTCGGGTTCGACCAGCATCAGGATCGTGTCCCGGCGTACGCCGTCGAATTTCATGGCGTCCGCCGCGGCCTCGGACTCCATCATTCGCTGGAACGTGTCCATCTCCGGGACTTCGACGATCAGGCCGACGCGGTTGGATTTCTCCGGGTCGACAAAGGTTCGAACAGTCATGCCCATAGGTCCGAAGAGTTCCTGGCGTCGCGGCGAGCTGAGCCAGTGGTCGACGTCGTCGACCTCATGGAAGATCAATAGGGTTGCCATCGTTGCCTCTTCTTTCGAGAGCGGTATCAGGAGCCGGATTGGAAGGCAATCGCACGAGGAACTCCTAATCCAAGCAGAAATTACCACGGCCGCCTTATCTTCGATAGGCAGCCAGAATAAGCGGCCAGGATCGCTCCCGGCAGCCTTCGTACGTTCTGCCGGCGGGCTCACCCGCGGCGTGCGTCAGGGTGACCCATAGACCCTCACGGCAAGTGCCAGGGAATCCACAACAGATCCCAATCTGCCGCAATTATCGGTACTCAACAGACGTCAGTCAGGGATTTGCCATAACTGGAGGACGCTGACAGCCAGGCATACTCACCGCTGCGACACCTGCCGAAATCTCTAGGGGGCGGCCTGCAGAATCAAGGTTCAATCTCCGCGGCACGGCATAAGAAAATCCCAACGACACAAGCGCACAGTAAGAGTATGAAATCACTACTAAGCGATGAAGTCGTCGCCGTACGTGGCGTCCTTACCGATACACACCCGGTCGACTTCCATGCTCTTGGGGTAACCGGTGCAATTGACCGCCTGACGCTTCCCCTCCGCGAACGCGGAACCGTGGTGCATCTCGAGACTCCGCACCACAGGACGGAAGTAGACCGGCAATCCGCAACTCTTCTGTACCGAGCGGCGCAGGAGCTCCTCAGCAATGTCTACAAATTCGCTCAGGCCTCGGTTGTGACCGTCCGGCTGGGCTGCGTCACCCAAAGCATGAGCCACGGCGTTCAACTCAAAGTGACCGACGACGGCCGGGGTTTCGATGTGCCGGCAGCCATGATTGGTCGGCACACCGGCATGGGACTGCGCCTCATGCGAGCGGCCGTGGTCCTCGCCGGCGGAGAGATCATCATCGATTCCTCCGCCGCCGCGGGAACCTGTGTGACGGTAACCCTGCCACTGGACTAGCAGACGTGAGCGCCGACTACTACCGCCAGTCCCCCGTCGTTGCCCTATCACTTAGGGCGGCTAAACCTGGGTTTTAAGCACCAAAAGTGATAGCGCAACCGGGGGTTTGGGCCTTCCGCGGGGGCGCCGATCGGGATCTGCCCCGTCCAGTCCACGTGTTGACAAGGCCTGTACCCTCCGGGCGCCTATGATTTCCCGATGGGAGGGTTCTCTATGTCTCGTTGGTGGTCTCAGGTTCGCACGGCGGTAGCCGGATGACGGCGTCGTCGTACCCGGAGGAAATCTCCGGCGAAGCACCCGCGGCAGTTCCGGAGGAAATCTCCGGCGAAGCACCCGCGGCAGTTCCGGAGGAAATCTCCGGCGAAGCACCCGCGGCAGTTCCGGAGGAAATCTCCGGCGCGGTGCCTGGCTATGGGGATCTGGTCGAATCCAGCCCCGACGCCCTGCTAGTGGTGGGCGAGGACGGGACCATCAGGATGGTCAACGCCGCCGCGGAGCGCATGTTCGGGTACCACCGCGGGGAGCTGGTGGGCTCGGACCACCGCATCCTCCTGGCCGAGGGATTCCGGAACGGGCTGGAGCGGCTGTTCTTCAACCTCCGCCGCGACGCGCATGCCCACTCCCAGTCCCAAACCGTCGACGACGACACGGACACCGCTCCCGTTGAGGCCTACGGGGTGCGGCGGGACGGCACGGAGTTCCAGGCCGAGGTAGCCGGATCCATTTTCGTCACCGGAACAGGCACCGGGGACGGCGCCGGCAATGGCACTGACACTGACAATGGCGCTGTGAACATGATCGCCGCGGTCCGGGACACCTCGCACCGGCCAGAGAACGATGACAGCCTCCGCGAGGCCATGTCGCTGCTGAGCGCGACGCTCGAATCCACTGCCGACGGCATCCTCGTGGTCAGCAGCGAGGGCGAGATCGCCGGCGTCAACAATCAGTTCCTCACCATGTGGGGCATCCCGCGGGAAATGCTGGCCACCGGGGACGACGAGGCCGTCATGGGCTTCGTCCTGGACCAGTTGCGGGACCCGGCCCAGTTTGTCGAAAAGGTCGAGGCCCTCTACGCCGATCCCTCGGCGGAAAGCCACGACATCCTGGAATTCCGCGACGGCCGGAGATTTGACCGTTATTCGCGCCCGCAGAAAGTCGCGGACCAGGTGGTCGGACGGGTGTGGAGCTTCCGTGACGTGACCGCGGCCAAGGTTGCCCAGGACCGGATCACCCGGGCCATGGCAGATCTCGCCGCGCAGTCCGCCCAGCTCAAGGCGCTGGCGTTCCGGGACGGACTGACCGGGCTGTCCAACCGCCAGCTGTTCAACGACCGCCTCGCCGCAGCCCTCGCGGACCGGCACGGGACCGCCGTCGACGTCCTGCTCCTGGACCTGGACGACTTCAAGGAAGTCAACGACATCCTTGGCCACCATGCCGGGGACCAGATGCTGATTGAGGTCGGCCGGCGGCTGCGCACCTGCCTCCGGCCGAGCGACGTCGTGGCCCGGCTGGGCGGCGACGAGTTCGTGGTGCTCCTGGTCGACTCGGCGGAGCCCGAGGCCGTGGCTGCCCGGATCGTCGACTCGCTGCGCCTCCCGGTATGGATCGATGGCACCATGTTGCGGCCCAGCCTCAGCCTGGGGCTCGCCTCCATTGGGGAGGCTGCCGTGGACGCCTCCGAGCTCCTGCGCCGTGCCGACGTCGCGATGTATGCCGCCAAGAACGCCGGCAAGAACCGGTACATGCGCTTCCAGCCGGAGATGATGAAGGCCCTCGTAGACCGCAACGACCTCGAGGCCGGCTTGCGGCTGGCCGTGGACAACGGACAGATCGCCGTCCACTACCAGCCGATCGTCTCCGCCGGGAGCGGGACCGTGACGAAGGTGGAGGCCCTGGCCCGCTGGGTGCGCGACGGCGTGCTGGTTCCGCCGAACCAGTTCATTCCAGCGGCCGAACGCAGCGGCCTCATTGTCGAGATCGGCACCGAGGTGCTGCTGCGCGGCTGCACCGAACTCAAGCGCTGGCTGGAAGAGGACTCCTCCCGGTCCCTGGCAGTGAACGTCTCCGGCGTCCAGCTGCAGCACGGGGACTTCGCCGAGCTGGTCCTGGCCGTGACGGCATCCTGCGGCGTGGACCCGCGCCAGCTGGTCCTGGAAGTCACGGAGAGCGTCTTCTTCGAGGACGACTGCCACGTGATCCAGCAGCTCATGAGCCTGCGCACGGCCGGCGTCCGCGTGGCGCTCGATGACTTTGGCACCGGCTTTTCTTCCCTGGGACGGCTGCAGGGCCTGCCCGTGGACACGCTGAAGATCGATCAGTCGTTCGTGGCCATGATCAACACCGGCACGGAACCGCTGCCCATCCTGAACGCCATGATCGGCATGGCCCACGGGTTGGGGCTTACCGTCACGGCAGAGGGCGTGGAAACGGCCGCCCAGGCCGGCTACCTGATGAATCTGGACTGTGATTGCCTGCAGGGTTTCCTGTTTTCTGGTCCCCAGCCGGAGGCCGCGCTCCAGCCTGCTTTGGACCGGGCGGCCCGGGCCATCGCGGCGCTGAAGGGCGTTCGGGTACCCGGCAACCGGTGACCCGCAAATCTCCGTGGCCGATGTCCTGGACACAGGGCCGAAGGACCCTATGATTCAGGGAAACGCATTCATCCGGGCACCTCGGCCGGGAACATCATCGCTCTATGAACTTCCGTCGCTTGGGGGCCGGTATCGTCGTGGGAACTGGATTTGGTGAAGACCTGCTGGAGCAGGCTCCTGATGCGTTTCTGCTGCTGACCGCGGACGGGACCATCGCCTTCGTGAATTCGGCCGCGGAACGACTGTTCGGCTACCCGCGTCAGGAACTCCTCGGCGTCCAGCACACCATCCTGCTCTCGGAGGAAGCCCGCGGCGGTTTCCTGCGGGTCTTTGGCCGGCTGGGCCGCAGGAGCAAGGCCGGGAGCCGGCCGTTCGCAGCCGTCGGACGGCACCGGAACGGCTCGGAACTCGCCATGGAGATCACGTGCTCGCTGGTGAGTGTCGACGCCGGCACGGCCATGGCGGTAGCCGTCCGCGACGCCGAGCACCGCAAGGACTCCGATTCCGGCCGGCGGCTGGCAGTCTCCCTGCTGGACGCCACGCTGGAATCGACGTCTGACGGCATCGTCGTGGTCTCCAGCGAGGGCCAAATCACCGGGATCAACGACCAGTACCTGAAGCTGTGGGGCATGCCGCCGGAGCTGATCGCGGCCGAGGACCCCAATGCGCTGGTGCGGTTCATCGCGGACCAACTGGTGGACCCCGACTACTTCCTGCAGAAAGTCGCGGCGCTCTACGCCGACAGCCTGATGCAGAGCCACGACGTCCTGGAGTTCGCCGACGGCCGCACCGTGGAGCTGTACTCGCGCCCGCAAAAGGTGGCGGACGCGATCGTGGGACGGATCTGGAACTTCCGCGACATCACCTCACGCCGGCGCGCCCAGGACCAGGCGCGCCGCGCTATGGAGGAACTGGCCGAGCAGGCGGGCAAACTCAAGGAACTGGCCTTCCAGGACCCGCTCACGGGGCTGGCCAACCGGATGCTTTTCAACGAACGGGCCGCCGCCGCGCTGCTCACCCCGGAACCGGTGCACGTGCTGCTCCTGGATCTGGACGACTTCAAGGAAGTCAACGACGTCCTGGGCCACCATGCCGGCGACGAGATGCTGGTGGAGATTTCCCGTCGGCTCCAGAAATGCGTGGGGCCGCACGGCACCGTCGCCCGGCTGGGCGGGGACGAGTTCGTGGTCCTGCTGGTGGGCTGCCGGGACGCCGACGCCGTGGCCCAGCGCGTGGTTAGCACCCTGAACGCCCCGGTCTCCATCGAGGGGACGCTCATGCGGCCGGGCCTGAGCCTTGGTGTGGCATCGCGCGACGCCGGGACAGAGACCTCATCGGAGCTGCTGCGGCAGGCGGACCTGGCCATGTACGCGGCCAAGGAGGCCGGCAAGAACTGCTACGTGCACTTCCGGCCCGAGATGCTGGCCGCGCTGCTGGAGCGCACCCAGCTCACGGCCGGGCTGCGGCGGGCGGTGGAGCTGGGGCAGATCACGGTCCACTACCAGCCCGTCATCTCCAGCGACCGGCTCGAGGTGGTGCAGTTCGAGGCCCTGGCCCGCTGGGAATGGGAAGGGGAGCTGATCCCGCCGGACGACTTCATCGAGACCGCCGAACGCAGCGGCCTGATCCGGGAGATCGGGGCCGAGGTGCTGCGGCGCAGCTGCACCGAGCTCGCCCCGTGGCTCCGGGAGGACCCGTTCCGGAGCCTGGCCGTGAACGTCTCCGGCGTGCAGCTGCAGCACCGCGATTTCGCCGAGCGCGTCCTGGACATTGCGGCGTGGAGCGGCGTGGACCCGCGCCAGCTGGTCCTTGAAGTGACAGAGAGCGTGTTCTTCGACGCCCATTCCCACGTGATCGGCCAGCTCGAGACCCTGCGTGAGGCCGGCATCCGGGTGGCCCTGGACGACTTCGGCACGGGCTATTCCTCGCTGGGCCGCCTGCAGGACCTGCCGGTGGACGTGGTGAAGATCGACAAGTCGTTCGTGTCCATGCTGCAGACCGGCGTCGAAAAGCTGCCCATCCTCACCTCCATGATCCACATGGCCCGGAGCCTGGGACTGAAAGTCACCGCCGAAGGCATCGAGACACCGGCCCAGGCCCGCTACCTCATGGACCATGGCTGCGATGCCCTGCAGGGCTTCCTCTTCTCCCGCCCGGTACCCGGGGCGGCCCGGCACCGGGCCGTCAGCAACTCGGTGGCGGCCATCGCTGACCTCGAGGGCGTGCCGCTGCCCGGCTAAGCTCCGCCGGACTCCCCAAGTTTTCCATAAGGCCCTGTCAGCACCATTGGGCCCTATCGCGAACTCAACGTGGAGGCACTGCCATGGATGCACGCTCACCCCTGATTTCTGGCCCAGTCCTGAGCCGCCGCCAGTTCGGACTGATCGTGGGGGGCGGCGCCTTCCTCCTAGTGGCAGGCGGCACCTATGGCGCCGTCTCCCGAAGCGGTCCACAGGCCGCAACGCACCTGGATACCGCCTTTGGCGTTCTGTCGGTCGCCCGGGCCGGCCGCCTGGCCCGGCTGAACGCCAAGGGCCAACAGGCGTTCCGGTCACTCGAAAGCGCAGCCGCCCTGCTCGACGATCCCGGGTCCCTAGCCGCAGGCCCGAACCGGGCCGTCACAGGCAGTTTCGAACGGGCCGCGAACTCGACGAACCTCCCCGCCACGTCCCACGATCACGATCACGACGGCGCACCACCGGAGGATCCCGGCTGGCCCCAGCCGTTCAACCAGACTTGGGGCGACGTCGTCCTGCTTGAGGTTGAACTCAGCAACTCCAGTCCCGAACCCGTGCTCTTCAGCCCCGGCCAACTGCGCCTCCGGCTGCTCCCGTCCGGAACCACCATCACGCCCCAGGACTTCGACCACGGCCTGGGCTCGGTGGAACCCGGGGCTACAGAGCATCTCTGGATCAGTTACCTCGCACCCCATGACGCCCTCGCCATGGAACTGGAGTATGCGGAACCGGAACACGACGGCACGGCCATCCTCCCCCTTCCGCCTCTGACCGTTAGCCAGGTGAAGTCATGAGCCCGCTCGACATCCACATCAATGACGGCTTCCTGCCCATGGTGGACGGAACCCGCGTCTACCACCGGGGGTTTGGTGACCGGCGGACTCTGGTGAACGATCCCAAGCCCAGTCTGACGATCAGCCCGAGGGTGTTCCTGCGCAACGGTTCGGTGGTGGCGAGCCGTACCTACCCCCTGAGGGCCACCATTCCCCCGCTCGGACGCCCGGCACCCGCCGCCAAGGACCCTGCCAATCCCGGGGAATTCCTGGTCCGCCGCGCATTCTGGGCCAGCTTTTTCCCGGACCGGACGCTGATCGCCGAGACTGGCAGCACCATCAGCCTCCGCGTCACCAACCACCTGGCCCAGCCGCATGCCCTGCAGTTCCTCAACGCGGGAGCGGGGAACAGCCACGTCGGCACAGGCGTGATCCGGCCCGGTCAAACCAAAACCCTGGTATTCCCGGCCCCCAAGGCAGGCACCTACCTTTACTGCGATCCGGGCGCCGACCCGGCCGATCCCACCGCTGACCCGGTCCAGCGCGTCCTGGGCCTCTTTGGCGCCTTGCTGGTCACGGATCCGGCCTCGCCGTGGCTGCCCATGCCCAGAGGGCCGGAATTCGAACGCCAGTGGTTGTGGATGCTGCACAACGTTGACCCGGTCTGGGCCGGCATCGCGTCGCGCAACGGAACGGTGGATCCCGACAAGACCCCTGTGGTTCCGCGGTATTTCACGCTCAACGGCCGCAGCGGCTTCCAATCGCTGGCCGCGTCCACCGACGAGGCGCTGAACCGCGTCCGTGAAGAGGACTCCCTGATGTCAGGCTCGCCCCGGCAGGTCGACGTCCGCAATTTCAGCCAGAGCGCCAGGGCAGGAACCGTGAGGACCGGCCAGCTGATGCGCTTCCTCAACGCCGGCGTCGTCCACCACCAGCTGCACTTCCATGGAAACCACCTCTGGACCGTCAGCCGCAACGGGGGCGTCTTTCCGCGTACCGGCGGAAACGTTGACGCGGACGGGCACGTGGTGCTGCAGCAGTGGGAGGACGTCATCGAAATGCACCCGCTGGACCGCAAGGACTCCATGCTCCCGCTGCGCCGGCCGCCGGAAGTTATCGATGAGGTGTGGAACGCCCGGAACGAGGACTGGGACTACCCGATGCACTGCCACGCCGAGCCCTCCCAGGTAGCCAGGGGCGGCATGTATCCCGGCGGCCTGGTTGGCCACTGGACCGTAGCAGCGCCGCCCGGAAGCACCGGCGACGCCCCGCACGAACTCTTCCGCACCCAGGTCGATTTCAGCTCCCATCAGATGCATGAGGGAAGCCCCGAAACCGAGTTCCGCCAGAATCCAGACGTGGAAAAGGAGTTCAAGTTCTTCAACCGCGAAATGGTGTTCGACGACGGCGGCAAGTTCGAGATCTGGACATTCGAGACCGAGAACTCCGGGCGGATCTTCCCCGCACCCCTGATCCGGCTCACCGAGGGGCAACTGTTCCACGGCACAGTCCTCCCGAGCAAGAAGGTCCACACCATCCACTGGCACGGCATCGAGCCGGATCCACGCAACGACGGCGTCGGCCACACCTCCTTTGAGGTCTCGGGAAGCTACACCTACCAGTGGCGGCCGGAACGCGGGCAGCCCGGCAACCCGAACGTGGGTGCCTCCGGCACGTACTTCTACCACTGCCACGTCAACACCACGCTGCACGTACAAATGGGCATGTTCGGCCCGCTCATCATCGACCCCCCGGTCCACCCGGCCTTTCCGGTGACCAAAGGCGCCAGGCGGGCCTTCGTTGACGGGCCGGAATACGACATCGACACCGAGACCATCCTGGTCCCTTATTCCGTCGACCCCGCTGGCACCTGCTCAACCACGCCGCCGGGCTCTCGGGCGAGGACGTTGGACTGGACAAGTTCAACCCCAAGAACTTCTACCTGCTGGGCGGGGAATTGGCCCGTCCCCCGAAAGTAGAAGGCCCGACCAGCCTTAAGCGCATCCGGGCCAAGAGGGCAGGAGGAGCCGTCAAGCCCACCCTGCTGCGGCTGCTAAACGCCAACTATTTCCCGGTCAACGTGCGCTTCACCGATTCCGCGAACAAGCCGGTTGCCATGGCTGAACTCATCTCGCACGACGGACGGCCGTTCCGGGACACGTCCAACCCCAACGGACCGGCAGTGCCGATTTCTGCCACCAGCCCGCTGCGGTCCAGTCTGGTCAACTTCGGCGCCGCCGAACGCTACGACATGCTTCTGCGCCCGCCGGCAGCCGGCACGTTCTGGCTCACCGTGGACCTGCTGGACTGGATCACCGAGGAGGTCCTCTTCACCCGGAGGGTTCCAATCATCGTTGTCTAGTCGTTGCCGTTTCGACGCCGTTTTCGACGCCGTTCAGTCGCCACTGTCTAATCGTCACCGTCTCGTCGTGGACCGCGCCGCCGGCCGGGCGTACCGCAGCCCGGGTAGCCGGCTGGCTGCCCTGTCGCGGCGCCGGGTCGGTCTTCAAGTCTGGCGCGTTCGACACATTTGGTGGCGGCATGATGCCCATCACGTTCGGTGAGCCGGCACGGCATATGATTCAGTCAGCGCAGTGCGCTTTGCTCTCCGCAAGGTGTCCGCTATCCGTATTCATTGCCTGGGGGGCTGTTAGACATCGTGGAAGCTGGTTTCGCACAACAACTGCTGGAGTACAGTCCGGACGCACTTTTGCTGGTCGGCCCGGACGGATCCATTTCCTTCCTCAACCCGGCCGCGGAGCGGCTCTTCGGCTACTCCAGGGCGCAGCTTATGGGCGCGGACCACAGCATGCTCCTGGCCGAGGCCTCGCGGGAGGAATTCCACGGTGTCCTGGCCGCGCTGGGCAAGGCCACCAGCGCCCGCCCCCAGTTCACCGGCTCGGGCCGCAGGGCCGACGGCACCGAACTCCCGGTCGAAATCACGTGCTCCCTTGTCCCCGCCCCGGCAGGAACGGCCGACGCCGGAACGTCCGTGGCCCTCTCGATCCGCGGCACCGCCGGCGCGAGCCCCGCAGGAAATCATGGAGGGAACCACGGAGCGAACCCCGGAGGGAACCATGGGGTAAACCCTGGAACGAACCCCGGTGTCAACAGCGCCGGCCGGCCCCTCAACGGCGACCTTCTCCGCCGTCTTACTCCTGGTCCAGCGGGAACCGCTGTTTCTGGAGGACTGAAGGGCAGCGCCGCTCCCGCGGCGTTTGCCGAGCACGACGACGAACTCAAGGCCGGGTCCCTCCGCGACCCGCTCACGGCGCTCCCTAACGGGCCCCTCTTCAACGAGCGGCTCGCCGCGGCCCTGCGCCGCCCCGATCCGGTGGACATCCTCCTGCTGAACCTCGATGACTTCAGGCACCTCAATGACGTGCTGGGGCGCTCGGCGGCCGATGAGCTGCTGGTGGAGCTGGCGAGCAGGCTGCGCAACTGCGTCCGCCCGCACGACACCGTGGCCCGGCTGGGCGGCGACGAGTTCGCGGTGCTGCTGACCGAGTGCCTCAACGCGGACGCGGTGGCCAAACGGATCGCCGAGGCCCTCTACGCGCCGCTGCGCGTGGGCGGCTCCATGGTCCGGCCCGGCGTCAGCATGGGCCTGGCCTCGAAGTCGGCGCAGACGCTGGACGGGGCGGAACTGCTGCGGCAGGCCGACGCCGCCATGACCGCGGCGAAGGCGGCCGGGAAGAACACCTGGCTGCGGTTCCGGCCGGAGATGCTGAGCACCGCGGCCCCCAAGGTCGACGGCGATTCCGGGCTCCGGCGCGCCGTCGAGCTGGGCCAGATCTCGGTGCACTACCAGCCGGTGGTGTCGCCGGGCATCGGTTCGGTGGTGCAGTTCGAGGCGTTTGCCCGGTGGGAGCGGCACGGCCGGCTGGTGCCGCCCAACCAGTTCCTGCCTGTGGCGGAGCAGAGCGGCCTGATCCGCGAGATCGGCGATGAGGTCCTGCGCCGCGCCTGCGCCGAGATCCGGCCGTGGCTGGCCGGCGACCCCGCATACAGCGTCGCCGTGAACGTCTCCGGCCTGCAGTTCCAGCACCGGGACTTCGCCACCGACGTGCTCGCGATCGCAGCCTCCACCGGCGTTGACCCGCGCCAGCTCACCCTTGAGCTGACGGAGAGCGTGTTCTTCGACGCCGCCTCGGACGTGCTCGGCCAGCTGCAGCAGCTGCGCGCTGCCGGTGTCCGGATTGCCATGGACGACTTCGGCACCGGATACTCCACGCTCGGCCGGCTCCAGGAACTGCCCCTGGACAACGTCAAGATCGACCGCTCCTTCGTGGCCATGATCAAGACCGGGCAGGAACAGCTCCCGTTCTTCGCCACCATGATCAACGCCGCGCAGGCCCTCGGACTGAAAGTCACGGCGGAAGGCATCGAGACCCCCGCCCAGGCCAAGTACCTGATGGACCGCGGCTGCGACTCCCTGCAGGGCTACCTGTTCGCCAAGCCCGCCCCTGCCAGCCACCTGGCCGGGACCATGGAGAGCGCCCTGACCGCCCTGGACAGGGTCGACGCCGCGCGGTAGCCGCTTGGGCCGGTCGCGCGCCGGCCCCGCCGTAGCCGCTGGGCCGGGCGATGGCTGTAAACGCCGTCCCGGGCCCGGCGGCTGTTAAACATGTCAGGATCCCCGCCGTTGGCGAGGATCCCGACATGTTTTCAGCGCTTTTCGCAGGCGATGCCGTCGTTGTCACGGTCGAGGTCGTATTCGCCCCAGTGCCGCGCACCGCCGTCGTTATAGCTGTACAGGGTATTGTCGACGCGGAAGTTGGTGACCCGCTTTCCGGTGGTCTTGTCCTTGGCGCCCTTGCGGCCGACGCCGTGTGGGTAGACCTTGTTGAGCTCCGTGCAGTTCTTGTACGACTTCGGCGCGGGCGCGGCGGATGCCGGCACGGCCGTGGCGCTCAGGACGACGGCGGTACCCGCCAGCGACGCAATAATCAGTTTCTTCAGGCGCACGTGTGAGAGCACTCCCCCCAATAGAAGCCCTCAGCCGCGAGTCGGCGAGGGGCAGGGACATGCTAACCCACGATTCCGGCGTAGGCGGGAAGGCTCAGGTGATTTACTGCCGGCGGTCCAGCTTGTCGAGATCCTGCGCCACCATCGCCTCGCTGCGCTGCCACAATGCCTTGGCCAGCCCGGCGTCGTAGGCCTGCTTGTTGGCCTTGGAGAGCGTCCGTTTGGCGTAGTAGGCGCCGGAGATCCAGTCGTGGCCGGGGGTGGCGTTGGCGAGCCACACAAGGGTGTCCGCGCCCTGGTGAGGCGTCAGCATGAAGCGCTTGAGGAAGGAGGTGTAGGCCAGGCGCATGGGGCTCGTGGAGTCGGCCGCGAAGTTGGTGGCCACGCCGCCGGGGTGGAACGCCGCCGTCGAGATCCCCTCGGTGTTGTAGCGGTTGTGCAGCTCGGTGGTGAAGAGGATGTTTGCGAGCTTGGCGTTGCCGTAGGCCCGGTTGGTGGAGTAGTTGCGGGCCGCGTCGAGGTCGTCGATGTCCAGCTTGCCGAAGAGCGAATTGGCGACGCTCGAGGTGTTGATGACGGTAGCCTGGCTGGCGGCAAGGACGTCGATCAGCTCGGTGGTGAGCAGGAACGGGGCCAGGTGGTTGACCTGGAAGGTTGTCTCGTGGCCGTCCACGGTGAGTTCGCGGGCTCCCATGATGCCGCCGGCGTTGTTCGCCAGGACGTCGATCTGCGGATACTTTTCCTTCAGTTGCGCCGCCAGGCTGCGCACCTGGCCCAGATCGGCGAAGTCGCTGACGAAGAAGTCGGCGCCGATTTCGTTGGCGATCGTCTCGGTCTTTTGCGCGGAACGCCCGACGACGACCACTCGCTCCCCCTGCCGGGCGAAGGTCCGCGCGGCGGACGCGCCGATGCCGTCGCTGGCTCCGGTGATGACGATAGTGCGCTCGGGCATTGAGGTGTCCTTAGAACGAAAGCGTTGGTCTGGTCTTTTGGAATCCAGCCCCGTCAAATTCTAACGAGCCCAATCCGGAGAACGTTCCGGACCGCCGCGGAGATTCCCGGGAGTCTGCTGGGAATCCCACGCGGGGTCGAGATGCGCAGTGCCTAGATGTGCAGTGCTTAGATGCGCAACGGCGACCGGAAACTCAGGGCCGTGCTGGCGTTCTGCAATTTCAGGCCGATGCCCAGCATCTCCTCGGTGGTCCGGAGAAGGGAGTAGTGGTTGTAGTTGCCCTGGATGACGGTGCCCGGGACCACGGATGGAGCCACTACGAAATTGGGTATCGGCGTATCTTCGTCAAAAAGTACGAAGATAGCCGTTCGCCCCGCGCGGTAGCTTTGGCTGTTCAGGATGACCGGCAGCCATTGCGAGAGCCAGGTGTCGCCCGTGCCGACGCTGCAGTCGTGCATGTCATTGCAAACATTCGGCACCACCACGGAGAAGTTCGGCAGAGTGTTGTTGGCCAGGTCACTCGCCAGGTGTCCCGCGCTCACGTTGCCCAAGGGCACGTTGTTGACCGCGCACGCCGCCCTGTCCCCCGGACCTTGGTAGTAGACCTCGGGGTTGTGCCGCTCTGCATACAGGCCGGACGCGCTCAGCCGGCAGTTAGAAGGCATGTCCTCCATGTAGCTCTTATAGGACTGGCCGGACGTACGCACCTGCCGGAAGATGTTGTCGGCTGTAATCGGCGGCAAGCCGCTCGGGCTCGAGTCGGAAGTGACGCCTTGGGTGCTGCCCGAAGTCATCGCTAGATAGCTCGGCAACGAGGGCAAGCCCGTGCCTGCGTCACTCCAGGTGGAAACCGACGCGCACTGGTTCGCCTTCTGGCTCATGTATGGCGCGCTGGCGTTCCCTATGACCTGTGAATAGGTCTTGTTTTCAAAAATCACCCACATGACGTGGTCGTACTTCGCCGGAGCGACGGTCGCCGTGCCGCACGGGTTGGCGCCGGGGGGCGGAGGCGGCGGCGGGGGCGGCGGAGGAGGGGGCGGCGGCGTGGCGTTTGTGGTGACAGTCAATCGGGGCCGCTGCGTGGTGACGGAAGACTCCTTGGAGCTGTAAATGACGCCGTCGGAGGATGTGGTGCTGATGCGGAACGAGTACGTCCCGTCACCCTTGATCGCACCGAACAGGTCAAACTCCACAAAGGTGTTGTCCGCGACAGCGCCCCGCGACGCCACAATCGGCGTTTCCGCAACGGGCGCGTTGTTGAAGGTGATCGTGTTTTCACTCCAGGAGTTGTTGAGGACCCGTCGGATTTGGCCGCCCGAGTTGGAGGGATCCGTCGCGAATAGCCGGAGCTTGGCGCCGGTCACGGTGCTGCCCGCAGTGCCAGTGACCGTGAACTTGAGGAAGATCATTTCGACCGGCGAGTTATCAGCCTTGAGGCCTGTTGCCGTGCGGAAGTTAATGGTGGGGCTGTCACGCTTCACCACGGCATCAGCCGTAGTAGAAAAGGTAAAGGTAGCGGCTTCTGCAGGGCCGGCAATAAGGGACATTGTGGCGGCAACTAGGAAAAAGACTGACGCCAGGGAAATCCATCGGCGCCTCAAAAGGGAACGGTTAAACCGATGCCTTTTAGTACTGTTCTTGCCCAGGGCGAAACCAAGATTTGCGCGCATCATGGGACTCCTATTGGGTCCGGTCGACGCACCCTGCGCCCCGGTGGCTGGTAGGAATCCAAACCCTAGCCGGTCAAATAGAGCCTCACAATGCTTATGCCCGAAATAGCTGGCCGGCCAAAGGTATTCCCAAGGTCTCCATCGCCTAAGGGTATTCCCAAGTTCCATCGCTCTGTGAGGCTTGTGCCTGAACTGCTCGCCTGATTTCTCAGCGGCTCTTTTCCCACCGGGTCGCAGGCGGGGGCCGTTCTGAGCCTTCAAAACGGCCCCTGCTGCCGGTCAGTTTGTATTGCAGGGGTTAAATGCGGGAGGACCCCCGACCTGTGGTTGGGGGTCCTCGACCGTTAATGGTGTTCCGGCGGTGACCTACTCTCCCACACCCTCCCGGGTGCAGTACCATCGGCGCTGTGGGTC
>NZ_JBHUBT010000017.1:0-60317 GCF_042788715.1 Arthrobacter sp. NPDC056886
ATCTTCATCACCCACAACCCGCACCACGCCTTCCCCGTCGGGGACCGGTTCCTGCTGCTCAAACGCGGCAAATCGATCGGCTACTACGACAAGAAAGACATCACCCTCGACGAACTCACCGCCCAAATGGCCGGCGGCGCCGAACTCGCCGAACTCGCCCACGAACTCGAACAACTCGGCGGCCACGGCGACATCGTCAAGGAAGTCCAAGGCGAAGTGGCCGACGTGTCCCAAACGACCGGCAAGACGTACGAGTAACTGCCGTCCCAAACTCGAAAGGACAAGCCTTTGGCTTACCTCAACCGCAACCCGTCCGGCACCGCCCTGCCAGTGCGGATCGGGCTCATCGGCTCGGGCTGGATGGGCGCCTTCCACGCCGAGAGCATCGCCCGCCGCGTCCCCGGTGCCGTCCTTGCCGCCATCGCGGATCCCAACCTTGAATCCGCCGAGGCGCTGGCTGGCGCCCTGGGCACCGCGAAGGTCACCGCCGACGCCGCCGACCTCCTCGCCGACCCGGAGATTGACGCCGTCGTAATCGCCAGCCCGGCGCGCTTCCACTCCTCCCTGATCGGCCAGGCCGCGGCCGCCGGGAAGCACGTCTTCTGCGAGAAACCCGCTGGGCTGGGGCTCGAGGAGCTCGACGCCGCCCTAGCCGCCGTCGACGCCGCCGGGGTGCACTTCCAGATCGGCTTCAACCGCCGGTACGCCGCGGACTTCCAGGCAGCCAAGAAGGATCTTGCCGCTGGAATCGCGGGGGAGCCGCAACTGCTGCGTTCCCTGACCCGGGACCCTGGCACCGGAAGCATCGGCCACGCCACAAGGATCCCGGCGTGGACCATCTTCCTCGAAACCCTGATCCACGACTTCGACACCCTGAACTGGTTCAACGAAGGCGCCGAGCCCGTCGAGGTCTACGCCGTCGCCGACGCGCTCGTGGAGCCGGGCCTGCGCGAGGAGGGGTTCCTGGACACCGCGGTCGTGACCATCCGCTACAGCAACGGCGCGATCGCCGTCGCCGAGGCAAACTTCAGCGCACTGTACGGCTACGACGTCCGCGGGGAGGTCTTCGGCTCCAAGGGCATGGTTCAGGCTGGCCGCGCCGCCGAGACCGCCGCCCGCCGGTTCACCGCCGAGGGGATGTCCGCTGACACCCCGCGGCTGAACGTCGAGCTCTTCCGGCAGGCCTACACGGACGAGCTCGTGGACTTCGCGGACGCCGTGCGCGCCCAGCGAGACGGCCGGCGTGACGGGACGGAGCCGCAGCCGTTCAGCCTCACACCGGGAGCCCAGGACGCCCGGCGGGCACTGGCCATGGCGCTGGCCTGCATCGAGTCGGTCCAGCAGGGCACGCCGGTGGCCGTCAACGAGACGGCGGTCCTCTGATGCGGCTGGCCGTTTGCGCTGAAATGGTCTTCACAGACCTGCCGTTCACGGAGCGGGTGCGCCGGCTCCACGACGCCGGCTTCGACGTCGAACTCTGGGACTCGCGATCCAAAGACATCGGCGCGCTCAAGGCCACCGGGGCGGTGTTTTCGTCCATGACCGGATACACCTCCGGCAGCCTGGTGGATCCGGACACGGCGGACGACGTGGTGCGGACCGCCGAGTCCTTGATCCCAACCGCGCTGGAGCTTGGCGTCAGCCGGCTGGTGGTCCATCCGGCGGAACTCATCGACGGCCAGGCTGCCCGGCCGGTCTACCGGTCCAGCGGCCACATGTGGGCCACCGGCGCGCGGACCCTGGAACGGCTCGGGCGGCTCGGCGAAAAGTACGGGGTGACGTTCTGCCTCGAGAACCTCAACACCATCCTGGACCACCCCGGCATCCCGCTGGCCCGGGCCAAGGACACCCTAGCCCTCGTGCAGGCCGCAGGGCACCCGAATGCCAGGCTCATGCTAGATCTGTACCACGCCCAGATGGGGGAGGGGAACCTGGTGGAGCTCGTCCGCAGTGCCCTCCCGTACCTCGGCGAAATCCAGGTGGCGGACGTTCCGGGCCGCTGCGAACCCGGCACCGGGGAAATCAACTACGCAGCCGTCGCCAGGGCGCTCGTGGACGCAGGCTATGAAGGGACCGTGGGCATGGAAGCGTGGGCCAGTGGCGACAGTTATGCGGCCCTGGAGGCCTTCCGTTCAGCGTTCACCGTGACCGCCAAGGCAGCCGCATGAAGGACACCGTTCTCGGACTCGTCGGCGTCGGGCGGATCGGCGTCATGCACGCCAACAACATCGCCGCCCTCAACGAGGTCCTGAATCCGCAGGGCATCAACGTCCGGCTCCGGCTCACCGACGTCGCCGAAGAGCATGCCCGCACGGTGGCCTCCGGCCTCGGCGCCGAATTCCTGCCGTCGGTCCAGGCTCTGCTTGGCTCCGGGATCGACGGCCTCGTCATCGCCACCGGAACGGGGACCCACCCCGAGCTCATCAGGGCGGCTGTGGACGCCGGGATCCCGGTCTTTTGCGAGAAGCCCGTGGCCCTGAACGTGGCCGACGCCCTGCCGGTGCTCGACTACATCCGGGACCGGCAGGGCGTGGTGCAGATCGGGCATCAGCGCCGGTTCGACGCCGGCTACCTGGAGGCCCGCCGCGCTTACCAGGCCGGTGAACTGGGCTGGATCCATTCCCTGCGCGCGGTCACCTGCGACATGACGCCGCCGCCGGTCGAGTTCCTGGCCAGCTCCGGCGGGTTGTTCCGGGACTGCTCGGTCCACGATTTCGACATCCTGCGCTGGCTGACGGGCCGCGAAATCGTCGAGGTGTACGCCAAGGGCTCCAACAACGGGGTCCCGGCCATTGGCGAGGCCGGCGATGTGGACACGGCCCTCGCGCTGGTGACGTTCGACGACGGCACCGTGGGAACGGTGTCCGCCACCCGCTACAACGGGGCGGGCCACGACGTCCGGCTGGAAATCCAGGGCTCCAGGAGTTCGCTGATGGTGGGCCTGGATGACAAGGCGGCGCTGGCCTCCGCCGAAGCGGGGATCGCGTTCCCCGCCGGGAAACCGCACCTGACTTTTGCCGAGCGGTTCGAGCCGGCGTACCGGTCCGAGATGGCTGCCTTCGTCGAGCTGATCCTGGGCCGCCGAGAGAACCCCTGCACCCCGGAAGACGCCGTGGCGGCGTCCCGGGTGGCCGATGCCGCGCAAGAGTCGCTGGCCACCGGCGTCCCGGTCCGCGTGGCCCTGAGCGTCGCCCGGTGAGCTGCACGAGGTGAGCTGCACGAGGTAGGCGTCACCGGCTGACGGTAGCCTCGGGCCAGAGCACTAGCTCGGGGTCGCAGGCCCGGGACAATCAGCTCAGGATCGAATGCAGTGAAAGGAAACCCCGGGGCCCCAGGCCCTCGGGTTTCCGTTCATCTGCTCTCAGGGCCGGCTGCGGCACACCTCCACGAAGGCCCGGAACGGCGCGAGCCGCTCCCCGGCCGGGAGCTCCAGCGCTTCGGGATGCCACTGGACCGAGGCCACCCAGCGCTCCGGATCCTCCAGCGCCTCGACCGTCCCGTCCTCGGCCACGGCCGTCACCCGCAACCCTGCCGCCACGCGTGCCACGGCCTGATGGTGGCCGGAGGCGATCTTTACACTGACGGCACCGGACCCGCTCCCGTACAGGGCTGCCACCTTGGAGCCAGCCTCGACGGCCACCTCGTGCCACGCCCACGGGCCGGCCCCGTGCACCGGCGCGGGCTCGTGGTGCACCACCGCCCCCGGCGCCATGTCCTGGACCAGGGTCCCGCCGTAGAGCACGTTGAGCAGGTGATGCCCGCGGCAGATACCGAGCACGGGCAGCCCGGCGTCGATCGCAAGACGTGCCACGGCGACGTCCAGCACGTCCTGGGCCTGGTTGACGTCGTAACAGAGCTCGGTTTGTGCCTCGCCGTAGAGGCTGGGGTCGAGGTCGCCGCCGCCGGGAAGAACCACGCCGTCAAGGGACGCCAGCGCCGCGGCGAGCCCGCCGTCGTCGGGCCCCGCCGCTGTGAGCAGCACCGGTTCGCAGCCACCCTCACGCAGCAGTTCCACGATGTACTCGAACAATCCGTTGGCTTCCGCCACGCGCGGGTCGGGATCGGCGGAGCTGCTGAGGCGGACGGGAACGCCGATCCGCGGCCGGCCGCCGGGGAGGTTGCGGGAAGTCTGCATGCCTCATTCTGCAACATGATCCCGGACTAGGATTGCCAGATGAACGCCCGCTATCTTGTGTCCCGCAGCCGGTACATCGCCGCTGCCCCCGGCGCCATCTTCGACGTGCTCGCCACGCCCGCCCTTCACAGCGTGATTGACGGCTCGGGCACCGTGAAGGGCGCCCAGCCGCGCGGACCCAGGCGGCTGTACCTCGGTGCCAGGTTCGGCATGGAAATGAACATGCGGGTGAACTACAAGATCCTCAACAGGGTCTGCGAATTCGAGGAAGGCCGCCGGATCGCGTGGCGGCACTTCTACGGCCATGTGTGGCGCTACCTGCTCGAACCGTCCACTGGCCCGGACGGCGCCGCCGGCACGCTGGTCACCGAGCAGTGGGACGCGCGGCGGGTTCGCGGCAAGAGCATGCTCCGCTTGGCCGGTTACCTGCGCCGCCATCCGGCCAACCTGGAACAGACGCTGGCCAAGCTGGACGCCTACATGGCCGCGCACCCGGACATGGGTAATGTGGATGGCAGCACGAAACGCAACTGAAGGTGGGAACTGGGATGGGCCGCAGGACACTGGTCGACGATCTCGTCGACGGCCTGCTCAACGAAATCCTTGACGGAAAGCTCCAGCCCCACAGCGCGCTTCCGCCGGAAGCAGACATCGCCAAGGCCTACGGCGTCAGCCGGCTGACCGTGCGCGAAGCCCTCAAGGCGCTCCGCGCGCAAAACATCCTCTATGTGAAGGCCGGCAGGGGAACCTTCGTCAACCCCACGGACAACTGGACCGGCCTGGACGCAATCTTCAAGGCTGCCTCGCACGGCAACGCGGCCGAACAGGTCTCGGTGGGCCTGATCGAGATGCGGCGCATGGTGGAGACCGGGGCCGCTGCGTTGGCCGCCAAACGCTACACCCCGGAACACGCCGAGCGGATGCGCGAGTGCATCGAGGACATGAAGCGCTTCCACGAGTCAGGCGACCTGGACCGCTTCGTCGAAGCGGATATTGGCTTCCACGACGCCGTCCTGAAGGCCTCCGGCAACCCGTTCGTCCGGGCCCTGTTCGGCCAGTTGGGCCAGTTGCTGTACATCACCCGCCGCGAAACGTCGGCCGTCGGCGAAATCCAGCAGCATGCCATCGATTACCACCAGCGGGTCATGGACAGCATCCTCAGCGGCGACCCGGAGCGCTCGCGGCAGATCATGGATGAGCACATGGACCAGACCAATGCAGATTACGAACGTTACGTCCGGGGCGCTAAGTCCTGACGTCCACCCCGGGGCTCTTGACGTAACCCGACTCACATTCTAGGATCGTGCCTAGTTCTTGAGTCAGATGTCTGACATCTGACTCAACAAGAATCCTGCAGTACACGCTTCCAAGCGGGCAGGATGACCAGTCCCATTCCACCGACTTCCTCACCCGGCACAGCCGCAGGGCAGGAAGACACGTAAGAAGGTCGATGATGACTTCATTAACCCCCAAGTCCTTCGGACTCGGCGAACTAGGCGACCGCACGCTGCGCAAGGTCCGCCGCCGCGTCATGCCCCTGATTGTCCTGCTCTACTTCGTTGCCTACCTGGACCGCAACAACGTCGGTTTCGCCAAGCTCACCATGAGCGAGGACATCGGCCTGAACGCCGCTGCCTACGGCCTTGGCGCCGGCATCTTCTTCCTTGGCTACGCCCTCCTCGAGGTCCCGAGCAACGCGGGCATGTACCGGTTCGGCGCCCGGAAGTGGCTGGCCCGCATCCTGATCACGTGGGGCATCTTCGCGACCGCCATGTGCCTGGTGAACGGTGAAAGCACCTATTACATCGTCCGGTTCCTGCTCGGTGCCGCCGAGGCCGGATTCTTCCCGGCGATTCTGTTCTACCTGACGCTGTGGTTCCCCGCCGCGCAGCGCGTCACCGTGCTGGGCATCTTCATCCTCGCCCAGCCCGTATCCAATGCGCTCGGCGCCCCGGTCTCCGGGCTCCTGCTGCAGATGGACGGCGTCATGGGCCTCCAGGGGTGGCAGTGGCTCTACATCCTCGAAGGCATCCCGGCGATAGCCCTCGGGCTGCTGACGCCTATCCTCATGACGGACCGCCCGCGGGACGCCAAATGGCTCAACGCCGACGAGCGCAACTGGCTCGCCTCCACCATGGACGCCGAACTGGCCGCCAAGTCACAGTCGGGTAAGCACAACTTCCTGGCCGGTCTCAAGGACAAGCGCACCCTGGTCTACTCCGCCCTGTACTTCGGCCTGGTGTGCGGGATCTACGGCCTGGGCCTGTGGATGCCCACCATCGTTGCCGCCCTCGGCGATTTCTCCACGGCCGAGGTCGGGTTCATCGTCTTCATCCCCTACGCCGTGGCCGCAGTTTTCGTCTACTTCTGGAGCAAGCGCGCGGACCGGACCGGCAAGCGTGCCTGGCACTCCGCGGTCAGCATGGTGCTCGCTGGCGTGGGACTCCTGGCCGCTGGCTACCTGCTGCCGGTCAACCCAATTCTGGCGATGATCGGCCTGACGCTCTCGGCCATGGGGATCTACGGGGCCATCGCCCCATTCCTCTCGATGCCCTCCGCGGCCCTAACCGGTGCGGCCGCCGCTTCCGGACTCGCGCTGGTGAACTCCCTCGGAAACCTCGGCGGCTTCATTTCCCCGTACGCCGTCGGCCTCCTCAAGGACGCCACCGGCAGCAACCAGAGCGGGCTGCTGTTCCTGTCCCTGTGCCTGTTCCTCACCGCCGTGGCCACCTACCTCTACGCCCGCAAGCGCCCCGAGGGCGACGCCGCCCTTGACCCCGCGGTTGCGGCGGCTGCCGCCGTCGACGTCCCGGCCAAAGCACTCTGATCCCCGAACACCCTGAAGGAACCCTCGCTATGACATCAATTACCCCCTTCCCCACTGAACGCACCGTGGTCCTGACCGGCGCCGCGTCCGCCCGCGGCATCGGCCGTGCCGCCGCCGACCGCCTGGCCAGCGAAGGCTGGTCCATCGCAATCCTGGACATCAATGCCGAGGACGCTGCCGCCGCTGCTGCCGAAATCGGTTCCAACCGTGCGGTCAAGGCCATCGGCGTCGGCGCGGACGTCTCCGACGCCGCGTCGGTGGACCGTGCCATCACTGAGGTCGAGGGCGCGCTGCCCCCGATCGTGGCCCTGGCCAACCTGGCCGGTATCAGTTCCCCGACGACGTTCATGGAAACCACTGTCGAAGAATGGGACAAGGTCTTCGCCATCAACATGCGCGGATCCTTCATCGTCTCCCAGCGGGTGCTCAAGGGCATGATCGAGCGCAAGCTTGGCCGGATCGTGAGCATCTCATCGATTTCGGCCCAGCGCGGCGGCGGCACCTACTCCAAGGTCGCCTACAGCGCGTCCAAGGCCGGGATCATCGGATTCACCCGCGCCCTGGCCCGCGAGGTGGGCGAATTCGGCGTCACCGTCAACGCCATCGCCCCCGGCCCCATCGACACCGACATCATGGGCGGCACGCTGAGCGAGGACCGCAAGGCGCAGATGTCCGAGGGCATCATGATGGGACGCGTCGGCAGCCGCGAGGAAGTGGCGGCCCTCATCGCCTTCCTGCTCGGCCCGGACGCCGGTTACATCACCGCGGCCACGTACGACATCAACGGCGGCCTCCAGGTCTCCTGACCTGCCCGCACCTGACCTGAACGAACTGTTGCGCTATCACTTTGGGGCCTTAAAATCCCGGAATGGCCACCCAGAGTGATAGCGCAACTGTGGGTTGGAGGGACGGACCGGTCAGAGGTCCTTGCGGCACTGGGCGCGGCCGAGCTGGTAGAGCCCGTTCAGGTCGCCATCGGCAAGCCCGTCCGGGGCGCCGATCTCCGGGTACATCAGCTGGGCCGGGTCATCGACATGTTCCAGGCCCATCACATGGCCGAGCTCGTGCAGGATCACGGCCGTGGCATAGGCCGCACCCTCGGACCGGTCCAGGTCCTCCGCGATTTGCGGCGCGTCCAGTTCCAGGCTGCCGGTCACGAAGCTCTTGGGACCGTCGCCAAAGCTGAAGTGCGTGCTGCCGCCGGTGCCGATCACCGGGCCTTTGAGCTGCGGGGCCTGCTCCGGCGTGGTCCAGGCGATCAGCAGCGGCGCCCACCGGTCCCCGTAAAGATTCTTCTGGTAGGGCGCGCGGGTTGGCGAGGGCGCCTCGGATGTGGAGCCGTCATTGATGAACCTGATCCCGGTGGCCTCCGAGATCGTCCGGATGGAGTCTTCCACGAGCCGCTCGGCACCCTGCGGGGCCAGGGCGGCATTGATCACATAGTGCAGCGGCCGGCACGGCGAATACCCCACTGGAGTGCCGTCGTCGTTGGTCGCGAGGAACTTGTACGAAGTGCTGGCGGTCTCCGGTTTCCGGGGCGTGCCGAGGGGTTGGTCCTGCTCCTCGAGCCCGGGCGGGGGAGTGTCCGTCCGGTCGCCATCGGCTGGCACGGCAGGCTGGCCAGACGCCTGGCCGGACCGTGGCGCCACCGGCAGGGCACGTCCCACGTTGTCCCCTGCTTCGTGTCCCGTTCCGCGGGAGACCTCGAACAGGCCGGTGAATCGGGGGTCGCCGTAGACCAGTCCTGCCGTGAGGAAGGCCCCGCCGGCGATCACCGCGGCGGCGGCAAGGTTCCTGGCAACCCGCAACGCCGTGGCGCCCCGGCTGTGCCGCGGCCCGCGATCCCGAAATTCAGGACCTTCCACTAGCCAACCACGGCCCCAAAGGCCATGCCCAGCAAGTACGTCACGCCGGCTGCGCCCATGCCGATGGCCAGTTGGCGCAGGCCGCGGGTGGCGGGCGAGGTGCCCGAGAGCAGGCCCACGACGCCGCCGGTGAGCAGCAGTGCCAACCCGACCAGGGAGGCCGAAACCACCAGGGCGGCGATTCCTGTCATCCCCAGCAGGAAGGGAATGATGGGGATGATCGCGCCGGACGCGAAGAAGCAGAAGCTCGACGCCGCCGCGCCCCACGCGGTGCCGACAGCCTCGTGCTGGTCCCCGCTTTCGGGCAGTTCCGGGCGCAGGGACAGGCTCGGATCGCAGTCGCAGTCCAGCAGGCCCATCCGCTCCGCGACGCGGTGCTCGGCGGCCTCCCGGGACATGCCGCGGGCCAGGTAGACGAGCAAGAGTTCGTTGTGCTCGATATCCAGCAGCGGCGCGGCCGCCAACGTGATCTGGGTGGGACGCGTCGCGGCGAGGAGTTCCCGCTGCGACCGCACGGAAATGAACTCGCCGGCACCCATGGACAGTGCGCCGGCCAGCAGCCCGGCGACGCCGCTGAGGAGCACCACCTGGCTTCCCACGCCCGAGGCCGCCATGCCCATGACGAGGGACAGGTTGCTGACCAGCCCGTCGTTGGCGCCGAAGACGGCGGCACGGAACGTTCCCGCCAGCCGGTTGCGGCCCCGGGTGGCCAGTCCGCGGACCACTTCTTCATGGATCTGCTCGTCGGCGACCATGGCGGGGGTGGCGAACGATTCAGTGGCGTAGGGCGAGCGGCTCTCCGCCCGCTGGGCCAGGGCCAGGACGAAGACCGAGCCAAAGTGCCGGGCCAGGAAGCCCAGGAACCGGCTCCGCAGTGAGGCATGCCGGTCCTTGCCAGCGTGCTCGCCCAGCAACTGGATCCAGTGCGCCTCATGGCGTCCCTCGGCCTCGGCCAGCGCCAGCAGGATGGCGCGCTCCTCGCCGGAGCGGTTCTGCGCCAGGTCCCGGTAGACGGCCGCCTCGGCGCGCTCATCGGCGAGATACTGGCGCCAGCGCTTGATGTCCGCGGCGCTCGGATCTGGGCTGGGATCGGCGGTCGGATCTGAGCTGGAAGCTGGGCTCGCTGCGGTGACGGGAGTTGCGCCGGGGGCAGGGGTGGCGTGCGGCGGGGTGGGAAGCGGGTCCGTGCTGCGGGCCGAAGAGGCGTGTGTCGGGTGTTGCTGCGAAGAATCGTTGCATTCCGATTCGGTGTGCTGAGACACGAAAAACTCCTGGGTTTGGTCGGGCGTGGTCCGGCCCCATTGCGACTCCAGAGTACCCCGTAATTCCGCGCTTTTCCGGCTGGCCATCCTCAGCGGAAAGTTTAGGGAGGCCGCAACTGTCCGACCACGGCGGGGCCGCCCGGCGCTGCTTTCCGGTAGCAATTGTGAGCCCTTGACCGTCCGTTTCCGCGGTGGTCGAATGAAATCCAGGGCGGGCTCCCCGGGGCCTTGCCACCACCGAAGCCGCATGGAGGTTGCATCATGGATAGCACCGCATCACACCCCATCCAGCCGGCCCGGGAGTCACTCGAGTCCGATCCCGCCTACGACTACGCCGAGGACGCGCCCGTCAGTGATGCCGCGGAGACCGAGGAAGAGGAGCTCCTCCAAGAGGCTGATCGGCTCGTTCCCCTGGAGGCGGAGGACTTCCTGGGGGACGAGAAGCCCGTGGTGCCTCTGGAGGGGGAAGAATTCCTTGAACCCGAAGAGAACGAGTGAGTCTTCCGCGGGCTTTGAGGTGCCTTAAAGCCCGACGGCGGCGCCCCCGGAAGGGGAGCGCCGCCGTCGACCGTTAACCCGCGGGAGGTAAACCAGCGGAACCTAGTGCACCGGAACGGTAATCGATTCGTTCTCGGATGCCTCCCCGGCAACCCGCCGCTTCCAGTTTTTCATGACCGCGGGATCCGTCGGCTTGGTCAGCAGTGACACCGCGATGTAGACGACTGCCGAGGCAGCCAGGCCGAAATAGATCGGCTCGTTGGCGTAGATGCCGTCCAGCGGTACCTCGGCGTTGATCTCCAGGACGATCATGGTGCCGAGGGTAATGACTGAGCCCACGGCCATGGAGGCAGCTGCTGCGTGACCGGTGCCGCGCTTCCAGACCAGGCCGCCGAGAATGGCCACAAGGAGGCCGCCGACCAGGATGTCGTAGGCGATGGTGAGCGCCGCGACCACATCCTTGGTAATAACGGCGATGATGATCGCCACGATGCCGAGCCCCAGAACCCACATGCGGTTGGCTTTGACGTCGTGTTCCGGGTTGTCCGTGTCGGCGGTGTTGATGTTCTTGCCGAACCAACTGGCGACGAACGGCAGCACATCGGCGCGGGCCACGGTGGCGGCAGCGATCAGTGCGCCGGAGGCAGTGGACATCATGGCGGCGACAGCCGCGGCGAGCACCAGGCCGCCGATGCCGATCGGCAGGATCTGCGTGGCGACCTCGGCGTAGACAACATCCTTGCCGAGGTTGGCGACGTCGATGTCCGGCAGCGCGACGCGGGCGCCGAGGCCGATCAGGGCGCCGGCCGCACCGTAGAGAATGCAGTAGACGCCGGCCGTGGCGCCGCCCCAGCGGGCAACTGCCGGGGTCTTGGCGGTGAACACGCGCTGCCAGATGTCCTGGCCGATCAGCAGGCCGAGGGTGTAGACCACAAAGTACGTGATGATCGTCTGGACGCCGATGCCGTCAATCTGGAAAAAGCTGGCGTCAACACGGGCACGGATGCCGTCGAGTCCGCCGGCGGCGTTGAGCGTGAACGGCAGCATTAGGATAAAGATACCGACCGTCTTGATGACGAACTGGACCTGGTCCGCCAGGGTGATGGACCACATGCCGCCAATGGTCGAGTAGATCAGCACGATCGAGCCGCCGACGGCGATGGCGAGGGCGCGGTCCCAACCGAAGAGCACCACGAAGATGGTGGCGTACGCGCTGGTGGAGGTGGCACACAGCATCAGCGTGTAGGCGAGCATGACGATGCCCGAAGTCTGCGTGGACTTGGTGCCATAACGCAGGGTCAGCATCTGCGAGACCGTGTAGATCTTGAGCTTCTGGATGGTGGGGGCGAAGAGCAGGCTCAGCAGCAGGACGCCGGCGCCGATTGCGACCACGAGCCACATGCCGGAGATGCCAAACTTGTAGCCCAGGCCCACGCCGCCGACTGTCGAAGCGCCGCCCAGGACGACGGCGGCCATGGTGCCGGTGTAGAGGAACGGGCCGAGGCGTCGGCCGGCGACGAGGAAGTCGCTATTGTTCTTGGTGCGGGACTTGCCCCACCATCCGAACGCCAGCATGGCGGCCAGGTACACCACCACGATTGCGATGTTGACGAAACTTGCGTCCATTAAGGGCTCCTTGGAGCTGGTTGGCAGCGGATGCGCATTGCCGGGCCTCAACAGTGTGTTCGGCAAGGCTGCTGCTGCGTGAAGTGGTTGGAGAAGGATGTCCGTCGGAACCTCCGGTATTGCCCAATAGGCAACACATGTTGCCAAAAAGAGTATGTTGTGACCCCGGTAACAGTCAAGGCGCAGTGCGTGCAGCCGCCGCATCCGCGTCACGAAGGCTGGCTCCCGCTAGGATTGCTCCAGTGATGGGGCCAAGCGGCCGGCCGTGAAAGGTTCCTAAATGAAGGCTCTACCAGTTGAACCGAGCAACGTTCCCGTTGCCATCGGTTCGCGGATCCGCGCCGCCAGGCAGTCCCAGCGGCTCACCATTGAACAGGTCGCGGACGCCACCGGGCTCACCAAGGGATTCCTCAGCCGGGTCGAGCGGGACCTCACCTCGCCCTCGGTAGCCTCCCTAGTGACGCTGTGCCAGGTCCTGTCCATCTCGATCGGCGACCTCTTTGCCGCCCCCGAAACGCACCTCACCAAGCAGAACGAGGGCCCCCGCATCTCCCTCGGCGGCGAGGGGATCGTCGAGCGGCTGCTGACCGCCCGCTCCGAGCGCCGCGTCCAGATTATCCAGGCAGTGATCGAACCGCGCGGCCGGGGCGAGTCCGAACTCTATGCGGTGGACTGCGACGTCGACGTCCTGCACGTGGTCAAGGGAAGCATCCGGCTGATCCTGACCAACGAGGAATTCGAGCTCAGCGCCGGGGACACCGTGACGTTCCCGGGCCGGGAACCGCACACCTGGGTCAATCCCACAGACGACGCCGTCGAAGTGCTGTGGGTGCTGGTGCCCGCCGCCAGCCGCTAGGCTGCCTTCCGTTCCCGGATGCCTGCCGCTAGGCCAGGACCGGCGCGCCTGCCGTCCGGGCCGGGCTGCCGGCCGCGGCGCTCCTTCCCGGTTGCCAAGCCGACGAGGGCTACGGGCGGGTGCCCAGTCCCGCAATCTAGCGGGCGATCCGGGGTGCGCCCGGAGGCAAGTGGGCAGGAGCGTCACGGAATGCTGTGTGGGGTCCGGTCAGCACGGCCCGAATTTCAGCGATGACACGCTCCGGCTCGAACCAGATGTGCTCCGGCATGTACCTCAGCACGGCAAACCCGTTGACCGTGGAGGCGTTGTTCCGTCCCAGATCCCGGCGCATGGCCTCGCGGTTGGAGTGGAATGCGTAGCCGTCCACTTCCACGATGAGGAATCCTTCAATCAAGAAGTCGACCCGGCCGATTCCCGGGAGCTGGACTTGGGTGTCGAAGCCGATTCCGTTTGCTTTGAAGAGATGCTGGGCGTCGACCTCCACGATTGACTCTGCGCGTAAATCCAGCTGCCGCAGGGCCTGGAGTACAGGACCCGACCGGTCGCCGATGAGCTGGGCCTTCAGCAATTCGAGGGGAATGCCGTGCAAGCGCATGGCTGATGTCGCCAGGGCTGTTGATGCGGGCGGCCTCAAACACGACAGGGCATGCAGTGTAACGTCCTCGACTGCGGCCACTGGCAGCTGGACAGGGCCATCGAACCTGATGGTCCGGTGCCTGATGAAGCCGGTTCCGTGGCCGTGGTCGCAGGCCAAATGATGCTGGGCCGGAACTTCTCGAAGCCATAGGCCGTAGTGCGGGGCCGCACTGGCGCAGGTGACGCGGGCATTATGCTGGATGGCCGCAGCGAGCTCCGGCTGGCACTCGGCGAGCATGAACACTCCTCGCCTGGGTCGGCGCGCCCCCGCCCTCGTCAGTCCGGCGATGTCCGTCCGGGAGTATCCCGCGACCAAAAACTGGCCGGTCCGGGCGACTCCGCCGAGTTGTGCAAGGTAGTTGATGGGGTCCATGCCGCCAGTCCACAGCGTCGGCCTGGATCGTGGAAGACGGCAATGGGGCTATGTGGGCATTGGGTTAAGGGGACATTCGGCCGTGCTGGCAAGTCGGCGTCTTGCGCACCCATCGGCGGCTCTGGCTGCGTTCCTCCCCGGTTGCCTTCCGCGGGGGCGGCTCCGCGGCCGGGCAAAACGCTGAATCCCGGGGCGGGGCCGGGGCGGGCGTGGGAGTAACCGGGAAGGAACGCGGCCGCCTGCCTGCGATCCTTGGTGAGACTCACGTCACGTCCTGGAAACCTGTCGGAAACGGCAAATTAATGCCGGGGGCCCCCGCGTAACGTGCCGGCAAGAATCGGAATGCCTTCCCGAAACACGTCGTGGGTAGCGTCATCTGCGGGGGGACGCACAACAGTCCCGAAACGTCACATGGTCTCGCCGAATCGGCGCCCTCGGAGCGCCGGCACTCGAGGAAGGCTCCCGCTATGAAGTTCTCTGTGCTTGCAGTAGGAATGGCAGTAGATCCGCAGGTCCTCGACCCCGGATCGACCGCGTGGATGCTCACGGCGTCCGCCTTGGTCCTCCTAATGACCCCCGGGCTTGCGTTCTTCTACGGCGGGCTCGTCAGAATGAAGTCCGTCCTCAACATCATGATGATGAGCTTCGGCGCCATGGGCGTCGTGGCCGTCGTCTGGGCCCTGTGGGGCTACGGACTGGCCTTCGGTCCGGATGCGCTGGGCGGATTCGTCGGGGATCCCTTCACCAATTTCGGCCTGAGCGGGCTGACCACCAGCATCGGCACCAAGGCGGCAGGCCTGCCGGACATGATCTTCGTCGGCTTCCAGGCCACGTTCGCCATCATCACCGTCGCACTCATCAGCGGGGCGGTGGCCGAACGCGTCAGGTTCGGACCCTGGCTGCTCTTTGCCGCCCTCTGGGTCACACTCGTCTATGCGCCGATCGCGCACTGGGTCTGGGGCGGCGGCCTCTTTGGACCCACCGGCATCATCGGCAGCAAGATCTCGGCCCTCGACTTCGCCGGCGGTACGGTGGTCCACATGAATGCCGGCATAGCCGGACTCATGCTGGCGGTGGTTCTGGGCAAGCGGCTGGGCTTCATGAAAGACCCCAACATCCGCCCGCACAACCTGCCGTTCGTCATGCTCGGCGCGGGGCTGCTGTGGTTCGGCTGGTTCGGCTTCAACGCCGGCTCGGAACTCGCCGCCGACGCCACGGCCGCATTGGCCTGGACCAACACGCTGCTTGCCACCAGCGCGGCCCTGCTGGGCTGGCTGCTCGTGGAGCGGCTGCGCGACGGGCATGCCACCTCCCTTGGAGCCGCCTCGGGCGCCGTCGCGGGACTCGTGGCGGTCACCCCGGCCTGCGGCTTCATCGACCCCGTCGGTGCGATCCTGATCGGCGCGATCGCCGGAGTCGTCTGCGCGCTCGCCGTCGGGCTGAAGTTCAAGATCGGACTCGACGACTCCCTGGACGTCGTGGCCGTGCACTTCGTCGGCGGCCTGTGGGGGACCCTGTCGCTCGGATTCTTCGCACTTCCGTCCGCTAAGACCGGCGGCGGCCTCTTCTACGGTGGAGGGCTGGCGCAGTTCTGGCCACAGATCCTCACCGCGCTGATTGTCACGGTATGGAGCGCGGCCATGACCACGCTGATTGGCTTCGCGATCCATAAGAGCATCGGCATGCGCGTTTCCGAGGCCGACGAGCTCTCCGGCATCGACGTGACGGAGCACGCCGAAACGGCGTACGAACTCCTCATGGTCGGCGGCAGTTTCCACCCCGGTGACCCGCACGCCAGGACAGATGCTGCCCACGCCCAGACCGAAGGTCAGGCCCACACCCAGACCCCAGCCCACGCCCAGGCCGAAGGTGAGGCCGCACGCGGCAAGGTGTCGTCATGAAACTCGTGACGGCCATTGTGCGGCCGGAGCGGGTTGACGCCGTCAGCGCGGCCCTGGAGCGGTCCGGAGTCAACGGTCTGACCGTGAGCCAGGCCAGCGGCTATGGCCGGCAGCGGGGCCACACCGAGGTGTACCGGGGAGCCGAGTACAGCTCCGACCTGCTGCCCAAAGTGCGGCTGGAAGTCCTAGTGAACGAGGACGCCCTCGGCGCCGTCATGGCCGCCATTGAAGAGGGCGGACGCACGGGCCACTTCGGCGACGGCAAGATCTGGATCATTGACGTGCGCGACGCCGTCCGCGTCCGGACGGGGGAGCGGGGCGCCTCGGCCATCGCATGAGGCCACGGTAACGCCATTGGTAAACAAATGATGCGCAATGCGAAACTTCGAGTGTATGATGGCTGTCACAACCGTCGGTCAATCCTCGAAGGAGAGGCTTCTTTTGGAAGAGCTGCGCATCGAGGCCAATGGCAACCTTGGCCCCATCGATTCATCCCGCGTCCCACGCTATGCCGGGGCTGCCACATATGCCCGCCTGCCGCGCCTGGACCAGGTGGCCAAGGCTGACGTTACGGTGGTCGGCGTGCCGTTCGACTCCGGCGTCTCCTACCGCCCCGGCGCCCGCTTCGGGTCCAACCACATCCGCGAGGCCAGCCGCCTGCTGCGGCCGTACAACCCGGCGTGGGACGTCAGTCCCTTCGAGAACATCCAGGTGGCCGACGCCGGCGACATGGCGGTCAACCCGTTCAACATCAACGACGCCATCGAAACCATCCAGCAGAACGCCCTGGACCTGACGGCGTCCGGCAGCAAGCTGCTGACCCTCGGCGGCGACCACACCATCGCCCTGCCGCTCCTGCGCGCCGCCGCCGAGCGCGCCGGCGGCCCCATCGCCATGCTGCACTTCGATGCGCACCTGGACACCTGGGACACCTACTTCGGCGCCGAATACACCCACGGCACCCCGTTCCGCCGGGCCGTCGAGGAAGGCATCCTGGACACCGAGGCCATCAGCCACATCGGCACCCGCGGTCCGCTCTACGGCAAAAAGGACCTCGACGACGACCACCGCTTCGGCTTCGGCATCGTCACGTCCTCGGATGTCTACTACCAGGGCGTCCTGGAGACGGTGGCCAAGGTCAGGGACCGGATCGGGAACCGCCCGCTCTACATCTCGGTGGACATCGACGTCCTTGATCCCGCGCACGCCCCGGGCACCGGCACGCCGGAAGCCGGCGGCCTCACCAGCCGCGAACTGCTGGAAATCATCCGCGGATTCCGCGGCATGAACCTGGTTGGCGCCGACGTCGTCGAGGTTGCCCCGGCGTACGACCACGCCGAGATCACCGGCGTGGCGGCAAGCCACGTCGCCTACGAACTCGTGACCCTGATGGCGGACCGCGCCGTCGAAGGGGACCGCTTCGGCGCCCCGAACGGCTACGCGGCCCAGGCCCTCGGCCAGGAATCCCGCCGCCCCGCCGGCTTCGGCTCCTCTGTGGCTTCGCCGGTGGCTTCGCGATGACCGGCGTGCGCAACGGCGGTGACCTCGTCGTCGAGACCCTTGAGGCGCTCGGCGCCAAGACGGTCTTCGGCATCCCGGGCCAGCACGCCCTGGGCCTGTTCGATGCCATGGGCCGCGGAAACCTGCACTTCGTCTCCTCCCGGGTGGAGAACAACTCTGCCTTCGCCGCGGACGGGTACTCCCGCGCCACCGGCGAGGTCGGCGTGCTGTTCCTCTCCACCGGCCCCGGCGCGCTGACGTCCCTGGCCGGGCTGCAGGAAGCCTACGCCACCGGCGTGCCCATGGTGGTTGTCGCGAGCCAGATCCCGCTCGATGGCCTCGGCGCCCGCCGCAAGGGCATGCTGCACCAGCTCGATGACCAGAAGGCCTCGGCCGCGAACGTCACCAAGTCCCAGCGGCTGATCCAGCACGCCTCCGGCATCCCGTCGGCCATCCAGGACGCCTGGACCGAAGCGATCTCCTCGCCGCAGGGCCCGGTCTGGCTGGAAATCCCGCAGAACGTGCTGCTGGACCCCATCATGGTGCCTCCTGTGGAGGACGCCCTCGCAGAAGCGGCCGACAACCCGCCCCGCGTCGAGCTGGTCCGCGAGGCCGTCAAATGGCTCTCGACGGCGGAACGTCCCGCTATCATCGCCGGCGGCGGCGCCCGCCGCGGCCGGGCCGAGAAGTCGCTGCTCTCCATTGCGGAGAAGCTGCGGGCGCCCGTCATCTGCACGCCCGGCGGCAACGGCGCGTTCCCCTGGAAGCATGAGCTCTCGCTGCAGTCCTGGATCGAGGACCAGCACATGACGGAGGTGCTGCAGGACGCCGACGTGCTGATCGTCATCGGCTCCTCCCTGGGCGAGGTCACCTCCAACTACTTCACCTTTGAACCGCGCGGCCGGATCATCCAGATCGACGCCGAACCCCGGGTCCTGGAGTCCAACCGCCCGGGCCTGGGCATCCGGGCGGACGCCGGCCAGGCCCTCGCCGCCCTCGACTCTGCCCTCGATGCCGCCCTGACGGAGCCGTATGGCGAACGCGCCGACTGGCACGGCACCTCTCCCGAAGCCCTGGTCAAGGACACCCTGGCAAAGGTCACGGCCCGGCTCGAGTCCCAGGACCTCGGCAAGGAACTGAAGTTCATGGCCGACATCCGCGAGGCCGTTCCCGCGGCGATGCAGACGTTCTGGGACATGACCATCTCCGCCTACTGGGGCTGGAGCTGCTGGGACGCCCGCGAGGGCCAGTTCCACTCCGCGCAGGGCGCCGGCGGGCTGGGCTTCGGCTTCCCGGCGGCGATCGGCGGCGCCGTCGGGCTGGAGACCGCCGGGACGCCCGGCAGTTCGGCGCGCGTGTTGGCCGTCTCCGGCGACGGTTCGGCCATGTACTCCATTTCCGAGCTCGCCACCGCTAAACAGCACAACGTCCCGGTCACCTGGTTGATCGTTGACGACGGCGGCTACGGCATCCTGCGTGAATACATGGTGGGCGCCTTCGGCAAGGCCACGGCCACCGAGCTCGCCCGGCCCGACTTCGTCAAGCTGGCCGAGGCCTTCGGCGTCCCGGCCGTCCGGGTGGCCCCCGAGGACGTCGGGGACGCCCTGAAAGCCGGCTTCGCCGCGGACGGCCCCAACGTCGTCGTCGTCGAGACCCTGCTCAAGATGTTCGGCCCCACCCACCTGGCCACGTAGTCGGCCGGGGCCGCACTGCCCCAAAAACTGGACAACACAGCACAGCAACACAGCGGACCGGCCGGTCTGCCCCTCATGGTGAGGGGCAGGCCGGCCGGTCCGCGTTTGTCTTTAAGTCTTCTTTCAGCGCCCTTCGGGGCCGCATGGAACCCCTCACGGCATGCCTCGCGGGAGAGTTAGTTTCCCGAAGTAACCAATTTAAGATATAGTTGCCTTGGGCAAACAAAAGAGGGGTGTCCATTTATGTCAGTTGAATCCAACGCTGCCGCCAAACTCGTCTACCAAATCTTCGACCTCCAGCGCGCCGTCCGCTGCGTTGCCGCCGCCAGCCTGCGCGGGCAGGACACCGGAGTGGCGCTTCAGGGCGTTCTCCGCTTTGTGGGGGAGGGCGAATCCCGGGCCACGCATCTTGCGGAGCGGCTCGGTGTCAGCGCTCCGGTCCTCAGCCGGCACATCGCCGAGCTCGAGGAGCACGGCTATGTTGTCCGCCGGCCGGACCCCGAAGACGGCCGCGCACAGCTGATCGCCCTGTCCGCCACCGGCGCGGAGAAACTGCGCGTCATCGAGGACCAGCGGACGGCCGCCCTCCAGGGCCTGCTGCAGGACTGGAGCCAGGACGACGTCGAACTGACGGCGCGCACCCTCGAAAAACTTGCTGAGTCCCTCAGGACTTCAGCCCGGGCAACGACGGCCGGACCCACGAATACGACCGAAATTGTTGAGGAGTAGATCTATGGCTAGCCACGCTGCCGCCACGGGGTCGGAAACTGCGCCGTTGAACCCTGCGCCGTCGGAAACTGCGCCGTCGAACACGGCACTGTTGAACACTGCGCCGTCGGACCTTCCACCGAGGGCGCCCCGAGCATCCCACCCCGCCGCGGCACCCGCGGCGATGACCCACCGCCAGATCATGGAGGCGCTCACCGGGCTGCTGGCGGCGTTCTTCACCGCCATCCTGAGCAGCACCATCGTTGCCAACGCGCTGCCCACCATCATGTCCGAGCTCAAGGGCACCCAGACGGACTTCGCCTGGGTGATCACCGCCGCGCTCCTGGCCAACGCGGCCACCACGCCGATCTGGGGCAAGCTGGCTGACCTCTTCAACAAGAAGGTCCTTGTCCAGCTGAGCATCGTGATCTTCGTGGCCGGCTCCGTCATGGCCGGCCTGTCCGAGACCATCCCTCTGCTGCTGACCGCCCGTGTCATCCAGGGCATCGCCATGGGCGGGCTCACCGCCCTGGCCCAGGCCATCATCGGCTCCATGATCCCGCCGCGGGACCGCGGAAAGTACTCCGGCTACATGGGCGGCGTCATGGCCGTGGGCACTGCCGGCGGCCCGCTGCTCGGCGGCTTCATTGTCGACAGCCCGCTGGGGTGGCGCTGGACCTTCTTCGTCTGCGTCCCGCTCGCCGTGGTCGCGCTCATCCTGCTGCAGGTCACCCTGAAAATCCAGCACGTCAAGCGCCCCGCCAAGATCGACTGGCTCGGCTCCATCCTCTTGACCTCCGGCGTCAGCCTGCTGCTCATCTGGGTCTCCTTCGCCGGCAACCCGGACTACTACGACTGGTGGTCGTGGCAGTCCGTCGCGATGGTGGGCGGCGGCGTCCTGCTCCTGGGCCTGCTGGTGCTGGTGGAATCCCGGGTTGCGCAGCCCATCATCCCGCTCAACATCATCTCGGAGCGGACCACCGCGCTCGCGATCCTCGCCTCGGTGGCCGTTGGCGTGGGCATGTTCGGCTCCTCGACGTTCCTCGGCCAGTACTTCCAGGTGGCACGCGGTGCTACCCCCACCGAGGCCGGCCTGCTCACCCTGCCCATGATCGCTGGCAACCTGCTCGGTTCGGTCGCCTCGGGCATGCTCATCAGCCGCACCGGCAAGTGGAAGCGGTACCTGGTGGCCGGCGCCATCTTGCTGATCGGCGGCCTCGGCCTGGCTGGCAGCATGGACCACACCACTGATCTGTGGCTGACCGGTATCTACACGGCCATCCTCGGCGTTGGTCTGGGCCTGCTGATGCAGAACCTCGTGCTCGCCGTCCAGAACACGGTCCAGGCCAAGGACATCGGCACGGCCAGCGCCTCAGTTGCCTTCTTCCGGTCTGTCGGCGGAGCAATCGGGGTCTCGGTCCTCGGCGCCGTGCTGGGCAACCGGGTCAAGGAGCTCGTGGTGGAGGGACTCGCCTCCGCCGGAATCCAGGTTCCGGCCGGATCTGCCGGTGCAAGCATGGACCTCAAGGACATGCCGGCACCGATCCGCGACATCATGCGGGCCGCCTACGGCGACGCGATCGCTGAAGTCTTCCTGATCTCTGCGATCATCGGCCTCGTGGCGCTGGTTGCCATCCTGTTCATCAAGGAACGCCCGCTGCGCCGCACCGTCGATGTCCGTCCGGAGCCTGCCGAGCAAGCAGGGGATGCCGCTGCCGATGCCGCTGTGGCGGCCGCCGGGGGCGCGGGTGCAACGGCTTTGGGGGATCCTTTGCGGAACAGCCCGGACGACGCCGTTCGGGCAGTTCCGTCCGACGGCGGTACCGGCATTGTGGACCTGGACCGGGAATTCATCGAGGTGCTCAGCCGGGAGCGCGCTGAATCACGTTTCCCGGATGCCGCCCGCCGAGAAGCCGACCTTGGTTACCGGGCCAGCGCTGGTGCCGGCCAGGATTCCGCGCTCGCGGAGTCCGGTGCGGCGGAGTTCGGTACGGAGGAGTTCGGTACGGCGCGGGCGGCCGAGAGGGAAGGCGCCCGGCAGCGGACCCGGACCCTGGTGGCCGAAAACCCGATCGAGGCCGCCGACGTCGTACCTGTGCTGCTGCAGACCCAGCAGCTGCTGGCGGAGCAGCAGCTCCAGCTGGCGGACGCCCTGCTCGCCGTGCATGAGCAGGCCGCCGAGCAAAGGGCAATCGCCGCGGAACAGGCCCGTGTGGCCGCAGAGCTCACGGGCCTGCGCCGGCAGCTTGCCAAGCAGCGCAAGATGCAGCGCGCGGCGGCCGACTACATCGCCACGCACGGCCGACACCGCACCGAATAGCGCCGGTTTACAGTAGGGAACCGTCCGGCCCCGGACCGTGTAATGCTGGTCCGGATCCCAGAGGCCCCGCGGCCGCCTAAGGCAGCCGCGGGGTCTCTGCGCAGCCGCGGGGTCTTGGCACGGCTGCCTTGGGGCGACCGGCATTTGCGCGGCAGTGACCGCGGCAGAGCCCTGCGGCAGCGCTGCGGGCAAAGGCTTAAGTACGCCGTTTGGATGATATTCAGTGTCCCGTGTTCCACCCGGCCGGGGGATTTCGTAGAGTTGGGTGGCTAATGGCTGTCGGTCCCTTGGGCTAGTCTCCAGTCAGCTTTCCAATGCACTAGATTTGTTCGGTTTTTAGGCAGCTTTTATTTGGTTTTGTTCGGTCTTCGTAAATTTCAGTCTTCGTAAGGACTCGTGGGCATGCTCGTCACTCTCATGCGGCGCTATTCCAAGCCGTATCTGCCATACATCGCGGCTGTGGTCATCTTTCAATTGGCTTCGACCATCGCGGCGTTGTACCTCCCCAGCCTCAATGCCCAGATTATCGACGAGGGCGTCTCCCGCGGCGACACGGACTACATCTGGCGCACCGGCGGGGTCATGCTCGGCGTCTCCCTGATCCAGGTGGCCACCGCGATAGCCGGCGTCTACTTCGGTTCGAAGGCTGCGATGGCGTTTGGCCGTGACCTGCGCCGCGGTGTCTTCCGCAAGGTGAGCAGCTTCTCGGCGCGGGACGTCAACCTCTTCGGCGCCCCCACCCTGATCACCCGTGGCACCAACGACGTGCAGCAGGTCCAGATGCTCATGCTCATGGCGCTGAACTTCATGGTGGCCACCCCCATCATGTGCATCGGCGGGATCTTCATGGCCCTGCGCGAGGACCTCAACCTGTCCTGGCTCGTCTGGGTTTCTGTGCCCCTGCTCGTCGTCGTGGTGGGCTACCTTGTGGTCCGCCTCATGCCGCTCTTCCGTTCCATGCAGGAGAAGATAGACCGGCTCAACGGCGTCCTCCGCGAGCAGATCATCGGCATCCGCGTCGTCCGGGCCTTCGTGCGCGAACCCCACGAGGCCGAGCGCTTCGGTGCGGCCAACAAGGAACTCACCGACGTCTCGCTGAAGATCGGCTCCTTGTTCGTGCTGATGTTCCCCGCGATCGGCATGATCCTGCACGTCTCCACGGCCGCCGTGCTGTGGTTCGGTGGCCAGCGGGTGGATGCCGGCGAAATGCAGGTCGGGTCGCTGACCGCCTTCCTCCAGTACCTCTTGCAGATCCTCATGGCCGTCATGATGGGCACCTTCATGGCCATGATGATTCCCCGCGCCTCGGTCTGCGCCGACCGGATCGGTGAAGTGCTCGACGTCGAACCCTCCATCCACGAATCGCTCACCCCGGTGGCGCCGGCCGCACGGGCTGGTCGCGTTGAATTCCGCAACGTGACCTTCGCCTACCCCGGCGCCGAGGCCCCCGTGCTGAGCAACATCAGCTTTACGGCAGAGCCCGGCCAGACGGTGGCGATCATCGGCTCCACAGGCGCCGGCAAGTCGAGCCTGCTGGCCCTGCTGCCGCGGCTCTACGACGCCGAATCGGGTGAGGTCCTGCTCGACGGCGTCCCCGTCACCCAGCTGGACCGGGCCGAGATCACGCAGCGCGTGGCCATGGTGCCGCAACGGCCCTACCTGTTCTCCGGGACCATTGAGCACAACCTGCGCTTTGGCAAGCCCGAGGCCACGGACACGGACCTGTGGGAGGCCCTCACGGTCGCCCAGGCCGCGGACTTCGTGCGCGAAAAGAAGGGCGGCCTGGCATCGCGGATCGCCCAGGGCGGCACCAACGTCTCCGGCGGCCAGCGGCAGCGGCTGTGCATCGCCCGCGCCCTCGTCACCGAACCCAAGGTCTTCCTGTTCGACGACTCGTTCTCAGCCCTTGACGTCGCCACCGATGCCAGGCTCCGCCGCGCGCTAAAAGCCAAGACGGCCGATGCCACCGTGATCATCGTCGGCCAGCGCGTGTCCACCATCGCCGATGCGGACCAGATCCTCGTGCTGGACAACGGCAGGATCGTGGACCGCGGAACACATGAGGAACTGTTGGAAAGCTCCAGCACCTACCAGGAAATCGTCGAATCCCAGCTGAGCGCGGAGGCAGTGGCATGAGCACCAACGAGAAAATCTCCCCCACGCCGGCCAAGGCAACAGACACCGCCGCAGCCGACACGACCGCAACCGACACCACCGCGGCCGGTACGGCCGGAACCGATCTGATGGACGACGACTTCATCGAGGAAGAGTACACGCCCGGCGAGGCCGACGGCGGCATGTTCGGCGGTGTGCCGGCCAAGAAGGCCCAGCACTTCTGGCCCTCAGCCAAGCGGCTCATGGGGCTGCTGAAACCCGAGCGCGCGGGCATCTTCGTCGTGCTCGCCATGGTGACGGTCGCCGTCGTCCTCAACGTCATTGCCCCGAGGATCCTGGGCCAGGCCATGGACGTGATCTTCGCGGGAGTGGTCGGCAAGCAGCTCCCGGCGGGTGCCACCAAGGAGCAGTTCATCGACGGACTGCGCTCCCAGGGCCAGAACAACTTCGCCGACATGCTGGCCAAGATGGACGTAGTGCCGGGCACCGGCATCGATTTCCAGAAGCTCGCGTTCCTCATCAGCGTGGTGCTGGTGATGTACTTCGTCGCCAACATCTTCCTGTGGCTCCAGGGCTATGTCCTCAACGTGCTTGTCATGCGCGTGGTCCGTAACTTGCGTGATGATACCGAGAAGAAACTCAACAAGCTGCCGCTGAACTACTTCGACACACGCCAGCGCGGCGACATCCTTTCCCGCGTCACCAACGACGTCGACAACATCCAGCAGGCGCTCCAGCAGGCCTTCGCGCAACTCGTGAACTCGGCCCTGACGGTCCTCGGCATCGTGATCATGATGTTCATCGTGTCCTGGCAGCTGGCCCTGCTCGCGCTCGTGGCCCTGCCGCTCTCCGGCGTGGCCGCCGGCATCATCGGCGCCCGCAGCCAGAAGCTCTTCGCCGCCCAGTGGAAGAACACCGGTGAGCTCAATGGCCAGATCGAGGAATCGTTCTCCGGCCACGACTTGGTCCGCGTGTTCGGCCGCGACGCCGACATGCTGGCCCGCTTCGACGAGCGCAACGAGGAACTCTACAAGGCCAGCTTCGGTGCCCAGTTCGTCTCCGGCATGATCATGCCGGTCATGCAGTTTGTCTCCTACCTCAGCTATGTGGGGATCGCCGTCGTCGGCGGGCTGCGCGTGGCCTCCGGCGCCATGAGCCTGGGCGACGCCACCGCGTTCATCCAGTACTCGCGCGAGTTCACCCAGCCGCTGGGCCAGATGGCCGGCATGGCCAACATGCTGCAGTCTGGCGTCGCCTCCGCCGAGCGGGTCTTCGAATTCCTCGACGCCGACGAACAGGACGCCGAGACCGCCACCGAGCACCTCCCTGCGAAGACGGACGGACACGTCGAATTCCAGCACGTCACCTTCAGCTACACGCCGGACAGGCCGCTGATCGAGGATCTGTCCTTCACGGCCGAACCGGGACACACCGTGGCAATCGTGGGACCGACCGGGGCCGGCAAGACCACCCTGGTCAACCTCGTGATGCGCTTCTACGAGCTCAACGCCGGCAGCATCACCCTGGACGGGGTGGACATCACCCGGCTGAGCCGTTCGGAGCTGCGCGCCAAGGTGGGCATGGTGCTGCAGGACGCCTGGCTGTTCGGCGGAACCATTTACGAGAACATCCGCTACGGCAAGCTGGACGCCACCGAGGACCAGATCATGGCGGCGGCCAAGGCCACGTTCGTGGACCGCTTCGTCCGCGCGCTGCCGGACGGCTACAACACGGTCATTGACGAAGAAGGCAACAACGTCAGTGCCGGCGAAAAGCAGCTGATCACCATTGCCCGGGCCTTCGTGGCGAACCCGTCGCTGCTGATCCTGGACGAGGCCACGAGTTCCGTGGACACCCGCACCGAAGCCCTGGTCCAGAAGGCCATGGCCGCGTTGCGCACGGAGCGCACCAGCTTCGTCATCGCCCACCGCCTCTCCACCATCCGGGATGCTGACACCATCCTTGTCATGGAGGACGGGAAGATCGTCGAACAGGGCCGGCACGCCCAGCTGCTGGCCATGGAGGGCGCGTACTACCGGCTGTACATGTCCCAGTTCGCCGGTGAGGACGCGGAGGCGGCTTTGCTGGATCCCGCGGAGGACTCGACGGCGGTGCACAGCTGAGCGCCGTAGGGCGCCCTGCCGGGGAAGGCCCCGGCACGGAAGCCGCCGCAGGGGAGGGCCCAGGCACGGAGCCATGGCGCCTCGAGGTGGAGGTGCCGATGCGCTGGAGCGACATGGATGCCTACGGGCATATCAACAACGTCCAGATTGTTCGGATCCTGGAGGAAGCACGGATCGCCGCGTTCGGGCCGCCCCGGGGCGCCGGGCTGCCCGGGACCGAACCCCGCGTGTCGCTCTTCAACGAAATCCCGGAAGGGACCCTGGCGCTCGTGGTGGAGCACAAGATCAGGTACGTCAGGACGCTCGAATACCGGAATGTGCCCGCCGTCGTCCAGTTGTGGATCGGGGCGGTCAAGGGCGCCAGCTTCGACATCCACTACCTTGTGCAGGATCCCGTTACGCGGGAGGACTGCGTCCGGGCCACGAGCCACCTGGCCTTCGTCAATGAGGAAACCGGCCGGGTGCTGCGGCTGACGCCGGAGCAGAAGGAGCGGCTGGCCCCGTACACCCGCCCCCACGCGGTCCCATAGCCTCTACCACTAGCCTCTACCACCGCGCCGGTGGGGCTCCTACAATGAACAACTCCGGACGCTCTAAGGAGGCGTGGTCGTTGTGAACATGGGCAAGAACATGCACAAGAGGCACACCCGCAAGAAGAATTGGAAAGAACTTACGCCGATGGCACGGTTCGGAACAATTGTGGCGGCCACCGTTCAGCTGACGCTGCTCATTGCTGCCCAGACGGACATCAACCGGCGGCCGGCCGAGGAGATCAGGGGCAGCAAGGCGCTGTGGCGGTTTGCCACCTTTGTGAACTTCATTGGGCCGGCCACGTATTTCACCGTCGGTGTGAAGCACCGGGCTGCCGCGAAGTAGGTGCAGCGGTGCGCTTGGCTGCGGTCTACTGAACGGTAGCTTTGGGGCGGCATTAAATGCGCGCGTTCAGTTTAAGCCTGTAAATTGAACGTATGACCCCAGCCAAGAAGCCTGCCCTGCACCGTGCCCTCGGCATCTCCAAGGAGATAGAAGACGCGGCGTGGTTTGTGCTGGGGCCCGGGTTGCTGGGCAAGGCGTCCGCCCTGGACGGCCGCACCAAAACCTGGTCGGTCCAGGCCGCCGCGGAGTTGCTGGAACGCCTTGAACGCGGCGTTCCCGATCCGAAGGCGCCGATGATGACTAACCTGCGCCAGAACCTGGAAGATGCCACCCGCGGGGCGAAGCAGCTGGCGGTGGAGCTACTCTTCCTCCAATCCCTACCCCTGGCCCACGAGGTCAAGTCCCTGAAGGTCAAGCGTGCCCGCGTTGCCGAGGCGGCGTCCTGGCTGGAGCCTCCGCTGGAGCTCCCGGACGAGCTCTACGCGGGGATGACGGACCACGGCGTGATCCGGGACCGCACCGCGGAATTCAACTGGACCATCTGGGACCACCTGAAATGGCTCTGCCGCTTCGTGCAGCACGTCGCGCAGCGGCCGGCACACGTCGTCCAGGCTGCCGTCAAGGATCCGCTGGCCTTCCACCGGCTGGTCGCCGGGACCCCGGATGACCAGCCGGCCATCCGCCGCAGCATTGAGTTCCTGGTCTGGCCCAGCTACTTCGAACCCGTTGTGGCCGACGTCGAACGGCAGGAGATCCGCGACGCCTTTGCTTCCCTGGTGGGCGGGGCCAAGGGGGACAGCGACGAGGACATTTCGGCGGACATCCACAGGATCCGCCTGCACCTGGACCAGCAGGCCGGGCAGCGGATCGACTGGTACTCCCGCCAGCTGGTGAGCCAGTGGCGGAAGGTCGGCGATCCCGGCCGCCGCGCCTGGCTCTTGCGCACCCACCACGAGAACGCCGAGCTGCTGGGGGAGTGGCGCGACGAGGAAGCGGTGACGCTCGACGTCGAACACCTCCGCCTGCTGGACCCGGGCGTTTCGGCCGGGCTGGTCCAGAATGCGGTGGACGAGGACTACAAGCACCTCGGCTACGTGGAGCGCGAGGACACCAAAACCGCCGTCTTCGCCTTCCTGACCGTCATGAAGCCGGGGGACCTCGTCCTTTACCAGAGCTCGGGCAAGGTCCGGATCGGTGTGGTCCTCGGCGAACCGGAGCATGGAAAGGACAACCGCCAGCTCCGCCGCAAGGTCCGCTGGTTCGACGAGGAGCACGACGCCACCGGGCTGCCCCGCCACGTGCAGCGGCAGCTGACCACGTCCGGCAACATCGTGGACATCACCCGCGTGATCCAGGCGCTCGAGGCGCTCCTGCCGGCAGAAGCGGAAGCCGAGGACGGCGACGGCGCCGAGCCGGCTGCCGCCGTCGAACCTGTCTATGAGGGTTTCCGGCCGCTGACGCCGGAGTTCGCCGCGTCCCTGCACATGGACCTGGACCCGCTGCAGGAAATCGCCGAACTCCTCGAGGAGAACCGGCAGCTGGTGCTCTACGGTCCGCCGGGAACGGGCAAGACGTACCTGGCCAAGCACCTCGCCGCCGAGCTCGCCGGCGACACCACGGACGAGCGCGTCAAGCTGGTCCAGTTCCACCCGTCGTACGCCTACGAGGACTTCTTCGAGGGCTTCCGGCCGGACAAGACGGACGAGGGCCAGGTGTCCTTCAAGCTCGTCGCGGGCCCGCTCCGCCGGCTCGCGGAGGAAGCTGCCAAACCGGGGAACGAAAGCAAGCCGTACTTCCTGATCATCGACGAGATGAACCGGGCAAACCTCGCCAAGGTGTTCGGCGAACTCTACTTCCTGCTCGAATACCGCGATGACCGCATCTACCTCCAATACAGCCCCAACGAGCCGTTCACCCTGCCGGACAACCTCTACATCATCGGCACCATGAACACCGCGGACCGTTCCATCGCGATGATGGACGCGGCCATCCGGCGGCGGTTCTCCTTCATCGAGCTGCATCCGAAGACGGAACCCGTGAAGGGCTCGCTGCTGCGTTTCCTCCAGGCCCGCGACCTGGACACGACACCGGCCCTGCTGCTCGACGCCTTGAACGACGCGATCGACGAGTGGGACCGCGACCTCATGATCGGTCCCTCCTACTTCATGAAGAAGTCCGCGCAGACACCCAAGGGCCTGCGCAGAATCTGGAAGTACGAGCTCATGCCGCTGCTGGAGGAGCACTACCACGGCCAGCTCAACCGCGCCCAGCTCGAGGAACGGTTCGGACTGGAACAACTCCTGGGCCGCCTGGCGCATGCCTAGGCTGGCCGGGGACGCGGTAGCGCTGGACCGCAGTCGGACGGACCGCAGTCCGTCGAACCGCACTGACCGGACCGGGTCGGACCACGGTTCGGCCGGGCGCACTTCATCGGACAGGGCTTCGGACAAGGGTTCGGCCAAGTTTGGTTCGGCCGGGCGGGGTCTATCGGGACGCGGCGGTGCGGCGGAGCCCTGCCGGCACATTGTCCTGGACGAGCTCTCCGCTGGCGTCGTGGAGCGGCTCGATCCGGACACGGCGGCCTACGTCAACGCCAGCGGCCTCGCGAAGGCCTCGCCGATGGGCATGGGCCTGTACCGGATCGAACCGGTGGGGAGCGTGGGCTCCGTGAGGACTCCCGCCGTGCAGCTGGAGGTGCGGCCGAAGGGACGGCTCGGGCTGAGCCGGCTGCTGTTCCTGCTCGGCTACGCGGGGGACCAGGGCTTCCGGGACGATTCAGTCGCCGCGGTGGAGCACACCGACCTTTGGAGCGCCCTGGCCGAATCCCTGGCGCAGCTCGGGGATCGGGCGCTGAGCCGCGGCGTGCTGCAGGGCTACCTCATGGTGGAAGAATCCCTCCGGACCGTCAAGGGCCGGATCCGGATGTCGGACCAAATTTCCCGCCGCCCCGGGATGCTGGTCCCGCTGGAAGTTTCCTATGACGAGTTCACCGAGGACATCGCGGAGAACCGGATTCTGCGCGCCGCCCTGGAACGGATGTCCCAGGTGCCGCGCGTGCGGCCCGAAGTCCTGAGCCGGCTGCGCCAGCTGAAGGGAAAGCTCGACGCCGTGTCGCGCCTGCAGTCCGGCGCGCCGCTGCCGCAGTGGCGGCCCAGCCGGATGAATACGCGCTACCACGCGGCCCTCCGGCTCGCCGAACTGATCCTGCGGAACGCGTCGGCGGAGGCCGGCGACGGCAAGCAGCAGTCGGCGTCGTTCGTGGTGGACATGGCAAAGGTGTTCGAGGACTTCGTGGGGGTGGCCCTGCGCGAAGCCATGGCCGCCCATCCCGGAGAAATGCGGTTGCGGTACAACGCACTGCTGAATGAGGCCGTCCGCGACTCGGACCGGATTGTGGTCCAGCCGGGGGCCGTCCACTTCCTCGGCGGCCGGCCCGTGATGGTGTACGACGCGAAGTACAAGGCCGCCGCTGATGTCGGCGCGTCACTCTCGGGCGACCACTACCGGATGCTCGCCTACTGCACGTCCTTGCGGGTGCCGACGGCCTGGATCATTTACCCGGGCGCAGGGGAAATCAAGCTGCGCCGGATTCTCAATACCGACATAGACATTGTCGAGTTCCCGCTGGATCTGTCCCTGCCGCCGTCGGAAATCCTGGCCTCCGTGGCAGATCTTGCCCAGCAGTCCTGGGGCGAAGTGCTCCGGCAGGCCAGTATCGCCCGTTAATCCAGATAACCCGTTAATCCAGATAAACCGGTCGGCCAGCCAAAAGTGATCGGGCTAGGCGGACGCTTGCTGGTCGGCCACCGTCCGCAAATGTTCCAGGAGCGCCTTTTCCGGCTGGCCCGGGTTGTTGGCGACATGCCACTGAAGCTTCTCCCGCACGTCGGCTTCTTCCGGGTCGGTGCCCGCGAGGACCTCGTCGATGATCGAGGTTGCCTGCCGGCGTAGCGGCTCCAGATCAGGGTCCGCTCCGCGGAAGTGGCGGGGTCGGGGCCGGATGGCGCGGTGTTTGGTGTGGCCGAGGCGAGAGAACTGAAGAACTGTGGAGCTGGAATCTGCTGGCGTTGCAGCCGTGTCGGACTCGTCGTTAGACATCAGCAAGTGCGGCATCGTGCGCTCTCCCGTGTTTGCAGTACGCAGTGGTACTGACCGAATAATTCCCTAAGGCCCCCGGAGTCGAATATTAGCTGAGGCCGTTCAGCCTGCACCGGAAGCAGGCAGCGCGACACGCAGGATTTCTCCCGGTCATCGGATGTCCTCAGGAGGGTTCGTCCGTTGATGGGTCCCGTGGCAGGTCCCGGAGGAACGCGTCCAGCCGGAGCTCCAACGCCGATCGGTCCTTCAGCTCGCACTCCCACACCGTGAGCACTTCCCAGCCCTCGCGCTCGAGCTGAAGCCGCTGGGCGGCGTCGCGGGTCCGGGTTCGCGTGCGCTTGGTTTCCCAGAACTCGGCATTTGCTTGGGGAGCGTGCTGCCCCACCCGGCAGTCATGGAAATGCCAGAAGCAGCCGTTGACGAAGATGACCTTGTGGCGGCCGGCGAAGACGAGATCTGGGTTGCCCGGGAGCTTGCCGCCGCCCGCCGTGCCATGCAGTCGATAGCGGTATCCCTTCGAATGCAGCAGCCTGCGGACCAGCATTTCCGGCTTGGTGTTCTTGCCCCGGATCCGGGACATGTTCCAGCTGCGCCGCTCCGGAGTCAGCTTGTCCGCCATCATTTAAGTCTAGGCGGCCGCCAAGCCATGGCGGCCGGCGGGCGTGTCGGCCGCCGTGCCGGACGACGGCGGGAGTCGCCGGACAACGCGCGTGGCGGACCGGCCCGACGACGGCGGAGTGGACCGGGCTGACGACTGTCGGGCGTTCTGGCGGGCCGACGACGGTAGGTGGCAGTCGCCGTCGCGCTTTAGATCTCCCGTTCCGGCTGTTCGCCGAGGAGGAAGTGGCGGCCGCTGACCGACGTCGGCGTGATTTCGACGTAGAAGTCCTTCAAGGTTGGAACCCAGGACTTCAGTCCGAGGGCCTCTGCGGCGGCGATGTCCGCCGACTTGTCGAGAACGCGCGCTGACCCGCGCAATACCACGGACCAGGCTTCCTCGGACAGGACTCCGTCCGTTTCGAAGAGCACCTTCGAGTTGATGGTGAGCTCGGCCAGCTTGTTGCCCGGGGCGGTGCGGAGGAACAGTTTCCGTCCGCTGACTACGTAATTGACCGGGAAGATGTCGGGTTCTCCGGCCACGGTGACCACGAGCCGGCCGTGTTTGGTGCCCTCCACCAGTTTCCAGGCCTGCTCGTCGTCGAGGTTGAGGATGGGATTGCCGTCTTCGTGATCGAACATCATGCGGTTCATTGTTCTGGCTATGACAGGGAAGTCGCTAGGGGCTAAAGGACTCGAGATAGGTGGGCTGCCGTGCATAACCTTGCCCCTCCGAGACGTGGCACGCTGCTGTGGATAACTTTGGTGGCCAAAATGTGACGTCAGTTACCCTTAGGTATTGCTTGGATTCGCGCGTCTTGATTTCTATCGGGGGAGTAGCTGACCATGACATCTCGCACTTCGCTTTCCGGTCCCTGGCGAGCCTGTGCGGTCGCCTTGGTGTCGATCTCCCTTTTATCGGTCACAGCGTGCAGCGGGGGCGGTACGCCACCTCCCGGATCTTCACCACCTGCTGAATCGCAAAGCCCGTCAGCATCGTCCACCCCGAGTGCACTTCCGACGCCCTCCGCCAGCTACAAACCGGCCGACGCGAGGGGCAGGGCGCAGAACGTTCCGGTTCCCGAACTGCCGGAAGCTGCGAAGGCGGAGACGAAGGCGGGTCTTGAGGCTTTTGCACGGTACTGGTTCGAACAACTGAATTTCGCGTACGAGACCGGGACTTCGTCGGGGTTGGACTCCGTAACGTCGGCAGGATGCGAGTTCTGTTCAAGAATCACAGGATCATTGAGGACAAACTATGAGGGCGGCCGGTGGTTGGCCGGCGGCCACATTGTGACGCCGTCAATTAGCACTACCTACGAAGCCCAATCGGACGGTGAGTATCAGGTTGCCGTGCAAGTTCAGCAGGCGAAGATCACCTACTTCGATACAGACGGAACGGAGTTCAGGCCACCGACCCCGCCGTCAGACACAGGCAACGTAATGCTCGCGGCGTTCAAGAATGGCGCCTGGCAAATCACCGCCCTGCATCCGCTCCGGTGAGTGCGTCAGTGTTTCGCCAGAGCCGTAGGACTTTCAGACTGCTCTTGCCGACCTTAGTCGTGGCAGGTTCCCTAGTGATGCCTCCTTCAGCGATGGCTGAGGAAGGGGGCGTTGATTCCGGTTTCGGAAATCAGGGTGTAGATGTTCTCGGATGGAGGCTGGATCCCGCCACGGGCAAATTTGTTGCTCTCCAGCCGGGAGCCCCCTCTGCCGACCCTTTCCAATACAAGTACGAGCTCCAATGCCACTTGGGCGGAGGCGACTTTGACGCCGAATGTCTCGCCAGTGCCGTGGACTGTTCGAACGGCCCAGACGGAAAGCCCGGCATTCCCGTTGTCTGGCTCAAGGCACCAGCTGGGATCGCAAACCCCACGTGGTCATTTCATTCCGGCCCAACGTGCCTCTTCGATCCCAGGCCCGAGGACTTGCTCCCCAGAATTGCCGCAATGATCCAAAGAGAGTTCCAGCAGCTTCCGATATCTGCTGGAAATGCTACGGCCCAACCCAGCCCCAACACCCTGCGCGGAGCAGAGACCAACTTCTTTGCCAGCGCCGCAGATCAGCAGTTCGACATCACAATCCTGGCCCAGGCAGTCCACGTCGTTGCCAAACCCGCGGAATACACCTGGACCTATGGCGACGGCACTTCGTTGGGCCCGCAAAGGGCGGCCGGCGGACCGCTTCCACAGGACCGCTGGGGTGAGAAGACCCTGACGAGCCACGTCTACGCCCAGACCGGCAACTTCCCGGTGGTTCTGACCACGCATTTCCAAGGCACGTACTCCGTCAACGGCGGTCCACCCCTTCCCATCCCGGGCCGGGGCTCGTTCAGCTCGCCGTCGCAGACCGTCAGCGTCTGGAGGACCATCACCAGGAATTACGCTGACACCTGCCTGCAGAACCCCCATGGCCAGGGCTGCCCCGGCGTGGCTCCGCCTCCTCCCTAGGCGTCGCCCCGCAGTGTGCCTACCAAAACGCCACCACACGCATTAACCACACCCGCTGACCACACCCACTGACCACACGCACTGACCACACCCGCTGACCACACCCGCTGACCAACAGGGGTCGTGACAATCCCCGGCACGGCCACCAAACTGGGGTTACGGCCCCGCTGTGAAATCCAACGACATTCCGTGGCTGCATCTGTTCGGGAGCATCCACGGCCTGGAATGCGAAGGTGAAACACCATGAAAGCAGCACGATTCCATGCGCGCGAGGATCTCCGGATCGAAGATGTTCCAGAGCCGGAGCTGCGTCCGGGAACGGTGAAGATCACCGTGGCCTGGTGCGGCATCTGCGGCACTGACCTCCATGAATTCCTCGAAGGACCCATTTTCACCCCGCCGCCAGGCCACCCCCACCCGCTTACCCACGAGACCGCCCCGGTCACCTTGGGGCACGAGTTCTCCGGCACTGTCGAGGAACTTGGTGAAGGCGTCAGCGGTCTGGCTGTCGGAGACAACGTTGTCGTTGAGCCGTACGTAGTCTGCAATGAATGCGGTCCCTGCCTCAGTGGACACTACAACCTGTGCACAAAGTTGGGCTTCATCGGTTTGGCGGGCGGCGGTGGTGGACTGAGCGAGAAGATCGTTGTCGACACCCGTTGGGTGCACCCGGTCGGCGACATCCCTCTGGACGAGGCCGCACTCATCGAACCCCTCGCGGTGGCGTATCACGCCGTCGGCAGGAGCGGCCTCAAAGCCGGGGACGTCGCCGTCGTCGGGGGTGCGGGACCTATTGGGCTCCTGACCGCCGCGGTCCTCAAAGGGATCGGCATCACCACGATCGTTACTGAACTGTCGGCCGCCCGCAAGGACAAGGCGGCTTCGTCCGGAGCTGCGGATCATGTTCTCGACCCCAGTACGGACGACGTCAAGGCGCGAGTGCTGGAACTGACCGACGGCGCAGGAGCCAGTGCGGCGTTTGAGTGCGCAGGCGTGAATGCCGTGCTGGACACGATGCTCGACGTCGTGAAGCCCGCTGGCGTCGTCGTCAACGTCTCGATCTGGGGGCACCCGGCCACAGTGGATATGCAGAAAGTGGTGCTGAAGGAAATTGATCTGCGCGGCACCATCGCCTACTGCGGCGATCATGAAGCCGCCATCAAACTCGTCCAGGAAGGAAAGGTCGACCTGAAGCCCTTCATCACCGGACGAATCGCCCTGGACGACTTGGTGGATAAGGGGTTCGACACGCTGATCAACCACAACGACACCGCGGTGAAGATTATCGTCCGCCCGTCGTGATCCGAGTCTCAGATGGAATAGTTGCAAACGCTGTGCAGTTAGCCCCAGTGAACCAATCCATTGTGAAAGGAACTGCGCATGCTGTTTTCCCCGATGACCCTCGGCGAGCTGGAACTACCCAACCGACTCGTGATGGCGCCGCTCACCCGCGTACGCTCGGGCAACGAAGGAATCCCCGGCCCGCTGGTGGTCGAACACTACCGCCAGCGCGCCTCGCTTGGCCTGATCGTCAGTGAGGGCACGTACCCCAGCCACGCCGGCCGAGGCTTCCCGGGCCAGCCCGGACTGGTGACCGACGAGCAGCTCGCGGGCTGGGCCAACGTTACAGCCGCCGTGCACGCTGAGGGCGGACGCATCTTCGCTCAGGTCATGCACGCCGGCCGGGTTACCCACCAGGACACCACCGGTGGCTACGAGGTGGTCGCACCCAGTGCCATTGCCATCGACGGCGAGACCCGCACGTACAAGGGCAAGCAGGCGTTCCCCGTCCCGCGCGCCCTGACCACCGAGGAACTGCCGGGCATCGTCGAGGAATTCGTGATGGCCTCCCGCAAAGCAGTAGAGGCAGGATTCGACGGCGTCGAACTGCACTCGGCCAACGGCTACCTGCTGCACGAGTTCCTCACTCCGGCCGCCAACCAGCGCGACGACTTCTACGGCGGCTCCCCGGAGAACCGGGCGCGCTTCGTTATCGAAGTTACCCAGGCCGTAGTAGACGCCATCGGCGCGGACCGCGTCGGCATCCGTATCTCCCCGGAGCACAATGTCCAGGGCGCCCTCGAACTCGACGCAGCCGACGTCCAAGCCACCTACGCCCACCTCGTGGACGCCCTGGCTCCGCTGAAGCTGGCGTACCTCAGCATCCTGCACAAGGACCCCACCAGCGAGCTGGTCCAGGACCTGCGTGCGCGATTCAACGGAACCTTCCTGGTTAACACCGGCTTCGGCATCGTCACCACGCGCGACGAGGCGACCGCCCTGGTCGCGGACGGCCACGCTGACGCCGTCGTCGTCGGACGCCCGGCCATCGCCAACCCGGACCTGGTCCGCCGCTGGCGCGACGGCCTGCCGGTCAACGAGGCGAATCCGGCCACGTTCTACACCGACGGCGCCGAGGGCTACACCGACTACCCGGCCTACCAGAACTAGGTAGCGGCAGCACCGCCACGGCTGGACATGTCCAGCCGTGGCAACAAAGAGTGGGCAGAACACCGTTCTGCCCACTCTTTGGGTTAAGGAATGGGCATGTCCGCGTCCTATAGGATCTGAAGATGCAACCAGCTTCCTCCGGGAGTCGCCCTGAGGGCCACTACGCGGGCCGTCCCGTCAGCCGCCAGGTCCTCGCCGACCACGTCTATGAGGAGCTTTTGGCGTCGCTGATGGACGGACGGCTGGAACCCGGGGCAGCCGTGAGTATCGATGGAACCGCCCGGGAGCTCAATGTTTCCCCGACCCCGGTGCGGGAGGCGCTTGCGCGGCTCGAACACACCGGAATGGTCCGGCGCGTCGCGCTCAAGGGCTACCGGGTGGCGCCGATGTTCACCCAGGAGGACTTCGCCGAACTCATGGAAGCACGGCTTGCCATCGAGCCGGTGAATGCCCGGTTGGCGTGCGCCCGGCAGACGCCGGCGCACCATGCCGAGTTGGCCAAGGCCGTCTCCGACCTCAAGAAGGCGCCGCGGGGCCCGTCGTTTGCTGAATACCGCGACTATCTGGAAGCCGATGAGCGGTTCCACCGTTTGATCGCGGAACAGACGGGCAACCAGTTCATGGTGGCCGCCTACGCCGCCCTCGGCGGGCAGGTCCAGCGCTTCCGGCTGTTCGGCGGCGTGGGCATCACGGACGCGGAACAGGCGATCGCCGAGCACCAAGCGGTCCTGGACGCACTGTCCACCGGTGACCCCGAGCAGGCCGCGGCCGCCATGGCCGAGCACGTGCGGAAGGTTCGCGGCCGCGCCATCGCGGACGCTCCCGCAGAATAAGTCGTTCCGAAGACTTCTGCAGGCTTCGGATACGGCTGCAGGCCTGCGCAGGCTTCCTGAGACCTGCGCAGCGAAACCTGCGCAGCGGACCTCGCAATAACTTTCTTGTGACCCTCTTCACAATTGGATCGAATACCCTATAGGATCTTCGATTGTGACGGCTACGGTGCCGGCATGGGGAGTCACAAGGGAGTGAACAGTGCAAACAGAAACTTTGGCCGCAGGGCCCAAGGAGTCAGCAACACGCCGCACCATTAAGAATCTGCGGTGGTGGATCCTTGGCTGGGCGTTGGCCGCCGGCATCATCAACTACATGGACCGCAGCGCAATCTCCATCGCCGCGCCGCAACTGATCAAAGACTTCGGCATGACCCGGACGGACATTGGCCTTCTGGGCACCGTCTTCTCCTGGACCTACGCATTTGCCCAGCTGCCCGCCGGCTGGCTCGTGGACAAGCTTGGCGCCCGCCGGATGTACTTCCTGGCCATCGCGGGCTGGAGTATCGCGACCGCTCTGATGGCCATCGGCGGCAAGATGTGGCAGTTCATCACCTTCCGCTTCCTGCTCGGCATCACCGAAGCCCCGAACGGTCCGGCGTCGGCCAAACTCACCGCAGACTGGTTCCCCCGGGCCGAGCGCGGACAGGCCACCGCCATCTGGGACAGCGGCTCCAAATGGGGACCCGCCATCGCGCCGCCCATCCTGACCGCCATCATGCTTGCCTTCGGCTGGCAGGCCATCTTCATCTTCCTCGGCGTCGCAGGCCTCGTCCTGGCGCTGGCCTTCTTCCTGTACTACCGCGCTCCCGAGGAGCACAAGCGCATCAGCGGCAAGGAACTGGACTACATCGAGAGCCAGCGCACCACCCAGCTCCTGACGGCCAAGAAGGTCTCCTGGCTCGGACTCTTCAAGCACCGCCAGATCTGGGGCATGATGGCCGGCTTCTTCTGCGTCATCTGGATCTGGAACATCTTCATCGTCTTCCTGCCGCTCTACCTGCAGGAAGAACGCGGTGCCAGCATCGCCAGCTCCGGCTGGCTCGCGGCCGTCCCGTACCTCGGTGCAGCCATCCTCGGAATCACCGGCGGCTGGGTCATGACGCGCTACTCGAAGAAGGCAGGCCGCGATCCGCTGCTGGCCAAGCGCCACGTGATGTCCGTAGCCGCGATTGCCGCCGGCATCCTGATCTGCCTCATCCCGTTCGTGGATTCCCTCCCGCTCGCCATCGCCGTCATGACCGTGGCCCTGGGCTTCGTCGCCACCATGCAGGCAGCCGCCTGGGCCATGCCCGGCGACATCGTGGACAACTCCCAGGTTGCCTCGGTCGGTGCCATCCAGAACTTCGGCGGCTACTTCGGCGGCGCCTTTGCCCCGCTGCTGACCGGCGTGATCGCCGACGCCACCGGCTCCTACGCGCCGTCCTTCGTGATCGGCGGCATCATCGCGGCCCTGGCCGCCGTGGCTTACACCGTGCTGGTCCGCGAACCCATCAAGGACAAGACCGCAGTACTGCAGACAGAAAGCTGAATCGACGCATGAGCACAGCAACAAATGCATTGACGACGACGGCGGTCGCCACCTCGGCGGCCGCCCAGGCGGCGGGAACCACCGCTGCGGGAACCGCCGCCGCGGGAACCATCCGACGGCCGTTCACCGTGGCGGTCACGGCCGACGCCGCGCGGCCCGACGGAAGCTCCATTCACGGGGATCTGGGGCTGCAGCGGCTCAGCGAGAACGGCATCAGCTGGAGTGTCCTGCCCAGCTACACGGACCCGGTTCCGCTGCCCGACCTCGCCGGGGTCCAGGCCGTCCTCTCGCTGGGACACATCGCCTTCGATTCACGCACGGTGGACCACGCCCCGGACCTGAGGCTGATCGCCCGGTTCGGGGCCGGCTACGAAACCATCGACTTGGACGCCTGCACACGCGCCGGCGTCGTTGTCACCAACACCCCAGACGCCATCCGGCGGCCGTTGGCGGTGGCAGGACTGACGCTGCTTTTGGCGCTCTCGCACAAGCTCCTGGCCAAGGACCGGCTGACCCGGACTTCGGACTGGGCGCAGCGCGAGCACTACCGCGGCGCGCCGCTCGTGGGGCAGACGGTCGGCATCGTGGGCTTCGGCAGTGTGGGGGCTGAGCTTGCCCGGCTGCTGGCGCCGCTCGGGATGAACGTGGTGGGCAATAACCGCAGCGGCCGCCATGCGGAGGCCGCCGGGCTCGGCGTCGAGCTGCTGGGCCTGAACGAACTCCTGGAGCGCTCGGACTACGTTGTGCTCTGCGCGGCGCTGACCCCGGCGACCGAGAAGCTGATCGATGCCGCCGCGTTGGCCCGGATGAAGCCAGGCGCCTACCTGATCAACATCGGCCGCGGAAAGCTCGTGGACACGGATGCCCTCCGGGACGCCCTGCGGGAGGGCCGGATCGCCGGCGCCGGCTTGGACGTCTTCGAGCCGGAGCCACTGCTTCCCGATGACGAGCTCCTGACCTTGGACAATGTGGTGCTGTCCCCGCATTCCCTGTGCTGGACCGAGGACTTCACCCGGGACGTCGCGTCCAGCGCCATTGCCTCGATCCTGGCTGTCGCGGCAGGGGAGCGCCCCGCCAACGTCCTGAATCCGGAGGTGTTCGCAACCGCCGCTTTCGCCGCAAAGTGCGGGTAAAGCCAGATGTGACCTTGACAACATCTGCTCGGATAGTAGATCCTATAGGAAACAGGATTCCACGAAGGAGTGAACCCCATGGCCTATACAGCCGAAAACTGGCCCATCACCGCAGCGCTCCTGCAGTTCCCGGGAACCGACGCGCAGGGTAACCATGTCAACGACGCCGACGCCTCCGTCTGGGCCGAGGTCTTCACCGAGGTCAAGGACGCCGGCTTGGCCGACGCCGACCTCACGGACAGCTGGGTCCGTCCCGGCGACCTGAGCCCGGCCCGGCTTGCCGAGTTCAAGCAGACCGCGGACACAGTCGGCATCGGCATCCCGGTCATCTCCGCCATCCGGCGCAGCGTGATCGAGGAAGGCAACTGGGAGGCAAACCTGGCCTACAGCCACCGAACCATCGACGCCGCGGCCGGGCTGGGCTGTGAGGTGGTCTCCTTCGGGCTGCACCAGGCCATCACCGCCGAGCAGCAGAAGCAGCTCTGGTTCTGGACCCTGGAAGGCTACAAGGACCCGGCAGGCGACAAGGAAACCTGGGGCAAGGCCGTGTCCCGCCTGCGCGAACTCGGCCGGCACGCGGCCGAGGTCGGCGTGCTGCTGTCGCTGGAGATGTACGAGGACACCTACCTCGGCACCGCGGACTCCTCGGTCCAGCTGGTCCAGGACATCGGCCTGGCCAACGTCGGCATCAACCCGGACATCGGCAACCTCATCCGGCTGCACCGGCCGATCGAGGACTGGCGCGAGATGGTCGCCAAGACCCTGCCGTACTCCAACTACTGGCACATGAAGAACTACATCCGCGACGAGGACGTCGCCCGGGACACCTACGTCGCGATGCCGGCCCCGATGGAATCGGGCCTGATCAACTACCGCGAGGCGTTCAAGGTGGCGCTCTCCGTTGGGTTCCAGGGCATCCTGTGCACCGAGCACTACGGCGGCGACGGCCTGTCCGTCACGGCCAGCAACCAGGACTACCTCCGCCGCCAGGTCCTGCCCAAGACCGACGGCTACGCCCTCGGCCAGAGCCAGGTGGCCCAGGGCCGGCAGCTGCCCGCGGCCACGGCACTCGCCAGCGTCTAACTCGCGCCTGACACGGCGTTTGGTGCGGCCGTCAAGCCATATTGGGGGGCGGCCGCACCACCCAGATCAATACCCAGCATTAGTTCTCCAACACGGATTCAATGAGGAACCATGACCCAGATCTTCGACAATCCCGCTGATTTCGCGGATGAGGCACTGGACGGCTTCGTGGCGGCCAACCGCGGCTACGTGGCCCGTGTCGACGGCGGCGTGGTCCGCTCCACCGAGGTCCCGGCCGGGCAGGTCGCCGTGGTGATCGGCGGCGGCTCCGGGCATTACCCGGCTTTCGCGGGCCTGGTCGGGCCGGGCCTGGCCGCCGGCTCGGCGTGCGGGAACATGTTCGCCTCGCCCGCGGCCGGGCAGGTCTACCGGGTGGCCAGGGCCGCCAGCGCCGGCGGCGGGGTGCTGCTGAGCTACGGCAACTACGCCGGTGACGTGCTGCACTTCGGCCAGGCCCAGCTGCGCCTGAACGCCGAGGGCATCGAGACCCGCACGGTCCTGGTCACCGACGACATCGCCAGCGCCCCGCCGGAGCAGATCGAGAAGCGCCGCGGCATCGCCGGGGACCTGACGGTCTTCAAGGTCGCCGGCGCCGCCGCCGAGGCCGGGCTGGGCCTGGACGAGGTCGAACGGCTGGCCATCAAAACCAACCACCGCACCCGCTCCCTCGGCGTGGCCTTCGGCGGCTGCACCCTGCCCGGCGCGGACGCGCCGCTGTTCACCGTCCCGGAAGGCCAGATGTCGCTGGGCCTGGGGATCCACGGTGAGCCCGGCATCTCCGAGCACCCGATGCCCACCGCCTCCGAACTCGCCGGCCTGCTGGTCAGCCGGCTCCTGGCCGACAAACCGGAGGGCGCCGGGACCCGCGTGGTCGCGATCGTCAACGGCCTCGGCACGGTCAAATACGACGAACTCTTCCTGCTCTTCGGCAAGATCGAGACGCTCCTCACCGCCGCCGGACTGACCGTGGTCGAGCCCGAATGCGGCGAACTCGTCACCAGCCTGGACATGTCCGGGCTCTCCCTGACCCTGCTCTGGCTGGACGGGGAACTCGAGCAGTACTGGGCCGCCCCGGCCGACACCCCCGCGTTCCGCAAGGGCAACCTGGCACCCCGCGCCCGCCGCGAACTCGCCGCCGCCGACGAGATCGCCGCCGTAGAGGCCGAACACGCCACGACGGCGGCAGCGGACCTGGGACGGCAGGCCGCGGCCGTGCTCACCCGGGTGCGCGACGTCGTCGTCGAGCACGAAGAGGAACTCGGCAACCTCGATGCGATCGCCGGGGACGGTGACCACGGCATCGGCATGCGCCGCGGCGTGGACGCGGCCGTTGCCGCCGCCGAGCAGGCTGCGGCAGAGGACGGCGGCGCGTCGCCGTCGCGGGTCCTGACTGCTGCCGGGGAGGCCTGGAGCGAACGCGCCGGCGGCACCTCGGGCGCGCTCTGGGGCTCGGCGGTCATCGCCGCCGGACTGGCCCTGGGCAACCGGGACAGCTACTCCGGCGGGGACGCAGCCGCCGCAGTCACGGCGTTCGTTGACGCCATCACCGAGCTCGGCAAGGCCGAATTGGGTGACAAGACCATGGTGGACGCGCTCGTGCCGTTCAAGGACGCCTTCCTCGGCGCGCTCGGCGCCGGCATGCCAGTGGCTGCCTCGCTCGCCGCGGCAGCGGAAGCCGCCACTGCCGCCGCTGAGGGGACGTCCGGACTGCGCCCGCTTAAGGGCCGCGCCCGACCGCTCGCCGAGAAGAGCCTCGGGCACCCCGACCCCGGCGCAGTGTCGTTCGCCCTCATCGCCACCCGAATTTCTGCACACACCGAAACTTCCAGCACAGGAATCCGGCTCGCTACGTCCGAGCCGACGGAACAAGGAGCAAAAGCATGAGCACAACCACAGGCTGGCGCATCGTCGTCGGCAACGATGAGGCCGGCGTTGAATACAAGAACGCCCTGAAGGCCCTGCTGGAAGCGGACCCCCGCGTGGCGTCCGTGGTGGACATCGGCGTCGGCGCCAATGACTCCACGGCCTACCCGCACGTGGCCGTCGACGCGGCCCGCAAGATCGCGGAGGGCGACGCCGACCGGGCTCTGCTGATCTGCGGCACCGGCCTGGGCGTGGCCATCGCGGCCAACAAAGTCCCCGGCATCCGGGCCGTCACCGCCCACGACAGCTACTCCGTGGAACGCTCCGTCCTGAGCAACAACGCCCAGGTCCTCACCATGGGCCAGCGCGTCATCGGGCTGGAACTCGCCAAGAAGCTCGTGGGCGAATGGCTGAGCCACCGCTTCGACGAAAGCTCTTCCTCCGCCGCGAAGGTGGACGCCATCTGCTCGTACGAGCCCGACTACACGAAGGCAGTCTGAACATGACCGAATCAACAGAAACCGCAGCGGCCATCAACGCCGCCCGTAAGATCGCCGTCGTCGGCTCCGGCTATATGGGCGGCGGGATCGCGCAGGTCCTGGCGCTCGGCGGCGCCCGGGTTGCCCTCGCGGACGTGTCCGCCGAAGTGGCGCAGAAGAACTACGAGCGGCTCCTGACCGAGTCCGACGAATTCGTCGCCGCGGGGCTCTTCCCCGCAGGCGCCACCGCCATCCTGAAGGAAAACCTCTGGGCCGCCAAGGACATCGAGGAAGCCGTGGCGGACGCCGACTTCATCGAAGAAGCCGTCCCCGAGGTCATCGGGATCAAGCACCAGACCCTGGCCCGGATCAGCGCCGCCGCCCGGCCGGATGCCATCATCGGCTCCAACACCTCCACGATCTCCATCGCTGAGCTCTCCGAACCGGTCACCAACCCGGAACGCTTCCTGGGCGTGCACTTCTCCAACCCCTCGCCCTTCATCCCGGGCGTGGAAATCATCCCCCACGCCGGCACCTCGGCGGCCACCGTCGGCGCCGTCCGCGACCTCGTGCACGCGGCCAACAAGCAGACCGCCGTGGTCAAGGACGTCACAGGCTTCGTGCTCAACCGGCTCCAGTACGCCCTCTTCCACGAGGCCGCCCAGCTGGTGGAGCAGGAAATCGCGACCGCGGAGGACATCGACACCCTGGTCCGCACCACCTTCGGCTTCCGGCTGCCGTTCTTCGGCCCCTTCGCGATCGCCGACATGGCCGGCCTGGACGTCTACAACTTCTGCTACAAGTCCCTGCAGACCGAATTCCCGGAACGCTTCGCCACCCCGAAGATCCTCACCGAGCTGGTGGAGGCCGGAAAGCTGGGCACCAAAACCGGGGCCGGCTTCCTCAACGTCCCCGCCGAGCGCACGCCGGAACTGATCGCCTACCGGAACAAGGCCTACGTGGCCATGCAGAAGCTCATCGACGAGCTCGGCCCCGCCCCGATCAACTGACCTCCAGCGTTCACTTCCACTTCAGGAGCATTCCCATGAGCACTTTCCCCACCGAACGCACAGCCATCATCACCGGAGCCGTATCCGAGCGCGGCATAGGCCGCGCCACCGCCAACTATCTGGCGGCCCAGGGCTGGAACATCGGCATCATCGATCTCGATGACGCACGCTGCAAGGCTGCGGCCAAGGAACTGGCCGCCGAGCACGGCGTCAAGGCCTTCGGCGTCGGCGCCAACGTGTCCGACGAAAGCTCGGTCCGTGCGGCGATCGACGCCATCGAGGCCGAACTGCCGCAGATCGTGGCCCTCGCCAACGTGGCCGGCGTCAGTTCACCGGTTCCGTACCTGGAGCTCGACGCCGCCGAATGGGACCGCGTGCTCAACATCAATCTCAACGGCGTCCACTACGCCACGCGCCGCGTCGCGGAATCCATGGCGAAGAGCAGGATCGGGCGCATCGTGAACATCTCCTCTGTCTCCGCGCAGCGTGGCGGCGGCACGTTCTCCAAGACGCCGTACTCGGTGGCGAAGGCCGGCGTGATCGGCCTGACCCGGGCGACGGCCCGCGAACTGGGCGAATACGACATCACGGTCAACGCCATCTCCCCGGGCCCCATCGACACCGACATCATGGGCGGCACCCTCAGCGAGGAACGCAAGGACGAACTCACGAAAGACCTCGTGGTCAACCGCGTTGGCTCCACCCGGGACATCGCAGCAGCCATCGCCTTCCTCATCAGCGAGGACGCCGGTTACATCTCCGGCCAGACGCTGAATGTGGATGGCGGACTCTACATGCACTAAGGAAGAAGCGCCGTGGCACAACACAGCCAAACCACCGCCGCCTCCGGATTCGCAGCCTGGAGCAAGGGACGGAAGATCTACCTCGCCGTCGGGATCCTGGCCTGCGTGGCCGGCGTTCTGATGATGGTTTTTTCGCGCTAGAAGTCCCCGGCCGGATCCGGCCCTCGCCTGCCTGGCCCAGTTGGCCGGGCAGGCTTGGCCGCGTCCGGCCTAACTTGGCTGGGCCGGCCTAACTTGGCCGGAATCCGGCCGCTCTCCACGCACCTGATTCACCCACTGAGTTACACCACTGATTGCTCGAAGAGGAGTTTTTGATGTCCGTAACAACAACGTCCACCCGGGACCTACTGGAGACACCGGTCCTTAAATCGGCCATCTCCAAGGCCTCTCGCCGACTTATGCCCATGCTGGTCATCCTGTACGTGGTGGCCTTCCTGGACCGCACCAACGTGGGCTTTTCCGAGGCCGCCCTGGGCGTGGATAAGGGTATTAGTGCCGGCGCATTCGCCCTGGGCGCCGGGATCTTCTTCATCGGTTACGCCCTGTTCGAGATCCCGAGCAACTTGCTCCTGACCAAGTTCGGGGCGAAGGTCTGGCTGGCCCGCATCGCCATCACGTGGGGCATCGTCTCCGCCTGCTTCGCGTTCGTCCAGGGCGAGACCTCCTTCATCATCCTGCGGTTCCTGCTGGGCGTCACCGAGGCTGGGCTGTTCCCCGGCGTCATCATGTTCCTGGCGGCCTGGTTCCCGAACAAGGTCCGCGTCAAGATGTTCGCCATCTTCTACCTGGCCCAGCCGTTCTCCCAGATGCTGGGTGCCCCGCTTTCGGGCTGGCTTATCAACATTGGCGACCAGGTCCCCGGCGTCCAGGGCTGGCAGGTCATGTTCTTCGTCGAAGGCATGCTGGCGGTCATCGCGGGCATCGCCGCGTACTTCTTCCTGATCAACAGCCCGCAGGACGCCAAGTTCCTGAATAAGGACGAGAAGAATGCGCTCCTGGAAGTCATGGCGCTCGAGGACACCGTCAAGGAAGAGTCCGGCCCCCGCGGCGTCCTGGCCGCCATGAAGAACGGCAAGGTCTGGTACTTCACCATCATCTACTTCTGCCTGCAGATCGCCGTCTACGGCGTCACCTTCTACCTGCCGCAGCAGGTCGCCCAGCTGACCGGGCAGAAGGTGGGCATCGCCGTCGGACTGATGGCAGCCATCCCGTGGTTCTTCGGCATCTTCGCCTGCTACTTCATCGGCAAGGCCGCCAACACGGTGGTCCGCCGCCGGGTCTGGGGCACCGGGCTGTTCATCTCCACCGGGCTCTGCATCTTCGGCTCCGCGTGGGCAGGCGCAAACCACATTCCGGCACTGGGCATCATCTTCATCACCCTGGCCGTGTGCTCGTTCCTTTCCATCGGCCCCATCGCCTGGTCCTACCCGACGGCGTTCCTCACCGGAACGGCCGCGGCCGCGGGAATCGGCCTGATCAACTCCCTCGGCAACCTCGGCGGCTTCGTCGCCCCGATCCTGCGGACCTCGGTCAACCAGATCACGGCCTCGGACACCGGGACCATGGGCGTCTACGCGCTCGGAGTGCTACCGTTCCTGGCAGCGGCGATGATGTTCGCGACCCGCCGCTTCAAGAACAAGGCCGACGAGCTGCTGGAGCAGTAAGGCCTCCCAGCCCCCGGCTTCCAGCGTCCATCAACTGGATCCAGCAGAAAGCACCAACAAATGCAGCAGATTCCCGGCAGCCAGACCTTCAGCGACCAGATCCTGGTGGGGGTCAGCACCAAGATGTACCTCGGCTACCGGGACAGCCTCGACTGGTTGGAGCGGCTGCGGCACGAAGTGGACACCCGTCCGGCCCTCGCGGCCGGGCGGGTTGTCCCGTTTGTCATTCCTTCCTTCCCCGTCCTGCCCGAGGCAGCCCGGCTCCTGGCCGGCACGCCACTGCTGCTCGGGGCGCAGAACTGCGGCTGGGCGGACGGGCCCTGGACCGGGGAGGTTGCCCCGTCCATGCTCGCCGAACTCGGCGTCCGGCTCGTGGAGATCGGCCATGCCGAACGCCGGCGGCACTTCCACGAGGACGATGCCATGGTGGCCCTCAAGGTCCGGGCCGCGGACGACGCCGGGCTCACGCCGCTGCTGTGTGTGGGGGAGACGGAGCGCGGGGAGCCATCCGCCGCCGTGGACTTTGTGTACCGCCAGATCGAGTCGGCCGTCGACGGCGACTGGGACCTCGCCGGCCGCTTGGTTCTGGCGTACGAACCCGTCTGGGCCATCGGGGCGGCAGAGCCCGCCGCCGCCGTGTATGTGTCCGACGTCGTCCAGCGGCTCCGGACGCAGCTCGCCGTCGCCGGCGTGCCAGATTTGCCGGTCATCTACGGCGGCTCGGCCAAACCCGGACTGCTCCCAACCCTTGAGGGTGTCTCGGGCCTGTTCCTGGGCCGGTTTGCGCACGACCCCGCGAACTTCGGCGCCGTCTTGGATGAAGCACTCCTGCTGGCCTGAGGTTTCCCCTCGCCGGGAGCACCCCGCGTGGGACATGTCCAGCCTTGGTCCTGAATAGTGGGCAGAATGCCGTTGTGTCCGCTGGGGGAGCCGAAGAATGAGCATGTCCTGCGGGCTGGTGATGAACCCGCGTGGGACATGTCCATCCTTGGCCGTGAACAGTGGGCAGAATGCCGTTGTGTCCGCTGGGTGAGCCTAAGAATGGGCATGTCCCGCGGGCTGGTGATGAACCGCCGTGGGACATGTCCAGCGTTTGGTCTTGAACCGTGGGCGGGAGCCCATTGTGCCTGCTGCAAGACTCTAAGAATGGGCATGTCCCGCGGGCCGGCGGGCGAAGCTCAGGAAGCCACCGACCGCTGGCACAGGCCGATGAAGCCGCCCAGCTGTTCCATGCCCTCCGGATGTGTGGGCAGGTAGTTTGTGAGTTCCGGCGCGCGGACGATCACTGCCCGCCACTGCCCGCGGGAGACCGCCACATTGATCCGGTTCCGCGAGAGCAGGAACTCCATGCCCCGAGGAGCCTCGGCCACCGCTGAACATGCCATGGACACGATCACCACGGCCGCTTCCTGGCCTTGGAACTTGTCCACCGTTCCTACCCTTACGCCAGCGAGATCCGCGGTGTCCAGAGCGTCGCGGATCACGTTGACCTGGGCGTTGTAGGCCGCCACCACCAGGATGTCGGCGGCGTCGAGCGGGCGGGTGCCCGCCTCCGAATGCCAGCTCAGCCCCAGATGCCGATTCACTTGACGGACCACTTCCGCGGCCTCCTCGGCCGACGACGTGATGTTGCCGCTGTGCTCCACCATGACGGTCTCAATTCCGGCCGGCACACCATCGAGCCGCCGGAGGTCAGCGGCCGGTGCGGAGCGCAGCTTGCCCTCATAGGAGAGCTCGGACACGGCCCGGCAAAGCTCCGAGGTCATACGCCACGAGTCGGCCAGGAAATAGCCAAGCTGCGGCGGAAGCGTGGCATGACCGGCGGAGACCCAGCCCAGAGCCGACTCGTCCACGGGTTCGGGGTGTGCGCCCTGGCTGACCTGCGGCAGTTGCTGCGGATCGCCGAGCAACAGCAGCCGGCTGCTGGCCTGGGCCACGGCAAGGGTGTTAGCCAAGGAGAACTGCCCGGCCTCATCAATCACCAGCAGATCCAGCGATCCGGCCGGAACATTTGCTCCCGTCATGGTCCACGCCGTTCCGCCGATCAGCGCCCCGCCGGGCGAGGCCAGCAGGCGTGCCACATCCTGCGCCGACCGCTGCTGCCAGGGAAGCGGCTCCGCGTGCTTCACGTCCTTGGCGACCACGGAAGGATCGACGCCGGCCTTGGTCACCGCCGTCTTCAGCAGGTTCTCCACCACCGCATGGGACTGGCCGACGACGCCGACTTTCCAGCCGCGGGCCACGAGCCGGGCGATCACGTGAGAGCCCACATGCGTCTTACCGGTCCCGGGGGGACCCTGCACCGCCACATAGGAGTGGTCCAGGGCCGCAACGGCCGCGGTGATGGCGTCGATGTAACGGTCCGGTCCCTCACCGGGCGCGGGCAGCGGTGCCCCGGAGGCAAGCCGGGGCGGAACCCGCCGGACCAGATCCAGGGCCGGGTGATGCGGGAACGCGGACGGCTTGGCCTGCAGCGCCGAGGTGACCTCGGCGGCCAGGGCCGCCAGCGCCTCCTCGAGGCTCTTGGTCTGGATGGGTTGGTCTTCGGTCAGCGCGACGGGGACCTGGTTGTAGGGGTCGATGTTCTTGCGGAGCTTGTCCCGGATGATGACGGTGTCCTTGCCGTCTTCGTGGCCCAGCTCCAGAACCTCGGTGCCGAACCAGCCGTTGCGCCCGGTCCCGTTGATGCCTGTGCCCTCGAGCCCGGCCGGAAGCGGCGGCTCATACATGCGGAACCACGTGCTGCCCTCGCGCAGGTCCGAGCCGGGGCTCACCGTGCCGATGAGCTTCACCCTCCGCTCCGGATTCTTGGCGCCGTCTTTCCACCAGTCCTCAAGGACCTCGGCGTCCTCGACGAGAAAGACGTTGCGGTCCTGCTGGTGATGGGTGTCGGGGCCGTTCTCGCAACGGTCGAAGTGTGCCCACCAGAACGCCTTGCGCTCCCGACGGTGATAGCTGACTGCTGCCGCCAGCATTGAGACCGCCTTCCGGTCGTCCTCGGACAGCCCGACGCCGGGACCCGCCAGTTCGGCCAGCGCCACTTCCAGCAGGTCCACTTCGGCCAGCGACAGTTCCAGCGGGTCCGGCCCAGCTAAAGCCGGCCCGGGGCCCGCGCTGACGTCCACCGGCTTGAGCGCGGCGTCGGACGCGCCGTCGCATCCGACCGCACCGTCGCCACCCGGCTTGATTCCGCGCTCCTGCGCCAAGCCCAGGAGCCAATTCCGGAGCTCCAGCGTGGAGAGGCAGTCGTATTCGTTGTAGTCGGAGATTCCTGCGAGGATTGTGGCCGCCTCATCGGGCCGCTCGTTGTCACGGGCGTCGCAGTAGTGGGCGTACGCCACCACGGAGGCACCGGCGTCCTTCACTTCCCCGGAGCGCAGATTCGTCCCCATGTAGAGCGGCTCAAGTTTCTTGATGCTGTAAGAGTTCTCCGAGATCCGGATGCTGTTCCGGACGGTCTGGTACAGGTCCACCAAGAGCCCGTCGCGCAGCCAGCCGTCCACGGTGTCTTCGCCGGCAACGTGCATGACGGAAAGTTTCCGGAGCGCCGTCTTCTCATAGGCGGCGTAATGGTAGACGTGCATGTCCGGGTAGTCCCGCCGGCGCTTCTCCACGTAGTCGAGGAAATCGAGGAAGGCCTGCTTCTCCGCTTCCCGGCTATGCGCCCAGAATGGCCTGAAAACCCCGGGGAGGCCGTGTCCCGTCGGTGCCTCGATGACGCCGAACAGGTACTCCAGTCCCCAGACTCCGGTGGCCTTTTCCTGCCACAGCGGATCGCCCTCGAAGTCGAAGAAAATGTCGCCGTCGCTCGGCGGGGGAAGCTCGGGCAGCGTGTTTTCCGGAATGACCGCGTAGCGGAGCGAGTGTTCCTCACCGTCCTTGACGTACCGGACACCGCCATCGTCTCCGCCGATGCCGCTTTGCATCCGGGCCTGGGCCTGCAGGCGCAGGAGCGCTGCGTTCGCCTTCGGAAGGCTGGCCCGCGCCAAGTCACTGACCGAATAGATGCCGTCGGCGTGCAGTTTCTTGCGCTGTGCCGAATTCATTCGGGCGACGAGCAGAAGGTCGTCGGTGGCCGTGACCTGCTCCTGGCAATAGTCGCAGCGGCCGCACGCGGTGATTCCGGCAGCACCCCACTGAACTGCGCCCCACTGAACTGCGCCGGGCTGCGCCAGATGCGAGGACGTCAAAGCCAGGAAGCGGTCCCGCCGCTCGCGGAAGACCGGCAGGATTTCTGCGAGTTTGTGGTGGCTGCGGACGTAGTCGAATCCTCCGCCGGGCAGCGGGACGGTGGCGCCGAGGACCAGGGTCACGGCCGGGTCCGGTGTAATCCCGGCCTTCAGCAGCTGGTCGCCGTAGGCCGCCAGCTGAAGAAGCGCCGTCACCTTCGCGTGGCGCGCCAGCTTGGTGTCGAACACGGCATAGCTGCCGTCGGCCTGCCGGACCAGGAAGTCGGAGCGGCCATGGAACTGGCCGTCGAAAAAAGCCGCCTGGAACACGACGTCGGCGCCCGAGCGCAGGGCTTCAATGGACTCGGAATGCTTGGCCAGTAGAGTGCCGCGGTCCATGGCTTCAGCCGGGACGACGTCGTACACGCCGCGTCCGGTGGCCGGATCCCACACGCCAAACTCGTCGACGAAGGAGTCCAGCACGCGGTGCTCGTGGACGTCACCCAGCTTGGCCGCGTGCTGGAGCATCTCATCGGCTTCGAAGACAGCCTTGGGGGAGCGGCCCAGCTTTTCGTCGAGCTTCCGGAGCAGCTGGTACTCGCAACTGGCGGCCGTGACGAGGTCGCTCGCGGAGAAGATCAGGTCCTGCGCTGTACCGGCTACTTCCGGTTCAAGAAAAAACACTGTGCCCCCGTTGATTGGCTCCGGTTGAACTAGGTCCGTTAATAAGATCCGCTGCCATTGATGGTCCCATTGCCAAGCTACCAAAGCCCTCCGACAATCTAACCCGACACTTTCGGGCCGCCCCCTCATTCGCGGCGTAGGGCAAAATGGTTTGGGTGACCCAACTCCCGCAGCGCCCTGTCCCACCCGCCTCGCCCGCCTCCGGTCCGGCTCCGAAGACCGCCCCGTCGCCGAAGACCGGTCCGTCGCCGCAGACAGGTTCCCCAAGGGCCAGCACGCCGCGCACGCAGGAGTCCGGCATCGCCGCCCAGATCGCCGGCGAACTCGGCGTCCAGGCCTGGCAGGTCAAGGCCGCCGTGGACCTGCTCGACGCCGGGTCCACCGTGCCGTTCATCGCCCGCTACCGGAAGGAAGCAACCGGAACGCTGGACGATACCCAGCTCCGCGAGCTGGAGGAGCGGCTGCGCTACCTGCGCGAGCTCGAGGACCGACGCCGGACCATCCTCGAAGCGATCGCCGCCCAGGGTGCGCTGACCCCGGAACTGCAGGCCGCCGTCGTCGGCGCCGACACCAAATCGCGGCTGGAGGACATCTACCTCCCGTTCAAAACCAAGCGGCGCACCAAGGCGCAGATCGCCCGCGAAGCCGGACTGGAACCGCTCGCCGACGCCCTGCTCAAGCGCCCGGAACTGGATCCGGACCGCGAAGCCGCCAAGTACCTCAATGCCGAACACTCGATCGGGGACCCGGCCGCGGCGCTCGCCGGCGCCCGCTCCATCCTGGTGGAACGCGTCGCCCAGGATGCCGATCTGGCCGAAACCCTCCGGGAGCGGCTGTGGACCCAGGGCCGGATGGTGTCTCGCGTGAAGAAGGGCAAGGAAGCCGAGGGCCAGAAGTTCAAGGACTACTTCGAGTTCTCCCAGCAGCCGGCCGGAATGCCCTCGCACCGCGTCCTGGCACTGCTGCGCGGCGAGAAAGACGGGGCGCTGGAGCTGGACCTCGCCGAGGCTGAACCGGACGACGACGCCGCCCTGACCGCCGCGCGCGGCCGGTACGAAGCCGCTGTGGCCAGGTTCCTCGGGGTTGCCGACCGCGGCCGGCCCGCCGATGCCTGGCTGCTGCAGACCGCGCAGCTGGCCTGGCGCTCACGCGTGCTGGCCCGGCTGACAGCTGATCTGCGGAGCCGGATGTTCGCCGCCGCCGAGGACGAAGCCGTGCGCGTGTTCGCCGCCAACCTGCGCGACGTGCTGCTCGCCGCCCCGGCCGGGAACCGCGCCACGCTGGGCCTGGACCCGGGACTGCGCACCGGCGTCAAGGTCGCGGTGGTGGATGGCACCGGCAAAGTGGTCGCGACGGACACCGTCTACCCGCACGCCCCGGCCCGGAAGTGGGACGAGGCGCTGCGGACCCTCGTGGGCCTGGCCAAGAAGCACGGCGTGGAACTCGTCGCGATCGGCAACGGCACCGCGTCCCGGGAGACGGACAAGCTCGCCGCCGAACTGCTGAAACAGCTCGCGGTCGGGTCAGAAAACAAACCGCAGAAGATCGTGGTGTCCGAGGCCGGGGCGTCGGTGTATTCGGCGTCGGCGCTCGCCGCGGCCGAGCTGCCGGGCATGGACGTATCCCTGCGCGGCGCGGTCTCGATCGCCCGGCGGCTGCAGGACCCGCTGGCGGAGCTGGTGAAGATCGAGCCGAAGTCGATCGGCGTCGGGCAGTACCAGCACGACGTCACGGCCGCGAAACTTGACCGCAGCCTGGACGCCGTCGTCGAGGACTGCGTGAACGCGGTGGGCGTGGACGTCAACACCGCCTCGCCCGCCCTGCTGAGCCGGGTGGCCGGCGTCGGGCCGCTGCTGAGCGAGAACATCGTGGCGTACCGGAACGAACACGGACCCTTCAACAAGCGCAGCGAACTGAAGAAGGTCCCGCGGCTGGGCGCCAAGGCGTTTGAGCAGTGCGCCGGCTTCCTGCGGATCACCGGGGGAGCGGAGCCGCTGGATGCCTCCAGCGTGCACCCGGAGGCCTACCCGGTGGCCCGGAAAATCAAGGCGGCGGCAGGGAAGACGCCGGCGGCGGGAAGCTACGCGGCGCTGAACCCGCAGGACTTCGTGGACGGCTCCTTCGGCCTGCCCACCGTTCAGGACATCATCGCCGAGCTCGAGAAGCCGGGCCGCGACCCGCGTCCGGCCTTCGCGGCGGCAGCGTTCTCGGAAGGCATCGAGAAGATCTCGGACCTGAGGCCGGGCATGGTGCTGGAGGGGACCGTGACCAACGTGGCGGCGTTCGGCGCGTTCGTCGACGTCGGGGTGCACCAGGACGGGCTCGTGCACGTGTCCGCACTGGCCAATCGGTTCGTCTCCGATCCCCGTGAGGTGGTCAAATCCGGGCAGGTGGTCCGGGTCAAGGTGCTGGAAGCGGACCCGGAGCGGAAGCGCATTTCACTGACGTTAAGGCTCGACGACGAACCGGGAGCCCCCGCGGGACGTGCGGCCTCCACGGAACGTGCGGCCGGCGGACGGGGGGATCGTGTGGCCTCCGGCGGACGCGGAGCTGGCGGACTTAGGGACTCGGGGGCGGAACGACCGCGGCAGTCGGCGTCGCAGACGCCGTCCAAGCAGCAGTCCGGGAAGCCGGCGCCCGCCCGCCGAACGCAGGCCCGGCAGCAGCAAAAGGCGACGCCCACGGCGCCGCCCGTCAACACGGCGATGGCGGAGGCGCTCCGACAGGCCGGCCTGGGCAAGTAGTTCCCCGCGACCGCGGACGCCGACGTCGGATCGCACTTACCGTTTATCGCGGATTTCCTACCGCTTGGCGCATAAGTAGTACGCTTGCTGACGATTTGCACCATGATTGCCGGAGGCAACGGTCCTCTGCCGGAAGCTCGGTCAGAGGCCCTGGCAGAGGACCGTCGCTCCAATGTGCAAGACACCGATGTCGTTGACGAGCAGGGGAGCACTCATGGGCTGGCTGGACCGCGAACGAACCATCGCCCCGCCGGGATTCAACCGGTGGCTCGTACCCCCAGCAGCGCTCGCCGTGCACCTGTGCATCGGCCAGGCTTACGCGACCAGCGTCTACAAGACCGCGTTGGTGAAGCACTTCGGCGCCAGCCTGACCGAGATCGGCGTGATTTTCTCCATCGCGATCGTGATGCTGGGACTTTCGGCCGCCATCATGGGCACCTGGGTGGACAAGAACGGACCCCGCAAGGCGATGTTCACTTCCGCCGCGTTCTGGGCCAGCGGCTTCCTGATCGGTTCCCTGGGCATCTTCAGCCACCAACTCTGGCTCGTCTACCTCGGCTACGGCGTAGTCGGCGGCATTGGCCTGGGTATCGGCTACATCTCCCCGGTCTCCACCCTGATCAAATGGTTCCCCGACCGGCCCGGACTGGCCACCGGCATGGCCATCATGGGGTTCGGCGGCGGCGCACTGATTGCCAGCCCGGTCTCCACGGCGCTGCTCAAGATGTACGATCCCAACTCCGGTGCCAAGGGCTGGGTGGCCAGCGGCGAGTCCGTGGGCAAGCTCTTCCTGACCCTCGCCGTGATCTATCTGGCCTACATGATGTTCGGCGCCTTCACCATCAAAGTCCCGGCTGAGGGCTGGAAGCCTGCGGGCTTCGACCCCGCAAAGGTCAAGTCTGCCTCCCTGGTCACCACGGAAAACGTCTCCGCCAGGAACGCGGTTAAAACCAGACAGTTCTGGCTCGTGTGGATCGCCCTGTTCTGCAATGTCACGGCAGGCATCGGCATCCTTGAACAGGCCGCCCCAATGATCCAGGACTTCTTCCGTCAGCCCGACGGCACTTCGATGGTCAGCGCTGCTGTGGCGGCCGGCTTCGTGGGGCTCCTGTCGATCGGCAACATGTCGGGCCGCTTTGCCTGGTCCGCCACCTCCGATGTTACCGGACGCAAACGCATCTACATGGTGTACCTCGGCGTCGGTGCGCTGCTCTACACCGTGCTGGCCTTGGCCGGGTCGACGTCGACCATCCTCTACGTGGCCCTCGCGTTCGTCATCATCTCCTTCTACGGCGGCGGGTTCGCGACCGTCCCCGCCTACCTGCGCGACCTCTTCGGCACGTTCCAGGTCGGCGCCATCCACGGCCGACTCCTGACGGCCTGGTCCGCGGCCGGCGTCGCGGGTCCGCTGATCGTCAATGCTTTCCTGGACGCGCAAGGCAAGCCCGGCGCGCTCAACGCCGCGTCCTACCAGCCGGCCCTGCTGACCATGGTGGGGTTGCTGATTGTCGGTTTCGTGGCGAATCTGCTGGTCTCGCCGGTAAACGCGCGCTTCCACGAACCCCGCGCCGGCCGCGTCCGGTCCGAAGAACCTGCCTTGGAGGCCTGAAATGAGCACTGCACAGAGTTCGGTGACACCAGTGACACCGTCCACCGGAAAATTGGTCATCGCCTGGGCACTCGTCGGGGTGCCGCTCGCCTACGGCGTCTACGAGACCCTGACCCGCGTGGCGGCCCTGTTTGGCTGACACCGTGGTTGCAGAAGTGTCCGGGGACCGCCCACGATCGGCGGGGGTGCCGTTCACGCACCCGGAGGTGTTCACCACCCGCCCCACGCTGCAAGGCACCTTCGGGATGAGCGCGTCCACGCACTGGCTCTCGACGGCGGCCGCCCAGGCGGTGCTGGAGCGCGGCGGCAACGCCTTCGACGCCGCGGTGGCGGGTGCGTTCGTGCTCCATGTGGTGGAGCCGCACCTCAACGGGCCCGGCGGAGACATGACCGGGATTTTCGTCACCGCGGACCGGCCGGACCAGCCAATTGTCCTGATGGGACAGGGTCCCGCGCCGGCCGGGGCCACCGTGGAGCACTACGTTGCCGAAGGTCTGGACCTCGTTCCCGGCTCGGGAGCCCTGGCCGCCGCGGTACCTGCCGCCGTCGACGCCTGGCTCCTTCTGCTGCGTGACCACGGGACGTGGGAGCTGGACGCGGTGCTGGACTTCGCGATCGGCTACGCACGGGACGGTCACCCGATGCTGGGCCGGGTTGGTACCACCATCGCGGCCGTGGCTGCGCTGTTCCAGACGCATTGGCCCACGTCGGCTGAGCTCTGGATGCCCGGCGGAAGGATCCCTGCCGAAGGTGAGCTGGTGTGGAACCCGGCCTATGCCCGCACACTGGAACGGCTCGTGGAGGCCGGAGTCAAGGCCTCTACCCGCGAGGCAGGAATTGATGCGGCCCGGCACGAGTGGCGCGAGGGCTTTGTGGCCCGCGCGATGGTGGATTCGGTCCAGGCCCCGCACCGGCACTCCTCGGGCACCGACCACCGCGGGGTGCTGGCCCTGGCGGATCTGGCCGGGTTCGAAGCCGGCTATGAGACGGCCGCCACCGTGGAGTTCCGGGGCCACACCATCGCCAAGACCGGACCCTGGGGCCAGGGCCCGGCACTGCTGCAGACGCTCGCCATTCTGGCCGGATTCGAGGACCGTTACCTTGATCCGTCCACTGAGCTGGGGGCGCACACCATTCTGGAGGCGCAGAAGCTTGCGCTCGCGGACCGGGAGGCGTACTACGGCGACACGGACGTCCCGCTGGACTACCTGCTTTCTCCTGACTATTGCGCCAGCCGCCGGGCCTTGATCACGGACCGGGCGTCCCACGACTTCCGGCCCGGCACGGTGCCCGGACGGGAGCCCTACCTGCCACCGCTGCGTACCGAGTACACGCCGCCGGCGCTCGCCGGGAATGTCTCTGCGGCCGCCGCGGCCGGCCTCGGCGTCGGCGAGCCCACCGTGACACCCGCGGGGGAGACCCGCGGCGATACCTGCCACATCGATGTCGTGGACCGCTGGGGCAACATGGTGTCGGCCACTCCGTCCGGCGGTTGGCTGCAGTCCTCCCCGGCAATCCCGGAGCTGGGTTTCTGCTTGGGTACCCGGTTGCAAATGACTTGGCTGGAGCCCGGCACGCCGTCCACGCTGACCCCGGGCAAACGCCCGCGCACCACCTTGACGCCAACTCTCGTGCTGCGGGACGGCCACGCCGTGACCGCGCTGGGTTCGCCCGGCGGCGATCAGCAGGACCAATGGCAGTTGCCGTACCTGTTGCGGACCATCGTGGGCGGGTACTCGCCACAGCAGGCCATCGACGCGCCGACGTTCCATACGACGTCGATGCCCGGGTCGTTCTGGCCGCGCACCTGGGAGCCGGGCGGCGCCGTCGTCGAGGACCGGCTGGGGGAGGACGTCATCGAAGGCCTTGAGCGCCGGGGGCACATCGTCACCCGGGCCGGCGATTGGGCGCTGGGGCGGCTGTCCGCCGTCGTGCGAGATCCCGAGACCGGGGTCCTGCAGGCAGCCGCGAATCCGCGTGGTGCGCAAGGGTACGCTGCAGGCCGGTAGCGGGTGCCCTCATTCCGCGGGAAGGTTCAGCCGATGAATTTGTTGAGCGCGATCACGTTGCCTTCCGGATCTTTCAGGAAGGCTGACTTGGCGTGGCCGAAGTCCATGACGTCGCCGACGGCTTTTCCCTCCACGCCTGCGAACCTGGCCGCGACCGGAGGCCGGAAGCTGGCGCCGCGGGCCTTCAGCGAATCAACGATCTCCTCGATGCCCGTCACCATGAAGCTGATCATCGGGTAGGGCGGCGGAATCCGGTCAAGCATCTCGCTGAGGGCGATGCTGGACCCGCCCGCGGCGCCGAACAGCATGGGGCCGGGATGGTCCAGGACATCACGGTAGAGCGTCCGGGCGGGTCGGGTGGTGTGCCGCGTCGGGTCATGCAGCCCCTTGTCTCGCGGCGGCCACTGGATCTGTGGGGCGGAAGTAGTGGTTGCGTCTGGGGTGTTGGCGGGGGTCGAGGTGGGGTGGCGGGATGAACCAGGGGATCCCGGATTTGAGCCGGATTCTCCAGTGTTCCTTGTGGATCACGTGGTGGTGATGGGAGCAGAGCAGGGTCCCGTTCTCGGTTCCGGTGGTTCCGCCGCGGGACCAGTAGTCGATGTGGTGGGCCTCGCACCACGGCGCGGGGATGGTGCAGCCGGGGAAGGCGCAGCCCCGGTCCCTCGCGGTGAGGGCCTTGCGGATGTGCGGCGGGAAGACCCGGGAGGCCCGGCCGATGTCCAGGACCCGGCCCTCGCCGCCGAGGAGGACCGGGATGATGTCCGCGTCGCAGGCGATCTTCCGGATGGTGGAGGCGGTGACGGGGCCGGTGAACAGCAGCGACCCGGTGCCCGCCGGGCCCGGTGGCTGGCTAAAGCCTGCGGCGGCGGTTTCCGCGGCGCCGGCGCTGTCCTGCAGCCGGGTGAGCAGGTCGCGGTAGTCGATGGTGGCCATGACCTGCGGACGGAGCCCGCCGGCGGCCGGCAGGGTTCCGCCGGCGAGGGCGGCCTTGCACGCCCCGACCAGCCCGTCGAGCAGCTTCTGCGGCCGGGAACGCAGATCCAGGGCCGGCAGCGCCGGGTCCTCACCCCCGGCGTCAGCCCCATCACCGGGGCCGGGCCGGTCCTCCGGGGCGGGGACGGTCGCCGGCGCGCCCGCGCCCGCCGGATCGGTGTCCGCGGCCGGCGAGGCCGCGCGCATCGGGGCGGCGACGGCAGCGCCAGACACGCAGGCCGAGACCCGGGCGGCGGCTTCACTGACCGAACCCTCAGTGTGGGCCGTGGCACTGACCGAACCATCACCCTCTGCTGTGTCTGCGGTCCACCCGACCCCGAACGCCGTGTCGGCGGCCCAGCCGTCGCCGGCGGCAGTGGCTCCGGCGGCAGCCCCCTCCCCGGAGGCCGCGTCTGCGGTCCACCCAGCACCGGACGTTGTGTCTGCGGCCCAGCCGACACCGGCGGGAGTGGCTCCGGCGGCAGCACTCTGGCCAACGCCCGCGGCCGCGGTCCCGCCGCCGGTTCCGGCCGGGGAGGGTCCGCCGTTGCCGGTGCGGGGGTTGGCGGCGGTGTTCATGACGGTGAGGAGGTGTTCGAACTGTTCGGTGGTCGCGTAGATCTCGAGGTGGTGCAGGCCGTGGCGGCGGCGGCGGATGAAGGCGCCCTGGAGCTGGCGGAGCAGTTCCTCGGAGGGTTCGGCGCCGTCCTGGTCCAGCGCGTCGGCCCAGCTGCGGGTGACGCGGACGAGGAAGTCGGCGTCGTTCTCCGCGGCCGTGCGGGTCAGGGCGTGCTCCATCCGGGCCGCGGCATCCGGGACGCAC
>NZ_JBHUBT010000018.1:0-35042 GCF_042788715.1 Arthrobacter sp. NPDC056886
AACAGGTACGCGGCCGGAGCCAGACTCATCGCCGTCCCGGGGTGGCCGTTCCCGACCTTCTCCACCGCATCCGCGGCCAGCACCCGGACCGTGTCCACCGCACGCTGATCCAACTCGGTCCATGACAGTTCGTGGGCGGAGGCGACGCCGGGCTCGGCGTCCTGAGCGGCTGTAAATGTGGTCATCAGGTAGTTCCGTTCAATCTGCGGTGGTCGGTCTGCGGCTGGGTTGCGAGTGCGCTGCTGTGGGCCAGTCTGCAGTGGGTCATGCCGCGGCGGGGCGGCTGTGGGTCATGCGGCAGCGGGGCGGCATTCACGTGGAATGCCGCCCCGCCGGAGTGGTGCGTCGAATGACTCAGCGCTTGACGGCGTCGAGCTTGAGCATCTTGGCGATCACGTAGTCGAGCTCGGAGTCGTCGAAGATCTTCTTCCAGTCGTCCTTGATGATGGTGTCCTTGCCGTACTGGATGGCGATTTCGCAGGCCTCGGAGAACGGGTTGGAACCACGCAGGGCGTTGGTGAGGGCGATCTGGACGTGCCCGAACAGCATGGCCTTGGCGGCCTCCTCCGGGACGCCTGCGGTGTGCACGGTCTCGTGCAGGGCTTCCTTGAGCAGGGTGCCGATCATGCAGGCCACGGTCTCCACGAGGGTGGGTTCGAGGATGGCGAGCTGCTTCACGGTGACCCAGTGGACGTCGATCACGGGAGCGTAGATGACCTTGATGGTCGCCTCGGCGGCGGCGCGGGCGGCCTCGGAGGCGTTCTCGTCGATTGCGGCGACGACGTTCTGCGGGGCGCCCTGTCCGCCGAAGGTGTCGGCCCATTCCTCCTTGGTGGTGCGTTCCAGGAACACAGACGGGTGGCACGGGTGCGCCACGGCCTGGACGACGTCGTCGCGCTTGGCCAGGAGGCCGGCGTAGGCGGCGGCCGGGTCCAGGGTGAGCAGGATGGCGCCCGACTTCAGCTGGGGGACCACGCCCTGGGAAACGACGCCCAGTACGGTGTCCGGGACGGCGAGGATCACGACGTCGGCGTCCTTGATCGCGTCCTCCGTGCTGCTGATTTCCCGTCCTTCGGCGCGAACACGCTCCTGTCCGGCAGGCGAGTTCTCGCTGTAGAAAACGGTGTGGGCGCTCTTCTGGAGGTTGGCTGAAACACGCAGCCCCATTTTGCCTCCGGCCCCGATGACGGCGACGGTCAATTTTTCTGCTGACATTTCACTTGCTCCTTAGGAAATCGAGGCTCTGCTGGGTCCACTGGTTTTCGCGGCGGATGGTCTCTTCTTCGGAGTCCTGCCACGGCAGCCAGTGCTCGACAATTTGGTTGATGTTTCTTTCTTTGGGCTGAAGCTTTCCGGCCATGTAGTCATAGTCCAGAAGCCCCTCGCCGAGAGGAGCGCCGGAGTATGTGAACCCGACCCACCCCTCCTTGCGGCTGAACGCAAAGTCTTTGATGTGCATGTTGAGGACATAGGGCGCGACGGCGTCAATCACCTCACGCGGGGACTCCAGCGCCGCCACGGTGTTGGCGGGATCGCTGCAGATACCCAGGTAGGGGCTGCCGACGCTGCGGATGACCTCCAGGATCCGGGCCGTCGGAACTTGCTCGTAGGTTTCCACCGCGATCCTCACCCCGGCGGCCTCGAACTCCGGCAGCACGTCCTTGAAGATCGCCACGGCTTCTTCCGGTGTCGGGGTGTGGCCCGGGACGTTGAACATGGTCCGCAAGAGCGGCGCGCCCAGGATCCCGGCGATCCGCAGGAACTTCCGGAGGTGTTCCGGCCGGATGCCTTTGGTGCCCAGTTCCAGCGCGATCCCCAGCGAGTCAGCCGTGGCCCGGATGTCTTTCAGTTCCGCTTCGCTCATGGCTTCGAGCGGTGCGTAGTCGCAGATCTGGAACAGGTCCACGCCCAGGTCCGCGGTGCGCTCCAGTGCCTCGTGGAGGCTGATGGGCTCCGAAACCTTCTCCGAGAGCTGCCAGAAGAAGGCGTAGCTGCTCAAGCCAATTCTTGAACCAGATCCGATCCTTGAACGGTTCCCAGAGCCCTGGCCGATGGTGCTCATGCTGCCGCCCTTCCGGACAGCAGGCCCAGCCGTTCGGCGGTCTCGTCCAAAATGGACTTCAGGGCCTTCGGGTCGTGGGCGAAACGGCCCAGGAACAGCCCGGCGACGGCATCGTCGAGCCGGCCGATCAGACCCGGGCCGGCGCTTCCGCCATAGATGACCCGGCTGTCGGCCTGGCCCGGCAGGGAACGCAGGTGCGCGTCCAGGCCGGCACTGACGGCGCTGATGTACTCCGGCGTGGCCGGTTCCGGGGCGCCGATGGCCCACTGCGGTTCGTAGGCCACAATGGTTCGCGCTGCCGGCCCCAGGGACCGTGCCCGGTTGAGCGCGGCGTCGATGTCCGCCGAGCAGGTCCGGATGGCTTCCTCCACGGAACCGGGCTGCAGCTCACCCACGCAGAGCACCGGGGTGAGCCCGTTGCGGTAGGCGGCGGCGGTCTTGAGGCCGATTATCCTGTCATCTTCGCCAAAGATCCGGCGCCGTTCCGCGTGGCCCACCTCTGCGTAGCGGCCGCCGAGTTCAGCAACGGTCTTGCCGCCAACCTCCCCGGTGTACGCGCCTTCGTCTTCCCAGAAGATGTCCTGGGCTCCGGCGGCTGCCCCGGCGGTCCCGAGGATGCGGGCAGCTTCGGGCAGGACAGGCAGGGTGGGCAGCACGAACAGCTCGATGTCGCCGCTCTGGACCGCCGGATGCGCGAAAGCGATGGTGGCCACCTCGCGGCAGTATTCGAGCGTGCGTTCGTAGCCGAAGTACATCTTCAGGCTGACGCCGATGATTGCCTGCGGTTTTGTTGCTGTCTTAGCAGGAAGTGACACCCTCGTAGTCCTTAATTAGTGTGACTTTTTCGGCCGAGGCGGAGGATTCGTCGAAGGTGTAGGTCAGCCATTCGCGGGCGAGCCGGCGGGCGAGCTCCAGGCCGACGACGCGCTGGCCGAAGGTGAGAACCTGGGCGTTGTTGCTCAGGATCGAACGCTCCACGGAGTAGCTGTCGTGGGCCGTAACGGCTCGGATCCCGGGGACCTTATTCGCGGCGATCGCGACGCCGAGTCCGGTGCCGCAGACCAGCAGGGCACGGTCCGCCTCGCCGGCGGCGATCAGTTCGGCAGCCGCGATGGCCACGGAGGGGTAGGGAGTGTGGCTGGTGGCATCCACTCCGACGTCGGTGACGGATTCGACGAGGTCACTGGCCTCGAGATCGGCTTTCAGGGCCTCCTTGTAGTCGAATCCAGCGTCGTCGGCTCCGATGACCAGGCGCAGTTTGGCGCTCATGCGTTTTCCTTAACTGTTGTTTCCTCGACTGTTTTTTCGAGGAGAGTGTGGTGAATGGCCCGTACGATCAGCGCCATGGAGACGGCGCCGGCATCGGGGGTGCCTAGGCTCTTCTCGGCATGCGGGCGGGCGCGCCCCATGAGCGGCAGCAGCTGGGCGGTGTCTTCGGCCGCCTGTTCGGCAAGCCCTGCCGCCGCACCCCAGGCCTGCGTGAGGGACTCTCCGGTGCTGACACCGGTGCTGAGGGCGTCACGGAACGGGACCAGGACGTCCACCAGGGTCTTGTCCCCGGGCTTGGCCTTGCCGAAGTCCATGATCGCGGCGGCCGCGGCGGCCACGCCGTCGGCGACAGCGCCGGCGTCGGGAGCCTTGGAGTCGCCCAGGGCGTCTCCGACGGCGTGCAGGGCCATGCCCCACAGCGCGCCGGAGGTGCCGCCGGCTTTGTCGGCCCAGGCGTCACCTGCGAGGCGGAGGGTGGTGGCGGCTCCCGCACCGCGGGCGACGGCGTCGGCGGCGGCGGTGACAGCAGCCCCGATTCCGCGTTCCATGCCGATGCCGTGGTCGCCGTCGCCGGCGATCGCGTCAATCCTGCCGAGCTCCTCGGCGTTGGCGTCCACCACGTCCTTTGCGGCGCCGAGTGCGGCCAGTACCCGCAGGGCCCCGGCACGGGATTCGTCGGAAGCTGCCGGGATCGGCGCTTCGACCTCGGCGAGGTCGGCGAATTCGGTGGTCTCGAGGGCCTCGGCGGTCACGGCGCCGCGGCGGAAGGCCGGGGCGTCGGCGGGCGCGTGCCAGAGGGATTCGAGTTCGTCGTCGAGCCAGAACAGGGTCAGGGAGGTGCCTGCCATGTCGAAGCTGGTGACCAGTTCGCCCACCTGCGGGTCCACGGCGTCCAGGCCGGCCTCGGCGAGGAGCTGGGCGACGCGGCGGTAGACCACGAAGAGTTCCTCGTACTTGACGCTGCCCAGGCCGTTGAGGATGGGGACGACGCGCCGTGCTTCACCGGAAGCGACGCCGTCCTCGACGCCGTCGGGAATCTCTGCCAGGAGGCTGCTGACCAGCAGCTCGGCGAGTTCGTCCGCCGTCGGGATGTCCGTTTCCCCGATGCCGGGTTCGCCGTGGATGCCCATCCCGACGGCCATGCGGCCCTCGGGGACGGAGAAGAGCGGGTGGTCGGCGCCGGGCAGGGTGCACCCGCTGAAGGCAACACCGAAGGAGCGGGTGCGGTGGTTGGCGCGTTCGGCGATTTCCAGCGTGGCGTCCATGGTGTAGCCGGCTTCCGCGGCCGCGGCGGCCACCTTGAACACCGTCAGGTCGCCGGCGATGCCCCTGCGCTTGGCGCGTTCGGCCGGCGGTGCGGAGGAGACGTCGTCCGTAACAGCGATGCTCCGGCAGTCGATTCCCTCCTTGCGGAGCCGGCCCTGGGCCTGGTTGAAGTGCAGGACGTCACCGGCGTAGTTGCCGTACCCCAGCAGCACGCCGCCGCCGTTGTTGGCGGCCTTCGCCACGTTGTAGATCTGCTGGGCGGACGGGGAAGCGAACAGGTTGCCCATCGCGGCGCCGTGGGCCAGGCCCTGGCCCACGAGTCCGGCAAACGCGGGGTAGTGTCCGGAGCCGCCGCCGATCACCAGGGCAGGGGTGCCGGATGTGCTGCGGGTGTTGCGGACCACACCACCGGAGACGCGCTTGACCCAGCGGCTGTGGGAGGCAACGAAGCCCTCGATCATCTCGTCAGCGAAGGCTGAAGGTTCATTGAACAGGCGGGTCATGCGGTGTCTCCCGGAATATATAGAGGCTAGCTGGGGGGAATCGGTCTTGGGACGCCGGCTGGTGCCGGCGGACATGTCTGCGGCGGGCCTGCGTGCGCCTGCCGGCGCGGATTGGTGCGGGGACGTCCCCGGGTGAGGGGGACGCCCCCGGGTCTGTTACGGCTCGGCGTGGTGTCCGGCCCCCGTGGGATCAAGGGCTTCAGCGGGTACGCCTTCGCTGATCTTGCCGGAGCGGCTCAGCAGCACCATGAGGACGGCGGAAAGGAGCATGAGGCCGCCGACGACGAACATCGGGACGGTGTAGCCGCCGGTCCAGTCCTTGAGCCAGCCGGTAACGAAGCCTGCGCTGAAGCCGGCCAGGTTGCCCACGGTGTTGATCAGGGCGATGCCGGCTGCGGCCGCCGCTCCGGTGAGGAACTGGGTGGGAACGGTCCAGAAGTTGGGCAGTGCGGCGAAGATGGCCATGGCCGTGACGGTGATGACGGCGATGGTCGCGGCCGGCGAGCCGGCAAACAGGGCCAGCGGGACGCTCAGGCCGCCGATGAGGGCCGGCAAGGCGATGTGCCACGTCTTGACGCCGCGCTTCGTGGCGTCCTTGGACCAGAAGTACAGGGCAAAGGCCGCGAACACGTACGGGATGGCCGTGATGAGGCCCTTTTGGAGCACATCGAACTTGCTGCCGTAGAGGCTTTCGAAGCCGGCGATGATGGTGGGCAGGAAGAACGCCAACGCATAGAGTCCGTAAATGAAGCCGAAGTAGATGGCGGACAGCATCCAGACCCTGCCGTTGGAGAAGACGGTGCGGGCGCTGACGTGCTTGTGGCTCGCCGCTGTTTCCTTCTTTTCCGTCTCCAGGGCGTTGGTCAGCCACGTCTTTTCCTCCGGGTTGAGCCACTTGGCCTTGGCCGGGGAATCGGCGAGGTAGAACCAGGCGATGATGCCGACGATGATGGCCGGAACCGATACGCCGAGGTACATCACGCGCCAGCCGTCGAGGCCGAAGAGGCCCTCCTGCGCAATGAGCCAACCGGCAAGTGGTGCACCGATGACCGTGGTCAGCGGCTGGGCCAAGTAGAACAGGGCCAGGATCTTGCTGCGGTGGCGGGACGGGACCCACAGGCTCAGGAAGAGAATGGCGCCGGGGAAGAAGCCGGCTTCGGCCACACCCAGGGCGAAGCGCAGAATATAGAGCCCCTCCACGCTGCTGACCCAGACGAACAGCAGGGAGACGATGCCCCAGCTGACCATGATGCGGGAGAGCCAGCGGCGGGCGCCGAACCTGTGCAGGGCCAGATTGCTGGGAACTTCAAGCAGGATGTAGCCAATGAAGAAGACCCCGGACGCGAAGCCGAACTGGGCCGCCGAGAGGCCCAGATCGGAGTTCATGCCGTTGGGGCCGGCAAAGGCGATAGCCGTCCGGTCCAGGTAGTTGATAAAGAACATGAGGGCGACAAACGGCACGAGCCGGTATGCCACCTTCTTGATTGCAGATCTTTCGACCACCGATTGTGTGGTGTCCACATTGACTCCTAGATGTTGGTCTCCCGGCGGCGGCCTGCGACGGATGCCTTGGGATGGGTCTCAGTGCCTAGTTCGGGAAGGCTGGCGGGGCCGGTACTAAGCGTGTGATTAAAACCATAAAGCGCCGACCCCAAATTGGTCAACCGGTTGACATGTTTATTTCTGAGGCCAAAGTCTGCGCGGTTGCGCTTGTCCTGGTTGTTACGCTGGGAAGGTGTCCGTTAATTCCGCCGCTTCCACGGCCAAAATCAGTGCCGCGCTCGGTTCCATGGAGCAAGGATCGGTTGTCTCCGAAGTCGCCGAACGGCTGCTGGGCTACTTCACGAGCGGCGAGATCGCCGTCGGTACCCGCCTGCCGGCCGAGCGCCAGCTCGCCGCATCGCTGGGGGTGGGGCGGTCGGCGGTCCGCGAGGCCCTCGCCGCGCTGGAGATCCTCGGGATTGTGATCGTCCGCCCGGGTTCCGGGACCTACCTGCGCGACGGAATTTCCGAGCTCCTCCCCCGCACGCTGAGCTGGGGCCTCATGTTGGGCGCCCCGCGCACCCGCGAACTCGTGGAGCTACGCGGGGGACTCGAGGTTCAGGCCGGCCAGCTCGCGGCCCAGCGGATTACCGACGGCGCCTTGGACCGGATGCGCGGAAATCTGGCCACCATGGAGCACAGCCTCGACGACCTCGCGACGTTCGTGGAGGCCGACGCCGCCTTCCACCGCGAAATCGCCGCCGCCTCCGGCAACCAGGTCCTGCAGGAACTGCTGCAGAGCATCCGCTCGCTGCTGCGCATCTGGGTAGACCGCGCCTTGACCGATGAAGGGCACGCGGCCGCGGCCCTGGCCGAGCACCGGGAGATCTTCCACGCCCTGGCATCGCGGGACGAGGCCGCGGTTACGGCAGCCATGCGCTCCCACATGGACACGGCCTCGCGGCGCCTCCTGGCCGGGTTCGACGCCGATCAGGCCGCCACGGACTGACGCTCCTCCCCGACCCCACCCCGCCCCTCGCACGCGAATTCGCCGGAAACCTGCGGGCTCGCCGGAACGTTCCGGCGACTGGGCAGGTTTCCGGCGATTTCGGCCGGGAACGGCTAGGAGGGCACAGCCGAGGGGCCGCTACGAGGTGATCGCCAGGGGAGCTTCAGCGATGGCGGTCAGCGCGACCGGCTCGGGGCGCGACACGGTGCTGCCAATCCGGACAGGCGTTCCCGTGTGCGCCGACTCAAGCACGGACTCCATCACTTCCAGGGCGTGAAAAGCCAGGGCACCTCCCGCCCTCGGCTCCTGGCCGGCCGGGGTGCGGATGAGGTCCGCGACGCCGAAGCCGCGCCCCGCGTCCGTGTAGCCGGCGGAGACCGGAAGGGTCTCCCAGTCCCCCGCGCCGAGGACGAAGAGCTGCACGTCGCCGTCAAAGTGGTTCGGATCCGGAACCACAAGGGAACCGTGCTCGCCATGGATTTCGATGTTCGGGCTCCTGGTCTTCACGGCGTCGAAGCTCATCACCAGCGTGGACAAGGCCCCCGAGGCATGGACCAGGACGCCGGTGACGTGGGTATCGATCGCCACGGGCACCCTCTGGCCCTCGCGCGGGCCAGAGCCGATGGTCCGCTCGTCGCGCGTGTGGCTGGCGGCGCCGATCACCGAGACCACCGGTCCGAGCAACGTGACCAAGGCCGAGACGTAGTACGGGCCCATGTCCAGCAGCGGCCCGCCGCCTGGCTGGTAGTAGAAGTCCGGGTTCGGGTGCCAGCGCTCATGACCGGGCGTGACCATGGTGGCGGTCGCGGAGATCGGCCTGCCGATCAGACCGTCGTCGATTGCCTTCCGGGCAGTCTGGATCCCGGTGCCGAGCACGGTGTCAGGGGCGCAGCCGACCGCGACGCCCGCCTTCCGCGCAGCGTCCAGCACTTGCCGGGCCTCCGCCGTCGTAGCCGCGAGGGGCTTTTCACCGTACACGGATTTGCCGGCGGCAATCGCGAGCAGGGCCACCTCGGCGTGGGCCGCCGGGATGGTCAGGTTCAGAACGAGCTCGACGTCGTCGGCCGCCAGGAGCGCATCCACCGTGAGCGCCCGGACGCCGTCGTACGAGTCGGCGACTGCCTGCGCCCGGGCAGGGTCCAGGTCTGCGACGGCGACGAGGTTGGTGTCCCGGAGCCGGCGGAAGTTCGCCAGATACTGGGCGATGATGGCTCCGCAGCCGATGATTCCAACGTTTGTTGGCTGCTCTGTGTCTAACGGCTTGCCCACAGCAGGCCCCTTTCGATGATGGTGCGGACGTTCTTGTCCTGGAGAATTTCAACTCGGTGTCCCGGGGTGCAAACGAAGATCTTGCCTTTTCCCCATCGCCGGGTCCAGATAGCGGGCGAGGTGACTTCCCGGTGCCAGGGGTCCCATTCCCGGACTTTCTGGGTGGTGGTGGCCAAGACGTCGATGTAGTCGTCGGCCAGGACCCAGTATTGTTCGGTGACCAGGTCGAAGTCGCCGAGGCCGGCGGTGATTGGATGCTCCGCGGCCGCAGGGAGCATGTTGACCGTGTAGGGGACGTAGTTGTCGGGTTGCCCGCCCGTCCGCTCATCGGGGTGTTTGCCCGGGTGGCAGGCAAACTGGCCGCCGATCAGGTGCAGGTAGTCCGAGGTGTTGCGGTAGGAGTCCGCGATGCCGCCGTGCCAGCCGGCGAGGCCGGTGCCGTTCTCGACGGCGGCCTGGAGCCCCTCGAACTCGTCCTTTTCGATGGTGGACATGGTCATGCACTGCATAATCAGGTCCACGCCGGCCAGGTATTCGGCGTCGGCATAGATCTTGGGCGATTCCTCCACCCGTACCTGGTAGCCGTTGGCTTTCAGGTACGGGATGAATTCCTCGGTGGCCTCAACGGGCTGGTGCCCGTCCCAGCCGCCGCGCACCACGAGGGCGGTTTTGTGGTCGTTTGTCATGGAGGTTCCTCTGTCTTTGATGTGTATTGGCCGCGGCCGGCTCAGCAGGCAGCGAGGACAATGATTGGGCGTGTCATCGTGATTCCTCTTAGACGTGTTCCCAATGGCTGTTGGCGGCGGCGCTGGCCTCGATGGCGGCGAGGACTTTTTGGACCTGGAGGGCGTCGGCGAAGGACGGTGCCGGGGGGTGGTGCCTGGCGATCGAGTTAATGAGGTCGACCGCCTGGTGGGTGAAGAGGTGTTCGTAGCCGATCGGGTGCCCGGTGGGCCACCAGTTCCCGGTGTAGGGGTGTTCGGGTTCGGTGACCTGGATCTTGCGGAAGCCGGCATCGGGGCCGTCAGCGGCGTCGTAGAAGGACAGGGCGTTCATGTCTTCGAAGTCGAAGGCCAGCGAGCCCGTGGTGCCGTTGAGTTCCAGGCGCATGGCGTTCTTCCGTCCCAGGGCGAAGCGGGTGGCTTCGAACACGCCGATGGGTCCGGCGCCGTTTCCGTTGGCGGGTCCGTCGCCGGCGAAGCGGGCGCTGAAGATGGCGGCGTCGTCCACGCTGACCGGCCCGCGCACGGTGTCGGCGCCGGTGGCGCCGTGCCCGCCTAAGCCCACGAGGTCCCCGGCGACGGGGCGGTCTTTGACGAAGGTCTCCAGCAGGGCCGAAACGCCAGTGATGTTCCGTCCGGTGATCCACTGGGCGGCGTCGATGCTGTGGGCCCCGATGTCACCGAGCGAGCCGGAACCGGACTTGGACTTGTCCAGCCGCCAGGTCAGGGGCGCGTCCGCGTCGGAAAGCCAGTCCTGCAGGTACTGGGCCCGCACGTGCCGGATCTGCCCGAGCCGGCCCTCCGCGACCATCCGCCGGGCCAGGGCCAGGGCCGGGGTGCGGCGGTAGCTGAAGCCGCACATCGAGTACACGCCCCGGGCCGCCGCGGCCTCCGCGGCCGCGGTCATCCGTTCGGCCTCGGCCACCGAGTTGGCTAGCGGCTTCTCGCACAAGACATGCTTGCCGGCCTCGAGCGCGGCGATCGCGATCTCGGCGTGGGTGTTGCCCGGGGTACAGATGTCGATCAGGTCGATGTCGTCCCGCTCGATCAGCGCCCGCCAGTCCGTCTCATAGGACGCCCAGCCCATCTTCGCCGCCGCGGCCCGCACGCCGCCCTCGTTCCGGCCCGCGACCGCGGTCAGTTCCGGCCGGAGCGGCAGGTCAAAGAACCGCGGCGCGGTCCGCCAGGCGTGGGAATGGGCGGCCCCCATGAACGCGTGGCCCACCATGCCCACGCGCAGGCTCCTAGGGTCAGTCATCGGTAATCCTTTCGAGAGGAGTGGAAGTCGGTGCGGCGCCCTGGGGCGGCGGACTATTTGCTGAAGCCTGCAGTGAGGCCGCTGAGCAGCTGGCGCCGGGCGATCACGTAGACCACCAGCAGCGGCAGCGTGGCGAGCACGACAGCGGCCAGGACGGCCGGGATGTTGACACTGAATTCGCCCTGGAACGTCCACAGTGACAGCGGCAGCACCCGGGTCTCCGGACTCTGCGTCAGGATCAGCGGGAACAGGAAGCCGTTCCACACTCCGAGCGCGTTGTAGATGCCGACTGTGATGACGGCGGGTTTGGTCATGGGCAGCGCCAGGCGCCACATCATGGCCCAGTCGGAGCAGCCATCCAGCCGCATGGACTCGAAGAGTTCGTTGGGCACGTCCCGCATGAAGTTGGACAGGATCAGCACGGAGATCGGGATGGCGAAGGCGACGGAGGGCAGGATCAGGGCCAGCAGGGTGTCGTACAGATGGGCGCGCGTGATCATCCAGTAGATAGGGATGATCGTGGCGTGCAGCGGGATGGCCAGGCCCAGCAGGAACAGGCTGTTCGTCCAGTTCAGGAACCGGCTCTGGCCGCGGACGATCGCATAGGCTGCCATGAAGGACACCAGCAGTGCCGGGATAGTACTGCCCACCGTGACGATGAGGCTGTTGGCGAAATACCGGGCGAAGTCGTTCTCGACCACCAGTTTGTAATTGTCCAGAGTGGGCTCAGTTGGTGGCATCATCGGGTTGGACGTGAAGAACCCTGCCTGGTTCTTCAGGCTGGTCACTACTACGTAGTAGACGGGGACGATGATGATGGCCAGCCAGAGCCAGCCGCCGAGGCCGCCCAGGAAATTGGGGCGGGTCCGTCCCGGTCCCCTGGTCCGCGGAGGGGAACTGACGCCGGGGCGGGCGGGGGCGGAGGGCGGGACGGGGAGTTGGGTCAGGGAAGCCATCAGGCACCTTCCAATTGGCTTGCGTTGCGGTTCTTTCCGCCGAGTCTCTGCAGCAACAGGGCGAGTGCCAGGCCGATCACGATGAGGATGACGCCAAGGGCACTCGCGGCGCCCATGTCATTGGCCTTGAACCCGGTGAGGTACATGTGCAGCGGGAGCAGCCGCGTGGCGTAGCCGGGACCGCCGCCCGTGAGGACGAAGACGAGGTCAAAGTACGCCAGCGATCCGACCACCATGAGCGTGGAGGAGGTGATGATGGTGTACTTCAGCTGGGGCAGGGTGATGTTGAAGAACTGCTGGACCCGTCCGGCACCGTCGATCTGCGCGGCCTCGTAGAGCGACGTGGGGATCTGGCGCACGCCGCCTTGGTAGATCAGGGTGTGGAACGGCACAAACTGCCAGGCGATCACGAAGACGACGACGAACAGCACCAGGTCCGAATTGCCCAGCCAGTCCTGGGACAAAGCCGGTATGCCGAGCCCGGCGCCCAGGCCGAAGTTGGGATCCAAGAGGGCTTTGTAGGCGATGGCGACGGCGGCCGAGGACAGCAGCAACGGCACGAAGTAGAGGACTGCCAAGGCCGCGCGGTACTTCTGGCCCCCGGCGGTGAAGACCCCAAGGAGCAGGCTGATCGGAGCCTGGACGATGAACGAAAAGAACATGATCTTCGCCGTCACCAGCAGGGCATTTCCGGTGACCGGGTCGGTCAGGACGGTGGTCCAGCTGGACAACCCGTCCAGCTTGATCTCGCCCAGGCCGTCCCAGGAGGTGAAGCTCAGGAACAAGACGCCGATCAGCGGAATGATGGCGAATAGCAGAAAGAAGGCAAGGGCTGGCGCGGCCAGCCACCCCGACGGGCCCGGCTGAAGGGCCCGTCGGGAGGAACCGGATGTGGTGGACACTGGACTACTTACCGATCGTGGCGTTCATCGTGGCGACGAACTGCTCCGGGGTGATTTTCTTCAGGAAGATCTGGTCCAGGTTTGCCAGCATGGCGTCACCCTGCGCCGGGCTGAGGGCTTGGTCCCAGGAGAGCGTGAAACTCGGGGCGTTCTTTGCCATGCCGTACACGTAGGACAGGAAGTCCTTGTCCGGGGAGGCTGCGAGTTTGCTCTCGATGCCCTTGACTACAGGCACGGCCCCGGAGTCGATGAGACCCTGGATGTTGCTGTCAGAGAACATGCCGTCCTTCACGTATTCGAGGGCGGCTTTCTTCTGGCCTTCGGTGGCCTTCGAGGAGACGGACCAGAAGTTGGAGGGGTTGCCCACCACGTTGGCCGGGTCTCCCTTGCCGCCGGAGACCGTGGGGAACGTGGTGAAACCGAGCTTGCCGCTCTTGACGAAGTCGGCGGCGTCTTTCTTCATGCTCTGGTAGATCCAGCCGCCCTGGAGGATCATCGCTGCCTTGCCGGTGTACAGCAGAGCCTGGTCTGCGTTGCTGTCCGCTGCAATGGACGAGAAACCGTTGGCGAAGCCACCGGCGTCCACGAGCTGCTGGATCTTGGCCAGCGCCTCGGTGACGGCGGGGTCGGACCACGCGTTTGGCTTGTTGGCCGCGATGTTGGCGAAGACGTCCGGGCCGCCGATGCGTTCCACGAGATACTCCAGCCACATCAGGCCCGGCCACCTGGACTGGCCGCCGAGCGAGAACGGGGCAATGCCGGCGTCCTTGAATTTTGGCACCAGTGCCATCAGCTCGTCCCAGGTCTTGGGAGCCTCGGCACCCACCTTGGCGAAAACGTCCTTGTTGAAGTACAGCACCACAGGCTGCACGTTGTTGTTGGGCAAGGCGTAGGTCTTGCCGTCGATAACGCCGTTCTTCAGTACCGCCGGAAGGTAGCGGTCCTTGACCCCAGGGTTGTCCTTCAGGAACCCGGAGAGATCATCCACCTGCCCGGCGTCCACGTAGGACTTCAGCACGCCGCCGCCCCAGCCGTAGATGAAGGTGGGGCCCTGGCCGGCGCCGACGGCGGTACGCACCTTGGTCTTGTAGGCGTCGTTCGCGAAGAAATCCAGCTTGATGGACGAATCCGGGTGGGCCGAGTTCCAATCTGTGACGGATTTCTGCAGGACGGGCTGGTTGCCGCCGGTCAGCCCCCACATTGAGGCCGAGTCTGCACTTGCGGCAGTACCTGCCGGGCCGCTGGAGCCGCATGCGGCCAGGCTGATCGAAATGGCGGCGGCCGAGACGGCCATTGCGGCACTGCGAAACGTACGATTTTTCATCTGGGGTTCCATTCGTCCTCCGGGTTCTGCGCTGATGGCCCGGTTGTGGGAGTGGCAGCCAACCCTCACGAGGAAGGCTGCGCTGCCGCTGCTGATGGGTGAAGCAAAGCTTCGAAAAGTTTCGTAAAAGTTTGTGACTTCTGAAACTAAAGTAGTGGTGACAACAGTCACAGTCAAGAGCGTAATTCGAAACCTTGGTTCAAGTGGGCCGAATAGGCTTGACGCATCAGATAATCAAGGCAAGACTTCTCGGTATCGAAATATTTCGAAAGTACAGGAGTCATCGTGTCAATAGTCCAGGGTTCCGGCAGGCCCACGCTTGCCGCCGTCGCCCGGGAGGCCGGCGTCTCCTCACCCACGGTCTCCAAGGTCATCAACGGACGGGAGGACGTTGCCGAGAGCACGCGCGCCAAGGTCCTGGCGGCACTTGAGCAGCTGGGCTACCAGTCCACGCACCAGCGCAAACATGCCGAGGGCCGGACCGCGATCGTGGAAGTGGTGTTCGACTCGCTGTACTCCGCGTACGCCGTCGAGGTGCTGAACGGAGTGCTTGAGCAAGCCGCCTCCATGGACATCCAAGTCCTGATCGATGTGACCGGGCACGCGGCGGCCATGACGCTCAGTCCGGAGCGGCGGGCCCAACGCATCGTGGATGAAGGCCGGCTCGGCTTGATTGTGGTGACGTCCGGCTTCAGTACGGCCCAATTGAGCGCCTTCCGCCGGCGGCACATCCCGGTGGTTGTGATCGATCCGCTCAACCCGCCGCCGTCGGAGGTTGTCAGCGTGGGGGCAACCAACTGGGCGGGCGGGAAGGAAGCTACGGAGCACCTGCTCGGACTCGGCCACCGGAGGATCGCCTACCTCGGCGGACCGGAATCGGCCGAATGCAACCAGGCGCGCCTCCATGGCTACATGGCCGCACTCATGGCCGGCGGGGTCCAGGTGCAGTCCGACTACGTCATGCTGGACAAATTCCGCCCCGAACACGGAATCCACGGGCTCAAGGCGCTCATGGCCCTCCCCGAGCCCCCGAGCGCCATTTTCGCGGGGAGTGACAGCATCGGCCTCGGCGTCCTGGCCGAAGCGCGGCGGCACGGGTTGCGGATCCCCGAGGACCTGAGCCTGGTGGGCTTCGACGGCACCTACCAGGCGGAGCAGTCCATCCCCGCCTTGACCACCGTGACGCAGCCGCTGCAGGAGATGGGCCGCGCCGCCCTGCGCGCAGTCCTCCGGCAGGCCAACGGCGAAGAGCTCGACTCGCGTCGAGTGGAACTCGCCACCCACCTTGTGGTCCGGGAATCGACGGCGCCTCCTGCCGCCGGGAATCCGGATCCGGAGATGCAGCGGAACTAGTCCTCGCCGCACTAGCTGCCAGCTCCCCAGCGGACAGGCTTGCCGGAGGCGGAGCGGATCCTGGCGGCCGAGGCAAGCAGCGGAGTTCCCGTAAGCAGGGGCTCAGTTGCCGGGATCAATGTGACTGCTTGCCCTCAGGTAATTCTGCCGGATGGCCGGCTGGAAGTCCGGCTCCGGTGCTGCGTTCACCGCAACCGACCATTGCGGGCGGTTCCCATCGTGTGCCCAGGCCGCCTGAACGGCCGCGCCACGGGCCACGTATTCCCCGGGACTGGGGATCACGACCGGCAGATCGAAGACCTGGGCCGCGATGGCCTGCACCGCTGGGTTCTGCACGGCACCGCCGATCAGGAGGAGACGTGTTGCCGCGCCGCCTTGGGCCCGCAGGGAATCCAGCCCGCCGGACAGTCCGCACAGCATGCCTTCGATGGCTGCCCGGGCAAGGTTGCTCCGCGTGCTGGAAGCAATGCTGAGCCCGTGGAAGCTGGCCTTGGCGTGGGGCAGGTTGGGCGTGCGCTCGCCTTCGAAGTACGGCACCAGCACCACGCCCCCGGCGCCGGGTTCGGCGTCCAGGGCAAGCCGTGAAAGTTCATCGAAGTCCACGCCCAGGATGCCGGCCACGGAGCTGAGCACCCGTGCCGCATTCAGCGTGACGGCAATGGGCAGGTACTCGCCGCTGGCGTCCGCGAAACCGGCCACCGTTCCGCTGGGATCGGCGACGGCCCGGGACGCCACCGAGAACACGGTCCCGCTGGTGCCCACGGACACCACCACGTCTCCGGGCTGCGCCCCCAGTCCCAGGGCGGCGGCGGCGTTGTCCCCGGCACCGGCGCCCAGCAGGATCCGGGGCCCCGACGCTGCCGTGCCGGGTCCGAAGCAGCCGGGGTGGATCGCTCCGGCGGAGTCGCCGGGGCCAAGAACCCGGGGCAGGACCACGGTTCCTGGGTCACACGGCCCGGCGTTGCCGGCGGCTTCCCTGGCGTCCCGGCCGAAGGCCAGTTTGAACAGGTCAAGGTCGTACTCCCCGGACGAGGGGCTCCAATAGCCCGTTCCGCTGGCATCCGAGCGGTCTGTCGTGAGCTGGTCCAGGTCCGGGCCCAGCGGGCTGGAGTCCGCCGGGCCGTAACCGCGGAGCCGCCAGGTCAGCCAGTCATGGGGCAGCACGACGGCCGCCACCCGGTCCGCCAGTTCCGGCTCGTTGTCCCGTACCCAGCGGACCTTAGTGATAGTGAAGGAGGCCACCGGGACCAGCCCGGTCCTTCGGGCAAAGTCCTCCGCCCCCACTTCGTCGGTAAGCGCGCCCGCAGCCCCTGCCGATCGCGTGTCATTCCACAGCAGCGCCGGCCGCACCACCTCACCGGCGTGATCCAGCAGCACCATGCCGTGCTGCTGGCCCCCCACCGAGAGCGCGCTGACGTCGGCCAGCCCGCCGGCGTCGTCGAAGGCTGCGGACAAAGCCCGCCACCAATGGTCGGGGTGCACTTCCGTGCCGTCCGGGTGGGCGGCCCGGCCCTCGCGGACCAGCGTGCCGCTGCCGGCGTCCAAGACCACCACCTTGCAGCTTTGGGTGGAGGAGTCGACGCCGGCAACGAGTGTCATGGGAGCAGCCGTCACGGGATCAGCGGGCGCCGAGCAGGTGCTCGATAAAGAGCTGCTGCAGCTTCACGAAGCCGAAGCCCTTGCCGCCGAAGTACGCGTCGACGTCGAAGTCCTCGTAGGAGGCACGGTCGGCGCGCAGTTGCTCGTAGCCTTCGCCCGGGTTCAGCGTGGGTTCGTTGATTTCCGCAACGCGCGAGGCCTGGAGCGCCGCCTGGACCTCGGGGTCGGCGCGGAAGGCCTTGGCGCGTTCCTTGAGTAGCAGGTAGGTCTGCATGTTGGCGGCGGCGGAGTCCCACACGCCGTCGATGTCCTCGGTGCGGCTGGGCTTGTAGTCGAAGTGGCGCGGACCGGTGTACGCGGGGCCGCCGTCGGGGCCGCCGTTTTCGAGCAGGTCCACCAGGGAGAAGGCGTTCTGCAGATCGCCATGGCCGAACACCAGGTCCTGGTCGAACTTGATGCTGCGCTGGCCGTTGAGATCGATGTGGAAAAGTTTGCCCTGGTAGAGCGCCTGGGCGATCCCGTGCGTGAAGTTCAGGCCGGCCATCTGCTCGTGCCCGGTCTCGGGGTTGATGCCCACCAGTTCGGGGCGCTCGAGGGTTTCGATGAACGCCAGGGCGTGGCCCAGGGTGGGCAGCAGAATGTCGCCGCGGGGTTCGTTGGGCTTGGGCTCAATGGCGAACCGGATGTTGTAGCCCTTGTCCGTGACGTAGTCGCCCAGCAGGTTCACGGCTTCGCGGTAGCGTTCCAGGGCACCGCGGATGTCCTTCGCGGCGTCGTATTCGCTGCCTTCGCGGCCTCCCCACATGACAAAGGTTTCCGCACCCAGCTCGGCGGCGAGGTCGATGTTCTCCAGCACCTTGCGCAGGGCGAAGCGCCGGACGCCGCGGTCGTTGCTGGTGAAGCCGCCGTCCTTGAAGACGGGGTGGCTGAACAGGTTGGTGGTGACCATCGGCACGATCATTCCGGTGGCCTTCAGCGCGCCCGTCAGCCGGTCGATTTCGCGCTGGCGGTCAGCGGCGGAGCAGCCGAAGGGAAAGAGGTCGTTGTCGTGGAAGGTGATGCCGTAGGCGCCGAGGTCGCTGAGCCGGTTGACGGCTTCGACCGTGTCCAGCGGCGGGCGGGTGGCGGAGCCGAACTGGTCCTGGGCCTCCCAGCCGACCGTCCAGAGGCCGAAGGAAAACTTGTCATCACGGGTGGGCTGAATCGTCATTGAATGCTCCGAGGGGTAGATGTGCTGCCGGGGTCTAGAATGAATTGTTCTAGACACAAACATATTATGGATTTCTGTGGTGTCAACCACACGGCGAAGAAGACCCTGAGGAAATTCCACCGGTTCGTCGCCGTATTCCGTGGCAGGATGCCAATGCGGCTGTTATGTTGTGAATAACAGCAAATCGTGGGCGGATGAGCCCCAACGAGGCACGCATAGGCCAAAACACAGGCAAACCCATACGCGAAGAGGCTCCGGAGTGAAGGATTCAACCGTGATCGATCAGATGGTGACCGAACGCAACTGGGCGGGGAATTACGGCTACCAGGCACAGCAGATAGCCCATCCGGCCAGCGTGGCGGAACTTCAGGAATTGGTCGCCGGAGCCGGGAAGGTCCGCGCCCTGGGGTCCCGCCACTCCTTCAACGACATCGCCGACACCTCCGGCACTCTGGTGGTGCTGGACACGCTCGACGCCGGCATCAGCGTCGACACGCAGAACATGACGGTCACCGTTAACGGCGGTACGCGCTACGGGACGCTCGCGGCGGAACTCCAGCGTCACGGCTTCGCCCTGCACAACCTCGCTTCGCTGCCGCACATCTCGGTGGCGGGAGCCGTTGCCACCGCCACGCATGGCTCCGGCGACGGCAACGGCAATCTCGCCACGGCCGTGGCGGCGCTTGAACTGGTCAGTGCCGATGGCACGCTGGTCACGGCCCGCCGCGGCGACCCCGAATTCGCCGGCATGGTGGTGGGGCTGGGCGCGCTGGGCATCGTCAGCCGCCTGACCCTCGATATCGAGCCCACCTTCGGGGTTGCCCAGAGTGTCTTTGAGGGCCTCGACTGGGACCAGGTCCTGGATAGTTTCGATGCCCTGACGTCCTCGGCCTACAGCGTGAGCCTCTTCACCGACTGGAGCGGGGCGACCGTGGGCCAGGCGTGGCTCAAGAACCGCACGGACCGGGCCGTGCTGCCCGCCGGCCTGCCGGAATTCTTCTCCGGCAGGCCGGCCACCCAAGCCCGGCACCCGCTTCCCGGAGTGTCCGGAAGCAACTGCACCCAGCAGCTCGGCGTTCCCGGGCCGTGGTCCGACAGGCTTGCCCACTTCAGGATGGAGTTCACGCCCAGCAAGGGCGACGAGCTGCAGAGCGAATACCTGATCCCGCGGGAGCATGCCGTGGAGGCCATCCGCACGATGCGCAGGCTCTCCAGCGTGGTCACTCCCCTGCTCCTGGTCGGGGAAATCCGAACCATCGCGGCCGATGAGCTGTGGCTCAGCCCCAACTACGGCCGGGACGGAATAGGCCTGCATTTCACCTGGCGCCAGGACGAACCGGCAGTCAGGGAAATCCTGCCGCTCCTGGAAGCCGAGCTGGCCCCGTTCGGAGCCCGGCCGCACTGGGGCAAACTCTTCCACGCCGGCGCCGCCGGCCTCGCCCCGCTGTACCCGCGCTTCGCCGACTTCACCGCGCTGGCCGGCCGGCTGGATCCGGCCGGAAAGTTCCGCAACGCATTCCTGGACCGCACCGTGTTCGGCCGCTGATAGTCTCACGATGATGCCTCCACGTACCCATGCTTCCGCCACGGCGAGCGAGCCGGATCCGTCACGCCGGAACAATCTGTCGCTGCTGACCTCCCTCGTCCATCACCACGGAGTCCTCAGCCGCGCCCAGCTGACCCGGCACACGGGGCTGAACCGCTCCACGGTCGGGACCCTGATCGGGCAGCTCGTCGCCCTGGGCCTGGTCTATGAAACGGCGCCCGCCGGCGAGGGGCAGGTGGGCAGGCCCAGCCCGGAAGTCCATCCCAGCCCGTCGGTTGCGGCCTTGGCCGTCAACCCGGAGATCGATGCTGTCACCATCGGCCTGGTCAGCCTCGGCGGGAAGGTGCAGAAGAAGATCCGTTTCGAAACCGAACGGATACCGAGCGCCCGGGAGGCGGTGAATATCGCATCGGCTGTTATTGCCGGTATGCGCTCCGAGCTGGATGCCTCATACCGGATCACCGGCATTGGCATGGCCGTGCCCGGCCTGGTCAACCGCGACGACGGCGTCGTGCGGCATGCACCGCACTTGGGCTGGCGCAATGAGCCCGTAGCCCGGATGCTGCGCGAGGCCACCGGCTACCCGTGCCAAGCGGCCAACGACGCCTCCCTGGGCGCCGAGGCTGAGCTGATTTTCGGGGCGGGCGCCGGGCAGGGGAACCTGATCTACCTCAACGGCGGCGCCAGCGGCATTGGCGGCGGGATCATCGCCGAGGGACAACTGCTCCGGGGTGCCTCCGGGTACGCAGGGGAACTCGGCCACACCTTCGTCCGCACTGGAGGCAAGACCTGCCATTGCGGTGCCACGGGCTGCCTGGAAACCGAAGTCTCACAGTCCCGCCTGCTTGAACTGGCCGGCTTGACCCGCGGCGACACTGCGGATCTCGAAAAAGCCCTCGCGAACAGCAGCAGTGCTGAGGTGAACGACGAAGTCGCCCGCCAGCTTTTGTATCTGGGCATAGCCCTGCGCAATGCCGTGAACATCTTCAACCCCGAGGCAATCGTCCTGGACGGATTCCTGGGGACGCTGCACGCGCTCGCGCCGACGTCATTGAACGGCACGCTGCTGTCGCAGGCCATGGACGGCCCCGCGGGACAGGTCAAAATCTACCGTGCGGCGCTCGGTTCCGATCTGATGATGATCGGGGCTGCGGAGCTGGCCTTCGCACAGTTCCTGGCGGATCCCGCGGGCCTCGGCACAGCCACCGGCGCCGTGCCCGCACCCACCTCGCCGACAGGCTGACTGTGCAAAACAAGACCATGCAGAACAAGTCCATGTCACCGATGGGTGAGCAATACGAACTGCGGGCCACTCGAGGAGGCCGGCGCCAACGAGCCGTCGTGACGGAAGTCGCCGCCAGCCTGCGGGCTCTCGAAATCGACGGCGTCGCCCTCCTGCAGGATTACCCCGCCTGGTCCGGACCGCCGTCGTGCGCTGGCTGGGTCCTGGTGCCGTGGCCCAACAGGGTGGCTGGCGGAAAGTGGAGCTACAACGGCGTCCCGCAGCAACTGGAGATCACGGAGCCCGGCAACGGCAACGCTCTGCACGGACTGCTGTCCGGCGCCGCGTACAGTGTCGCAGGCCGGACGGCGGACAGCATCACCCTTGCTGCCGATGTCATGCCCGCACCGGGCTACCCTTTTGAACTCGCGACGGCGGTCCGCTACCAGCTCACAGAGGACGGGCTTCTTGTCAGCCACACCCTGACGAACACGGGCAGCCAGACCGCCCCGGTCGCCGTCGGGGCACACCCCTTCCTCAGGCTGGGCACTGTGCCCACGGAGGACCTGACGCTGTTCATCAACGCCGACACCCACATCGAGGTCGACGAACGGCTGAACCCGACCGGTGCCACCACCGCCGTCCCCGGGACCCGGCACGATTTCCGGGCCGGGCAACGCGTCGGCGCCGTCACCCTCGACGACGCCTGGAGCGACGTCCGCCGGGAACCGGATGGGGGCTCGCTCCACTATCTGGAGGCCCCCGACGGCAGGCAGGTGCAACTGTTCATGGATGCCTCCTTTGGCTATGTCCAGGCGTTCACGACCAGCATTTTCCCCACCGACGGCGGCCTCGTCGCAGCGGTGGCGGTGGAACCGATGACAGCTCCGGCCGATGCCTTGAACAGCGGCGAGGGACTGCGCTGGCTGGCCCCCGGCGAGTCGTGGCGTCTCAGCTGGGGTATCCGCTACCAGCTGCCCTGAGCCAGCCGGCGAGTTCGCCGGAAACCTGCGGGCTCGCCGGAACGTTCCGGCGAGTTCGCAGCTTTCCGGCGAATTCGGCTGGGCGCGGGGTGCAGGGCCCCGACCGCTAGTTGGAGGGGAAGTTGTACGAGGCGCCCGACGCATGGTCCGCCTCGGGCCAGCGGGAGGTGACCACCTTGCCGCGGGTGTAGAAGGAGACGCCTTCCGGGCCGTAGATGTGCTTGTCGCCGAACAGCGAGGCCTTCCAGCCGCCGAAGGAGTAGTAGGCCACCGGCACGGGCAGCGGGACGTTGATGCCGATCATGCCCACGTCCACCGACCGCTGGAATTTCCGGGCCGCGGCGCCGGAAGACGTGAAGATCGCGGTGCCGTTGCCGTAGGGGTTGGCATTGATCAGCTTGATGCCCTCCTCTAGGTCCTCCACCCGGACCACCACCAGGACGGGGCCGAAGATTTCCTCGGTGTAGGCGGTCATTTCGGTCTTGACATGGTCGATCACGGTGGGGCCGACCCAGAAGCCCTCCTCGTGGCCGGGGACCACGAGGTCGCGGCCGTCCACCACCATCGCCGCGCCTGCGGCTTCCGCTTCGGCGATGGTCTTGACAATGAATTCCCGTGAATCCGTGCTGATGACCGGACCCATGTCGGCATCCGGTTCCGTGCCGTTCTTGACCTTGACGGCCAGGGCGCGCTCTTCGACCTTCTTGACCAGCAGGTCCGCGGCATCACCGACGGCGACGGCGACCGAGATGGCCATGCACCGTTGGCCGGCCGAGCCGAAGGCGGCGGCGGCGAGGTGGTCAGCAGCGTTGTCGAGATCGGCGTCGGGCAGCACGATCGCATGGTTCTTCGCGCCGCCCAGGGCCTGGACCCGCTTCCCGTGAGCCGTGGCCACTTCAAGGATGTGCTTTGCAACAGGGGTGGATCCCACGAAGGAGATGCCGTCCACGTCGGGGTGGTTCAGCAGGCCCGAGACAACCTCACGGTCGCCGTGCAGGACCTGGAACACGCCGTCGGGCAGTCCTGCCTGCTTCCAGAGCCTGGCCAGCAGCATCGCTGCTGACGGAACCCGGTGGGAGGGTTTGAGGATGAAGGCGTTGCCGGTGGCGATCGCCATCGGCGCCATCCACAGCGGCACCATGACGGGGAAGTTGAACGGGGTGATGCCGGCGACGACGCCGAGCGGCTCGCGGAAGGAGAAGACATCGATGCCGGTGGAGACCTGGTCCGAGTAGTCGCCCTTGAGCAGCTGCGGGATGCCGCAGGCGAACTCGATGACTTCCAGGCCGCGGCCGATCTCGCCCTTGGCGTCGGAGAGGACCTTGCCGTGCTCGGCCGTGATCAGTTCGGCGAGTTCGTCCACGTGGGAGGCGACGAGTTCGCGGAACTTGAACAGCACGGCGGTGCGCTTGGCCAGGGAGGTGTCGCCCCAGGAATCGGCGGCGGCACGGGCGGCGGCGACGGTCGCGTCCAGGTCGGCCCGGTTGGCCAGCCGCAGCTCCGCGGAGACGGCGCCGGTGGCGGGGTTGTAGACGGGCTTCGTGTCGGTCCCGCTACCTGTTGCCTCGGCTCCGCTGATGAAGTGGTTGATGACGGTCATGGTTATTGCTCCTGAAGTAGGTGGTGTTCGACGGCGTGCACCGGTTCGACGTTCCGGGGCAGGCCTGTGGCGAGGGATTCGTGGATGGCGAGACGGACGGCCAGGTTCTGCTCTGTGAGTTCCCGATGCACGACCTCGTGCCCGGAGCTGCGCGCCCACACGCTGAACCGTTCGATTTCGACCTTGAACGGGTCTTCGGAGACATCGAAGATCTCGGTGCTGCCGTCCCGGAGCGAAACGGTCACCCGTGCCGCGACTCCGGGGTCCGGGTCGAACGCCTGGTCGAGCGTGATGTGCCCCTTGGTGCCGATGACCTGGAAGGTGTTCGTCCGGGGTCCTTCGAAACCGCAATCCACGGTTCCAATGACGCCGTCGTAGTCAAGGATCGCGGCGACGGTGGTCTCCACGGGATCCGTAGGGCTCGTTCCTTTGGCGTAGACGCTCACGGGGGCCCGCCCCATGACCATGTTCATGATGTCGATGGCGTAGCACCCGACGTCATTGACGGCACCGCCCTCAAGACCTGCCTGCAGCCGGACCTCGCCCGGGCTGCGGTCCATGACGAAGTGGAATCGGGCATGCATGGAGACCAGATCGCCGATCCGGCCCGCGTCCATGAACTCACGGACTTTCTGGTGCTGCGGGTGGAACCGGTACATGAAGGCTTCCATCAGGCTCACGCCGTTCCGCTCGCAGGCCTCGACCACGCGGGCGTAGTCTTCAAGGCTTCCGACCAGTGGCTTCTCGCAAAGGATGTCCTTGCCGGCTTCGGCTGCTGCGACGATCCATTCAGCATGGAGACCGTTGGGGAAGGGGAGGTAGACGGCCTCGATGCTCGGATCAGCCAGCAGCTCTTCGTGTGAGGCGTAGGCGGCCGGGATGTCAAAGCGGGCGGCGACGTCGGCGGCGCGCCCGTTGGGGCTGCTGATCGCCGAGATGACCGCGTTGCGGGCCTTATGCATCGCCGGCAGGAACCGGTCCTGGGCGATACGGGCGGTGGTGAGGACGCCCCAGCGCACCGCGCTCATGTGGTGAGCCCGGCTTCAAGGTCCCGGAGGAACGCCACGGACTGCCGGACGTCCGCCACGGGGCCTTCGCCGGCAGGTTCGGTTTCCAGGATGGTGTCTTGTTCCATCGTGAACCAGCCGCCGTACCCTGCTTCCAGGAGGTTCCGGACGATGCCAGCGATGCCGACGTCGCCCTGTCCGAGCGGGACGTACATTCCGGTCTTGACCCCGTCGGTGTAGGAGATTTCACCGTTTTGAACCCGTTCGGCGACGGCCCTGCGCACGTCTTTGAGGTGGGTGTGGCCGATACGTGAGGCGTAGTCCCGGGCGAGTTGTCCGGGGTCCGTGCCGCCGATGAGGAGGTGGCCGGTGTCCAGGCACAGGTTCGCGGCCGTGTCGTTCAGGACACGGTTGACGTCGGACGTTGTCTCGATCATGGTTCCCACGTGTGGGTGCACGACGGCCTGGATACCCTGGTCCGCGGCCGCCTTGACGATGGTGTCAAGGTTCCGGCCAAACAGGTTCCAGCCCTCGGCATCGAGCTCGTGGCGCTGGTCGTAGCCGGCGACGCCGGTTTCGGCGGCCAGGACCATGATGCTGGCACCGGCCGCCTGATAGGCATCCAGTTCTGCTGAAACGGCCTTGATCGGGTCCTTGGCGGGGTCGTGCAGGATGATGGGGAAGAAGCCTCCGATGGCCTGCAGGTTGTGCCGTTTGAGGACTTCCGCGCGTTCGGTTGCCTGTTCGGGCAGGAAGCCTGCCGGGCCGAATTCGGTGGCGGTGATGCCCAGTGCGGTCATCTCGGACAGGACGCGGTCTGCTTCCAGTTGGTGCCCCCACCCGGGGACTTCGCACACGCCCCAGGAAATGGGGGCGGCGGCAAGGCGGCTGGTGATGGTGCTCAATCTGATCCTCCGATGACGTTTTGATCCCAGTCGATGACCGAGCCGGTGACGACTCCGCTCCTGCTGGAGAGGAGAAAGACTACAAATTCGGCGATCTCGTCCACTTGTCCGAGCTTGCCCATGGGCACAGAGGCGTTGGCTTTTTCGAGCCAGTCGTCGTCTGCGCCGTGAAACTTCCGTTGGGTCTCGGCTTCGCCGTCGGTGGCGGTCCAGCCGATGTCCAGGCCGTTGATGCGGATCTTGTCCCAGCGATGGGCATGTGCCGCGTTCCGGGTTGCGCCGGCCAGCCCCGCCTTCGCCGCGACGTAGGGCGCCAGGTAGGGCTGGCCCCCGAGCTCGGCGATAGAGATGACGTTCACGATGTTCCCGGGAGCTCCGCGTTCCCGGAGGTGCTTGATCGTTTCGGCCATGATGAAGAACGGCGACTTCAGATTGACGGCGATGTGCTCGTCGAACAGCTCCGGGGTGGTGTCCAGCATGGTTCCGCGGGTGGTCAGGCCGGCGGCGTTCACGGCGCAGTCGATCCGGCCGAACACGGAGATGGTCTCCAGCACCGAGGCCCTCGCCTGTTCCACGTCTGCCAAGTCGGTCTTGATGAAGCGGGCCGCAACGCCGGACTTCGTCAGCTCGCCGGCCAATTTTTCGCCAGCATCGGCGTTGCGTCCGGTCACTGCGACTCCGGCGGCCCCCTCGGCTGCCGCCCGGCGGGCAATTCCGGCACCCAGACCCTGGGTCCCGCCGCTGACCAGGACCACCTTGTCATTGAGAAGTGGACTGTTCATTCGTTACTCCCCGCCGATTTTGACGGCACGGCCGGACCTGGCGGACTCTTCGGCCGCGTTGGCCAGGACGAGGGCCATCACGCCGTCGTCGAAGCCGGGGCTGCACGCGGTACCTCCGCGGATGGACTGCACGAAGCTGTCCAGTTCGTTGCGGTAAGCCTGGGCGTAACGTTCCAGGAAGAACGGCAGGTAGGCATCGGACTCTTCGGTGCCTCCTGCGCTGTACTTGCGCACCGTGGTCGGAGTCATGTTGCCGGCCGTCAGCAGACCGTCGCTGCCGAACGCTTCCAGCCGCTGGTCGTGGCCATAGGCGCTGTGGCGGGAATTGGTGATCGTGATGAGCTCGCCTCCGCGTCCGCGCAGGCTGATGACGACAGAATCGAAATCTCCGGCTTCTTCGATGTAGTCGCAGAAGAGGTTCGAGCCGGTGGCCGAAACTTCGATGATGTCCGGGACAAAGAACCGGGCCATGTCGAGGTCGTGGATGCTCTGGTCCCGGAAGATCCCGCCGGATGTCGCGATGTACGCCTTCGGCGCGGGGGCGGGGTCCCGGCTGATGATGGTGAGCTGTTCCAGGCGTCCGATTTCGCCGGCCTCAACCCGTGCCCGAATGGCGGCGAAGTTCGGGTCGAAGCGACGGTTGAATCCGAGCATGAGCGGGGTCTTGGTGCCGCGGATCTGGTCCCGGCACGCGCGGACGCGGTCGATGTCCAGATCGATGGGCTTTTCGCACAGGGCGGCGACGCCGGCAGCAACGGCCCTGGAGATCAGGTCGACATGGGTGTTCGTCGGCGAACCGATGATGATGGCGTCCAGATCCTGGTTGGCGAAGACCTCGTCAGCGGTTTCGACGGCCTGTGCCCCGGTGGTGGCGGCGAGTGCCTGTGCGCCCTTGATAAACGGGTCGGCGATCCATGCCAATTCCAGGTCCGGGTGGTCAGCAATGTTCCGGGCGTGGACCTGGCCGATGCGGCCGGATCCGAAGAGTGCAACCTTGAGGGGGCGGTCAGCGGACATGGGTGGGGGTCCTTTCTAGATTTCCGCGGGCGGATTCGGCAGCGGTTGGTTGATGGTGATGGATCGTCATGGTGCGGCCACCGCCGCGGGGGTGCGGCCGGCCAGGACGTCGACGGCGCCCTTGGCGGCATCGCGGACGGTGTGGATCATCCCCTGTCGGGTGAACCCCATCAGGTGGGGGGTGAGGACAACGTTCCCGTGGTCAAAGACGGGATGGTGTGCCGGGGGTTCGGGATCAAACACGTCCAGTCCGAGACCGGCCAGATGCCCGCTGAGAAGCGCATCGTGGGCGGCGTCCAGGTCAACGAGCCCGCCCCTGCTGCAGTTGATGAGGACGGCCCCGGACGGCATCAGTGCGATGCGCTCAGCGTTGATGAGGTTGTGGTTTTCCGGTGTCAGGGGCACGTGCAGGGTGACGAAATCACTCCGGCCCAGCAGGTCCTCCACTGTCTCGCAGCGGATCCCAGCCGGGACCTCGGCGAACGGGTCAAAGGCCAGGACATTGAGGTCAAAGGCATCGGCGATTCGGGCGACGCGGCGTCCGATGCGGCCGTATCCGATGATGCCCAGGGTGTATCCCTCGAGGTCACCGACGTTCACAGCAGACCGGTCCTCCCAGCGGCCGTCCCTGACCAGGGACGTCAGCGTCGGGAGCCGCTTGACGAGTGCGAGGAGATGGGCGAAGACGCCTTCGGCGACGGATGCGGTGTTGCTCCCGGGGGTGATTACCACCGGGATGCCGCGGCGGTTGGCCTCCGCGACGTCGACGAGGTCGGTACCGACTCCGGTCCTGGCGATCACCTTCAGGGCGGGCATGCGGTCGAGGAGTTCACGGTCCACCCGGTAGGCGGCGCGGACTATTGCGGCGTCGGCCCGGGCGAGATCTTCGTCCGTGGGGTGATGGATCATTTGCTGGTGCGGTGCCAGGACCGGTTCGACCAGACCGGTCTCCACGCTGCCAAGAGCTACGACTATTTGGGGTGCGGTTATCGGGGCCATCGTCATCCTTGAAGATGTGAGTGTGCACTCCGGCCAGGGCTAGAAAGCCCCGCGGGTGCGACAAAATGGGTGTGAGGTGGTTAGAAGCCGAGCAGGCTGGACTTGCGGATGACCAGCTCGGGGACGATGGGCTGGTGGACGAAGCCTCCGCCAAAGTCGTGGTCCTGGATGCGCTGCAGGAGCGTTGTCGCCCCGGCGACGCCGATTCTCGAGCTGTCAGGATCGACAGTGGTCAGCCCGAGTCTGGGCATGGCGCCGAGGGAGATATTGTCGTAGCCGGTGATCGCGACCTGAAGTCCGCGTTCATCGGCTGCAGTCATGGCTCCAAGGGCGGCCAGATCATTGATGCAAGCCAAGGCAGAGGGGCGCAGCCGGCCTGACCCGCCGAGCGCCCGATGGGCGGCAACGTACCCGGACTCCTGGGAGAAGTCGGCGTCGACAACGTGGATGTTTCGTCCGAGTCCGTGGCTTTCCATGGCGGCGGTGTAGCCGCTGACACGCGCAGCCCCGACGGAACCGCCCAGCCCGCCCAGATGTGCGATGCGTTCGTGGCCCAGTCCGACCAGATGGTCCACCACCATGGAGATGCCGTAGGCGTCGTCGCTCCGGACGACGTCGGCTGTGTCGATGTAGTCCGGGCCTCCTCCGGCGAACACGACGGCTCCTCCCGAGACAACGCGGCTGAACGGCGCCTTGTCCGGGACGGTTCCGATCACGAGGAGGCCGGCGACCCGGAGATCGCGGAAGGCCTGGAGGATGGACAGGTCCACTCCCCCGCCAGACGCCGCCGACGCCGTGACCGCGCTGAAGAGCACGGTGTGTCCGGCCTCTTCCAGAACCGGCCGGGCGGCGTCGACGACGTCAAAGGCCCACGGGTTGTGCAGGTCGCTGACCAGCACGCCGATTGTGCCGTTGCTGCGGGTTGCGAGCGACCTGGCAGCCGTGTTGAGCTCGTAGCCCAACTCCTCCACAACTTCCAGCACCCGCTGGCGGCGTTCGGCGCTGACCCGGGGAGAGTCACGCAGAACGAGTGAAACCAAGGACTTTGATACGCCGGCGCGTTCGGCCACGTCCAAGATCGTTGGCCGCCGAGCGGATGCAGTTGCCATGGTCAGACCCGCGCCGCAGTGGTGCCGTGGATTTCCTCGATCTTCTGCCATTGTCCGGACAGCGAGGAAGCTTCGGCGGCGCTGACGATCGCGGCCGCGGAGGCAGCATCATGGATGTTGGAGTTCTCCTGGGCGCCTCCCGCAATGGCGACGAGGAACTTTTTCGCCTCGATGATCTTGAGGTCATCGAAGCCCATGCTGTTGCCAGGTCCGGGCTGGAAGTGGGCGTAGTCGCCGTAACGGGGGCTGGCGTTGACGGTGGTGTAGCCCTGTTCGTCGTTGCTGCGTCCCAGGCATACCTTGAGCTCGTTCATGCGCTCGAAGTCCCATTTGAGCGAGCCTTCGGTTCCGTAGACTTCGATCTGGTAGCCGCATTCGGGGCCCACGGCGACGCGGGACGACTCGATGGTGCCGACGGCTCCTGCGCCGCGGGCGGACGGGCCGAAGCGGACCAACGCTGCTGCGTAGTCCTCATTTTCAACCTCTCCCATTTCCCCGTTTTCGATCACTGCGAAGTGCGTTGCCGAGCCCATGGCGAGCTTTGGCCGCTGCGTGTAGACGGTACTGGTGAGCGCAGTGACCTCGGCGATGGGTCCGACTACATATTGGCACAGGTCGGTGGCGTGGCTGAACAGATCGGCCAGCACGCCGGTGCCGGCGAGTTTCCGGTCGAACCGCCAGGAAAGGGCCCCGTTGGGCTCGGAGGCGTACCCGGAGAAGAACACGGCGCGGACGTTGGTCACCCGGCCCAGGCGCCCCGAGGCGACGAGCTCGCGTGCGTGCTCCACCGCGGGCGCGTGCCGGTAGTTGTAGCCGATGGTGGTCAGCACTCCTGCCTCCACTGCAGCTTCCTGCACGGCTGCTGTTTCTTCGTAGCCGCGTCCCACCGGCTTCTCGATCCAAAAGTGCTTCCCGGCTTTGGCGGCGGCGATGCCGATCTCGGCATGGAGGAAGTTGGGTGCGCAGATGGAGACGACGTCGACGTCGGGATGGTTGAGCACATCGTGGTAGTCGGCGGTTCCCTCGGCGTAGCCGAGAACGTCACGGGCAAAGTCGACCCTGCTGGGTTCGGTGTCGGCGGCGATGACGAGCTTTGTCTTCAGGCCGAGCTCGGGATAAACGTACGGTACGGCTTGGTAGGCGCGCGAGTGGAGCTTTCCCATCCATCCGACGCTGATGAGGCCGACGCCGATGGTGCGAGTTTCTGGGCTCACGTTGTTGCCTTTCTTCTTGGTGTTGGTAGTCAGTTGCGGGCGGTGGCGAAGGCATCGCGGAACGCCGCCGCCATGATCGTCGAGTCGGAGCCGATGGCGACGAACCGGAAGCCCTGGCGGACATACTTGGCAGCCCCAGGTCCGTCCACGGCCAGGATTCCTGCCGCCTTGTTGTGCAGCTGCGCCGCGGAGACGACGCGCTGCAGGGCCTCCTGGAAGACATTGCTGTCCAGTTGCAGCGGGACACCCAGGGCGAAGGAGAGATCCAGCGGGCCGACGAAGAGGACGTCGACGCCGTCCTGCGCGGCGATCTCTTCGACGGACTCCAGTGCCTCCAGGGTTTCGATCTGGATGATTCCGAGTGCTTCCTGGCCCGGTTGGGTGAGGGTCCGGCGGTCCATGCCCCAGCGGCAGGCGCGGTTGTAGGTGGCCACGCCGCGGTCTCCGCGGGGCGGATACAGCAGGTGCCGGACCGATTCCGTGGCCTGTTCCACGGTGTTCAGCCGGGGAACCATGATCCCGGCCGCGCCCTGGTCCAGGACGCGCCCGATGCGGATGCGTTCGCCGGATTCGACCCGGACGATCGTCGGGACGCCGTAGCTTCCGGCCGCGACTACGCCGTCCCGGACCGCGTCTTCACCGCCGGCGCCGTGTTCAAGATCGATCAGCACCCAGTCGGCGCCTGCCGCTGCGCAGACTTCGGCGGCGGCGGCCGATGCCATGCCCACGAAGGTCCCGACCGTGACTTCGCCTTCGGAAAGACGCCGGCGCAGCTGCCCTGCATTCAGTGGCCCTGCGTTCAGTGGTTTGTTGCTCATCCGAACCACCGCTGGCGGCCCCGGGCCTGCTCGTATTCGGCGCGGAGGGTGTTGACCCATTCCTGGCCGGACACCTCCGCGGGAGCAACGTCCCACCAGACGTCACCGCCGGGCAGGTCCACGTGAGGCACGGTGGGGACCACGATGACGACCTGGCCCTGGGTGTCCCTGGTCGAGGACAGGGCCTCGCGGACCTCGGCGGCCGTGGTGGCCCGGAGGGCCAGGGCACCCAGGCCTTCGGCGATCTGGCGGAGATCCACCTTGAGGTAGTCGCCGTCGAGCCTGGCCTTGGGGGCGTCCTCTGCTGCGACGCTGCCGCCGGTGGTGCGATAGCGGAATTCGTTCCCGAACTCCCGTCCGCTGCGGTTCATCTGCAGCCGGTGGATGACCTGGTATCCGTGGTTTTCGGAGACGATGACGGTGACGTTCAGGCCTTCCTGGGCTGCGGTGAGGATTTCCGTGGGTGCCATCAGGAAGGTCCCGTCGCCGATGAAGGTGACAACGCGGTTCTCGTTGTTGCCTTCGGCCAGCCGGACGCCCATGCCTGCGGCGATCTCGTAGCCCATGCAGGAGAAGCCGAACTCCAGGTGGCAGTGCCGGTTCCCGGTCGCGTCCCACACCTTCTGCAGGTCACCCGGGGGCCCGCCGGCCGCCGCGATCACGGTGTCGCCGGAACGGGCATGTTCCTGCATCAGCCCGATCAGCTGCGGCTGGGTGAGCACTGCCTCGGTCACCGGCGCATGCGGGTGGTCCTCGGCGTTGTAGGCGGTGTCGGCGTCCAGCCACTGTGTCCGGATGGGGGCCCAGCGGGCTTTCTCGGTCTGGACTGTGTCCTGCCAGTAATCGGCGGTGCTGTGTCCTTCCAGCGCCTGGGCCAGGGCCTCGAGTCCGAGCCGGGCATCTGCGAGGATTCCGGTGGCACCTTGCTTGCGGGTATCGGCGTCCACAACGTTCAGGGCCGCGAATTTGACGTTGGCGTTTTCAAAGATGGACTGTGAGCCGGTGGCAAAGTCGGTAAGGCGTGTTCCGACGCTGAGGACAAGATCGGCCTGCTTGACCAGGGCGTTGGACGCGAAGTTGCCTTCGAGTCCGACGCCGCCCACCTGCCACCATTCGTCTTTCGTGACGGCACCCTTGCCGCCGAACGTCTCGACCACCGGGATGCCTACCTGGCCGGCCAAGTGCTCAAGGGCCGCGTGGGCATCGGAGTAGTGGATGCCGCCACCGGCGATAATCACCGGCCGGTCCGCGGACCGGATCAGCTCGGCCACGTCCTCGATTTCGGCCGGGTCAGGAAGCGGGCGCCGGATCTTCCAGTCCCGCGGGGCGAAGAATTCGGCCGGGAAATCGTAGGCGTGGGACTGCACATCCTGGGGCAGGGACAAAACGACGGCACCGGTATCTGTGGGGCTCGTCAAGACACGCATGGCCTGCGGCAGTGCGGTCAGGAGCTGCTCGGGACGGGTGATGCGGTCAAAGAACCGGGAGACGGGACGGAAGGCGTCGTTGACGGTGGCGTCCGCCTCGGTCGGGTGCTCGAGCTGCTGCAGGACGGGGCCCTGATGGCGGGTGGCATACGTGTCGCCGGGCAGGAGCAGGAGCGGGACCCGGTTGACGGTTGCCAGTCCCGCCGCGGTGACCAGGTTCAGGGCGCCGGGACCGATGGAGGCTGTTACGGCCAGGACGGCCTGGCGGCGGCTCGCCTTGGCGTATGCGGTCGAAATATGTGCCATGTACTGTTCGTGGCGGCCCTGGATGAAGGGCATGTCATCGGCCAGCTCGTCGAAGGCTTGGCCCAGGCCGGCGACGTTGCCGTGCCCGAAGATTCCCAGGGCGGCGGGGACGAGGCGGCGCCGGACGCCGTCGGCGACGGAGTGTTGGACGGACAGGTACTTGACGACCGCCTGGGCGGTGGTCAGTCGGATGGTCTGCGGGTTAGTGGTCATTGCCTTATTCCAGTAGTCGGGGGTTTACCAGGGGCGTCCGTGCAGAATGACCGTTTTTTCTTCGGTCATTTCCTGCACTGCGGAGCGGACGCCTTCCTTGCCGACGCCGCTGCCTTTGAGTCCTCCATAGGGCATGAGGTCGGCACGCCACAGGGGCGTCCAGTTGATGTGGATATTTCCGGCGTCGATCTGTCGCATCGCCTGGATGCTTCCCGCGATGTCCTTCGTGAAGATCCCGGCGCCGAGCCCGTAGTCGTTGTCGTTGGCCAAGGCGATCGCCGATTCGATGTCATGGGCGGAGGAGACGGCCACGGCGGGTCCGAAGAGTTCGTTACGGCTCAGCGGAGAGCGCGGGTCAACGCCGGCGACGACGGCGGGAGTCACCACGGCGCCGTGGCGGTCGCCACCGGTGAGAACCCGGGCGCCGGAATGGCGGGCCTCGGTGATCGAGGCGTGGACACGAGAGGCTTCCTCCTCGGAGATCAGCGAGCCAAGTCTGGTGTCGTCTTCCTTGGGGTTGCCCACGGCGATCGCCTCGACCTTCGGGACGAGCGCGTCCAGGAAGTCAGCCTCGACACGGCGGTCGACGATGACCCGCTGCACCGAGATGCAGACCTGGCCGGCGTTGATGAAACCTCCGGCTGCCACGGCACTGGCGGCAAGTTCGATGTCCGCGTCCGGCAGGATGATGACCGGGCACGAGGCCCCCAGTTCGAGGGACAGCTTCTTCACGCCGGCAATGTTGCTGATGCGGGTGCCGGTGCCGGTGGACCCGGTGAATGACACTTTCCGCACCCGCGGATCGGTGACCAGCACATCGCCCAGGGTGCTGCCGGGGCCGGTCAGGACAGACAGCGCCTCCGGCGGCAGGCCGGCGTCGACGAAGCACTGGGCCAGCTTCAAAGCGGTCAGCGGGGTCGCGCGGGCCGGCTTCAGCACCACGGCATTGCCCGCCGCCAATGCCGGGGCGATCTTGTGCAGCACCAGCAACGCGGGGTAATTGAACGGCGTGATGGCCACGACGATGCCGCACGGTTGCCGGAGGGTGAAACCGATCTTGTCCAGGCCGGTGCCGGCGTTGGCGTCCAGGGGAAGGGTGGAACCGTACAGCTGGCTTCCTTCGTAGGCGGCCAGGCGGATGATGTTGCCGGAGCGGCTGGCCTCGCCCCGGGCTTCGGTGATGGGCTTCCCGGTTTCCGCACTGATGGTCTGTGCAATGTCCTCGGCACGTTCATCGGCCAAGGCTGCCGCCCGCAGGAGGATGTCCACCCTTTCGTGTGCCGGCGTGGACCGCTGCAGGTGGGCGCCGATCTCGGCGCGGTCGAGGGCGGCCTTGGCATCCTCGACTGTGGCGACGGGGACCGTGTCAATGGTCCGGCCGTCGAAGGGGGACCGGACTTCCTCGGTCCGGCCGTCGGCGGCACCGCGCCAGGTTCCGGCGATTAGCATGTGCATGGTTACTCCATCTGGGTAGAAGGGCGGCATCCGATTCCCACGGGAATTGGGGTCAAACCGTTCCGCTTGTGAAATTTGATCTGTGGTTATCCGGCGCGGCGCCGGATCAGAGGGCTGACGCCGTCAGCGTGCTCTGTGGAGGCCGCGGCTTTCCTGATCGACGTCGGCCACTTCGCCTTGGACTTCCTTGACGATGTCGCCGTGGCCGCCGAGTTGTTCGAGTTCGTGGGCGAGTTCGGCGAGTTCGGCGCCGCC
>NZ_JBHUBT010000019.1:0-22900 GCF_042788715.1 Arthrobacter sp. NPDC056886
GTGGGCCCGGGTTGGGGCTTACATTTACCCGCCCCGCCCTGCAAACCGGGCCGGAGCTCTTCATTGTCCGCCTCCGATTTGTCCCTCAGGACGCGGGACGCACTTACCGGGTGCTCACGACAGCGCGTGGCGTCTTGGCGTAGACGTCCTTGCTGACGGAGTAGCCGCGGCGGTCAAGCGCCAACGCTTGCTTATTGACGCTGGCCAGTTCCGTCTTGTTGAGCTTCTTGATCTTGACCAGGTCCATGAACTCCTGGTCCTCACCGCCCACGGCGGTCACTTTGATAAGCCCGGTCCCGGGAGCGTAATACTTGCGCTGGTGGCCCGCGCTTGGCGGCTCCAGCGGGTTGAACTCATCGATCACCATGACGTCGTCGTAGCACCCCGTGGGGACACAGACGCACAAGTGCTTGTACTTGACGTCACCGCAGTCCAGGAAGTCCACGGTGGGGGCGTAGGCCTGGACGTAAGCCGGTGTGTTCCGGTGTGGCCGGGCCTGCATCGCGATGCCGGCCCGGGCCTTGTCGATGCCGCTGATGAACGTGCTGGGGGCGCCGACAAGCTTGCCGTTCTCATACTCCTCCGGATACTCCCCGAAGAGCCAGACCGTCCCCTTCCTGGTCTGGGCGAAGAAGGCGAGCTCGGACTCCACGAGTTCACCGTCGGAGTAGTCCCGGTCCCAAATCGCGATCGTCTTGACCCCGTCAATGACCTTGGTCAGGCCCGTGACAATGCTGACCACCGTGCGGGCGGTCGTCCCGTCCGGCGAGACTACCTTGCCGGTGGTGGTGCGATGCATTCCGGGCTTGAGCGTGAGCCACTTGTTATCAATCTCGGGCTTTGATGGGAAAGCGGAACGGTGGAACGACAACGCCGAGCCGGGGCCGCACAGTTCCTTCGAAGTGGCGGCCGCCGGGGCGGCAGCCGGAGCGGCCGCCACCGCCGTCGCCGCGGTCGCCACAGTCAGGGATGCCACCACCAGCAAGAGCGCCGAGCCGTAAGCGGTTAATCTCTTAGAGCGTGGAGTCATCTGACTGCCCTCTCCTGCGTGGTTGGGTTAAGCGGCTGGTACCGGTTCCGGGTCGCGGGACCCGCGATCACGTTCCGAACCTTTCTTGGCGAACCGAAGATAGAGCGACGGAACGATGAACAGGTTGACCAGTGTCGAAGTCACCAGCCCGCCCAGGATCACCACGGCCATGGGGTGCTCGATCTCATGGCCGGGCCGGTTACCCATCACCACCAGCGGCACCAGCGCGAGAGCCGTGGCGAGCGTGGTCATGAGGATTGGCGACAAGCGTTCGGCCGCGCCCCGCAGGACCAGGTCCCGGCCGAACGGCACGCCCTCGAACTGCTCCAGGTGCTGGCAGTGGTTGATGAGCAGGATGCCGTTGCGGGCGGCGATGCCCATTACTGTCAGGAACCCGACCAGCGACCCGAGGGACAGGATTCCGCCGCTCATGTGCGCGGCGATCACCCCGCCAACCAGTGCTACAGGCAGCGTCAGGATGCCAAGGGTGGCAAGCCGCCAGCTGCGGAATGCCGCCTGGAGCAGGAGGAACACCACCACCAGGGCGCCGGCCGCGAAGAGGAGGAGCCGTTGTGAGGCAGCCTGCCGCTCTGCGTATTCACCCAGGATCTCCGCGTTGTAACCGGTGGGGAACTCCACGGTCTTGAGGTCGGATTCGAGTTTTTCGACGACTTTTGCGAGATCGCCTTCCTTGACGTTGGCGCTGACATCGAGCCGGCGGGACCCTTCCGAACGCTCAATGACGTTGGGCGTGGGCTTCACCGTGATCTTGGCGACATCGGCCACCCGGATCACCTGTCCGCTGGGAGTGTCCAGCGGGAGGTTCTCGATGCTCGTGACGCTGGTCCGAATCGCGGGAGGACTCCAGACCTGGACGTCATATGCTCTGCCGTCGCGGTAGACATCGCCCACCTCCTCACCGGACACCAGGGTGGCTGCGGCACGGCGGACGTCACCGGGCTTCAGGCCATAGCGGTTGGCGGCGTCCAGGTTCACCTCAACGTCCACCTGCGGAACATTGACCTGCAGGGCGACCTTGGCCCCGATTGCCCCCTCGATGCCGGCAAGGACAGTCTTGACCTTGTCCGCCTGCTTCTTCAGCGTGGTGAGGTCATCGCCGTACACACGGACGACGATCGAGTAGCCCGTGCCGGTGAGCACCTCGCGGACACGTTCCTTGAGGTAGGTCTGGACGTCCCGGTGGATGCCGGGGTACCCGTCCACTACCTGCTGGATGGAGGCCAGGGTCTTGTCGTAGTCGACCGAGGGGTCAACGCTGATCCAGTTCTCGCCAAAGTTGACGCCCACCACCTCATCGGCGGCGAAAGCCTGACCGATGTGGGATCCGCAGTTGTTGACACCTGGAATGGTCATCAGCTCCTTGCAGGCCAGTTGGCTCACGCGCACTTCCTCGGCATTGGACGTGCCGGGTTGGGTGACCCAGTGCATGAGGAAGTCGCGTTCCTTGAACGACGGCAACAGCGATTGACCCAGGAGCGGTGCCGCTATGATTCCAACGACGCCGAGTGCCGCCACCGCGAGATAGCCCGGCAGCGGCCGCTTCACAATGGGCCGAAGAGCCGCGCCGTACCAGCGCTTGAGGACCCTGACCACCGGCGGATCCCGATCTTCGAGCTTGGCATTGCGCAGGAAGATGTACGCCATGGCCGGGGTGACCGTGAGGGCCACCAGCATGGACGCCATGACGGCCAGCGTGTAGGACGTGGCCAAGGGCCGGAAGAAGGCGCCGGTCAGCCCGTCCAGGAAGAAGATCGGCACTGTGGCGGCGACGATAATCAAGGTGGCGTAGACAATGGGGGCGCGAACTTCCAGGGAGGCGTTAACCACCACACGGGCGGTACTTTCGCTCCCGCCGCTGGCCCGGTGGTGCCGGAGGCGTCTGACGATGTTCTCGACGTCGATGATGGCATCGTCCACCACCACCCCGACGGCAATCACCAGCCCCGCAAGCACCATCGTATTAATCGTGCCCCCGGTCCAATAGAGCACCAGGGCCGCGGCCATCAGCGACAACGGGATTGCCGTCACGCTGACCAGCGCCGTCCGCCATTGGAACAGGAAGACACTGAGCACCAGGACCACCAGTAGGCAGCCCAGCAGCAGCGCTAGGCTCAGGTTGCCGAGGGACTCCTCGATGAACGACGCGGGCCGGAACAAGGTAGTGTCAACCGCGATCCCAGTCAGGCCGGGTTGCAGTTCCTTGAGCGCTTCCTCAACCCCGCGCGTGACCTCGAGCGTGTTGCCCCAGGGCAGCTTTTCGACAATGAGCATCAGTCCAGGGCCGCCGTTGATGACTGCGTCACCGATCAGTTGCTGGTGGTCCTCGACGACGTCGGCGACGTCAGCGAGCCGCAGGGGAGGCATTCCCTGGCGGTCCTCCAATGGCACCTGGGCAAGGTCAGCCGGAGACGTGATGGGTTGTACGTGCCTGATGGTCAGGCTCTGGTTGGGTGTTTCCAGCGCCCCTCCGGTGCCGATCAAGGCACCGGGGGAGTACTTGAGCAGGCCGGCGTCCAAGGCGTCGGACGTGGAGTTCATGACGGAGTCCAGCGTGACCTTGTTGGCCGCCAGCTTGGCCGGGTCAACCTGGACCTGCAACATCTGCAGGCGTTCGCCCCAGATCGCCACGTTCGCGACGCCCGGCACCCGCAGGAGATGTGCCCGGATATTCCAGTAGGAAATCATGGACATCTCGATCAGGGAGCGGCTCTCGGAAGACAGCCCGATCTTCATGACGCGGCTGGTGGAGGACAGCGGCTGGAGCATCACCGGCGGCGCGGCCCAGGTGGGCAGCGTCGGGATGACCGTTGCCATCCGCTCCGACACCAGTTGCCTGGCGGTGAGCAGATCGGTTCCGGGCTTGAACTCCATCACAATGGCGGACAGCTGCGACACAGATTTGGAACGCATCTGGTCCAGGCCGTCTATGCCGTTGAAGGCCTGCTCCATCGGAACCGTTACGAGTTCCTCGACTTCGGAGGCGGTGAGTCCCAGACACGCCGTCTGGACCTCGACACGGGGCGGTGCGAACTCCGGGAAAACATCCACCGAAGCTCTGCTGAGTTGCGCGCCGCCCACGATCATGAGGGCCGCCGCCATCGCAATGATGATGGATCGGAACCTCAGACTTGCAGCGACAATCCGGCGCATGTCAGTGCGCCGTATCGAATTCAGCGCCGAAGAGTTCAGCCGCGCCGACGGTCACGATTGTGGTGCCGGCCGCGGGGCCGGCCGAGGCCGTCACCACACCGTTCTCCACCTTGGCTACAGTGACCGCCTGCCGCTGGTAAACCCGCGGGGCCGGGTTGGTGTAGACCCAGGTTTTTCCGCTGGCGTCATAGAGCAGCGCGGCGTAGGGCACCACGACGTCCTTCCCCTTGCCGGCCTTGACGGTTTCGGTCTTCAGGTCGAGGCGTTCGACTCCCTTTTCGGTCAAGGTCAGCTTGGCGATGCCTGTTGCGGCATTCTTTTCCACCTTGGCAGGTTCGTTGGCCGCTACGACGGCGGGGGCCGCCGCCGTCGTCTGGGCACATGCGGGCAACGCGAACAGAAGTGCTGCGCATACAGCGGCCGCCAGGGGCAGGCGCCGCAGGGGCTGTTGGCTGGTCATTTTGCTTCCACCTTTTCCTGCGTAACGGGCTGGACGGGAACTTCGGCCTCATAGACTTCGGCCCACTCCTCCGGGGCGGCCTTTGGCCCGAACCAGAGTGCGAGCAGGGGGAGTACGAAGATCCCGATGAGAGTTGTTGTGATGAGTCCGCTGACAATGATCAGGGCCATTGGACCCAGGAGGGCCCCGCCTACGGCGCCGCCAAAAAGTCCCGGCGGAATCAGGATCGCCATCGTGATCAGGGCGGCCTTCAGGATGGGCGATACCCGGTCCCGGGCCGCCATCATGATGACTTTGTCAGGGGGTTCGTGCGGGGCAGCCCGCCACAGCTCATCCGTCCTGGCCGAGAGCAGCGTCGCGTTGCGGACGGCGATGGCCAACACCGCGGCAAACGCCGTGAGCGCCAGTACGGTGATGGCGCCTCCCGCGATCCACGCTGCCACGGCGGACCCGGCCAACGCGGCCGGCAGGGAGAGGAAGACGGCAAGAGCCAGCTTCCAGCTCCGCACGGCTGTCTGGAGAAGGAGCAGGATTGCCAGGAGGGCGGCCGCGCCGATCCACAGAACCAGGGCGTCGCCGGCGAGCTGTTCGCTGTACTTCGTGGGGATTTCGGCGTGGTATTCCAGCGGGAACTGGATCTGCTCAATAGCCGTGTTGATATCGCGCTGGATATCAGCGAGCGGCCGCCCACTTACCTCGGCCACGACATCGATCCGGCGCGAGGTGTCATCGTGCTGGATCACGACTTCATTGGGGACGAGCCGGACATCGGCGATCTGGCCCAGCTGGACCTGGCCGCCGTTTGGCGTGTCGAGCAGGAGTTCACGGATGCTGGTCAGGTCATCCCTGACACCCACCGCGCCGCGTACCACCACTTCAAAGACCTTCTGCTGTTCGAAGAGGTTGCCGACGACGATGCCTTGCATCAGGGCGGCAGCGGCGCGCCGCGCGTCGCCGGGTTTGATTCCGACCTTCTGCGCCGCCTCGAGGTTGACCTCGACTTCGACGATGGGCGTCATGGCGCTGGCATTGATTGTCGGGTTCTTGACGCCGTCGACCTTTTCGATGGCCTTGCGGACCTCTTCGGCCTTCTCGCGCAGGACCGGCAAGTCGGTTCCGTAAACGCGGACGGCGAATCCCGGATCCATGCTGCTGCGCTGCTGACCAATCTTTTGCTGGGAGTAGTTGATCACGTTGTGGGCAATGCCCGGGTAGCCCTGGACGACCTCACGGACCGCCTTCTCCGTTTCGCTGAAGTTGGCATCCGGCGTGATGGATACCCAGAGTTCCGCAGAGCTGTTCCCAACAACCTGGTCGGAGGAGATGGCGCGGCCGATATGCCCGCCCACTCCCGAAACGCCCGGCAGGGTCCGCAGTTCATCGGACGCCTTCGACGCCACCCGGCGGACCTCGTCATTGGACGTGCCCGCCATCGAGTCCCACTGCACCAGGAGGGTGCGGTCCGGAATCGTCGGAACGACCGCCCGGTTTCCGACCAGCTGGGAGGCGGCGGCCAGTCCCAGCAGTCCCACGACGGCGACAGCGACGATGCCGAGCGCGGTGCGGGAGCGTCCGCCCTCGAGGGCCCGGTTGTAGTAGGACCTGGCCCGGGCAGCAGTTGACGAGTCGGCCCGCCGGGCCTTCTCACCGGGAAGCAGGAGATACGCCAGGACCGGTGTCACGGACAAACCCACCAGCATCGACGCGGCAAGCGCCAGCGCCAGGGACCAGAAGAGCGGCTGGAAGAACGCACCGCCAACTCCCGTAACGAACAGCGTCGGAACCAGCGCAAGGGCCATGATGAGGGACCCGTGGAACAGCGGCGTGCGGACGCTACGGACAAGCTGGACCATGCGGAACCTGATGGTGGCATCGGTCTCGGTCTCCGTGGTCCGCAACGGCCGGCGCCGCTGCGCCTGCACATCCTCCACGATGTCTCCCACAATCACGGAAACACCCAGGATGATGCCGGCCAGGATCGAGATGTTCAGCGTGGAGTCGAGCAAGTAGAGCACCACTCCTGCCGCCATGACTGTCGTGGTGATGGCCACGAGGGCGATCACGGCGACACGCCACGAACGGAAGAGGGCCCAGAAGAGCAGGACTGCGATCAGGAGGCTCACCAGGAGCGCCACGCCGAGTCCGTCCACAGCATCCTGCAGGAACGAGGCCGGCCGGAAGACGGACGTATCCATCTGGATGCCGGAAAGCCCGGGCTGCATGTCGTTCAGGGCAGCTTCGATGTCCTTGGTGACCTGCAGGGCGCTGGTCCCGGGGAACTTCTCCACGACCAGCAGGAGGCCTGCATCCTGGCCGACGACGGCATCGCCGATCAGCGGCTGGTGGTCCTCCTTCACCTGGGCAATGTCACCCAGCAGCATGGGAGGTTGGGCGTCCTCGACACTGACCTTGGCCAGGTCCGCGGGCGTTCGGATGGGCAGGACGTGCTGAATGCCCAAGCGCTGGCTGGGCGACTCCACAAACCCGCCCGTGCCGGGGGTCGACGCTTCCAGGAAGCTCAGCGGCGACACCCACACTGCGTTGCCTGTGGTCTTGATGATCTGTTCGAGCGTGATGCCCTTGCCGCGCATCTGCGTGGGGGTCACTTCGACCTGAAGCTGCTGCTCGCGCTGTCCCCAAATGGAAACGTTGGCGACACCGGGAATGCCGATCAGCCGCGGCTTGATCTTCCACCGGGCCAGGACCGACATTTCGATCCCGGAGAGCTCCTTGGAGTTCATCCGGACCATGAGGACGCGGCTGGTTGACGACAGCGGTTGCATGATCAAGGGCGGCGCGGAGACTTGCGGCAGCGCGTGGGCCTGGGTCATGCGTTCGGCCACGAGCTGGCGCGCGCGCAGAAGGTCGGTGCCCGGCTCGAACACGAGTTCAATGGAGGACAGGCCGGGAACGGACTTGGACCGGATTTCATCGAGCCATGCCACCCCGTTCAGGAGGTCGGCTTCCATCGGAGCGGTGATGAGCTGTTCGACTTCGGCAGCTGAGAGGCCCAAGGCCTCGGTCTGGATCTCGACGTGCGCGGGAGCAAACTCGGGCATGCTGTCGATGGCTACGTGGGGGACGTTCACTACCCCGAAGGCAATGAGTCCGGCGGCCACGGCGAGAACCAGGACACGGAACTGCATACTGAAACGAGTGATCCAGCCGAACATGGCTAGCTCTGTTCCAGGGAGCCGGCGACGCGAGTGCGGCCAGCGGGAGTTTTTGGAAGATGCACGGAAGAATTGCGCAAGTGATACATGACAGGCTCCTCAACCCGAGACCATTTGCGAATCCCCCCAAGAGACCCCATTTGCTGATCTTTATCGAATAGTGTCCCCAACTTGATCGTTTGGCAAGATCAAAATTTTAGGCCCGGTCCCCGGATTTTCACGGGTTTCTCCCAGCTTGACGACGCATAATGCCCTTTCTGGACAAACTTCGTGGAGCTGCCCAGGCTCCCGCAGGCAGCTGCCCCAGTATTGGTAGTTTTTATACCTACAATTGCTTGAGAAGCCACCTGATAAACGGTTTTGAACACTCGCCTTGGATTTTTGTCAATAGGCCTAAAGTACCGCAATTCCCCACGTATGGAATTTGTAACAATTGTGGACCTAGCCGCCCGCCAAGGCCGCCGGACTGCGAGTCGACTGTGAGTACGGGACAAACCCGGAGCCGTCGGTTCAGCGCGAACCAGCCCGAGGGGCTAAAGTGGACCTATGCGCGCCGTGCTCCTGCTTAGCTAGCCGCCCGGCATCCCGATGAGACCTCGATTCCGAAGAGTCCCCGGATTGCCGAGCGGCGGCCCCTCCATGTCGAGGGGCTTTTGTGTGTCCGGGGTAAATTCCGGGGCGCACAGCACGAAGTAACAGCAGGAGCACCACGTACGAACGTATGGAGTCAGGGCCGGGCAACCGGCCGTGGCAGTGCAGACTTGATGGTGAACAGGCCTGGCGGCAGGCAGGCCTGAAGGCAGGCAGGCCTGAGATAACAGGCCGCATAGAACAGAAGAGGCCAGCAGTGAGCGTTCAGCCGGAAACACAGACCGGATCACCAGCAGCCGCGGCGGAGGGGCCCGAGGAAGGTACCTACAGCTTCGCGGCAATGGAAGCCAAATGGCCGCAGGTCTGGGAAGACCTGAAGGTCTTCACGCCGCTCGATGACGGCTCAAAGGAACGCCGCTACGTGCTGGACATGTTCCCGTATCCCTCCGGCGACCTTCATATGGGCCACGCCGAGGCATTCGCTATGGGCGACGTTGTGGCGCGCTACCTGCGCCAGCAGGGCTACGATGTGCTGCACCCGATCGGCTGGGATTCCTTCGGCCTGCCCGCAGAGAACGCAGCGATCAAGCGCAACGCGCACCCCAGTGAGTGGACGTACGCCAACATCGACACCCAGGCGGCGTCATTCAAGCGCTATGCCATCTCAGCGGACTGGTCCCGCCGGCTGCACACCTCCGACCCGGAGTACTACCGCTGGACCCAGTGGCTGTTCAAGCGCTTCTACGAGCGTGGACTGGCCTACCGCAAGAATTCGCCGGTCAACTGGTGCCCCAAGGACCAGACCGTGCTGGCCAACGAACAGGTAGTCAATGGCGCCTGCGAGCGGTGCGGCACGCCCGTAACCAAGAAGTCCTTGAACCAGTGGTACTTCAAGATCACCGACTACGCCGACCGCCTGCTCGATGACATGGACGAACTGCGCGGGCACTGGCCCGAGCGTGTCCTGGCCATGCAGAAGAACTGGATCGGCCGCTCCGAGGGCGCCCACGTCAACTTCGTGATCGAGGCCGACGGCGGCAAGACCGCCAAGGATGTCACTGTTTTCACGACGCGTCCGGACACCCTTTATGGCGCCACCTTCTTCGTCGTCGCCGCCGACGCGCCGCTCGCCGTCGAACTGGTCACCGACGAGCACGCCGCCGCCCTGGACGCCTACCGCGAACAGGTCAAGGCGCTGTCCGAGATCGAGCGCCAGTCCACTGAGCGCGAGAAGACCGGCGTCTTCACCGGGCGCTACGCGACCAACCCGCTCAATGGCGAGAAGCTGCCTGTCTGGGCCGCGGACTATGTCCTGGCCGACTATGGCACGGGCGCCATCATGGCCGTCCCGGCCCATGACCAGCGCGACCTCGACTTCGCCAAGACCTTTGACCTGCCCGTCCGGGCAGTACTGGACACCGGCGAGGAAGACCCCGCGGACACGGGCATCGCCACCACCGGCGAGGGTACCCTGATCAACTCCGGCAGCTTGGACGGGCTGCCGAAGGCCGAGGCCATCCCGGCCGCCATCAAGATCCTGCGTGAGCTGGGGACAGGCGAGAAGTTCGTGAACTTCCGCCTGCGCGACTGGCTGCTCAGCCGGCAGCGGTTCTGGGGCACCCCGATCCCGATCATCCACTGCCCGGCCTGCGGCGAGGTCCCGGTCCCGGACGATCAGCTGCCTGTGACCCTGCCGGCGGACCTGCGCGGCGAGGACCTGTCCCCGAAGGGCACGTCCCCGCTGGCCGCGGTCGAAAGCTGGGTCAACATCGAGTGCCCCAACTGCCACGGCCCGGCCAAGCGGGACACCGACACCATGGACACGTTCGTGGATTCCTCCTGGTACTTCCTGCGCTTTGTCTCCCCGCAGTACACCGATGGCCCGTTCGATCCGGAGAAGATCAACGACTGGATGCCGGTTGGCCAGTACGTGGGAGGCGTGGAGCACGCAATCTTGCACCTGCTGTACGCACGGTTCTTCACCAAGGTCATCCACGACCTTGGCATGATCGACGCGGACGAACCGTTCAGTGCACTGCTGAACCAGGGCCAGGTGCTCAACGGCGGCAAGGCCATGAGCAAGTCCTTGGGCAACGGCGTCGACCTCAGCGAACAGCTGGACAAGTTCGGCGTGGACGCCGTACGCCTGACCATGATCTTCGCCTCCCCGCCGGAGGACGACGTCGACTGGGCAGACGTATCGCCGTCGGGTTCCGCGAAGTTCCTGGCCCGTGCCTGGCGCCTTGGCCAGGATGTGTCGAGCGCACCCGGCGTCGACTTCGCCACCGGTGACCGTGCACTGCGCACCGTCACGCACCGCACGATCGCCGATGCGCAGGCCCTGCTGGACAACAACAAGTTCAACGTCGTTGTGGCAAAGCTGATGGAACTGGTCAACGCAACCCGCAAAACTATTGACGCAGCCAGCGGTGCCGGCGGCGCGGATCCTGCCGTCCGCGAGGCCGTGGAAGCCGTGGCTGTCATCCTGAGCCTGTTCGCGCCCTACACCGCCGAGGACCTGTGGAACGGCCTGGGCCACCCGGCCTCAGTCGCCAACGCCGGCTGGCCCACGCACGACGACGCCTTGCTCGTGGAGGACACGGTCACCGCCGTCGTCCAAGTGCAGGGCAAGGTGCGGGACCGCCTGGAGGTTTCCCCGGATATCTCTGAGGAGGATCTGCGCGAACTCGCGCTGGCCTCGGAAAATGTCCAACGCGCCCTCGACGGCCGTGCCCTCCGCACGGTGATCGTGCGGGCGCCTAAACTGGTCAACATCGTCCCGGCCTAACCGGCGTACGTCCCTGACACTGGCCACCGGGCGATACCGGCGGCCAGTGTCAGGTAGCGTGACGGGCACGGCTGCCCTGGCCGGAGAAAAAGTCCATGCGTCCCGATAGCAGGAGGTCCAGGGTGCCACACCGCGAGTCGCCAGGCTGGCCATGGCTGCGCGAGCGCCTTGTTCGCCTTCGCCCGGCCCCCCGAGGTGGTGTCCCCGATGTGGCTCCCGCCGCCGTCGTGCAGGTTGCGGTGGTCACGGACTCCGCCGCCGCGTTGCCCGCGGACTGGATCCGGGCTTTCGCCGCCGACGGCGGATTCACAGTGGTTCCGATGCCCGTCATGGTCGGCGCCGAAATCTACGGCGAGGGTGAGGACGACATCGCCGAGACGATCGCCGTGGCCCTCGCCAGCGGCAAGTCCGTCAAGACCTCGCGTCCATCACCGGGGCAGTTTGAACACGCCTACCGGGCGGCCAGCGAGCGTGGCTTCCAGTCGGTGGTCTCGATTCACATCTCCGGTGCGCTGTCCGGCACCGCCGACGCCGCTCGCCTGGCGGCCCAACGGGTCGACATCCCGGTAGAGGTCCTCGACTCCCGGACGGTGGGGATGGCGCAGGGGATGGGCGTACAAGGCGCCGTCGTCGCGGCCGCCGACGGCAGGAATGCCGCCGGCGTTATGGCCTTCGCGCAGGACCGGCTGGACCGCACCAAAGTATATTTCTACGTTCCAAGCCTGGAACAGCTGCGTCGGGGCGGGCGGATAGGGGCCGCGGCCTCACTCTGGGGAACCATGTTCTCCATCAAACCCATCCTGGCGGTTGAAGAGGGCCGGATCATCCCGCTGGAAAAGGTTCGGTCCGCGGCGAAGGCCATCGCGCGGCTGGAAGAAATCGTTGCGGCCGATGCCTCCACGCGGCCTGCCGGGCAGGCGCGACTGGCGGTACACCACTTTGGCAACCAGGCCGAGGCCGAGGAGCTAGCCCGGCGCCTGGCCGTGGCATTGCCGTCTTGTCCGCCGGCCCAGATCAGCGCACTCCCTGCCGTCCTGGCAGCCCACGCCGGGCTCGGTGTGCTGGCGGTGATCGTGGGGGAGGGCAGCACCCCCGGAAGCTCGGGCTCCACCGGCGCCAGCGACTCCAGCGCCAGCGACGCCACTGCGAACCGCGGGGAGCCGGCGGCCGGCGAGCTGGACGGCGGGGAACCGGATGCCGGCCGGGCACCCGCGCGCGCTGACTGCTAGCGCCGGGATCCTCCGTGATGGGCGAAAGGCTGGCCGGGAGCGGGCGCCGGGGGTAAAGTCACTCCACCGAACCCCAGCGAACCCGGAGGACGCCATGGCAATGCAGGTGCACCACGTAGCCCAGTTCGATCGCGACGTTGCCGAAGAGGTGACCAAATGGCTGAAGTACCTCAAGGGTCAAGTGACTAGCGTCCAGTTCCTCACCACCACCGTGCCGGATCCCAAGGCCGCTGACAAATGGCGGGTCCAATACGAGGCCTACATCACCTACCAGCAGTAATTCCTGACTGAAGCTGCGCCTTACGAGCTAGGCGAGGTGGTAAGGCCAAGCGTTGTTTGCAGCGTGGTCGGCGCGGTCGCGGGCGCGGTTGTCGGCCCGAGGGCCGGCTCGGTTGTTGGCGCGGAGGGTGGAGCGGTGGTTGGCTCGGTTGTTGGCGCGAGGGCCGGCGCAGTGGTTGGAGCGGTGCTTGGCTCGGTTGTTGGCGCGGGCACTGGCGCAGTGCTGGGCTCGGTTGTTGGTGCAAGGACTGGCGCAGTAGTTGGCTCGGTTGTTGGTGCGGGGGCCGGCGCAGTAGTTGGCTCGGTTGTTGGTGCGGGGGCCGGCGCAGTAGTTGGCTCGGTTGCCGGGGCGGGCGGTGGAGCCGTAGTTGGATCGGCGTCCGGCGCTGTGGTCGGCCCGGGGGCTGGGGCAATCGTCGGCGCGGCCGACGGCACGGGAGCCGGCGCATCAGTGGGCGCGGCAGATGGCTCGAGCGCCGGCGGGGTAGTTGGCTCGGGTGCTGGTGCGGTTGTCGGCCCGGGTGCCGGCTGATTCGGCTTGATGGTGTAGCTGGGCTGAGGGCTCGAGCCGTTGACCCAAAGGGCTGCTCTTACCCTGTGGGCAGGGCCGGGCTCCAGCCACCAGAACACCTGGACATTGCAGTGGTAGACAACCGTGAAATTACCGACTGCACCGCTGGAGGGAACCGAGTGAATCGATGTGGCGGCCGTCTTTGTGGTCCAAATGAAATTTTGGTCGGCCCTCATACCTGCCGTACCGTCAACCGTCACATGCGCTATACCGTAGAGACCGTGCTGCGGGCAGAAACTACCGTCAACGGAAATGTTGACGACCTGGGTTGAGGTAGCTTGCGTCGTGTCTGCCATAGCAGGCGGGGGCAACATAGTGCCGCTAAGAGCGACGACCGCCGCAGGCCCTAACAACCACTTCATTGCACACCAGCTTTCGACGCCTGATGGTCACATCCAGGCGATCAGGGTTGCCCCCAGCCGGCAAAGTTTTCTCGATTGGATGCAGACGTTACCACCGGGTCCGGGTGGCCACCACCGTAGGGAATACTTGCCCCTTGCCGCGAAATTACGCGTATCACTCGGGTATTTCCACATACGTCTGGTGCCGGATGTCGGCGTGGGTGAGGGTTGCCTAGAGTCGCTTCCATGTCACGCCGAAACCCGGGAGCCGAATCCGCCACCGGAGTCAGGGTTGCCCGTGAACGCCTGGCGTCGACGCTGAGCGATGCCGGGGCCGAACCCGTTGCCTGGGATGCCCACGACGCCAGGAATGCCGCAGACGCCGTTGATTCACCGTCCGGCCGGGGTGCCGGAGATTCGCCGCAGGCCCGGAGTCCGGGGATGTCGCTGGACCCGCACCGGGCTGCGGATCTGTCCTCGGGGCTGTTGGATGTGCCGGCGCCTGGCCTCCCCGTCCCGTCCCCGGCGGCCTCGGCGGTCGGTGATGCCGGGAGGCGCAGTGCCAGCCGCTCCGGAATGCATGCTCGGCAGCCCCCCGGGCGCGGGATTGAGGCAAGGGTGCCGCTCTCCGCGTGGTTGCGGGCCAGGACTGGTGTGCGGGCGGCGGCTCTGCTGGGCGTCCTGGCCGCGGTGTTGGGCGGCTGCTTCTGGTGGCAGGCCGGCACAGGCGGGGCGCAAGTGGTCGCGTTCAGCGAGTCCGCCCCGGCCGCGGAGGAAGCACCGGATCCGGCAGCCGGCGAAACCATCGCGCCGCCGGGAGAAGATGCCAGCGCGGGGCCGGAAAGCATTGAGGTCCATGTTGCCGGCGCCGTGCTCAAGCCGGGGGTGGTTCAGTTGCCTTCGGGGAGCCGGCTTTACGAAGCGATCCTGGCGGCGGGCGGCGCCACGGCCAAAGCGGATCCGGACCGGCTCAACCTGGCGGCGGTGGTGGAGGACGGCCAGAAGGTCCTGGTGCCCATCCGCGGCGAACCCGATCCGGCCGATGCGCCCACGGGAAGCTCACCCGCGTCCGGTTCCGCCGCAGGCGGCACGGGGCCAGACAACGATGGCGGAAAGATCAACCTCAACACCGCCAGCCTCGAGGAACTGGGGACTCTCCCGCGCGTCGGCCCGGTCTTGGCGCAGCGCATCGTGGACTGGCGTCAACAGCACGGGCGCTTCAGGACCGTGCAGGAGCTCGACGCAGTTGACGGGATCGGTCCCAAGTTGCTCGAGGCCCTGCTGCCGCTAGTGGGCATCTGAGATGGCACGGCGGGGCTCTGACGCGGGGCGGCAGGACGTGGCACTGCGGGGCTCCGATGCGGGGCGGCAGGACGTGGCACGGCCGGGCTCTGACGTGGGGCAGCAGGACATGGCACGCCCTGGCGTGGGTCGGCCCAGCCTGCGGGGTCCTGCGGCAGCCCCGATAAGCCGCTGGCAGCGCTACGTCGACTCCGCCGTCCAGTCCCCGCCGCGCGCGGAACGCGAGGCGCTGGTGGGCACCGGTCGGGTCCGTGGATCGGGCCCGGCCATGGCGGCGGCCCGCGGTCCGCAGCCCGGTGGCAGACCCCTTGCGAGCCAGCGTCTGGAATTGCTCCCGGATCTCCAGGATCTCCCGGATCTCCCGGGGCGCCTTGGTCAGCTTAGGCGGTTCCCTCCGGGGTACTTCGCCGGCCGCCTGCTGTCCCGGTCCGCACGTGACGCCCCCTTGGGTCGACGCTCAACGGAACGGACCCGGCGGACGGACCTCCGGCTGGTATTGCCTACCCTCCTTGTCTGGGGGACTGCTGTGGCCGGAAACTGGTTGTCCCCTGCAGGGCTGGCGGGTCTCTGCGCGGCACTGGCGGCAGCTGCCGGAATCCTGCTTTACGTGGCTGGCCGCGGCGATGCCGGCCGGGCTGGGTTGGGTCGCGGCACAGTCCGGAGCGCCAGGGTTCGGAAAGCACGAGTCCGGGGCGCCAAGGCCGTGCGGGAAGCCGCCGGGAACGGCCCCCGTTCTAGGCCGGCGGCAGCACGCAGCCTTCGCGCCACTGTGGCTGCGGCACTGTTGCTGTCCCTCGCGGTGGGCGCCCATGCCGCCGTCGAGGCGTCCCAGCGGCATGACGGCGCCATCGCTGACGCAGTGGCCGCCCGCGCGGCCGTCGTCGCGGAACTGGATATTGCGGGCGCCCCGCGGAGGCTTAGGATTCCTGGATCGGGCGGACTCGGGGACCGCTGGGCAGTCCCCGTAATGCTGAAGACGATGACCCTGGGCGGCCACAAAGTTGCCGGAGAGGCCCGGTTAGTCGTCATGGGTGGAGCGGCATGGGAACACGCAGTTCCGGGCCAGCGCCTGCGCGCCACGGGCAAGCTCCGGCCCGCCGCACCCGGTGAGCCGGAGGCTGGCCTCCTTTCGGCCTCGTCCGCTCCAATGGTGTTGCGGGGACCGGGGCCGTGGCAGCAGGGTCCCGGGGGGTTGCGCCGTGCCTTCACCGCCGCGTCGGCACGGGCCGGGGGCGACGCGGCCGGGCTGCTGCCCGGGATGGTCACCGGCGACACCAGTGCCCTGGATCCGGAATTGGAAGCTGCCATGAAGACGGTGGGGATGACGCACCTGACCGCTGTCAGCGGCGCGAACTGTAGCCTGATCCTGGGGACCCTGCTACTGATCGCCCGCTCCCTGCGCCTTCCGCGCACGGCGGCCGCCGCGGCCAGTCTCGCTGGACTGGCGCTGTTCGTCCTGATGGTGGGACCGGATCCCAGTGTGCTGCGGGCCGCGCTTATGGGCAGCATCGGCCTCGCGTCCGTAGCTCTTGGGCGGCCGGGGCGCGGACTCAGCCTGCTGTGCGTTGCCGTCATCGGCCTGCTGTTGGCACAGCCGGTCCTGGCCACCAGCTTCGGATTCCTGCTCTCGGTGCTGGCCACTCTGGGAATTGTGGTCGCGGGACGTCGCATCATGGACTGGGTGCCAGCCGCAGTCCCGCGCTGGGCCGCGGCGGGCGTTGCCGTCCCACTGTCCGCCCAGCTGTTCTGCGCTCCGGTGATCGTGCTGTTGCAACCGCAGTTCGGTGCGTATGCACTGCCCGCAAACGTGGCCGTTGCGGGGCTCGTGGCGCCAGTGACACTCCTCGGCACGGCCGCTGCGGCGCTCCTGCCAGTCGTCCCTGCAGCAGCGGAGGTCCTGGTGGCCGCCGCCGCCGTCTTCGCAGGCGCTGTGGCGGGGGTCGCCCGCTTCTTCGCGGCGCTCCCGGGCGCCGCGCTGCCCTGGCCGGAAGGGGCTTTCGGCGCAGCCACCATGGGCATCTTTTCCGCGACTATGCTGGCAGCGGCGTGGCTGGTCCTGCATCCGGTCGCGGTTGTCCGGGCCGTCCTGGCGGCACACGCACGGGTGGTTGCCGTCCTCGAAGGACCGTCGCGTGCGGCGGCACGCTCGGCCGCCCGGCATGCCGTCAGGCGCGGCTTGGAGCACCGGTCCGGGCGTGGGACGCTTAGAGTCCGCAAACCAACTTCCGGGAGGAATCACGAGTGGCTGCTGCCCAGACTCAACGGCCCAGGACCTCGGCGTCGAACACCGCCACCTGGCGTGACGTGACACCAGCCGCCATCGTTTTGGTCGGCGGACCGGAAGACTATTTGGGTTCGCGCGCCATGGACCGTATCCGCGGGCAGGTCCGCGAGGCGGCGCCCGACGTCGAAATTACCCGGCTCAATGCCGGCAGCTACGCGGCCGGGTCGCTTGCCATGAACGTCAGTCCTTCACTCTTCGGCGAACAGAAGCTCATCGAGGTCGAGGGGCTCGAGGCGATGAACGATGCCTTCCTCGCCGATGCCCTGAAATATGTGGCGCAGCCGGAACCGGACGCCGTCCTGGTTCTCCGGCACGGCGGGGGAGTCCGCGGCAAGAAGCTGCTGGACGCCATCAAGGCCGCGGGCTGGCCCGTTGTCGACTGCCAGCCGCTCAAGAAAGACGCCGAGAAGATCGCCTTCGTCACATCCGAGTTCAAGGCTGCCTCCCGTCGTATCGACCCCGACGCTGTGCACGCCCTCGTCAATGCGGTCGGTGCGCAGCTCGCAGAACTTGCCGCCGCCTGCAGCCAGCTGATCGCCGACGCCACCACCGGTGTGGACGCCGCCATGGTGGACAAATACTACGGCGGCCGGGTCGAGGCATCGGCTTTCAAGGTCGCCGACGCCGCGATGGCCGGCAACGGCCCGCTGGCCCTCTCCACACTCCGCCACGCCCTGGCCACCGGCGCGGACCCGGTACCGATCGTGGCGGCCCTGGCATCCAAGCTGCGCTCCCTCGCCAAAGTGGCCGGCGCGCAGGGGTCATCCTCGCAGATCGCCAAGCAGCTGGGAATGCAGCCTTGGCTCGTCGAACAGGCCCAGCGGGAAGTCCGGCGCTGGACGCCCGAGGGGCTGGTCCGGTCAATCCAAGTCACCGCCGAGGCCGACGCCCAGGTCAAAGGGCTCTCGCGCGATCCCGTCTATGCCGTTGAACATGCGGTCACGGTGATTGCCACCTCGGTCCGCAGGTCCTGACACAAGGGTTCGTGCCCGCCCGCCCGGCGCGTCCGGTCAGACCCTGCCGCGGCCAGTTGGCGGAGGGGGCTAGGAACGTAACTTGCGGCTTAACTGGATGTGGCCGGCACCCAGGGGGTGCCGGCCACAATCATCAGTTCAAGTGAACTGGAAACCTTAGAGTGCGTTGACCTTCTTGGAGATCGCGGACTTGCGGTTTGCAGCGTTGTTCTTGTGAAGAACACCCTTGCTGACAGCCTTGTCCAGCTTGCGGCCGGCTGCAACCAGTGCGGCAGCGGCAGCATCCTTGTCGGTGGACTCAACGGCGGTGTTGACGGCGCGGATGGCCGTCTTCAGCTCGGACTTGACTGCGTTGTTGCGCAGGCGAGCCTTTTCGTTGGTCAGGATGCGCTTCTTCTGGGACTTGATATTAGCCACGTGTGAACTCTCTTTTTCAATGCGGAAAATGGTCTAGAGGGCTTTCAGATTGGCCATTGACTGAGCGGCGTGGGGATACCTATGGCGACCAACCATCTGTGGCCGTCGACCTGCACGGACACACAGCTGTAAATAATAGCAGAGATGAACGTGCAGGCACGAGTACGGGTTGTGATCCGCCGCCACACCTGACGCGTGGCGGGTCAGCTCCAGCCGCGGCGCTCCCTCAGGGCCGCTGCAACGAGGTTGAAGCGGCCTACGTCCAGGATCGCTCCCTCGCGCCGGATGTCCTTCGCGTTGATCTGCAGAACCCGGTCCAGCTTCGCTTCGCTGGGCCGCCACTGGCGGTCCCAGGGGCCCGTGCCGATGTCCACGTAGTCATCCGACCGGCGGGAGTCGCCGTCGTGGTCTTTGCTCGTCAGCATCAGGCCCAGCAGATACCGGCCGCTGGCGCCCACCAGCAGCACCGGACGGTCCTTGCCCTGGGAAAAGTCCTCTTCATAGGGCACCCAGGTCCACACAATTTCGCCGGGCTCGGGCAGGCCGTTGGGTGCGGGGGCGTAGCGGACGGCAGCCTGCCCCAGGAAGTCGCCGGGATACGTCCCGGTCAGCCCGGCGGCCGGGGCGCCGCCCGTGGCGCGGGTCGGAGCCCCGGGCCGTGTCTGGCCCGGCCGCCGCTTCCCAGAAGGTTTCGCTGCAGGTTTCCCGGCAGGTTTTGCCGCCGGTCCGCGGGTGGTGCCCGGTGCGGAGCCGCCGAGTTTGTCCAAATAGCGCAGTGCGTCGCGGACCGCATTGCCGATCGATCGTAAGTTCCAAGCCATGGGGAAACCATACCGGCAACCCCCAGCGGGGAGAGGGGACCGGGCAGAGTCGCGCGGAGAATCCAGGGGACTGACAAGAGCCCGCAACGCAATGCTGGGATGCACTGCCACCGGCCCGGACGTGGGAGACTATAGGAACGACAAATGCGCCACGTCGCAGGATGGGAAACCAGCATCCGCGCCGATCCGTGGACAAGCCAACCTTAATGCCAACAGTAAGGACCCTGCGTGTCTCCCATGGCCCGCACCGCCCCGGTGCCCGCCGCAACAGATCCGGCCATCATCCGGAACTTCTGCATAATTGCGCACATTGACCACGGCAAATCCACACTGGCCGACCGGATGCTTCAATTCACCGGCGTCGTCCAGTCCCGTGACATGAAGGCCCAGTATCTGGACCGCATGGACATTGAGCGCGAACGCGGCATCACCATTAAATCCCAGGCCGTCCGCATGCCCTGGGAACTCGACGGCACCAGCTACGCGCTGAACATGATCGACACCCCCGGGCACGTCGACTTCACGTATGAGGTCTCCCGCTCGCTCGCGGCCTGCGAAGGTGCGATCCTGCTGGTCGACGCGGCGCAGGGCATCGAGGCCCAGACCCTCGCCAACCTCTACCTGGCGATGGAAAACAACCTCACGATCATCCCGGTCCTGAATAAGATCGACCTCCCGGCCGCCCAGCCGGAGAAGTACGCGGCGGAACTTGCCAACCTCATCGGCGGGGACCCCGACGACGTGCTCCGCGTCTCCGGCAAGACAGGCATGGGCGTCGAGGTCCTGCTGGACAAGATCGTCCGCGACCTGCCGGCCCCTGTGGGCGACCCCAACGCCCCGGCCCGGGCCATGATCTTCGACTCGGTCTACGACACGTACCGCGGTGTGGTCACCTATGTCCGCGTGGTCGACGGCATGCTGCACCCCCGCGAACGCATCCAGATGATGTCCACCCGCGCTACGCATGAGCTCCTTGAGATTGGTGTCAGCTCCCCGGAGCCCACCCCCTCCAAGGGCCTCGGCGTCGGCGAAGTCGGCTACCTCATCACCGGCGTGAAGGACGTCCGCCTCTCCAAGGTGGGCGACACTGTCACCAACCTTGCCAAGCCGGCCACCGAATCCCTCCCCGGCTACGCGGACGCCAAGCCGATGGTGTTCTCCGGCCTGTACCCGCTGGACGGCACCGACTATCCCGTGCTCCGCGATGCGCTCGAGAAGCTGATGCTCAACGATGCCGCGCTGGTGTACGAGCCCGAGACGTCCGCCGCGCTGGGCTTCGGCTTCCGCGTGGGCTTCCTGGGCCTGCTGCACCTGGAAATCACCCGCGAGCGGCTCGAACGCGAGTACAACCTGGACCTGATTTCCACCGCCCCCAACGTGGAATACGAGGTGACGCTGGAGGACAAGAGAATCGTCCACGTCACGAACCCCAGCGAGTACCCCACCGGCAAGATCGCTGAAGTCCGCGAGCCGATGGTGTCCGCCACCATCCTTGCGCCGAACGAGTTTGTCGGCGCAATCATGGAGCTGTGCCAGAGCCGGCGCGGCGTCATGGGCGGCATGGACTACCTCTCCGAGGACCGGGTGGAAATCCGCTACCGCCTGCCGCTGGCCGAGATCGTCTTCGACTTCTTCGACATCCTCAAGTCCAAGACCCGCGGCTACGGCTCGCTGGACTGGAAGGCCGACGGCGAGCAGGTGGCCGACCTCGTCAAGGTGGACATCATGCTCCAGGGCGAGCAGGTTGACGCCTTCTCCGCCATCACGCACCGCGACAAGGCCTACGCCTACGGCGTCATGATGACCGGCAAGCTGCGCGAACTCATTCCGCGCCAGCAGTTCGAGGTGCCCATCCAGGCCGCCATCGGCTCCAGGATCATCGCCCGCGAAAGCATCCGCGCCATCCGCAAGGACGTCCTTGCCAAGTGCTACGGCGGTGACATCACCCGGAAGCGCAAACTGCTCGAAAAGCAGAAGGAAGGCAAGAAGCGCATGAAGATGGTGGGCCGCGTCGAAGTGCCGCAGGAAGCCTTCATCGCCGCGCTCACGACGGACGAGTCCAAGGACAAGGCCAAGAAGTAGCGGTGCTGGTAATGACTGTTGCTGCAGGATCGGCAGGCCGGGCCCGTGCCTAGCGTTCTTCCTCTCGGTGACCCGGCGCCGCCGGACGGGCTCCTGCCCGCCCAGGCGCGCGAGGGCGCCAATCAGCGCGCCTTCGGACTGTACGTGCACATCCCGTTCTGTGCGGTCCGGTGCGGGTACTGCGACTTCAACACCTACACCGCCACCGAGTTGGGCGGCGGGGCCTCCCAGGACGCCTACGCCGCCACGGCGATCGCGGAAGTGGATTTCGCCGCCGAGGCCCTGAAGCGCAGCGGCCTGCCCGCGCGCCCTCTCAGCACGGTCTTTTTTGGCGGCGGAACGCCCACGCTGCTGCCGGCCGAGGATCTGGCGCGCATCCTCACCGCCGCGATCGGCGCCTGGGGCCTGGAGTCCGGGGCCGAGGTGACCACCGAGGCAAACCCGGATTCCGTCACCCCCGAATCACTGCGGCTGCTCGCCGACGCCGGGTTCACGAGGGTGTCCTTCGGCATGCAGTCGGCTGTGCCGCACGTCCTGAAGGTCCTGGACCGCACCCACACGCCCAGCCGGGTCCCCGAAGTGGTGCAGTGGGCGCGGGACGCGGGGCTCGCGGTCAGCCTCGACCTTATTTACGGGACGCCGGGGGAGTCGCTGGAGGACTGGCGCTGCTCGCTCGAGACGGCACTGTCCTACGCCCCCGACCACATCAGCGCCTATGCCCTGATTGTTGAGGATGGCACGAAACTTGCGGCGCAGATCCGGCGCGGCGAGGTGCCGGGAATCGACGACGACGACCACGCCGCCAAATACGAACTCGCCGACGAGCTGATTTCAGCGGCCGGGCTCACCTGGTACGAGGTCAGCAACTGGTCCCGCACCCCCGATCAGGCCTGCCGGCACAACCTCGCCTACTGGCAGGGGGACGACTGGTGGGGCATCGGGCCCGGGGCGCACTCGCACGTGGGAGGCGTGCGGTGGTGGAACGTCAAGCACCCCACCGCCTACGCCAACCGCCTCGGCGCCGGGGTCTCACCCGCCGCCGGACGCGAAACGCTGGACACCGAAACCCGCAACGTGGAACGCGTCATGCTCGAAGCCCGGCTGAACTCCGGACTCGACATCCCGAGCCTGGGCGGCCTGGGGGACACCGGCCGGCACGCCGTCGCGGGCCTGATTGCCGACGGCCTGGTGGATCCCGCGGCCGCGTTCAAGGGCCGGCTCATCCTCACGCTCAAGGGCCGGCTGCTGGCCGACGCCGTGGTCCGCAGGATCCTGCCGGACTAAGCGGGACGCTTAAGGCATGCCGCGGCTGCCCCTTGGCAAGACTGCCCACACACCGATGCAGCCGCACATGAAAAGAGCCGGCCGCTGCCCGTCAGGGCAGCGG
>NZ_JBHUBT010000020.1:0-14601 GCF_042788715.1 Arthrobacter sp. NPDC056886
ACCCGGGAGGGTGTGGGAGAGTAGGTCACCGCCGGAACACCATTAACGGTCGAGGACCCCCAACCACAGGTTGGGGGTCCTCCCGCATTTAACCCCCAAACCACAAAACCGGACCCCCTCCGGCCAGGTTGGACGTCTGTGAACGGTTGGCGTAAACCACCAGGACGCCCCCCGCGCAGCCTTTTCGGCCGGGCCTTCGCCGCCCGCAGAAGCCGGCAACACCTCCGAGTACAGCGCCGCCGTCGAACCCCCAATAGGGGACGAAGTGATGCCGTGGGAACGGCTCCGAGGTAGGTGACCGAAAGAACCCCGCTCGGGTCGAGGACCCCCAACCACGTTGGGGGTCCTCCCGCATTTAGGCCCAAACAGGGCCTCGGCCGTCAGACACGCCTCGCCCGCCGCCGGCTGCGGACAGAAGCGGTGCAGGAGGTTGTGACACTTCCCACCGCGGGCCCTATTGAGGTGATGCCGTTAGCCGGGCGCGGGTTGCTCGCCTAGAATTGGGGGAGATGTACGGACTTCGAAGCGCTTGATTTCGGGTTGCGTAGGAAACGAAACACGGAACAGAGCGGCTGCGATTGCGCCAGTGGTCAGCTCTCAACAGGAGGAATCCCAGCATGGCTGAGCACAATGATGGCAACCGCGGCGGCAAGGCCCGCGACAACTCTGGCGGACGCAGTTCCGGTGGAGCCCCGTTCCGAGGCACGAGCAACTCGGGCGGCGATCCCCGCGGCTTCCGTTCCAGGGAAGACCGTGACCGTAAGCCGTATGGTGACCGCGCTCCGCGTGAGGGCGGTGGCGAGCGTAAGCCGTACAGCGGTGGTAGCGCCGGCGGTGAGCGTAAGCCGTATGGTGATCGTGCCCCGCGTGAAGGTGGCGGCCAGCGCAGCTTTGGTGGCGACAGCCGCCCGTCCTATGGTGACCGCAAACCCTACAGTGGTGGTGGCGAGCGTAAGGCGTATGGCGATCGCGCTCCGCGTGAGGGCGGGGATCAGCGTGGTTTCGGTGGCGCCGATCGCAAGCCGTACAGCGGTGGTGGCGAGCGTAAGCCGTATGGCGATCGTGCCCCGCGTGAAGGTGGCGGCCAGCGCAGCTTCGGTGGCGACAGCCGCCCGTCCTATGGTGACCGCAAGCCGTACAGCGGCGGCGGTGAGCGTAAGCCGTATGGTGAACGCGCTCCGCGTGAAGGCGGGGGTCAGCGCAGCTTCGGTGGCGAAAGCCGCCCGTCCTATGGTGACCGCAAACCCTACAGTGGTGGTGGCGAGCGTGAGCGTAAGCCGTATGGTGATCGTGCCCCGCGTGAAGGTGGCGGCCAGCGCAGCTTCGGTGGTGGCGACCGTGATCGCAAGCCGTACAGCGGCGGCGATAGCCGCCCGTCCTATGGTGACCGCAAGCCCTATGGTGACCGTGCCCCGCGTGAAGGTGGCGGTCAGCGCAGCTTCGGCGGTGGCGACCGTGACCGCAAGCCGTACAGCGGCGGCGAGAACCGCAAGCCGTTCGGCAACCGCGAGGAACGTCCGGCACGCAGCTTTGACCGTGGCGAAACAGGTCCGCGCCAGTACGGGCGGGACCGCCCGGAAGACCGTCCGGTGCGTGTGCCCAATGCCCGCGATCTCCGCAGCGCCAACCGTCCGGACCGGGAGCGCTCACCCCAGATCGACGAGGACGTCACAGGCAAGGAGCTTGACCGCGCCACCCAGCACCAGATCAAAACTCTCGAAGGCACCAGTGCCGAATGGGTGGCCCGCCACCTCGTCATGGCGGGTCGGCTTCTGGACGAAGAACCTGAGCTTGCCTTCCAGCACGCCCTGGCTGCCAGCCGCCGCGGCGGACGCCTTGCATCCGTCCGCGAAGCTGTCGGCCTGACGGCCTATGCAGCCGGCCACTATGGTGAAGCCCTTAGGGAATTCCGCACGTACCGCCGGATCAGCGGCTCCAACATGCACCTGCCGGTCATGGCCGACTGCGAGCGGGGCCTGGGCCGCCCGGACCGTGCTCTGGACATGGCCCGGTCCGAGGAAGCCAAGGATCTCGATGCCCCCGGCAAGGTGGAGCTGGCTATCGTGGCCGCCGGTGCCCGCACCGACCTCGAGCAGCTCGACGCAGCGGTTTCCGAGTTGGAAATCCCGCAGTTGGACATCAACCGCGCCTTTTCCTACAGCCCTCGGTTGTTCCGCGCCTACGCTGATGCGCTGACGGCAGCAGGCCGCGCTGCCGAAGCCGACAAGTGGCAACGCCAGGCCATCGTGGCCGAGAACGCTCTGGGCCTCGGGGAGGACGAGGAACCCGACATTATCGACCTCGGCTGGGACGAGGAAGAAGAAGCCCGCGAGGAGGCGCGGCTGCGCCGCCTCCGTGAGCAGGAGAACGCCGACGTGCACGCCGGAACCGAAGAGCGCGCCCCGCGTGCCGCCAGTGCTGCCGCCGCGGCAGAAGCCACCGGCACCGCAGCCGGAGCGGCCGGCACGAACGCGACCGACGACAACGCGATCGACAACAGCGCCGACGACGCCGAGGCCGACTACTTCGACTCCGACGACGCCGAGTCCGACCAGGATTCGGTCGAAGCCGACGTGCTCGATGACGCCGATGGAGAAGTTGACGTTGAAGCTGACGCTGAATCCGACGGGGAATCGACGGCTGAGGCGGAGCAGGAACTCGTCGACGACTCAGAGCCTGCCCAGCGTGAACGTGTGGAGGACTAGCCGCATGACGGATACCGCCCTGATCTCCACCTTTGATGCCCTGCTCTCCGACCTCGATGGCGTTGTGTATGCCGGCCCCCATGCCATTCCCGGGGCCGTCGAGTCGCTGCGCCGGCTGGCTGGTGTCGGCGTCGGGCTGGGTTACGTCACCAACAACGCCTCCCGTTCTCCGGCGCAGGTAGCTCAGCACCTGCGCGATCTCGGCGCCCCCGCCGAGGACCACCAGGTGGTGAGTTCCTCGCAGGCGGCGGCAGCGCTGCTCGCCTCGCTGCTGCCCGCCGGGGCACACGTGTTGATCACGGGCAGCGCCGCGCTGGCCCAGGAGATTGAGCTGGTTGGCCTGGTTCCCGTCCGCGGCGCGGAGGATGACCCCGTCGCCGTCGTCCAGGGCTTCAGCCCCGAGATTGGGTGGAAGGATCTCGCCGAGGCATCGTACGTCGTCGCCGGGGGCGCCCTCTGGGTGGCGACCAACACTGACTGGTCCATTCCCCAGGCGCGCGGCATTGCCCCCGGCAACGGGACGCTCGTGGCGGCCGTGGCGGCCGCGACCGGCAAGAGCCCGATCGTGGCGGGCAAACCTGAGGCGCCGCTGTTCCACACTGCCGCCAAACGGCTGGCCTCGGACCGGCCGCTGGTGGTCGGTGACCGGCTGGACACCGACATCCTGGGCGGCAACAACGCCGGATTCGCCACGGTGGCGGTGCTGACCGGAGTGGACACCAGGGAATCGATCCTCGCCGCAAAGTCGATGGAACGCCCTGATTTCCTCATCAATGACCTGACCGGCCTGTACGCGCCGTACCCCGCCGTGGAGCACGACGCCGGGCGGTTCAGCAGCGGCGCGGCCTCGGCGATCGTACGGGGGCAGTCCGTCCACATCAGCGGCGACCCCGCCGACCTCGATTCATGGCGTGCCGCCTGCTCGGCCTGGTGGGCCGCGAACCCCGAGACAACCAGCGCACTGGCTCCGGTCCTCGAGTGGCTCGATCACTAGGCTGGAGACATGACCGAGCTAAACCAGCAGCCAGACTTTGCGCTGAACCCTGCGTTAAACCAGGCCCCACGCCAGCTGCCAGTTGAGCCGGAGGCGCCGGACCTCGCGGCCGACGTCACCTGGCCGGACCTGCCGTCGCAGCAGCTTTCTGCGGAACCGGCCGGGCACGCGGCGCAAGGCCGGCAGACGCAAGGCCAGCAGGCACACGTCCAGGACCGGGCCGTCAGCGCTGTGCTGGACCGCCTCCCGGCCCTGCGGCAAACGCCCGTGTCCGAGCACGGGGAAGTCTATGCAGGCATGCACGACGCCCTGCTGGAGGCCCTGAACGAGGACGTGGCCAGCGCCGCCGGCGTGGCCCGCCGGATCCATACTGCGGGGGACGGGGGATCGTGAGCCGGCTGGACCAGGCGCTCGTCAGCCGGGGGCTCGCGAGGTCCCGGACACATGCCGCCCGGCTGATTTCCGAGGGCAAAGTCAGCTCCGGTGGCGAGGTCCTCGCCAAGGCATCCCTGCAGATCCCGGATGACGCCGAGCTGGACGTCACGGCCTCCGCCGAGGACGGCTACGTCAGCCGCGCCGGGCACAAGCTGGCCGGCGCGCTCGATGCCTTTCCCTCCGTCGACGTCGCGGGCAAACGGTGCCTCGACGCCGGCGCCTCAACCGGCGGGTTCACGGACGTACTGCTTCGCCGCGGAGCCGCCCACGTTGTGGCTGTGGACGTTGGGCACGGACAACTGGTGCCGGAAATCCGCAACGACTCCCGCGTTGCCGTGCACGAGGGCCTCAACGTCCGGTACATGACGCCCGAGGAAATCGGCGGGCTGGCCGCGTTGACGGTGGCGGACCTGTCCTTCATCTCGCTGACCCTTGTGGTGGCGCCACTCAGGGCCTGTACCGAGCCCGGCGGCGACCTCGTCCTCATGGTCAAACCACAATTCGAGATTGGCAAAGACCGGCTGGGACGCACCGGGGTGGTCACCTCCGAACGGGAACGCCGGATGGCCGTGGGCAAGGTGGCAGCTGCCGCCGCGGACGCGGGGCTCGAATTGAAAGGGCTCGCCCAAAGTCCGCTGCCCGGCCAGGACGGCAATGTCGAATACTTCCTGTGGATAAAACGCGCGATGTCGGAAGTCCCGCCTAAGATCGAGGAGCGGGACGCAGCCGTTGCTGCGTTGCTCGGAACAATCTGGCCGAACCACTAGTACCACCAGAAGGCGGAACCCGATGAGCAGGCGTGTCCTCATCCTTGCCCACACAGGGCGCGAGGAATCCCTCAAGGCTGCCTGGGAAGCGTGTGCCCTGCTGCATGAATCCGGGCTGGTCCCGGTGCTGCAGGAGAACGAACTCGATGACATGGTCCGCTTTTTCGGGCGGCTCGACCACCCCGTCGAGGTCCTCCACGACCACGTGAAGCTGCCCGAGGTGGAACTCGTCATGGTGCTGGGCGGGGACGGCACCATCCTCCGCGCTGCCGAGCTGGTCCGCGAAGTCGACGTGCCGCTGCTCGGAGTCAACCTCGGCCACGTGGGGTTCCTGGCCGAGAGCGAACGAGCAGACCTCGCCCAGACCGTCGAGTGGATTGCCAGCCGTGACTACACGGTGGAAGAGCGCATGACGATCGACGTCCAGGTCTGGGTCCGCGGACAGAAGATCTGGCACACGTGGGCCCTTAACGAAGCCGCGATCGAGAAAGCCAACCGGGAACGGATGCTGGAGGTGGTCACGGAAGTCGACGAACGCCCCCTGACCTCGTTCGGTTGCGACGGCGTTGTTTTGGCCACGCCCACCGGCTCCACGGCCTACGCGTTTTCCGCCGGCGGTCCTGTGGTGTGGCCCGAGGTCGAGGCCCTCCTGATCGTGCCGATCAGTGCCCATGCCCTCTTCGCGAAGCCGCTCGTGGTCTCGCCCCGGTCCAGGCTCGCGGTCGAGATCCTGAACCGGACCGACGCCCAGGGCGTCCTCTGGTGCGACGGCCGCCGCTCGGTGGATCTGCCGCCCGGCGCGCGCGTCGAAGTGACCCGCTCCGCGACGCCCGTGCGGCTGGCCAGGCTGCGCCAGACCCCCTTCTCCGGCAGGCTGGTGCGCAAGTTCGAGCTCCCGATCCAGGGCTGGCGCGGCCCCATGCCGCAGGCCGAGGCGATCCATACCGGACCCATCCCGATCATCCGCACGCCCCGTCCCATGCCACCGCTGCCCTCGCCGCGCCACGCGGAACCCGGTGACGCCCCCGATCCCTCGCCAGATCCCTCAACCGAGAAGTGAACCATGCTTGAAGAACTGCGTATCCGCGACCTCGGCGTCATCACCGACGCCATCCTGCCGCTGGGCCCGGGCCTCAGCGTGGTGACCGGTGAAACCGGTGCCGGCAAGACCATGGTGGTCACCGCCGTCGGACTGCTCCTCGGTGCCAGATCCGACGCCGGCGCCGTCCGCAGCGGCGCGAAGAGCGCCTCCGCGGAGGCCGTGCTGAAGCTCGACGCCGGGCACGCCGCCGTCGCGCGGTCCCGCGAGGCCGGGGCGGAAGTTGAGGAGTTCGACGGCGGTGTGGAGCTGCTGCTTGCCCGCAGCGTCGGTGCCGACGGCCGCAGCCGGGCGTACCTGGGCGGACGTGCCGCGCCGGTCGGCGTGCTGGCCGAAATCGGCGAAACCCTCGTGGTGGTGCACGGGCAGTCGGACCAGATCCGGCTCAAGAGCCAGGTGGCGCAGCGCGGCGCCCTGGACAAATTCGCCAGCGAGAGCTTCGCGGGCACGCTTGCCGCCTACCAGGACCTCTATGCCCACTGGCATGCCAGCCAGGGCGAGCTGGACGCCCTGCGCAGTGCCGCCCGTGAACGCCTCCGCGAGGCCGAGTCGCTGCAGGCAGCCCTGGCCGAGATCGACGCCGTGGACCCGCAGCCGGCGGAGGACGATGCCCTCAAGGCCGAGGCCGTGAAACTGGCCAACGTGGAGGAACTGCGGATCGCCGCCAGCGCAGCCCACCAGGCGCTCATCGCCGAGGACTTCGGCGAAGAAGCCGACGCCACCACCCTGGTGGACGCCGCCAAGCGCACCTTGGAGCACGTGGCCGAACACGACGAGGAGCTGGGCGGAGCCGCGGCGCGCCTTGCCGAGGTCGGCTTCCTGCTCAACGACATCGCCGCGGAGCTCGCCAGCTACCAGGCCGCCCTGGACACGGAGGGCCCGGAGCGGCTCGCCGAGATCGAGGACCGCCGGGCCGCGCTGGCCAAGCTGGTCCGCAAGTACGCGCCGACCATCGACGAGGTGCTGGTCTGGGCCGAGGCCGCCCGGGCCCGGCACGAGGAACTGCAGGACGACTCCACCCGGATCGAATCGCTGGACGCCGAGGTGGCCCGGGCCGAAGCCGAGCTCCGGAAGAAGGCCGCCGCGATCAGCAAGGCGCGCACAAAGGCCGCCAAGGACCTCTCCGCGCGGGTCAGCGCCGAGCTGAAGGCGCTGGCCATGGCCGATGCCACGCTGGTCATCAACGTGGAGTCCGCAGCCCAGCTGGGGCCATTCGGGGCCGATGAGATCTCATTCCTGCTGCAGCCTCATTCCGGCGCGCCGGCCCGGCCGCTGGGCAAGGGCGCCTCGGGCGGTGAACTCTCCCGGGTGATGCTCGCCATCGAGGTGGTGCTGGCCGCCGTCGATCCTGTCCCGACGTTCGTTTTCGACGAAGTCGACGCCGGCGTGGGCGGCCGCGCCGCCGTCGAGATCGGGCGTCGGCTGGCGATGCTGGCCCAGCACGTTCAGGTCCTCGTCGTGACCCACCTGCCGCAGGTGGCCGCGTTCGCGAACCAGCACATCAGGGTCACCAAGACCTCCGTGCGAGGCGCCGACGGTGCTACCGCCACGGGCTTCACTTCCAGCGACGTGCAGCTGCTGGACGAGTCAGAGCGCGTCCGCGAGCTGGCCCGCATGCTGGCGGGCCAGGAGGACTCGGAATCAGCCCAGGCGCACGCCCAGGAGCTGCTCGACGACGCCAAACTCCTGCCGCAAATCTGAGCAGGCCCGCGGGGACGTCCGCAAGGATTCCCGCACGGACCGCTGCTAGGACAACAATCACATCGGAATCCCGCCAAGGAGCCCGTGGAAGGCCGAATTGATGATAAGCTCAAACCCCGTGGTGCAGCGATCAAACTCTCGTGTAAATTCCCGGTTTCCGGGCTCGTCCAAGACGACCAAACACATCTTCGTCACCGGTGGTGTAGCGTCCTCGCTCGGTAAGGGACTGACGGCTTCGAGCCTCGGCCACCTCCTGCGGGCACGCGGTCTGTCTGTAACAATGCAAAAGCTCGATCCTTATCTGAACGTGGATCCGGGCACGATGAACCCCTTCCAGCACGGCGAAGTCTTCGTCACTGACGACGGCGCCGAAACGGACCTGGACATCGGCCACTATGAGCGCTTCCTCGATGAAAACCTCGAAGGATCGGCCAACGTCACAACCGGCCAGGTCTACTCGACCGTCATCGCCAAGGAACGCCGCGGCGAATACCTCGGCGACACCGTCCAGGTCATCCCGCACATCACCGATGAGATTAAGCGGCGCATGCGGCTTCCCGCCGAGGGCAAGAACGCCCCGGACGTCATCATCACCGAGATCGGCGGCACGGTGGGCGACATCGAGTCCCAGCCGTTCCTGGAATCCGCCCGCCAGGTCCGCCAGGACATCGGCCGCGGAAATGTCTTCTTCCTCCACGTATCCCTGGTGCCGTACATCGGCCCGTCGCAGGAGCTCAAGACCAAGCCGACTCAGCACTCCGTTGCCGCCCTGCGCTCCATCGGCATCCAGCCGGAGGCAATCGTGATCCGGTCGGACCGCGAAGTCCCGCAGCCGATGCGCGACAAGATCGGCCGCATGTGCGACGTCGACATCGACGCCGTGATCGGCTGCCCGGACGCACCGAGCATCTACGACATCCCGAAGACCCTGCACTCCCAGGGCCTGGACTCGTACATCGTCCGCGCCCTGGACCTGCCGTTCAAGGATGTGGACTGGACCAGCTGGGACAAGCTGCTCGACGCCGTCCACAACCCGAAGCACGAAGTTGAAATCGCGCTCGTGGGCAAGTACATCGATCTGCCAGACGCCTACCTGTCCGTCACCGAAGCCCTGCGAGCCGGCGGCTTTGCCAACGACACCAAGGTCAAGATCCGCTGGGTCCCCTCGGACGAATGCGAAACCCGCGAGGGCGCCGTGCAGTCCCTGGCCGGCGTCGACGCCATCTGTGTCCCGGGCGGCTTCGGCATCCGCGGCCTCGAAGGCAAGCTTGGCGCACTGAAGTACGCCCGTGAAACCAAGCTCCCGGTCCTGGGCCTGTGCCTGGGCCTGCAGTGCATGGTGATCGAGTATGCCCGCAACGTGGTCGGCCTCGAGGGAGCATCCTCCTCCGAGTTCGAGCCGGACTCCAAGTACCCCGTCATCGCCACGATGGAGGAGCAGTTGGACATCGTCGACGGCAAGGGCGACCTCGGCGGCACCATGCGCCTGGGCCTGTACGAAGCCAAGCTTGACGAAGGCTCCGTCGTCGCCGAGACCTACGGCGCCACCAAGGTCAGCGAACGGCACCGCCACCGCTACGAAGTCAACAACAAGTACCGCGATCAGATTGCCGCCAAGGGCCTTTCGTTCTCTGGAACATCGCCCGATGGCAAGCTGGTCGAGTTCGTGGAACTTCCCCGCGAAGTCCACCCGTACTACGTAGCCACGCAGGCGCACCCCGAGCTCAGCTCGCGGCCCACGCGCCCGCACCCGCTGTTCGCCGGCCTGATCGAGGCCGCCTTGGGGCACCAGCGGGCGGCCGACGCCGCGCCCTCTGCAAGTCTCAGCGCCAACGCAAAGGCCGATACCCCGGCTGCTGCGCCCAAGCCCTCGTCGGCAGCAGCATCCAAGTAATTTCCAACTGAATCAAAGGACGGCGCGATGCCCGGTATGTCTGAGACCCCCAATGCTGCACGGCAGGTTTCGGATGAGCCGAGCCCGCGCCGTCTTTTGTCTTCCCGGAAGGTTTACGAGGGCAGGATCTGGGACGTCGTCAGCGACAGTTTCCAGCTCAACGACGACGGCGACACCCTGGTCCGGGACTACATCGACCATCCCGGCGCGGTTGCCGTTCTCCCCATGAACGACGCCGGCGACATCCTGCTGCTCCGGCAATACCGGCACCCCGTCGGCATGGACCTCTGGGAGATCCCCGCCGGGCTGCTGGACGTCGAGGGGGAGGACTTCGTCATCGGCGCCGCCCGTGAACTGGCAGAGGAAGCGGACCTCGTGGCGGACCGCTGGAACGTGCTGGCAGACTTCTTCAACTCCCCGGGATCCTCCAGCGAAGCTATCCGCATCTACCTGGCCCGCGGCCTGAGTGAGGTGCCGGGACACGAGCGGCACGTTCGCACCGACGAGGAAGCCGAGATCGAACTGCACTGGACGCCGCTGGACGAGGCCGTGCAGGCGGTGCTTGACGGCCGCCTGCACAACCCATCCGCCGTCGTCGGCGTGCTGGCCGCCGCCGCCGCCCGCGCCGACAACTTCGAACGCCTCCGCCCGGCCGACGCGCCCTGGCCCGCCCATCCCAGCCAGCGCCAATGACCGATGCGCTGACTGCTGAACCTGCGGCCCCTGCTGAGCCTGCGGCCCCAGAACGCCCGCCCGCCCGGCCGCTCACAGCCATAGACCGCGCAATAACTGACTACCTGCAGCACATGGGCGTGGAACGCGGGCTTGCGGCCAACACCCTCTCCGCCTACCGCCGGGACCTGGCCCGCTACGCCAGGCACCTCGCCCACACGGGCCGGGAGCGCCCCGCCGAGATCACCCGGCACGACGTCACCGGCTTCGTCCAGGCCCTCTCCGACGGGTCCGATGGCGGCTCCGCCCTGGGCATCCGCTCGGCGGCTCGGACGGTGGTGGCCGTGCGCGGACTCCACAAGTTCTGGGCCCTCGAAGGCGTCACGCCCACCGACCCTGCCAGCGACGTCCATCCGCCCATGCCGGGCAAACGGCTGCCCAAGGCCATCAGCGTGGACGAGGTCACCCGGATCCTCGAGGCGGCCGGTACGGACACAGCAACCGGCCTGCGCGACCGCGCGCTGCTCGAGTTCCTCTATTCCACCGGGGCCCGCATCAGCGAAGCGGTGGGCCTGGACGTCGACGACATCTCCCTGCACACGCCCGATCAGGCCGGCGAAGGCGCCGGGCCGGCGATCGTCCGACTGTTCGGCAAGGGCTCCAAGGAACGCCTCGTCCCGCTCGGCTCCTACGGGGCACGTGCCCTCGACGCCTATCTCGTCCGCGGCCGGCCCCTGCTGGCCGCCAAGGGCAAGGGCACCCCTGCCCTGTTCCTCAACGCCCGCGGCGGCAGGATCAGCCGGCAAAGCGCCTGGACCATTTTGAAGGCGGCAGCGGACAAGGCCAACATCACCAAAGACGTTTCCCCGCACACCCTGCGGCACTCCTTCGCCACCCACCTGCTTGAGGGCGGCGCCGATGTCCGGGTGGTCCAGGAACTGCTGGGGCACGCCTCGGTAACCACCACGCAGGTCTACACCCAGGTGACGGCCGATACGCTGCGGGAGATCTACGCCGCCGCGCACCCGCGCGCCCTAGGCTAAGCCGCTCTCAGATCAGGGCAGGTGAAAGCGATCGTGAGCGTAGCGTCGACAACATCGAGGCCTCTTGGACGGATGGCGTAGGAACTTCCCTCGTCTGGAGACCTCGGACCCGCAACCCCCGCGCCGACCCGCAACCCCCTCGCCGACCCCTAACCCCGCGCCGACCCCTAACCCCCTCGCCGACCCCTAACCCCCTCGCCGGTCACGATCGTGTCGACGTGATCCATGTCTGATCCTCCTCGCGGGCGGGGTTTTAGAACGTGCTCTCAGACGGTACCGCTCGAGCAGGTACTGCGGGTCGGTCGCGGCGCTCTACCTTGACTCCTTGTCGGGCGCCGGAGCCATAATCGAGCTGGGCACCAGAGCGGTGCCGCAGAGACGAGCCGACGGATGGCGCCGCCCGAGCAGAGGAGTCCTCGAATGACGAAGTACCTGATCTCGTTCCCCGGTGAGGCCATGGTGTTTCCCCAGGAGGACTTCGAGGCGGTGGTCGAAGCCTCGCATGCCGTCATCGATGAGGCCAAGGCGGCGGGCGTGTACGTCTTCGGCGGCGGGATCGATGAGGACGTAGACCCGGTGCTCGTGGCCGGTGACGGCACCGTCACCGAGGGCACGCACCCAGGCCACAAGGTGCCCAACGGCGGCTACACCGTTCTCGAGCTGCCCTCGCGGGAGGCGGCACTTGAGTGGGCCGCGAAGATCGCCGTCGCTTGCCGCTGCTCGCAAGAGGTCCGGCAGTTCCAGCATGATCCGGCCAGCTGACAAGGGCCACGTCAGCCAGAGTCGGTCGTACGTCCCGGGCCCATGGTGAAAGGCGTGCAGCAGCGCATTTGGCCGCGTGACCTCGACCGACGGCGCTATGAAGTCAGGGCCGGCGTCGCGCTGCACCGCGGCCGGTTCGCCAAAAATTGTCACTGCCTCGTGATTTGCTTGGGGTATGGAAAGCAGCGCGGCGTGGAGTGCGGCAAGCAGGGCGGCCGTGGAGGCTGTCGCCGCTTCCGCTGCCAGGCTCGCCGCTTTCACGAGCGCCAGCGCCGCGGCGGAAAGCGGTGGTCCGTCCGGAGCCAATCTGCCCGCGTCTGATCTTTGGCGGGACGCCGATCCGCTGCGAAGCCTGGCGGACGGTTACCTGGACGGGCTCGCCGAGGTCGCCCGGCTCGAGGCCCGGACCGCGGCGGCCAAGGTGAGGCTGGCCGCCGGCTACGCGCAGGCAACCGGTGCCCTGGTGCCGCCGGCGGCTTCCGCGCAGGACCGCACCGCGTTTGGGCTGGCGCTGGTCGCCGAGGTCGCCTGTGTCCTGACCGTCAGCGAGCGGACCGCCGGCGCCCTCTTGGCCGAGTCCCGGGCATTGACCACGCCGCTGCCGCTGACCCTGGCCGCCCTGCAGGCCGGGACGATCTCCTGGCAGCACGCCCGGATCATCGTCGACGAAACCGCCGGCCTGGACCCTGCCGGAGCGGGGCCAAACCGCGGAACGGACGCTTCCTCAGCGACTTCGGGCAGGAATGGTCCAGCGTATCCAGTTGTAGGTTCCACGCGCTGAACAATGATGTCTCGCAAAAGGCCAGCGACTCACGCCGCAGCAGGCCATGGACAAAGAATTCGCCGGCAAGGGGACTCCAGTCGAACTGCGGCCAATGCTTGTGGGCTATTGTCCGGCAGCCAGATAGCGTCGGTAGCCCGCGGCAGCTATAGGGTTGAGCACATGAAGCTCACGCCAGTCACTCTCTGCTTCCCGCTCCGTGACGCGGAGACCGGCACTGAGGTGCTGCTGGGCCTGAAGAGGACCGGTTTCGGCATCGGGAAGATCGTGGGTATCGGCGGCCACGTGGAACCGGGGGAGAGCGACGCCGAGGCCGTGGTGCGCGAAGTCTGGGAAGAGGCCGGCATCGTGGTGCTCCAAGAGGACCTGGCCCACGCCGGCCTCGTCGAGTTCATCTTCCCCGCCCGGCCCCAGTGGAACATGTCGTGCCGGCTCTTCACCACCCGGCGGTGGGACGGCGAACCTGCCGAGAGCCCGGAAATCACGCCCGAGTGGTTCGACTCAGCGTCGTTGCCGCTGGAGCGGATGTGGCAGGATGCGGCGCACTGGCTGCCCCCGGCCCTGGCAGGCGGAAGGATCGACGTCGTCGTGGTCCTCAACGAGGACAACGAGACCGTCGCGTCGGTCCGGTATCCCACCACGCAGCGGTGAACGGGGCTTCCGCGCCGCCGATTTCCGCGACTCGAAATCGTGTTGCGGACAATGCCGCGGCCTGACCGGTAGCCTAGGGTTCGAACGTCGCGCCGCGGCGATCTACGCATTTCCATCGCACACCTGCGAGCGGCACACGGGCCATTTTTGGGGGCAAGGCATGGACTCTAACAATCACGACCTTCCGGGCGGGGATCGCTGGGACGACGGGCCGTCCAAGGACGTCGGGGCACGCCGGCGCTGGCCGTGGGCGGCCGCCGTCGTTGCCCTCGCCGTGGCGGCCGTCGCTGGCGGCGTTGCCGTGGCCGGAAACATGGGGTCCGCTGACCGGACTCCGGCGGCTGACTCGACGGCCGCAGTAACGACACCGACAGCGTCCACTGCCGTTACGGCGACGCCGTCGCCGGACGTTGCAACGTCGGCGCCCGTGTCGCCGTCGTCGTCCGCATCGGCCGCTCCGGCAACCCCGTCACCGTCCACCGGGGCCTGGCTGACCTTCACCAGCGCCGATTCGAAGGTCAGTTTCGACTACCCGGCCGCCTGGCGTGTCACCGACGTCTCCGGGGGTTCCGGTGGAGTTGATGTTGACGTTGCGAATGAATCTGCTGTGGTGGTGGCGTCCCTGCACTTCGGCCCGTCCGGTGGGATTGGCGGCGCGTGCCAGGGCGCCGTTCCCTACACGGTGCTTGATTCGGCCGAAGTGGATCTCCCGCACCAGCCCGCCAAGGGCTCTGTCACGCCGAAGTTTGCCTTCCGGGCACTCCAGGAAAAGGACCGCGTCACGGCGTCCTACGGGCTAACCGATACCCCTGCCGGTCAGAACGGCACCACCTGCATGTTCTACAACGTAGTCACCGGACCGCCCGAGTCACCGCTATTCTCCTTCGCCGACGCTTTCCTGGTCCGGGCAGGGGGCTCGGAGGATGATCCCACGCACAAGGGAGCCAAGACGTTCCCCTCGCTGGACGCAGCCCGGGCCTACATGCAGACCCCGGAGTACGTGAACGCGAAACGCATGATTACCTCGCTGAAGATCAACGAGGGCTAGCAGGCTACGCACCGGCAGCAGAAAGCGCGGGCCGGCCACCTTTCAAAGG
>NZ_JBHUBT010000021.1:0-3417 GCF_042788715.1 Arthrobacter sp. NPDC056886
GAGGGAGCTGTCGAAGGTGGGACTGGCGATTGGGACTAAGTCGTAACAAGGTAGCCGTACCGGAAGGTGCGGCTGGATCACCTCCTTTCTAAGGATATTATACGGAATATAAGACCTTGGGTCTTATAAACAGAACGTTCCCTGTCTTGTTTAGTTTTGAAGGATCATTCCTTCGAAACGTGTTCTTTGAAAACTAGATAACAGTAGACATCACATTCAATTAGTAATGCAAGATATCACGTAGTGATTCTTTTTAACGGTTAAGTTAGAAAGGGCGCACGGTGGATGCCTTGGCACTAGGAGCCGATGAAGGACGGGACGAACACCGATATGCTTCGGGGAGCTGTAAGCAAGCTTTGATCCGGAGATTTCCGAATGGGGAAACCCACCACTCGTAATGGAGTGGTATCCATATCTGAATACATAGGGTATGGAAGGCAGACCCGGGGAACTGAAACATCTAAGTACCTGGAGGAAGAGAAAGCAAATGCGATTTCCTGAGTAGCGGCGAGCGAAACGGAACTAGCCCAAACCAAGAGGCTTGCCTCTTGGGGTTGTAGGACACTCTATACGGAGTTACAAAGGAACGAGGTAGATGAAGAGGTCTGGAAAGGCCCGCCATAGGAGGTAACAGCCCTGTAGTCAAAACTTCGTTCTCTCCTGAGTGGATCCTGAGTACGGCGGAACACGTGAAATTCCGTCGGAATCCGGGAGGACCATCTCCCAAGGCTAAATACTCCCTAGTGACCGATAGTGAACCAGTACCGTGAGGGAAAGGTGAAAAGCACCCCGGAAGGGGAGTGAAAGAGATCCTGAAACCGTGTGCCTACAAGTAGTCAGAGCCCGTTAACGGGTGATGGCGTGCCTTTTGTAGAATGAACCGGCGAGTTACGATCCCGTGCAAGGTTAAGCAGAAGATGCGGAGCCGCAGCGAAAGCGAGTCTGAATAGGGCGAATGAGTACGTGGTCGTAGACCCGAAACCAGGTGATCTACCCATGTCCAGGGTGAAGTTCAGGTAACACTGAATGGAGGCCCGAACCCACGCACGTTGAAAAGTGCGGGGATGAGGTGTGGGTAGGGGTGAAATGCCAATCGAACCTGGAGATAGCTGGTTCTCTCCGAAATAGCTTTAGGGCTAGCCTCAAGGTAAGAGTCTTGGAGGTAGAGCACTGATTGGACTAGGGGCCCCTACCGGGTTACCGAATTCAGTCAAACTCCGAATGCCAATGACTTATCCTTGGGAGTCAGACTGCGAGTGATAAGATCCGTAGTCGAAAGGGAAACAGCCCAGACCGCCAGCTAAGGTCCCAAAGTATACGTTAAGTGGAAAAGGATGTGGAGTTGCTTAGACAACCAGGATGTTGGCTTAGAAGCAGCCACCATTTAAAGAGTGCGTAATAGCTCACTGGTCGAGTGACTCTGCGCCGAAAATGTACCGGGGCTAAACGTATCACCGAAGCTGCGGACTGTTCTTCGAACAGTGGTAGGAGAGCGTTCTAAGGGCTGTGAAGCCAGACCGGAAGGACTGGTGGAGCGCTTAGAAGTGAGAATGCCGGTATGAGTAGCGAAAGAGGGGTGAGAATCCCCTCCACCGAATGCCTAAGGTTTCCTGAGGAAGGCTCGTCCGCTCAGGGTTAGTCGGGACCTAAGCCGAGGCCGAAAGGCGTAGGCGATGGACAACAGGTTGATATTCCTGTACCACCTCCTCACCATTTGAGCAATGGGGGGACGCAGGAGGATAGGGTAAGCGCGGTATTGGATATCCGCGTCCAAGCAGTTAGGCTGGGAAATAGGCAAATCCGTTTCCCGTGAAGGCTGAGCTGTGATGGCGAGCGAAATATAGTAGCGAAGTTCCTGATTCCACACTGCCAAGAAAAGCCTCTAGCGAGGTGAGAGGTGCCCGTACCGCAAACCGACACAGGTAGGCGAGGAGAGAATCCTAAGGTGATCGAGAGAACTCTCGTTAAGGAACTCGGCAAAATGACCCCGTAACTTCGGGAGAAGGGGTGCTCTGTTAGGGTGCAAGCCCGAGAGAGCCGCAGTGAATAGGCCCAGGCGACTGTTTAGCAAAAACACAGGTCTCTGCGAAGCCGTAAGGCGAAGTATAGGGGCTGACGCCTGCCCGGTGCTGGAAGGTTAAGAGGAGCGCTTAGCGTAAGCGAAGGTGCGAATTGAAGCCCCAGTAAACGGCGGCCGTAACTATAACGGTCCTAAGGTAGCGAAATTCCTTGTCGGGTAAGTTCCGACCCGCACGAAAGGCGCAACGATCTGGGCACTGTCTCAACGAGAGACTCGGTGAAATTATAGTACCTGTGAAGATGCAGGTTACCCGCGACAGGACGGAAAGACCCCGTGGAGCTTTACTGCAGCCTGATATTGAATGTTGGTACAGCTTGTACAGGATAGGTAGGAGCCTTGGAAACCGGAGCGCCAGCTTCGGTGGAGGCATCGGTGGGATACTACCCTGGCTGTATTGACCTTCTAACCCGCCGCCCTTATCGGGCGGGGAGACAGTGTCAGGTGGGCAGTTTGACTGGGGCGGTCGCCTCCTAAAAGGTAACGGAGGCGCCCAAAGGTTCCCTCAGAATGGTTGGAAATCATTCGCAGAGTGTAAAGGCACAAGGGAGCTTGACTGCGAGACCTACAAGTCGAGCAGGGACGAAAGTCGGGCTTAGTGATCCGGTGGTTCCGCATGGAAGGGCCATCGCTCAACGGATAAAAGCTACCCCGGGGATAACAGGCTTATCTCCCCCAAGAGTCCACATCGACGGGGAGGTTTGGCACCTCGATGTCGGCTCATCGCATCCTGGGGCTGTAGTCGGTCCCAAGGGTTGGGCTGTTCGCCCATTAAAGCGGTACGCGAGCTGGGTTCAGAACGTCGTGAGACAGTTCGGTCCCTATCCGTCGCGGGCGCAGGAAATTTGAGAGGAGCTGTCCTTAGTACGAGAGGACCGGGATGGACGCACCGCTGGTGTACCAGTTGTTCTGCCAAGGGCATCGCTGGGTAGCTATGTGCGGACGGGATAAGTGCTGAAAGCATCTAAGCATGAAGCCCCCCTCAAGATGAGATTTCCCATTCCGCAAGGAAGTAAGATCCCTGAAAGATGATCAGGTTGATAGGTCTGAGGTGGAAGTGTGGCGACACATGGAGCTGACAGATACTAATCGATCGAGGACTTAACCATATTTTTGAATGATGTCACACCTGTTATCTAGTTTTGAGAGAACACTCTCAATTTGTTTGGTGGCGATAGCGAAGAGGTCACACCCGTTCCCATACCGAACACGGAAGTTAAGCTCTTCAGCGCCGATGGTAGTCGGGGGTTTCCCCCTGTGAGAGTAGGACGCCGCCAAGCTTTTCTAAAATTTTATCATCGCGGGGTGGAGCAGTTCGGTAGCTCGTCGGGCTCATAACC
>NZ_JBHUBT010000022.1:0-1600 GCF_042788715.1 Arthrobacter sp. NPDC056886
AATTACTCCTTGATCTTTTGTGGTCAAGTTTTTAAGAGCACACGGTGGATGCCTTGGCATTAGGAGCCGAAGAAGGACGTAGGAATCTGCGATAAGCCTGGGGGAGTCGATAACCGGACTGTGATCCCAGGGTGTCCGAATGGGGAAACCCCGCCAGACGCGCGAGTGATCTGGTGACCCGCATCTGAACACATAGGGTGCGTGGAGGGAACGCGGGGAAGTGAAACATCTCAGTACCCGCAGGAAGAGAAAACAATAGTGATTCCGTCAGTAGTGGCGAGCGAACGCGGATCAGGCTAAACCGTTCCATGTGTGATAGCCGGCGGGCGTTGCATGGTCGGGGTTGTGGGACTTCCCACTCCAGCTCTGCCGGGCTGGGAAGGTGAGGGTGCAGGCATAGGTGAACGGTCTTGAAAGGCCGGCCGTAGAGGGTGTGAGCCCCGTAACCGAAATGTTGTGCACCGCCTGGTGAAGTATCCCAAGTAGCACGGGGCCCGAGAAATCCCGTGCGAATCTGTCAGGACCACCTGATAAGCCTAAATACTCCCTAATGACCGATAGCGGACCAGTACCGTGAGGGAAAGGTGAAAAGTACCCCGGGAGGGGAGTGAAACAGTACCTGAAACCGTGTGCTTACAATCCGTCGGAGCAACCGCGAGCAATCGCATAGTAGTTGTGACGGCGTGCCTTTTGAAGAATGAGCCTGCGAGTTAGTGTTACGTCGCGAGGTTAACCCGTGTGGGGAAGCCGTAGCGAAAGCGAGTCTGAATAGGGCGTTGCAGTGGCGTGATCTAGACCCGAAGCGAAGTGATCTACCCATGGCCAGGTTGAAGCGACGGTAAGACGTCGTGGAGGACCGAACCCACTTCAGTTGAAAATGGAGGGGATGAGCTGTGGGTAGGGGTGAAAGGCCAATCAAACTTCGTGATAGCTGGTTCTCCCCGAAATGCATTTAGGTGCAGCGTTGCGTGTTTCTTACCGGAGGTAGAGCTACTGGATGGCTAATGGGCCCTACAAGGTTACTGACGTCAGCCAAACTCCGAATGCCGGTAAGTGAGAGCGCAGCAGTGAGACTGTGGGGGATAAGCTTCATAGTCGAGAGGGAAACAGCCCAGACCACCAACTAAGGCCCCTAAGCGTGTGCTAAGTGGGAAAGGATGTGGAGTTGCGAAGACAACCAGGAGGTTGGCTTAGAAGCAGCCATCCTTAAAAGAGTGCGTAATAGCTCACTGGTCAAGTGATTCCGCGCCGACAATGTAGCGGGGCTCAAGTACACCGCCGAAGTTGTGGATTTCAGACATTAGCCAAGCCCTTGTGGTTCAGGCGTCTGGAGTGGTAGGGGAGCGTCGTGTGGGCAGTGAAGTCGCGGTGGAAACCAGCGGTGGAGCCTACACGAGTGAGAATGCAGGCATGAGTAGCGAAAGACGGGTGAGAAACCCGTCCGCCGGATGATCAAGGGTTCCAGGGTCAAGCTAATCTGCCCTGGGTAAGTCGGGACCTAAGGCGAGGCCGACAGGCGTAGTCGATGGACAACGGGTTGATATTCCCGTACCGGCGAAAAACCGCCCATGCTGAACAGGGGACACTAACCGCCCGAAGC
>NZ_JBHUBT010000022.1:1696-3298 GCF_042788715.1 Arthrobacter sp. NPDC056886
AACCTGCCTGACCGCCCTTGTGGTGGAAGGGTTTTGGTGGAGCGCGGGACCTGATCCTGGGAGGCAAGCGTATTAACAGGTGTGACGCAGGAAGGTAGCCGAGCCGGGCGATGGTTGTCCCGGTCTAAGGATGTAGGGCGAACGGTAGGCAAATCCGCCGTTCATGATGCCTGAGATCTGACGGGACCCCCGTATGGGGGGATTCGGTGATCCTATGCTGCCGAGAAAAGCATCGACGCGAGGTTTTAGCCGCCCGTACCCCAAACCGACACAGGTGATCAGGTAGAGAATACTAAGGCGATCGAGAGAATTATGGTTAAGGAACTCGGCAAAATGCCCCCGTAACTTCGGGAGAAGGGGGGCCCCAACCTTGAACACCACTTGCTGGTGGGAGGGGATCGGGGCCGCAGAGACCAGGGGGAAGCGACTGTTTACTAAAAACACAGGTCCGTGCGAAGTCGCAAGACGATGTATACGGACTGACTCCTGCCCGGTGCTGGAAGGTTAAGAGGACCGGTTAGCCGCAAGGCGAAGCTGAGAATTTAAGCCCCAGTAAACGGCGGTGGTAACTATAACCATCCTAAGGTAGCGAAATTCCTTGTCGGGTAAGTTCCGACCTGCACGAATGGAGTAACGACTTCCCCGCTGTCTCAACCATAAACTCGGCGAAATTGCAGTACGAGTAAAGATGCTCGTTACGCGCAGCAGGACGGAAAGACCCCGAGACCTTTACTATAGTTTGGTATTGGTGTTCGGAGTGGCTTGTGTAGGATAGGTGGGAGACGTTGAAGCCCGGACGCCAGTTCGGGTGGAGTCATCGTTGAAATACCACTCTGGTCACTTTGGACATCTAACTTCGGCCCGTAATCCGGGTCAGGGACAGTGCCTGATGGGTAGTTTAACTGGGGCGGTTGCCTCCTAAAAAGTAACGGAGGCGCCCAAAGGTTCCCTCAGCCTGGTTGGCAATCAGGTGTCGAGTGTAAGTGCACAAGGGAGCTTGACTGTGAGAGAGACATCTCGAGCAGGGACGAAAGTCGGGACTAGTGATCCGGCGGTACATTGTGGAATGGCCGTCGCTCAACGGATAAAAGGTACCTCGGGGATAACAGGCTGATCTTGCCCAAGAGTCCATATCGACGGCATGGTTTGGCACCTCGATGTCGGCTCGTCGCATCCTGGGGCTGGAGTAGGTCCCAAGGGTTGGGCTGTTCGCCCATTAAAGCGGTACGCGAGCTGGGTTTAGAACGTCGTGAGACAGTTCGGTCCCTATCCGCTGCGCGCGCAGGAAATTTGAGAAGGGCTGTCCTTAGTACGAGAGGACCGGGACGGACGAACCTCTGGTGTGTCAGTTGTACTGCCAAGTGCACCGCTGATTAGCTACGTTCGGATGGGATAACCGCTGAAAGCATCTAAGCGGGAAGCTCGCTTCGAGATGAGATTTCCATACACCTTGTGTGTGAGAGGCCCCCAGCCAGACCACTGGGTTGATAGGCCGGATGTGGAAGCGAGGACTAACGACTCGTGAAGCTGACCGGTACTAATAGGCCGATAACTTACACCACACACCCCTTCCGTGAACGGATTCAAAAGACGTTCACACCA
>NZ_JBHUBT010000023.1:0-2482 GCF_042788715.1 Arthrobacter sp. NPDC056886
CCCAGCTTTCCGCTGGTCTCCCTCTCGGCGACTTAGAAAACAATACACCCACCCAAGCCCCACCGCAACTCCACCCCCGGCCACGCTCCCACCGCTCCGCAGCCCCGGGAATCCGCGGCAGAACGAGGCTTCGGACCCCCAAACGGCACCCCGGCTCGGCCTGCACGCCCTGTAGTCTCCATCACATCCTGGCATCGCGGCCGCTACCATCTGGAAGGTGAAGGCAGCCCGCCGGCGCCAGAGACGAAGCTTGCCCACATACTTGCATCCCGGTTGGCCTCCAAGGTCTTTCGCACTAAGAGGTCCCGGACTGCGGCGAACGCGGCCGGCAACCGCGCTACAACCGACGTCGTCCGCGACGACGTCCTGGTGCTCAGGGCGGGGGACCAAGTGACCCCGGACGCCGCCGTACTCGAATTATCCGGCCTCGAGGCAGCCGAATCGCTCCTCCCGGGCGAATCGGACCATGCGTCCCCCACTCCGGACCCGGTCCGTCGGCGTGCACTTCAAGCCGTGGTGGCTGGCGCCGTTCCTGCCGACGCCCGCGGACGAGCTGTGTGACTGGCCGGTGACGGTAGAGCAGGTTTGGGGCCGGGCCGCCATTGCTGAGCTGCGATACCGGCTGGCCACGGCGGACGGACCGCACGAGATGCTGACGCTGCTCGAGGAGAAGCTAATGCGACGGCTGTGCGAGGCCGCCGGCCTGGGGCTGGTCCGCCATTCGAGCAGTGTCATCGCGGCGACCAGCGGGGCGGTGGCGATGGGCGACCTGAGCGTGGCGGCCGGCGTCAGCAGCACTCATCTGGCACAGCGGTCCGAGGAGCTCATCGGCGTCACGCCGAAGCCGCTGGCCCGCACCTACCGCTTCGCCGCCACCGTGTTCGCTATCAACCCCTCGCACCGATCGACTGGGACGACCTCGCCGGTGGCGCAGGCTACTTCGACCAGGGCCACTTCGGCCACGAGTTCCGGGCGTTCACCAGGCTCACGCCGACCCGGTACGTCGAAGTCCGGAGGCAGTTCCTGCGCGAACATCCCGGCCACGCGCTGGACAGCTGGCCGCTGCCGGCCGATTGATTTCTCACAGGAGCGACACTTCACGACACGCTAATGTAGGGGCATCCCAACGCAGAGGAGCGCCTCATGGGCAAGGTAGTCATGTACAGCTCGGTGTCGGTGGACGGCTTCATCGCGGACGAGAACGACCAGCCCGGACCCCTGTTCGACTGGTTGACCAGCGGTGACGTGCCGTTGGACGAGAGCGGCGAGTTGAAGGTGTCGCAGACGTCCTACGACTACACCCGGCCGTACTGGGACCAGATCGGAGCGACCGTCGTCGGCCGCCACGTCTTCGACATGACGGACGGCTGGGACGGGAAGCCTCCGGGCGGGATCGACCACGTGGTCGTCGTGACGCACCGGCCGGAGCCTGAGGGCTGGGAGCCGGAAGCGCCGTTTCACTTCGTCGACGGCGTCGAGGCAGCCGTGGCCAGGGCGCAGGAGCTGGCCGGTGAACGCATGGTCGAGGTGGCTGCTGGCGACGTCGGTGGCCAGGTGCTTGCCGCGGGCCTGATCGACGAGGTGCGCATGGACGTCGTACCCGTCGTGTTCGGGTCCGGCAAGCGCTACTTCGGGTCGGTCCACGCGCAACACCTGTTGGAGGATCCTGACGTGGTCATTCAGGGCAACCGGGTGCTTCACCTGCGCTATCAGGTACGCCGTTGACCGATCTGAGCGGGTACGCGAAGAAATCCACTGCGAACGGTGACACAAGATCGGACCTCCGGCTGCGATTGCGCATCGCTGTCCCTGGTCGAGCCGACGCCGATCCGCCCCAGCACCTCACCTGCGGCAAGTTCAACTCAAGATCACTGCCTGCCGGTTCCGTCGTAGCTTTGTCCGCCCCACCCCAGTATGAGCGGATCTTCGCCAATGCAGGGTGTAGTCGGGGTCTGAATCCGCCTGTCTCGAGTAGGGACCGGACGATGTAGTTGGGTGAGGTTGCGGAAGCCGCGGGCGGAGCCGCGCAGGTGCTCCAGGCGGCCGTTGATCGCTTCGGTTGGACCGTTGCTGGTGCCGGGCCGGTCGAAGTAGGCCAGTACGTCAGCGACTCGCTTGCTCAGGGAGCGGCCGAGCTTGACGATCTCGACCAGCGGCCTGGGAACGCCGGCGCTGAGCGACTCGACCAGCTTGACCATCAGCCGCGGCCCGCGGCTGGGTCGGGGTGCCGGTAGGCGGCGATCGTCCAAGCGGCAGAACGTGGTCAGGTCAGGGCAGCCGAAGGTAGCGTCAGGCACGTCGGGGTCTTCCAGATGGGCGGCGTAGGAACCTCCATCCTCGGAAGACCTCGACACCATTGGCCGGCTCGGCGACGCCCGGGCCCCCAACGTGGCCGGGAGCCTGCGGGTGTTTTTGGGTTAAATGCGGGAGGACCCCCAACCTGTGTTGGGGGTCCTCGACCGTTAATGGTGTTCCGGCGGTG
>NZ_JBHUBT010000025.1:0-1633 GCF_042788715.1 Arthrobacter sp. NPDC056886
TCCTTAGAAAGGAGGTGATCCAGCCGCACCTTCCGGTACGGCTACCTTGTTACGACTTAGTCCCAATCGCCAGTCCCACCTTCGACAGCTCCCTCCCACAAGGGGTTAGGCCACCGGCTTCGGGTGTTACCAACTTTCGTGACTTGACGGGCGGTGTGTACAAGGCCCGGGAACGTATTCACCGCAGCGTTGCTGATCTGCGATTACTAGCGACTCCGACTTCATGGGGTCGAGTTGCAGACCCCAATCCGAACTGAGACCGGCTTTTTGGGATTAGCTCCACCTCACAGTATCGCAACCCTTTGTACCGGCCATTGTAGCATGCGTGAAGCCCAAGACATAAGGGGCATGATGATTTGACGTCGTCCCCACCTTCCTCCGAGTTGACCCCGGCAGTCTCCCATGAGTCCCCGCCATTACGCGCTGGCAACATGGAACGAGGGTTGCGCTCGTTGCGGGACTTAACCCAACATCTCACGACACGAGCTGACGACAACCATGCACCACCTGTGAACCGGCCCCAAAGGGGAAGGACTGTTTCCAGCCCGGTCCGGCCCATGTCAAGCCTTGGTAAGGTTCTTCGCGTTGCATCGAATTAATCCGCATGCTCCGCCGCTTGTGCGGGCCCCCGTCAATTCCTTTGAGTTTTAGCCTTGCGGCCGTACTCCCCAGGCGGGGCACTTAATGCGTTAGCTACGGCGCGGAAAACGTGGAATGTCCCCCACACCTAGTGCCCAACGTTTACGGCATGGACTACCAGGGTATCTAATCCTGTTCGCTCCCCATGCTTTCGCTCCTCAGCGTCAGTTAATGCCCAGAGACCTGCCTTCGCCATCGGTGTTCCTCCTGATATCTGCGCATTTCACCGCTACACCAGGAATTCCAGTCTCCCCTACATCACTCTAGTCTGCCCGTACCCACCGCAGATCCGGAGTTGAGCCCCGGACTTTCACGGCAGACGCGACAAACCGCCTACGAGCTCTTTACGCCCAATAATTCCGGATAACGCTTGCGCCCTACGTATTACCGCGGCTGCTGGCACGTAGTTAGCCGGCGCTTCTTCTGCAGGTACCGTCACTTTCGCTTCTTCCCTACTGAAAGAGGTTTACAACCCGAAGGCCGTCATCCCTCACGCGGCGTCGCTGCATCAGGCTTGCGCCCATTGTGCAATATTCCCCACTGCTGCCTCCCGTAGGAGTCTGGGCCGTGTCTCAGTCCCAGTGTGGCCGGTCACCCTCTCAGGCCGGCTACCCGTCGTCGCCTTGGTGAGCCATTACCTCACCAACAAGCTGATAGGCCGCGAGTCCATCCAAAACCACAATAAAGCTTTCCACCCCCCACCATGCGATGAGGAGTCATATCCGGTATTAGACCCAGTTTCCCAGGCTTATCCCAGAGTTAAGGGCAGGTTACTCACGTGTTACTCACCCGTTCGCCACTAATCACCGGTGCAAGCACCGGGTCATCGTTCGACTTGCATGTGTTAAGCACGCCGCCAGCGTTCATCCTGAGCCAGGATCAAACTCTCCGTTGAAGTAAAACAGACACACCATGCGCCCCCGGGAAAACGGGAAACACACAATGCACAAAATTTGAAACCAGCTGTAAAAACCAGACCACACCACGGGGTGGC